>DASPGH010000084.1:0-21606 GCA_035620735.1 Acidimicrobiia bacterium | reverse complement strand
CGAAGGCAAGACGATCGTCGATTCGTTCAACCGGAACGCGGAGACCTACCCCAATCAGCCGGCGATCCACTGGAAGAACGGGGAGTGGATGAGTCTCACCTGGTCCCAGTATCGGGACCAGGTCCATCAGGCCGCCGCCGGTCTGCAGACGCTGGGTGTGGGCGACGGGGAGTTCGTCGCCATCATGTCAGGCAATCGCCCCGAGCACGTGATCGCCGACCTGGCGATCGTTCACGCCGGGGCGACGCCGGTCACCATCTACTCCACTCTCGCTGCCAACCAGATCCAGTACATCGCCGACAACTGCAAGGCGACCGTGGCGATCCTCGAGGACCTCGACTTCATGAAGCGTTGGGAGGAGATCAAGACAGAGCTCCCCAATCTGCGCTATGTCGTTTTGATGTCTGGCGCCGAGAATTACGACACACTCGATTGGGTGCTGAGCTGGGACCAGCTCATCGCCAAGGGCATAGGCCACCTCGAGGCCGACCCGGACGCGGTGACACGGTCGGCCTCGGGCATCACCCCCGACACTCTGGCCACCCTCATCTACACCTCGGGTACCACCGGCACCCCCAAAGGGGTCATGATCAGCCAGCGCAACGTGGTGTGGACGCTGGAGAGTCTGCGCCGCGCCGCCGATCTGGAGATGGGCCAGCGCATGGTGTCCTACCTGCCTCTCGCCCACATCGCCGAACGTCTCGCTACCCACTACATGGGCACCTACCTCGCCGGACAGGTTTGGTATTGCCCCAACCTCGCCGGTGTGCTCGAGTACATCCAGATTGCCAGGCCGACGTTGTTCGTCGGGGTTCCCCGCGTCTATGAGAAGTTCCACAGCCGGCTTCAGGGCCGCTTCGCTGAGGCGGAAGGTCTGAAAGGGACGATCCTCAAGAGGGCTCTCGAGGCCAACGAGAAGAGGGTAAAGGCCGAGGAGGAGGGTAAGAGCGGTCCGATGCTCGCCGGTCTGCTCGACAAGATCGCCTTGTCGAAGGTGCGCGAGGGTCTGGGGATGGAGGACGTGAAGATCGCTGTCACCGCGGCGGCTCCGATCAACCCCGACCTGGTCAGGTTTTTCCATACCATCGGTGTGCCGCTGCACGAGATCTACGGCATGTCGGAGAACACCGGTCCGGCGACGGTCACCTACCCCAAGATCAAGTTCGGCTCGGTGGGCAAGGCTCTCCCGGGTGTCGAGCTGAGGACCGGCGAGGACGGCGAGCTGATGATGAGAGGCGGAATCGTCACGCAGGGCTATTACAAGCTGGACGACGCAACGCACGAGAGCTTCGACGACGAGGGCTGGCTCCACTCGGGTGATCTGGCCCGTATCGACGACGACGGGACTGTCTGGATCGTCGGGCGCAAGAAGGAAATCATCATCACTGCCGCCGGGAAGAACATCGCCCCGGCCAAGCTGGAGACGCTCCTCGGCAACCATCCGATCATCTCGAAGGCATGCATGATCGGTGATCAGCGCAAGTTCCTCAGCATGGTCATCGCCCTCGACCATGAGGAGGCCCCGGCATGGGCGCAAGCCCATGGCCTCGAGTATCACGACCTGGCGAGCTTCTCACAGCTTCCCGAAGTCCAAGAAGAGGTGGCCCGTGCCGTCAAGGAGGCCAACGAGTCGGTCGCCAGGGTCGAGCAGATCAAGAAATGGGTCATCGTCCCGGACGAGTGGACACCCGACACCGGCGAGGTGACGCCCTCTCTGAAGCTGAAGCGCCGGGTGGTGCTCGACAAGTACGCCGATCAGATCGAGTCGATGTACGCAGGAGTCTGAGCCCGGGTCGTGAGACGAAGCATCTTCGAGTCTGACCACGACCTCTTCCGGGAGACTGCCCGAGAGTTCATCCATAGGGAGATAGTCCCCAATGTCTCCAAGTGGGAGGAGACGGGTCGCGTCGACAAGGAGATGTTCCGCAAGGCGGGTGAGGCCGGGCTCCTGGGGATGGCGGTCGACGAGCGGTATGGGGGCGGAGGCGTTCACGATTTCCGCTTCAACGCAGTGGTCGTCGAGGAGATGATGGCAGCCGATGCCTTCGCGTCGGGCATGTGCATCACGCTCCACAACGACGTGGTGCTGCCGTATTTTCTCGAGCTCTGTACAGACGAGCAGAAGCAGCGCTGGCATCCCGGGCTGGTTTCTGGGGAGTTGATGACCGCCATCGCCATGACCGAGCCCGGTGCGGGCTCCGATCTCGCCGGAATCGCCACGACCGCGATCCGCGACGGCGATCACTACGTGGTCAACGGGTCGAAGACGTTCATCACCAACGGGATCAACTCGGATCTCGTCGTCACCGCGGTCAAGACAGATCCGACCCAGCGGCATGCCGGGATGAGCCTGCTGGTGATCGAGGACGGGATGGACGGGTTCTCGAGGGGGCGCAACCTCGAGAAGATCGGTCTGCATGCTCAGGACACCGCCGAGCTCTTCTTCGAGGACGTCCGGGTGCCGGTCGAGAACCTGCTCGGCACCGAAGGCGAAGGATTCCGGCATCTGGTCGCCAATCTGCCTCAGGAGAGGCTCTCTCTGGCAACCGGCTCGATAGCACACGCCCAGGCGGCTTTCGACTGGACTCTGGAGTATGTGAAGGAGCGCCAGGCCTTCGGTCAGCCCATAGGCGGCTTCCAGACCGTGACGCACGCCATGGCAGAGATGCGGACTCAGCTCGACATCGGCCAGACCTATGTCGACGCCCAGATAGTCGCGCTAAACGCCGGGGAGTTGACCGCAGAGGAGGCGGCCAAGGCGAAATGGTGGGTAACCGAGCTGGAGAACGAGGTCATCACGCGTTGTCTTCAACTGTTCGGTGGCTGGGGATACATGGAGGAATACCCGATAGCCCGAGCGTTTCGCGATGCTCGAGTGCAAACCATCTACGGTGGGACCACCGAGATCATGAAAGAGATCATCGGGCGCTCCCTCGGTCTCTGACCAGATTCCAAGACGGAGGAACCAATTGAGTGAACCAATCACGTTCGACGGGCGCGTCGCCATCGTCACCGGAGCGGGAGGCGGGCTCGGCCGCACCTACGCTATCGAGTTGGCCAGACGCGGAGCCCGCGTCGTCGTCAACGATCTCGGTGGAGCCGTCGACGGAAGCGGGTCATCGGAGTCGGCTGCGGACAAGGTCGTCGAGGAGATCACGACAGCTGGCGGCGAGGCCGTCGCCAACTACGACTCGGTTTCGAGTGAAGAGGGCGGTGAGGCGATCGTCGAATCGGCGCTCGAAGCGTTCGGCACCGTCGACATCGTCGTCAACAACGCCGGGATCCTGCGGGACAAGTCCTTTGCCAAGATGACGATGGTTGAGATGGAGGCTGTCATCGACGTCCATCTCAAAGGCGGGTTCTACGTGTCATCGCCTGCGTTCAAGGTGATGCGAGAGAGCTCCTATGGCCGATTCGTCTTCACATCCTCGGCCTCAGGGCTGTTCGGCAATTTCGGACAGGCCAACTACGGGGCCGCCAAGGCCGGGCTTATCGGGCTCTCCAACGTCCTGGCCATCGAAGGTGCCAAGTACAACATCAAGTCGAATGCGATAGCACCCATCGCCAAGACACGGATGACAGAAGACCTCCTCGGGCCGTTTGCCGACATGGTCGCCCCGGAGCAGGTGACGCCGATGGTCGTATACCTGTGCTCGGAGGCCAACGAGTTCTCCCACGAGATCTTCACCGTCGGGGGTGGGCGCTATGGGCGGGTGTTCATCGGGACGAATCGTGGCTGGTTCGCAGGCACCGATGAAGTGCCGTCCGCCGAGACACTTGCAGACAACCTGGACCAGATCCGGGACATCTCCGATTACGTGGTGCCACTCAACAACAACGACGAGATCATGCTGTTGGGCCAGATGATCGCCTCCTGATGCCCATCGACATCGAGAAGGCGATCGGCGGCGAGCTGCCGGCGATCACGTTCAGGTGGTCTCAGGACGACATCATCCTCTACAACCTCGGGATCGGAGCCGGCGACCCTCCTGACGATCCTGCCGAGTTGAAGTATGCGTACGAGGCAGCGCTGGTGGCGGTGCCCAGCTTTGGCACCATCCCGCCTTTCGCCATGATGATGAGTCTCGGAACCGTCGACGGCATCGACATCGAGCTATCTCGGGTCCTCCACGGTGATCAGACCTTGACGGTCCACAGCCCGATCCCGACATCCGGCACCGTCACCCAGAACGGCCGGGTCGTCGACGTCTTCGACAGGGGTCGGGGGGCTCTCATCGTGCTCGAGGTGGTCTCGGTCCTGGAGAAGACAGGCGAGCCTTTGTTCACGAATCGGTCCGGGATCTACATCCGTGGCGAAGGCGGCTTTGGGGGCGAGCCCGGGCCCGGATCGGCGAACAAGCCGCCGGAGCGCCAGCCCGACGACGTAGTGGAGACGCACACGCTCCCACAGCAGGCTCTGCTCTATCGAATGTCCTCGGGGGACAGGAACCCGCTTCATGCCGATCCGACTTTCGCCGCGCTGGCCGGATTCGATCGTCCCATCCTCCATGGTCTATGCACCTACGGAGTAGTTCTCAAAGCCGTGACCGAGTCGGTTCTGAGCGGCGAGCCGGAGCGGGTCGGGTCCTATGAGGCGAGGTTCACCGGCCATGTCTTCCCGGGCGAGACCCTGGTCACCAGGATCTGGGAAGAGGAGGACCGCTTTCTCATCGAGACCGACGTCGAGGAGCGTGACACGACGGTGCTCTCCAACGCGGTGGTGAGCCTCCGCTCATAGCGTTGCCATTGCATCAGGACTCGGTTTCCACGACATCTTGCTATAGCAACGCCGATTCACGCCCTGATTTCGACCCGGGTGCCGATCGGGACCAGCTCGTGGAGGGCGGTGATCATCTCGTTGGGGAGGCGGACACAGCCGAGGGAGATGTTGGACCCGATCGAGCTCGGGTTGTTGGTGCCGTGGATTCCGATGATTCCGTCGCCACCGTTGAACTCGGTGATCGTTTCGGAGCGAGCCGACAACCCGAGGGCGTGTGGCCCCCACGCCGAGTTGGGGTCGGACAGGGTGACATTGTCGGTGACGAAGTACTCGCCTGTCGGAGTTTCGTTGTAGCGACTGCCGATACCCACCTTGGTGTTGAGAACCTCGACGCCGTCGACCATGTAACTCAGCGAGCGCTCACCCAGGTCGACAACGATCCGGGAGTCGACAACATAGAACGACACGTCGTCGACCTGCACCCAGCCTGTGCTCCCGTTGGGGCGCACCGGAAGCATGACCTCGGCCCATCCGTCCTGTGGCTCACCGACAACACCGAGGACCGTCACGGTCCCGAGGATGGTGGTGGCCTCGACCGTCAGTTCGGGTGTGGTGTCACCCGGCTCTCCATAGACGTCGAGTGGCCCGCGGGCGTAGGCGGCGAGTGTGTGAGGTTGGGTACGGGTCACCTCGAACCCCTCCCACACCGGACGGGGATCCTGGGTCGTTGTGGTGGTCTCCGGAACCGGCTGAGTGCTGGCCACCGGCGTCGTCGTCGAAGCGGTACCCTCACTCTGCGCGGTTGTGTTGCCACTGCAAGCAGCCAGGGCGACGACGAGGGCCATGAGGACACGCAAACGCATCGTGGCGATTTTATCGGTCGCCAGGAGGTGCTCGTTTAGCCTCGCTCCACTGTGAGTGAGGTGTACGTGACAAAGCGGATCCCGGGCCTCGAGCGTCTCGCCAACTACGACATCGCCGTCTGGGATGGCGACGGGCCCGTGCCCGACGAAGTGCTCAGGGCAGAAGCACGGTCGGTGCGCGGGCTTTTGTGCATGTTGACCGATCGCATCGATGGCGAACTGGTTGACAACGCGCATGCTCTGGAAATCGTGTCGCAAATGGCCGTCGGTGTGGACAACATCGACATAGAGGCTTGCGCCCGCGCCGGAGTGAAGGTAGGCCACACACCCGATGTCCTGACCGAGACGGTCGCAGACTCGGCGTGGGCCCTGTTGGGCTCGATCGTCCGACGTCTTCCAGAGGGCGAGCGCGAGGTCCGGGCAGGGGAGTGGGGGCCCTGGGAGGTGTTCCACCTCGCCGGTGGCGATCTGCATCGAACCACACTCGGGATCGTCGGCATGGGGCGGATCGGCCGGGCCGTTGCCCGGCGGGCGGTCGGGTTCGATATGGAGGTGATCTACACCTCGCCGAACTCGATGCCAGAGACCGGAGCACGTCAGGTGGAGCTCGAGGAGCTACTGGATGAAGCCGACCACGTTGTCGTGTCGGCTCGGCTCGACGACACCACGCGCGGGCTCATCGGCGCCGAGGAGCTGTCCAGGATGAAGCCAACCGCCTATCTGGTCAACATCGCACGAGGGCCCATTGTGGACACCGACGCGCTGGTCGTTGCCCTGCGGCGTGGTGAGATCGCCGGGGCGGCTCTCGACGTCACCGACCCCGAGCCTCTTCCCGGAGATCACCCTCTCTTGATGCTCGACAACTGTCTGGTCGTGCCTCATATCGGAAGTGCGTCGGTCCGTACCAGGACCGAGATGGCCCGTCTCGCCATCGACAACCTGATCGCCGGTCTCGACGGCCGCGAGTTGCCCGCCCGGTACCCCGGCGGTGGGTAGCGCCCGGCGACCGGCTACCCTCATTTGACGCATTCAGGGAGTACGAGGAGGACATGATCGAGCTGCCTGCTGCACGTTCCGTTGAGACGAACCCCGACGCCGACCGTTTGCGCGAGCTCGCGCTCTCTCTGACGCCGAGGGTGAGAGAGACCCAGTTCGGAAATCTCAACTACCGGGCAGAGATCACAGCCCGTCTCAAGAACTCGACGTTCTTCGTCGCCGACGAGGAGATCAGCCAGAACCGGATCTCACGTGCCGAAGCGGACGAATGGGCTTCGAGGCAAGACTCCCACATCGCCAACAGCGACATGGTGTTGGTCGAGGGGTACATCGGGCCCGACCCCGATTTCCGCACCGGGTCCAGGCTCTACATCGAGAACACCCAGGCGAACATCGCCGCTATGCAGAGCCATCTCTACTTCCCGGTCGACCAGGAATGGCACCCCCAATTCACGGTCATCTACACGCCGTCGTTGCCTGCTGGTGGAAAGCCCGACGATCGTCTGATAATCGTCGATCTGGAGAACTGGGTGACCCGTGTCTTCGGGTCCGACTACTTCGGCGAGTCGAAGATGGGCGGCTTGCGGATGTGGAACAAACTGGTGTTCGACCATGGCGGTCTCGCCTGTCACGCCGGTCTCAAGACCTTCCCCGCCGGGGCGACCAGGTCGGGGAACGAGGAGTCGATGCTCATCATCGGCTTGTCCGGCACGGGCAAGACGACGACCACCTTCCGTCAGCAGGCAGGGTCGCTCCCGGTGCAAGACGACTTCGTCGCCATCATGCCGGGTGGGCTGGTCCACACCACCGAAGCGGGCTGTTTCGCCAAGACGTACGGGCTCGACCCGGACGATGAGCCGACGATATACGGCGGCACCACGCGTCCCGATGCCTGGCTCGAGAACGTGGCAGTCTCCGAGGACGGCACCGTCGACTTCTTCGATACCACCCACACCGCGAATGGCCGCTCCACCTTCCCCCTGGCGAACATCCGCCATCGCAACCCCAGGGATGTGCCGCCGGCGAGATATCTGCTCATTCTCAACCGGTCCGATCATGTGATCCCCGCAGTGGCCCGCCTCGATCGGGACCAGATCCCCGCCTATTTCATGCTCGGCGAGACCAAAGGGACCTCCGCCGGTGGTGCCGCCGAAGCCGGCAAGAGCCTGCGGGTGCCGGGCACCAACCCTTTCTTCTTCAACGACGACTCGATGCAGGGAAACCGACTGCTCGATCTTCTCGAGACCATGCCCGACCTCGAGGCTTACGTCTTGAACACCGGGCGGGTCGGAGGCGAGGGCGAGGGGTCGAAGAAAGTCCGAATCCCTGACTCCTCGGCGATCGTCCAGGGGATCGTCGAGGATACGATCGAGTGGAGGACCGACCAGGATTTCGGGTACGAGGTCGCCACTGCGGTGCCCGGGGTCGAGGACATCGAACTCCTCCAGCCGCGACGTCTCTACGACCGACAGGCTCGACTCGCCGAGTACGAATCGATGGTGGCGCGCCTCAAAAAGGAGCGGGTGGAGTACCTGTCGGGGTACACCGCTCTCAACCCGGCGGTCCTCGACGGTCTGGGGGGCTGACGTTTCGTTCTAGCCGGGCGACGGGATCACCGCCAGTAGACATCCGGATGCCAGTCTCACGTCGGCGACTGGTGCCACGAACTCGTTGGAGACGCCCCGGGTCGTCCCGAAACCAAGGTCGGCGTCCTCCAGCTGCCATCGCAACCCTTTGGTACTGACCCCGACGGCGGGCCCTCCCATGGGGACCAGGCTCACCAGGCTGCCCACATCGCCGTGGATGATCCGTCGCCCGTGGATCACATGGGCCCAACCCCGGTCCGTCACCCAATCGATCTCGAGCTCTGCCCACCGGCTGGAGCAAAGCAGTGAAGCCACCGCAAGCTCGTGGTCTACCCGGCCACCACCACCGCCGACGACAACGACTCTCTCCGGCCGCTCGGCTGCGACGCGGGTGAGGGCCAACTCGAGGTCGGTGGCGTCCTTGTCGGTGGGGAAGCGCTCGACGATGACGTGTGAAGCCAGCACATCGGTCTGGATCGAGTCGAGATCGCCAATCAGGACGTCGACCCGGAAGCCGGCGCCAACGGCGTGGTCGTAACCGGAGTCGGCGGCCACCACCAGGTCGGCTTCGGGCAGTTCCTCGGACAACCCTTCCGTGGGACAGTTCCCTCCGGCGAATATGAGGATGGTTTCCATGAATGACAAAATCGTCTTACGCGCGAATGCGCGGGTAAGACCTAACCCTCAAGTTGAACTTCAAGCTTGCTCATGGCCTCTCTCAGTGCTGATTCGACCTGTTGAGGGTTCTTGGCGCGGGCATAGACAAACCCGACATATCTCTCCCCCCGAGGTGGAGCCTCGATTCGGTCTCCGGGCACCATCGTGATATCGATGCCGGTGACCCCATCGATCTCATTGACATCCTCGATTCCTTCCACCGCTCCCAGGATGCCCGAATGTGGAGACGGGATCATCAGCACACCCGAGCTGATTTGCTCCCTTTTCAGGTGACTCTTGCCCAAACCGAGCGCGTTTCTGATGATCAACGACTCGAGCGAAGTGCCCATGAGGCCGAAGTTGAGACTGCGCGAGCAAAGCCCTCCGATCGATCTGGCGGCGATCTCGATGATACGCGCCCGACCCTCGTCGACTTTCAGCTCGATGTGCACTGGACCGGCGATGAGCCCCAGAGCTCGCACGGCGGCGGAGGCCACGCGCTCGGCCTCGTCGATCGCGGCCTCGTCCAGACGCGACGGCGTGACGAAGATCGTTTCCGGGAAGTAGGGCCCCTCTCGGGTGTCGGGTTTGTCGAATACGGCGAGAACCGTCAGCTCCCCGTGGCTGACCATTCCTTCGATGGCGATCTCGCGGCCCGGCATGTACTCCTCGGCGATCAGCGTTGCCCCATCGCCTACGATCTCGCGTACCCGGCGCACGGCCTCGACGAGCTCGCTCGGACTGTCGACGCGGATCACGCCCTGGCTGGCGGAGCGATCCACGGGCTTGACCACTGCGGGGAATCCCACCTGGGTCGCCACCTTGGAAAGGTCGGCGCCCGCGGGGAGGACTGCGTACCGGGGCTGGTCGATCTCGGCGCGGGCGAGACGTTCCCTCATCCTGGCCTTGTCCCTCGTCGCCGCGGCTGCCTCGGGAGGATTCCCGGGTAGACCGAGACGTGCACTGGCCTCGGCGGCCACCATGACGCCACGGTCGTCGGCGGCCACCACTCCATCGATGTCAACGGTCTCTCCCATGTCGGCCACGCCGGCGGCCGCGGCGATCGGGTCGGAGCAATCGATCTGAAGATACCGATCACCCATGTCGAATGGAGGAGGCTGGTCGGAGATGACGATCAGGTCGACTCCGAGAGACTCGGCGGCAGACACGAAGTCGCGGGCTCGATAGGTCGTGGAGGGGAGGATGACTGCGACTGTGGGCATATGGGGGTTGAGGATGCCTCCAGCTACCATTGTGTCAGATGTCCGACACGACGGTTCTGTCAATCGCACCAGATGCCCTGGAGATGATCCGCCAGCTCCGGGACAATGAGCCTGGTGACGGTGAGTTCGCCCTTTCCATAGAAGTGACTGGCTTCCGGGGCCCCCAGTTCTCCTATGAGCTGGCTTTCGTCCCCCTCGTCGACAAGGCGGAGAGCTGGGTCGAGGAGCGCCACGGCGACCTCGCGGTGATCTTCCCCAAGGCCGACACCGGAAAGCTGGATGGCGCCGCCCTGGAGCTCACCGAGCAGGGCCTCGCCATGAACAACCCCAACTCGCCGGCCACTCCGGACATGCAGCCTCCGGCGGGCGATCTCGAGGGCCCGCTCGTGGAGAGGGTCCAGCAAGTCCTGACCGAACAGGTCAACCCCGCTATTGCATCTCACGGTGGCGGAGCCGAGCTGGTCTCCATCGACGGGGCAATCGCTTATCTGCGTCTTTACGGAGGGTGTCAGGGTTGTGGTCTCGCCCAGGTGACCCTGAAGCAAGGCATCGAGCGCATCATCCTCGAATCGATCCCCGAGTTGAGCCAGGTGGTCGACGTGACAGACCACGCTTCGGGAGATCACCCTTACTACGAGAGCCAGAAGAAGTAGGGCCGCCTGCCTGTCCTGCAACGACCCCACCGATGACGGCGCTCTGATGGAGGTCCGCGAGGTCTTCTCTGGTCTTGCGGTCGACGACATCGACGCAGCACGGGCTTTCTACGGGGAGGTTCTGGGTCTCATGGTCCGGGACGTCGAATTGGGCGTGGAGGGCGCAGACGTCCCGGGAGGTCTCGAGCTTCGGGCCGGGTCCGACGGGAGAATCCTGATATACCCGAGACCTGGTCACGAGCCGGCGAACTTCACGGTGCTGAACATCGCGGTCGACGACATCGAGGCCACCGTCGACGATCTCAACGAGCGCGGCGTCATCTTCGAGCAGTACCAGATGCCGAACACCGACTCCAGAGGCATCCACCGCACCCCAGAGGTGCATCCGGTCGCCTGGCTGCGCGACCCTGCAGGGAACATCGTCTCGATCGTCGAGGCCTGACGTCGCAAGGTGGGCTTCACCAAAGCCGAGCTCGAGACCTTCCGGGGGGCAACGGTCCCCGACCTGATCGGCGAGGGATGTCGGCTGCTCTTCGTCGGTATCAACCCGGGTCTGTGGACCGCAGCGACCCAGACCCACTTCTGTCACCCCTCGAACCGCTTCTACCCGGCCCTGCGCCGGGCGGGGCTCATCGACTGTGAGATCGACACCGACCATGGGATGACCGACGCACAGCGAACCGAATTCGTGGCGACAGGAATCGGTATCACCAATCTCGTCGAGCGAGCCACGGTCCGGGCCTCGGAGCTGAGCAGTGAAGAGCTTCGCCAGGGTGGGGAGAGGCTGCGGTCGGTGGTCGACCGGGTCCGCCCCAAAGTGGTGGCCGTCGCCGGTGTGACTGCCTATCGCGATGCTTTCGGCAATCGCCAGGCCGGTTTGGGTGACCAGGATGCTCCGATCGGGGAGTCGGCTCTTTGGGTCGTGCCCAATCCCAGTGGGCTCAACGCACATGAGACGATCGAGAGCCTGGCGGGGTGGTATCGCTCAGTTGCAGAGGCAGCAGGTCTCCGATGAGCGAAGCGACGCCACGCCAGATCCTCTATGCGCTGGTCGCCGGTGGGTTCGTGTCGGTCGTCATCGTGCTGGTCATCGGTGGCGCATCGGCGGGAATAGTGCCCACATGGTGGTCGGCTTCACTTGCGTTTCTGATAGCGGTAGCGGTGACCTGGATGGCGCAGAATTGGAGACGGACGGTCGAGGTCCTCTCGATCGGCATCGGTCTGTTCGTGGTCTGGCTGGTGGGGACGCTGCTCCTGGCGAGCTGACTCGCCTCTTCCTAGCCGATCTTGTCCAGATAGAGGCTTTGTGTGGATCGTCCCAGCCACCCCCCGGTATCCCAGAGCGTCCCCGTGGCGACACCACGTCCCAGGTTCCCGTAGGCGGACTCGGCGGCAAGGGCGATCCACTCCCCCTGGGGGTAGCGGGCCACGTGGATCGTCAGGTCGGGGTTCATGAAGACCCACTCGTTGTAGTCCAGGGCCCGGCTGACCCCATTGCCGAAGTCACCGGTGGCAACAACCCGTTGCAGCGGCGTTGTCTCAAATTCGGCGACGAGTGGAGTGGTGAGCCTCATCCACACCGCACCCGGGCCCTTCTCGCCAAATCCCCCATAGATCTCGCGCACTTCCATCGCATTGCGGTGAAACATCGTCTTCCCCGACTCACCAACTCCCCATGCGTCTCCAACGTCGCCATCAATCGCGTCCGGGCCATCCAATTCGAGTGCCGGCGGTGCGGCGTCTCCGGGAACCGGCAGGTCTGCCACCCGGAGACGTTGGATTGTTGCCACCGAGAGCAGCACGTCGTCAGGGTCGTACACACGGGCCTCGACCGATTGGATCCTCTTGCCTTCCCTGATCACCTCGGTCTCGATGCGAAGGTCGACCAGTGGGATCACCCTGAAGATCTCGACGGTGAGACGGTTGACCTGCATGTCGGCGAGCGTGGGCACATGGGTCTCCACATGGCCGACGATGAGGGCGGCGAAGGCCCCGCCGTGCTGACCCTCGTCGTACCAGCCGGCGTTGGCGAGAGGAGTCGATCGATAGATGTTGGCTGATTCGCCCGGGAGATAGACCCCGGGGTATTCCTGGCTCATGGGGATGGGACGGTAACCAGAGACCTTTCGGTCGGCGATCTTGCGTTTAGCATCAACACCCTGTGGCGACAGGTGAGACAACCAGAGAGGAGCCGGGAGTGGTATCCCGGATCGGGACGCCGCTGATAGTCGCATCGGCCCTCGCCTCCACATTCGGGATAGTCGTCGCCCAGTTCCTCGACGACCTCGGTGACGGGCTCCTGGCCGAGTTCCTGGGTGGAGATGCCGTGCTCTACAACAATCGTGTCGAGTTCACCGGGGCCAGCGATCTCGCCTGGGGAGGCGGCTTCGTGTTGTGCGTGGTCATTGGTCTGTTTGCCCTGTTCGTCTATCCCACCCAGCGGGGTCATGGAGTGCCCCGGCTTCTTCTGCTGTGGATGCTTCTCCACGTCCTTCGTCAGGCTCTGACACAGGCTGCGCTGCTCCCCTTCGACAGTGACAGCCAACTGGCTCTCGCCTACGAGACTCTCGACGCACCACCGGGGCTCGATGTCGTCATCGCGGCGGGGGGAGGGTTGGGTCTTCTCTTGATCGCCCTGGCGGCGGCGTCAGCCTTTCTCGCCTTCACACCCAACCGCCGTCTGGTCTCGACTTCACGTCGTCGCACGTTGCTCGCACTCTGGATCGCCCTCATCCCGGCAGTCGCCTCGGTCTTCGCCGCGATCCCCTATTTCCTTCCCGACAGCCAGGGACTGGTATTACCTGGTCTTCCCCTCGTAGCCGTCATATTCCTGGCCACCCTGGCTGCCGCGCCGGGTACCAGCTCGGTGAGCGGGCCAGAGGACGACCGCCGGGTCAGCTGGCCCTGGGGGTTGATCGTCTTCCTGATTCTGCTGCTGATCTTCTATCTGGGGGTGCTCCAGGGTGGCATCTCGGTGGACCCGAGGCTGTGGGGAAGCGCTCAGTAGTCATCACCGTGAGCGACGGCGTCTCCGCTGGTGCCCGGGAGGACGGCTCGGGCGATGCGCTCGAGGCACTACTCACAGGTGCCGGGTTCGAGGTGACCCGAGATCTCGTTCCCGATGAGCCCGATGACATCGTGGCCGCCATCGAACGGGCCTGTTCGGCGGCTGATCTGGTGGTGACCACCGGCGGCACCGGTTTTGGCTTGCGCGACGTCACTCCCGAGGCCACCGGGCAGGTGCTGGAGAGAGAGGCGCCTGGCCTGGTTCATGCCATGATCGCCCGGGGGTTGGAGGCCACACCGATGGCTGCTCTCACCAGATCCAAGGCGGGTACGGTGGGCCACACCCTCGTCATCAACCTTCCGGGATCACCCAGAGGGGCGACCGAGAATCTGGAGGCCGTCCTCGACATCATCCCGCATGCTCTACAACTGCTGTCGGGGGACAACAAGCACCACTGAGTGGTCGCCTTTCCTGATTGGAAAGGGCGAGCCACTAGCCTCCGGGCCGCTCCCAAACTCTTTGGAGAACGATGAAGATCGCACAGGAATTCGTGGTTGCCCGGCCGCCCGCCGACGTATGGACCTTCTTCCAGGACGTTCCGGCAGTCGCCCAGTGTCTGCCCGGTGCCGAGTTGACCGACGAGAACGAAGACGGGTCCTACGCGGGCAACCTGTCAGTCAAGCTGGGACCGATGAGCGCTGCATTCGAGGGCACGGCCACCATCACCCCCGACGAGTCCAACCGCACCGCCACCATCGAAGGCAAGGGCGTCGACAAGAAGGGCGGATCACGGGGCCAGGTAAAGGTGACCTATTCGATCGCCGACGACCCTGGGGGCTCGAAGGTGAACGTGGACGCAGATGTCACGCTTTCGGGCCCCGCCGCCCAATTCGGCCGCACCGGTCTCATCAACGAGATGTCGAAACGGCTCATAGGCGACTTCGTGACCTGCCTGGAGGGCAAGTTGGCAGCAACTACCGATGAGGAGGCCGACACGATCAGGGCGGGTGAGGTCAGAGGCATCTCCTTGTTCTTCTCGTCTCTGTGGGCCTGGATCAAGAGGCTGTTCGGAGGCTCCGCGGATTGACACGACGCATCTTGGCGCTCGTCATGGCGGGCGCACTGATCATGGTCGCCTGCGGCGGCTCAGAAGGTGGCGGGGACGCCATCGAAGGCGAGGACGTCGTCGTCGACATGTTCGACAATCGTTTCGAATACACCGAGATCTCCATCCCTGTCGGCGGGTCGGTCACCTGGCGGGGTGCCGGAGCCAACCCGCACAATGCCGTCGATGCAGACGGTCGGTGGTCCACCGAGGATGTGTTCGGCAGTCTGGATCAACACGAGGGGGATGAGGCGACGCTCACCTTCGACAGCGCCGGCACCTACACGTTCTTCTGCACCTATCACGGCAACGCCCAGGGCAGCGGGATGGCCGGCACCTTGATCGTCGGCGAGGGCTGATCGTGCGAGCCCGGCTGGGGTTGGTCGCTCCGCTCGCCGTGCTCGCAATCGCGGCCTGTGCCGGGCCCCCCGACGGCCAGGCCTCGCCGCCGGCCACCGGCGACACCTCGTCGGAGTCGCCAACGGAGTGGTCCGGGAACACTCGAAACGTCCCCGCCGACTATCCGACCATTCAGGCTGCGGTCGACGCGGCCCAGCCCGGGGACCTGATCCTCATCGACAGAGGTGTGTACCGCGAGGCGGTCGACGTGACAACGCCGGGTCTCGTCATCAGAGGGGTCGACCGCAACGAGGTGATCATCGACGGCGAGTTCGAAAGGGACAATGGGATCCGGGCGCTGTTCACCGACGGTGTGGTCGTGGAGAATCTGACGACAATGAACCACACTCAGAACGGTGTCTTTTGGAGTGGTGTTCGCGGGTACCGGGCGTCCTATGTGACTGCGGTTAACAACGGGGACTACGGGATCTATGCCTTCGACTCCGGTGATGGTCTCTTCGAGCACTCCTACGCCAGCGGCTCGCCCGACGCTTCCTATTACATAGGCCAATGCAACCCGTGCAACGCGGTGATCACCCACTCGATTGGGGAACACAGCGGTCTGGGCTATTCGGGGACCAATGCCTCCACCGAGATCTACATAGTCGACAGCGTCTTCGCCCACAACGGCACCGGACTGGCGCCCAACTCCCTGGACAGCGAGTTGTTACCGCCTGTTGAAAACGTGGTGATCGCCGGCAACCTCATCCACGACAACGGGTACGGGGAGTTTCCGCACAAAGGAGCCCAGTGGGCGGGTCAGGGCATGGGTGTTGCCCTCGCCGGGGCGCAAGGGTCTCTCATCACGAGGAACCTGGTGGTCAATCATCCCGGGGTGGGAATCCACGTGCTGCCCAACATCGACGAGAACGTCTACATGTCCGGTGACAACACGGTGTCAGAGAACGTGGTGATGGGCTCGGGGCTGGCGGATCTTGCTCTGAGCGGGATGTCCCGATCGGGCAACTGCTTCGAGGAGAACGAGGTGACATACACCCTCCCCGTGGCTCTGCAAGGAGCCCAGCCCTGCGAGGGGCTTCGCTTCCCGGCGCTCTGGCAACTCGGGGCGGTCACCGAGCAACTGGGAAGGATCATCGAATTCGAACAAGGGCTCGACGATGAGGTCTTCTACGGCGACATGCCGCATCCTCCCGACCAGCCACAGATGCCCGAAGGCGCAGATGCCACGGTCACCCCGGCCGTGAGCGTCTTTGCCTCGGCCAAGCCCGACCTGGACGCCATCGCTGTCCCCGCCATGCCGTCCGACCTCGAGGTCACACAAGAGAAAGGGATCGACATCATGGGCGTGACTTTCGCCTCAACGTTCGGAGCGATCGTGGGCCTCTACGCCTACGTTCTCCCCATCGTCCTCTATGCCGCCTGGGTGGTGATCGCCATCTGGGAGATCATCGGCAAACGTGAGGATCTCAGCGCGGGCGCCGAGCTGATGTGGATCCTGGCGGTTCTCATCCTCCCCTTTGTGGGGGTGCTCGCCTACTACATCGTGGGCAAGAGCCAGATCCCCGCATCGCATCGTTGGGTGCTGTTGGCCGGCGGTCTCGGGGCATATGCCCTGTTTCTGGCCCTCGGTCTGGTCATCGGAGGCGTCGTCTAGAGGAAGTCATGGCCGACAAAGAGCCCGACACGTCGCTGTCCAGGCGAGATCTGCTGAAAAAGGCCGGTCTCGGTGGTGCCGCCCTCTTGGGAGGCTCCCTGCTCGGGTCGGCCGCCCGGGAAGAGGGGACTGATGCCGGTGCACCGTCTGCGGCCTACGAGACCGACCAGACACACATGACGACGGGATCCGATGTCCTCGACGCTCTGTACGGGCACACATTCTCGCCGCCCCTCGGCATCGAGTCGACTGCCCTCGATGCCCATACGTTCCCAGGGGCACCGGTCGGCGGCCGGGGAGTCCATGAGATCGAGATGGAGGTCGTGGAGCGGCTCATCGAGGTGGGCAACGAGGTCTTTGTAGAGGCATGGACCTACAACGGAACGGTGCCGGGCCCGATCATCCGGGTCACCGAAGGGGACCTCCTGCGCATCAGACTCCGCAATTCGACGGGCCACGCACACTCCCTTCATCTCCACGGCGCTCATCGTCCCGAGATGGATGGCTGGGAGCCCATCCCCCCCGGTGGCGAAACGCTTTACGAGATCGAGGCCGGTCCTGCCGGCGTGCACCCCTACCACTGTCACACGACACCTCTGGCCGAGCACATCGCACGGGGCCTGTACGGGATGATGATCGTGGATCCTCGCGGCGGCCGACCACCTGCTCGAGAGGTGGCTTTGCTCCTGTCCGGGTTCTCCAACCCCGAGATCGGGCGCAACGGGGTCGTGGCCTGGAACGGGATCGCGGGCTTCTACTCGCAACATCCGATCAAGGTCGAGCGCGATGAGCCGGTGAGGGCATATGTGGTCAACATGTTGGAGTACGAGCCACTGGCATCCTTTCATCTCCACGCGCAGACCTTTGACGTTTACCCGGCCGGTATGGGCGCCACGCCCACGTTCCGGGACGACACCATTGCCCTGGCCCAAGCGCAGCGCGCCATCATCGAATTCAAGCTTCCCGATTACGGCCGCTACATGTTCCACCCACACCAGCATTGGCTGGCCGACCGCGGGGCCATGGGGTGGTTCGCCGCAATCTGAGGCTTTGGCTGGGGACAGCTGCGTTTGCGGTGCTGGTGGCGGCATTGGCGCTGATCGCGATCAGCCGCACTTCCGAGAACGGCCTCGACGGTCGATGGGATCTGATCCTCATCGAGACCCCCGAGGGCAGCTTCGGGACCGGCGAGCGGCAACGAGTGGATCGAGTTCAGCGGTCCTGGCTTTCGTGGGGAGATGGCTTGTTTTGAATTCGATGGGAGTTTGTGGCGGCGACGACGGGCATACTCCAGCTCGGTGAGTGGGGCTGGGGTGGGCGCTGTGAGGAGCTGGATCCCGCCAGCCAGGCCTTCGATCGATACTTCCCGGAGATCGCCGAATATCGAGTTGGGCCATCGGGTCTGACCCTGGAGAGCTCCGACGCCTCGGTTCAGTTCAACTTCGAGCCCGCAGGGGGCTGAGCTCCGCGCCGTTACGATCCGGGAATGGCCAGGGTCGAGATCGAGTCGCTTCGTTCCCTGATCCTGAAGCGCTTGGACCCTCTGTTTCCCGCGGAGTATTGCGAACGCATCGCCGACATCGTCTTGTTCGGGGAGATGGCGGGGCGCCCTTCACACGGGATAATCCGGCTGCTCCCCGGGAGCTACGGAGTGGTCGACGAAGCGACCATCCCTTTGCCCGAGGTTCAACCGATCGGACCGTCGGCGGCCAGGGTCGAAGGGAAACAGGGGATGCTGGTGGCTTCGATCGCCACCGATGTCACACTCGACCTGGCGGGAACGTCGGGTTTCGCGGTGGTGACCGGCAGAGGCAGTCGTTCCACCTCGGGCAGCCTCTCCTTCTTCCTGGAGAAGCTCACGTCGGCCGGGTTGATCGCACTCATCACTGCGGGCACACCCGACTTCGTGACCCCGCCCGGGGGCACAGGAAGGGTCCTCGGGACGAACCCGATGGGGTACGGCATCCCGACGACCGACGAGCCGTTCATCCTCGACATGGCTACATCGGCAATATCAGGTGGCGACGTCCTGACCGCGGTGGCCACCGGCTCGCAACTTCCCCCGGGGGTGGCGATCGACCCGGCGGGTGGAGAGACCCTGGATCCCTCCGACGTTCTCGCCGGCGGCGCGGTGCTCCCTTTTGGAGGACACAAGGGTCTGGGATTGTCGATGATGATCGAGATCCTCAACAAGGCCCTCACCGGGGCGACCGGAGACCCCGGAGACTGGGGTCACGTGATCGTCGCCTTCTCCGCGTCTCTACTCGGCGACGAGATGGGTGTGCGACGACGCGCCCAGGCCGAGGTTGACAGGCTGAGAGAAGCGGGCGCCCGCATCCCCGGCCATCGAACCCTGGCGACACGTGACGAAGCGTTGGCCCGGGGCTGGATCGACGTGGATGACGATGCTTATAAGAGGTTGGTGGAAGCCGCCGGCTAGAGCTTGGTGACCTTGTCACCGACCTTGAACGAACCGTTCTCGACCACGAAGGCGTAGACGCCCCGGAAACGACGATCACGCCCTTCGCCGACGTTTGCCCAGCGCAGGGCGTCGGCGCCGAAACGGCCCGAGAACTTGGCGCATCCGGTGTGCGGCTGCTCGGAGATCTCGATCACCGCATCGCCGATGCCGAGCCGGGCCCCGGGAGGCAGGTTCTCTTTCGAGATGTCCATGTCCACATAGATCTGGTCTCCGGCGAGTGGCCAGCGATCCCGCGTCACGGCCACCGCCTCCGCCACCCGGGCGTTCATGAGCGTGAGCTGTGTCGCTCTGTAGGTGACAGCGTCTTCGCCCATACGGCCCCGCCAGTCGTCGCCAACCAGACCCTCGGCTTCGTTCAACTCGCCTGAGTCGAGTTCTTCTCGTTGGTCCTCGGCGGGACGGCGCACGATCATCTCGACGGGACCGCCGTCCTGGGGCGCATCGAGTATGCCCTCCAGTAGTGCGTCGAGTTCGGCTGTTGTTCGGTGCATCGGGTCAGTATGGCGGGTCGTCGCGGTTCCAGGCGAGAGTTTTGCTCTTTGCAGGCGAGGCCTCGCACCTGGTGGCCGCTCCACCGGGCTCGTTTCGACTTCGGCGCTCGCGGGTATCTGGAAACGAAAGGGGCGACTCCAAATGCTGGACACATCTCAACCTTCTGCTCACACCGGGTCTCGCACCCGGGTCGCGGTGGTATCGACCTACCCCCCGGCCCGATGTGGGATCGCGCGGTTTTCCTCCTCTCTCGTCGATGCTCTCACGCTGGTCGACCGTCAGCTCGACGTCGGTGTCATCCGACTCACGTGTGGTGCCGACGAGCTGCCTTCGCACGGGCCGGTTGTCATGCAGATCGACCCCAACAGCGCGGTCGGGATTCGGGCCGCCCGTCGTCATCTCGAATCGTGTGATGTCGTCGTGCTGCAGCACGAGTTCGGAATCTTCGGTTCGGATGACGGCGCCTCGGTGGTGGATCTCATCGAAGGGCTATCGACACCGACGGTCGTCGTCCTGCACACGGTGCTCTCGGAGCCCACTCCGGCCCAGAGGTCGATAATCAGGGCGCTGGCCGACTCATGCACAGTCGTTGCCTTGTGTCGTTCTGCGGAGCGCCTCCTCGTCGACGGTTACGGTCTCGCCTCCTCGGGCATCGAAGTGATCCCTCACGGTGCCCATTGGTCGCCGCAGCCGGCCAATCATCAGCCGAGAAGACAACTCATGACCTGGGGTCTTCTCGGACCGGGGAAAGGCCTGGAGCGGGCCATCGAGGCCCTCGCCATGCTGCGGGACATCGACCCACCCGTCACCTACCGCATCGTCGGGCGGACCCACCCGGTGGTGGCGGCGAGGCGGGGTTTCGAGTATCGCAAGCTCCTCGAGGATCGGGTCAATGAGCTCGGGCTCTCCAGGTCCGTCGAGTTCATTGATCGCTACGTCGACGACCAGGAGCTCTTCGATATGGCCCGGCGGTCGGACGTGGTCGTCGTCCCATACGACAACAGCGATCAGATCTCGTCCGGGGTCATCACCGAGGCCGTCGGCATGGCACGGCCCGTTGTCGCCACCAGATTCCCCTATTCGGAGGAAGTGCTCGGTTCGGGTGCCGGAATCGTCGTCGATCACGACCCAGGTGCCATCGCCGCAGCCATCCGGGACCTGTTCGAGGATCCCATCGTCTATCGGCGGGCGGTGAGAGAGGCAACCCGAATCTCCGAAGATCTCAACTGGGCTCTGGTGGCCCGGAAGTACTCGCACCTCATTCGTGAGGTGTCACCAACGGCAGCGACGGCATGACAGGGTGCGTGACGATTCTGAGCCCGAGGTCCCATTGATTTCGACGTTGGATGGCCACAATGACGGCCACTGTGCAGGTGATCCGATCTGAGCATCACATCCGACCCGATCCGACGCGGCTCGTGGCGCGACCCTTCATACCGGGCACTGTCAACTTCGGGGGTGACCCCGGGCGGCTCGAGCAGATCGCGGATCGGGCGTTGGAGCTCCCGGCCGAGAAAGCACATGTCTGGCTGGGCCGTCTGCTGGAGAGATACGGGACACGTTTCCCAGAGATCACCAGAACCTGGCGTCGTCATTTCGAGATGGCCCGTCAGCGCTCCCCGCGACTGCAGGACGTCGCTGATGAGGACCGTCTGCTTCTGATCGGTGCGATCCTCACCCAAACCTACGCTTACGAGGCTGCCGCCCTCACCAACCCTTCGGTAGTGCCGATCGGGCCGGTCGAGGAAGGTGCCCAACGCTTCGTGATGAGTGCCCGGGCGATCGGGGAGGGGCACATCTCGTCCATA
>DASPGH010000083.1:0-5615 GCA_035620735.1 Acidimicrobiia bacterium | reverse complement strand
CACCGCGGGCAACATGGTCTTCCGGAGCACCGATCAGGGGCACAGTTGGAAGCCGATCAGCCCCGACCTCACCCGCAACGATGCCAGCAAGCTGGCCGCCTCCGGTGGGCCGATCACCAAAGACACCAGCGGCGCCGAGCATTACTGCACCATCGCCACCCTGCGCGAGTGCCCTCTCGAGGCTGGTGTCCTCTGGGCGGGAAGCGACGACGGGTTGGTCCACGTCAGCCGGGACGGTGGCGAGACCTGGGACGTCGTCACCCCTCCCGATTTGCCCGAGTGGACCTATGTCCGCACCGTCGAGCCCTCTCCCCACCAGGCGGGAACCATCTACGTCGCCGCCACCCGTTACAAGCTCGATGACAACACCCCTTATCTGTATCGCAGCGAGGACTACGGCGCCACGTGGGAGTCGATCGTCGGTGAGGGCGACACCGCCATCCCCGCCCACGACTTCGTGCGGGTGATCCGCGCCGATCCGGCCCGCCCGGGTTTGCTCTACGTGGGCACCGAGACGGGCATCTACCTGTCTGACGACGATGGCGCCACCTGGTATCGCTGGGAATCTGATCTCCCGGTGACACCCGTATATGACCTGACGGTGAAAGGCAGCGATCTGGTCGTGGCAACCCATGGGCGATCCTTTTGGATAATGGACGACCTGACCCCCCTCCACCAGCTCATGGACGATGCGAGCACGGGAGAGACCAGGCTCCTCCAGCCACGGGCCGTCTATCGCATCCTGCCCGACTTGTTCGCCCCCTGGATCAAGAGCGAGGGCAAGGACTACTGGGTCTCGCTGGGCAAGCAGGCCACCTTCGAGGCCACCATCGACGAGACGGGTCAGGTCCGCCGCAAGTTTCTCGATGCCGGAGAGGCGGCACCCATGGGGGCGGTGGTGACCTACATCCTCGGCAACGAGATCGCCGAGGGCACGGCCCTCAGTCTCGAGATACGTGACCCCGATGGTGAGCTCGTCCGCACCGTCGGCACCAAGCCGGAGGGCTACGACGACATGGAGGACGATGAGAAGACCTTCAATGCCGGGCCCTGGATCACCACCAAGACGGGAGTGAATCGCTTCGTGTGGGACCTTCGCCATGCGGGATCCACCCGGGTTCTGGGCAACAAGATGGCAGCAGCGGCGAACCAGGGACCGCTGGTCGTGCCCGGAACCTACGAGGTCAGATTGCTCGTGTCGGGGCCCGACGAGGAGTCGACCTCTTGGTCGCAGACCTTCGAGGTCGTGAGGGATCCCAGGGTCGACGTCTCCGTCGATGACCTCGAGCGGCAACTGGAGGCCCTCCTGGCGATCAGGGACAAGATCTCCGCGGCTCACGAAGCGGTGATCACCATCCGTTCGGTCACCCGCCAGATTGGAGCGTGGTCGTCGCGGTCCGATCTACATGAAGAGATGCGTTCGGTCGCCGACGGCTTGACCAGGAAGCTCTCCGAGATCGAAAACGAGCTCATCAAGCCAGGCAAGCACGAGGACATGTTCGGAGGTCAGGAGCCGGCCCGTCTCAACGAGAAACTCGCCTCGGTGATCAGCGTCATCGCAAGTGCCGACGCTCCTCCCACAGAGCAGTCCCTCCAGCTGACGGCCGACTACTCCGAGGAGATCGACGAACAGCTGGAAAAGCTCGCCGAGCTGCTGGCGAAGGATCTCGCCGAGTTCAACGCACAGATGGCGGCGACCGATCTCCCCGCAATCGAGGTGGGCGGCTCAGGAGGCTGAGTCTGTCAGGTGGTGTCTTTTCTCAGGGAGAGGACCAGCCGGGTCAACGTGGTGAGGACCCACCATGTCGCCAACATCGCCACCGCCTCGAGGATGAAGCTGTGGAATTTGTAGAAGAGCTCGGCGATCACGAGCGAGGCCACCAGGGTCGGCCCGGCCACGACCCACACTTCCCGATCGGGCACTGTGATGATTCGACTCGACACTCCGGTCTCCCTTCTCCTGGTCGCGCGGCGAGCATAGGCGACGAAACGGGAGTATCACCTCACAAGTATGGCTGGGGTGCTAAATCAACAGGGCCCGCGGCCCGGCCCGAGATCGGACTTCTCGCTGGCTTCCGGGACGAGTATCTTGGCCCCATCGAACGGTTTCTCGCTGGGGGGCGGCCATGGTCTTGAAGGACTCAATCAAACGTAAGTCGATCTCTTCGGTGTTGGACGAGGCCGACAATGGCGCACGGTCACGTCGGACGATGCCGACCGGCTTCAACCCTCTCGACCGTGTCATGGGAGGGGGTCTTCGCACCCGGAATCTGACGCTGGTGGGTGGTGCACCTGGAGCGGGGAAGACCATCACGACGCTGCAATGGGCTCGCAATCTCGCACAGAACGGGCACCGAGTGGTGTTCGCCTGTTACGAGCATGACGAGGCCACCCTTCTCGGGCGTCTGCTACACCTCGAGTTGGGCGGCTTGCCGACGTCGGATCGGCTCAGCGAGCGAGGCCGTTCCGCCCGGGCCACCCTCACCAGGTTGGACGCCGGGGAGATCAGTCTGGGTGAAGCGATGATCGAGGCACCGATCCTCCGTGAGCCGCAGGCCAGGCTGCGCGACTACGCCGATCGACTCTGGCTGGTCCGGGCCTCTGGTGCCAGCACGACCCTCGAGGAGCTCGGCAAGCTGGTTGACGCCGACACCGACGCTCTCTTCGTCGACTACATCCAGAAGGTCCCGGTCGACGACGATCGCGCCGATGAGAAGGAAAGGATCACGATCGTCGCCCAAGGACTGAAGGAGCTCGCCATGAGCGCAAACATCGCGGTCGTCGCGGTGGCGGCAGCCAACGTCGAGGGCCTGACGGCACCACGTCTCCGCGTTCGCCATCTGCGTGGGTCATCGGCGATCGCATATGAAGCCGACGTCATCGTGATGCTGAACGACAAGTACGACATCGTGTCGAGGTCGCAGATGACCTACGACCTGAGCAACGCCGAGTCGTTCAAGGGTCGGCTGATCTTCTCCGTCGAGAAGAACCGGGAAGGCGACGACATGGTCGACATCGAATTCGCCAAGCAGTTCGACTACCTGAGAGTCGACCCCGAGGGCACCCACGTCAAAGAGCGCCTCATCGACAACCGGCTCTTCACCGAATAGCTCTCTCCAGCCAACAGGGTTGCTTCGGGCACTGCAGCCGCCCTCCTCACGCCCGCTCTATTGCCGCGACGATCCGGTTCCACGTCTGTTCTGAGGCAGGGGAGTCGGGGATCAGTGCCGCCGCCACCTCGAACAGGTGCGGAGCCCGGGCCTGGCAGTCAGGACAGCGTTGCAGGTGGTCGTCGAAGGCGACCATCTCCGCGCCGGTGAGGGCACCTGTCGTGTACAGGTCGATCTGGTCGTGAATCCGGCCCGGGCCGCTCATGACGACACGTCCGCCAGAACCAGGCTCAGCCGGCGCATCCCGCTGCGGATCCGGCTCTTCACCGTGCCCTCGGGCAATCCCAGCTTCTTGGCGACATCGGCGTAGGTGAGATGTCCGAAGTAGGCGAGCTCGATCGCCTCCCGCTCTCCGTCGGCCAGGGACTCGACCGCTGCCCGAACCTGGTCGGAGACCACCAGGCTCCAAACCTCGTCGTCCACCGAGCCGGGGACGTCCTCGGGGACCTTCTCCTCGCGGTTGAACCGGGCCTGTTCCGAGCGCACGGCGTCGACCGCCCGCCGGTGAGCGATGGTCACGAGGAACGTCCGCAAGGATCCCCGGGCGGGGTCGAAGCGCTCCGGCGACTCCCAGAACCCGACGAAGACGTCCTGCACCGTGTCCTCCGCCAGCGTCTCGTTGCGGAGCACCCGCAGCGCCATCGATTTCACCGCGCCTCCGTAGAGACGAAACACCGCTTCGAGAGCGTCGCGGTCTCCTTCGGCGATTCGCGCCACGAGCGTCGCGTCATCGCGGCCGGCATTCTCTTCTGCGCTTCCCACAGCCTCAGACGATACGTGCCGATCGCCGCGTCCAACCGGTGAAGGCTTCATGTGTCCGCACTAGCCTCCCCTGCGCCGCTTCACGGAGAGGCTGTTGACTGCCCCCGACTTTCCAGAAATAGAGTTGGCGCTGATCTCGAGCGCGATGTCGGGCGATGCCGGAAAGCTCTACCGCATCGCCGCGAATCTGATGGATCAGGGTGTTTCATTCGAGTCGATCCTCTTCGACTATCTGATCCGGGCCGAGAGGTCGGTGGGACAGCGTTGGGCGCAAGGTGACTACCTGGTCGCCGAGGAACACGCGGTGACGGCATCGATCGAGACTGTGATCTCCCTCTTGATCGGGATGTTCGACCAGCCGGCCGACGCACCCATGGTGGTGGTCGCGACGGCGGAGGGCGACCAGCACTCGCTGCCGGCCCGGGCAGCAGCGGCGCACCTCGTCTACTTGGGGTACCGGACCACCTTCCTCGGCGCCAACGTGCCCAGCGACGACCTCCGAGTCTTTCTGGAGAGCGAGCCGCCGGCGGCGCTGGTCCTCTCCGTCGCCATGTCCACTCATCTGGTCGGCGCCCGGGCTGTCATAGCTGCCGCCCATGAGGTGGGGGTGCCGGTGCTGGTCGGGGGCAAAGGAGTCGGCGAACACGGAGAGTGGTCGGAAATCGTCGGCGCCGATGCCTACGTCGAGTCTCTCCGCGACGTCGCCCTGATAGTGGACGAATGGGCGAAGGACGGGAGCCCTCAGGTCGAGGCGGTTGCGGCTCTGCCTCAGGATCTCATCGAGCTCCGGGCTGCCCGTTCGGCGATTTTGGCCGGGGCCGAGGCCGACCTCGACCCGAATTCGACGAGACTCAAAGACGAGGCGAGGCTGTTGCTGGGAGCCATCGAAGGGGCCCTGCTCACTGGCGACGACCGAATGGTCGTCGACATGCTGGACTGGCAAGAAGGCTCCCTGGGAGCCCACGGGCTCGACGGGTCGGTCGTGGCCGACGCTCTCGCCCAGCCGCTCGCCGATGTGTCCGAGAAGGGGAGCGCCGTCTTGGCCCGGGCCCGGGAGATCCGCGCCGGCTGACGCGGTCAGACCGTTTTTCTGAGCCTCGCACAAGACCGCCTCGAGTTGAGTGTGCGTTGATCCCGTGGGATCAAACCATCGGTCGCAATGCCGGACCTTCGGGTACGCGGTATTTAGCATCGTCGACGTGACACCCGCAGAGTCGGTGGCCAACCTGGCGCAGAACCTCGTCGAGGAGGGCCTGGTGGTGAAGGCCGCTCTGATCTATGACGTGATCGACGAAGCAGGGGAGAGGAACCTGAACTTCGTGGTCACCGAGAACCTGGCCACATGGGATCTCCAGGGGATGCTGACGGGCGTCCTCGACGTCACCGGTCTGAGATACCGCAAACCGAGCTGAGCTTGCAGGCGTCGAGTTGGACGCGCTCGTGGAGCTCGCCCGGAACCAGGGCAAACAGCCAGACCTGCACGACCTCTCGACTTCAGCTAGTCGTTCGCCACCAAGCTGACCCTGCGCTCGAGGGGGGTATTGTCGATGCCCGATGAGTGAGACTCGCCCCGCCGATCTGATGGGATCGGTGGAATTCAGCGTGTTGGCGTTTCCCGGGACCACATTCGACGGCACGATCGCCGAGGCGTTGCGCGACATAGTGGATCGGGAGATCGTCTCG
>DASPGH010000082.1:0-45173 GCA_035620735.1 Acidimicrobiia bacterium | reverse complement strand
CGGGCCCGGTCCCTCTCCCCCCCCCCCCCCCCCGGCCCGGGCCCCACGTCCTAGTCGGGAACCTCTCGTGGTTTCGGCCATCGGCGTAGGCGAAATGGCTTAGCGTCCTTGTGTATGTTCCGTTTCCTCCAGCACGCGAGGAGGAACATTGGCAGCCGAGTCGAAATTCGCCGATACCGACCGTCTCCGCATCCATTACCTGGAAACAGGCCCGGCTGATGGCGAGCCGGTCGTTCTCATACACGGCAATCTCGCCACCGGGCGCTTCATGGAAGGCATTCTCGACGACCTACCGGACGACTATCGAGGTTTGGCTCCGGACATGCGTGGCTTCGGTGACACCGAGCCCAAGCCGATCGACGCCACCCGGGGTTTACGGGACTGGGCCGATGACACGCACGCCCTGATGCAAGCGCTGGGTATCTCTCGACCGATCCACCTGGTTGGGTGGTCGACCGGCGGTGCCGCCATTGCCGGCTACACCATCGATCGTCCCGCTCAAGTCCGATCGGTCACGTTCATCGATCCGGTGTCCCCTTACGGCTTTGGCAGCACCAAAGACTCGGAGGGTGCAGCGTGTTTCCCTGACTATGCAGGGTCGGGTGGTGGAGGCGTGGTCCCCGAGTTCGTGGAGCGTCTCTCCAACAAAGACGACACCGCCGAATCACCACTTTCGCCCCGGAACGTGATGAACAGCTCTTATTGGTCGACCGACCATCGCGAGCCCAAGGAGCGGGAGGATGTGCTGCTGGCAGAGGTTTTCAAGACGAACATCGGCGACGGCGGCTACCCGGGCGACATGACCACCTCTGGGAACTGGCCAGGCGTCGCCCCTGGAACCAGTGGGATTCTCAATGCTCTCTCCGGCAGGTACTGCCGCTGGGACGACATCGTGGACATAGATCCCAAACCGCCGATCCTGTGGACCCACGGGACCGAGGACATCGTGGTCTCCAATCAGTCGGCGTGGGACATGGGTGTCCTGGGCGGAGCCGGCATGATTCCGGACTGGCCAGGCGCCGACGTCTTTCCTCCGCAGCCGATGGTCGACCAGATCAAGGCGGTTCTCGAGGCGTACGAGTCGAACGGAGGGGAAGTTCGCATGGAAATGATCGAAGGGGCGGCGCACGGCCCACACTTCGACCACCGCGTCGAGTGGACCGCGATTTTCCTCGACTTCCTCACAAGCCACTGAGGCCGTCTTGCCGGCTTGCCGGGCGGCCAGCCGTCTAGCGACCACCAAGTTTCACGATGCAGGGGGGTTGCCAGAGCAAAGAGCTCGCCTCCACCGTGAGGACTTCCTGAAGGTGGTGGCAGCCTCGTGCACCGCCCGACCAGGCGTTTCCTGGTGCCCAGGGGGAGAGTTGAACTCCCACGAGCCGTCACGGCTCAAGGGGGTTTAAGCCCCTCGCGTCTACCAATTCCGCCACCCGGGCCAGGGCTTCGCTCCATTCTGTGCAGTCTGCGCGGCCAGGAGCCACACAGACCCGCACAGAATGGTTTCAGGTTACGCCGAGTAATTGCATGGCGAGACCGTCGAGAGTGTCGCGGACACTGATGACGGTCTCTTCGATGTCGAGGACTCCCATCACGGCGTGAGCCACGATCGAGCCGGCCCTGATCACCGGCGCTCGTTTCGGGTCGAGCGAGGGGATTGCCTCGATCTCATCGAGGGTCATGTCACAGAGCATGTCGACGACACGGTCGAGCTCCGCCTGTGCCAGGACATGACCATGGACTGCGGCGTCGTCGTACCTGGGAAGATCGCGCGCAATCGCGGCGAGACTCGTCCAGGTGCCGGCAACCCCGATGTGGGTGCCAATCTCCAGACCGCGCGCATCGTCGAAAGCGGCCCAAGCCATCTCGGTGGCTTCCTCCCAGTGTCTGTCATCGAGCGGGTAATCACCGCTCATCCGGTCTGTCAGGCGCACCGAGCCCATGTCTACAGAGAGAACGGTGTCGTACATGACGAACTCGGTGCTCCCACCACCGATGTCGGTGACCATGACCGGTTCGGCTACGAGAAAGTCGGAGGTGGCGCCGTCGAAGGCGAGCAGGCCCTCCTCTACACCCGAGATCACCTCCGGCCGCACCCCGAGGGCAGCCTCGGCCCTGTCCAGGAATTCCTCCCGGTTGGCGGCATCACGCGTCGCCGACGTCGCGATGGCGGCTCTGCTCACAACGTTCGACCCCGACATCTGCTCACCGAACCCGCCGAGCACCTTAAGTGTTCGCTCGACGCCATCGTCGGACAGGCGACCCGTGGCGTCCACTCCGCGGCCCAGACCCGTGACCTCGACCCAACGCCCGTACTCTCGATCCTCGTCCCGGATGAGGAGTCGCATCGAGTTGGTACCGATGTCGACGACACCCACCCTCACGGCTTGTTGACCCACTCCGGGTTCATGTCGTCTCCCACCACACAGGGGACCTCACAATCCAAGGGCCCTATCCAAGCCGCCACCAGCTCCCCCACAGGGTTGGCGCCGCCGGCGGCGGTGTGGGCGTAGTGGGCGTGCAGGCATTTGACACCCGTTTCGGCACCGCCCACCCCACCCCTGGGACGCGGTCCACCCGTGACATCGGTGAGGGCGTCCCGCTCGGACGCGTACGCCTCGTGGGCGTCGTTCAGCCTCGCCCCGAACTCGGGGTCCGATGTCGCCTTGGCTTCCATGCGCTTGACACCCCCGGTGCCCTCCAGGCGTCCGATTCGGGTCGCGGCCAGCGGGCAGGTCAGCCAGTACAGGGTGGGAAAGGGCGTCCCGTCATCGAGGCGAGGTGGCACACGGACCACCACCGGCATTCTCAGGTGACATCGGGCAACGACCTCGGATGGCGCCCGGAGCGGTCGTCCGATCTGAACCTCGACGACCGTCCTGTCGTCGGTCTGTGTCACGGCTCAATCCATGTCGGCGCCGGAGAGGAACTCCCATACCCGGTCGACCCAGGTCTTCTCCTCGGCCGGCTCGTCGGACGTATCCGTCCCAACCGCCCCTTCTTCGGTGCCCGGTGGGTCGAGCACGACGAATGCGGTCTCACCGGGACGAACGTAGCCGAGCTTCTCCCGCGCCAGCTTCTCGATTTCCCCTGGGGTCTGCAGCGCCTCCACATCAGCCTGAAGTGCTGCATTCTCGGCCTCGAGGTCGGACAGCTGATCTCTGGCCTCCGTCACCTGGCGTCTCGAGTCGACGATCTGACCATACGGGACGACCTGAGTGAAGAAGGCGGCGCCCATCAACAGGATGAGCAGTGTCGACACCAGGGCGCCGGGCCGACGCAGGAGAGTCATCGGAAACCGTCCCAACCGGCATAACGCGCCTCTGAACCGAGCCGCTCTTCGATACGGAGCAGCTGGTTGTACTTCGCGGTCCTCTCACCGCGCGCCGGCGCTCCCGTCTTGATCTGACCTGCATTTGTGGCGACTGCAAGATGGGAGATGAAAGTGTCCTCGGTCTCGCCACTGCGATGACTGACCATGCGGGTGTAGCCGGCGCGCTCGGCGGCCTCCATCGTGTGAAGGGTCTCCGACACCGACCCGATCTGGTTCACCTTGACCAAGATGGAGTTGGCGGCTTTCTCCTCGATCCCGCGACGAAGGATGTCGAGATTGGTCACGAACAGGTCGTCACCTACCAACTGCGTGTCGCCACCGATCCGTTGCGTTATCGCTTTCCAGCCATCCCAATCGTCCTCGGCCATCCCATCCTCGATCGAGACCAGCTTGTGACGCCGGGCGAGGTCGGCCAGATAGTCGATCATCTCCTCGGATGTGAGGTCTCGCCCCTCCAGGTGATATCGACCTTCCCGAAACACTTCGGTGGCAGCGACGTCGAGGGCGATTCCGAACTCGGAGCCATAGTCGTAGCCGGCCTCGTCGATCCCCTCCAGGAGGAGATCGATGGCTGCTTCGTTGGTCGGCAAGTCGGGGGCGAAGCCGCCTTCGTCGCCGACGTTCGTCGACAACCCACGCCCGGCGAGCACTCTCTTCAGCGCGTGGTAGACCTCGGTGCCTGCCCGGAGGGCCTCATGGTAAGAGGGGAACCCGGCGGGCACGAGCATGAATTCCTGAATGTCGACCGAGTTGGCGGCGTGGGCACCGCCATTGAGCACGTTGAGACACGGAACCGGAAGGAGCCGGGCCGAGGGACCGCCCAGATACCGGTAGAGAGGAAGCCCGGCACTGGCGGCAGCCGCCCTGGCCAAGGCCATCGATACGGCCAGGATCGCGTTGGCCCCGAAACTCGCTTTGTTCGAAGTGCCATCGAGGTCGTTCATCACCAGGTCGATTTCCTCCTGACGGCTCGAATCGCGCCCGGTCAGGGCGGGACCGATATCGTCGATCACGTGGCCAACGGCGCGTTTGACGCCTTTGCCCCCGTAGACGTCGCCTCCGTCGCGAAGCTCAACGGCTTCGTGTGTGCCTGTCGATGCCCCGGATGGCACGATCGCCCGACCAAAACCAGAACGTGTGAACACCTCTGCCTCGACGGTGGGATTGCCACGCGAGTCGAGCACCTGACGTGCGTGGACTCTCTCGATGGTGAAATCGCTCATCTGCTGGGTGGGGACCGCTTTTGCCTGGGCGCGCCAAGCTACCACCGGTCGGTTCTTGTTCCCCGGCTATGACCCCGGTGAAACCTGCTTCGCCCTCTCCCACCGCTGGTTGAGCTGCTCGAGGTCGAGACCTTCCAACGGACCATCCTCTTCCATCAGCCGGAATCTCGACTCGAACGCATCTGTCGCTCGCGAAAGGGCGAGCTCGGGATCGACTCCGACATGACGGGAGAGGTTGACCAAGGAGAAGATCACGTCGCCCAGCTCGTCCTCGATGTCACCCTCACCGGCGAGGGCCAGGTCGAGCTCTTCGAGCTCCTCACGCACCTTGTCCACCACCTGATCGGCCCGTTCCCAGTCGAAACCGATTTTGGCTGCGCGATTCTGGATCTTCGCCGACCGCTGCAGAGCCGGAAGACCAGAGGCGACGCCATCGAGCACGGATCGACCTGCCTTGCCGGATTCGGCCTCCTTGATGCGATCCCAGTTCTGTTTGACCTCGGCTGCGCTGGAGACCGAGACATCACCGAAGACGTGTGGGTGTCGTCGAATCAGCTTCTGACGCAGCACCTCGGCAACGCCGTCGATGTCGAATGCGGCTTGCTCTCTGGCGATTGCCTCGTGAAACAGCACCTGCAACAGGACATCCCCGAGCTCATCCTCCACTGCGGCGTACGCCACCCAGTCGATTCCGTATCGCGGTAGCTGCCCTATCGCCTCGATGAGCTCGTAGACCTCCTCGACGAGGTTCTTGACGAGGGATTGGTGCGTCTGCTCCCGATCCCAGGGGCACTCGGCGCGCAGACGCCGCATCACCCGGACGGCCCCGATGAGCCCACCAGGCTCCGCGTCGACGAACAATGAGGTGCGAAACCCCGACAATGCCAGGTCGATCTCGCCGGGGGCTTTGGTGACGATCGTGGAGTCGTCTGCGCCGAGACCAACGAGAAGGGTCACCTGCTCGCCCTCCGTCAGGACGCGAGATACGGAGTCGAGAACGTCGGCGAGAACTTCCTGAGTGTCCAGGTGCCCGATGACCGTCGGCTTGTCGAGGATCAGAGGGTCGGGCAGCTCGTGGCCGTTGAGGATCTGAAGACCGCGGTCAAGTAGGTCGTACCCGACCGCGGCGAGGATGGCATCAACGAAAGACTCGCCGGGGATCACCTCGACATCGGCACCGCTCTCGATGATCTTGCGAACGGCGAACTCCCCGATCGTCGGGCTGCCGGGCACGGCATATACGACAGGGCCCTTCTGAGAGTGGTCCATCACCCGGCGGGCAATCTCCTCGTAGACGTCGTCGAACCGCTCGGCTGACTCGTAGAGGTCGTCGCAAAAGACCACCTCGCGCGTGGCGGCGAGCTCACTGGCTGCCGGATGGTGTCTCGTGCGAGCCACGACAACGGCTGCCGGGTCGAGGAGAAGCGTCTTCACCGGTGTCGGGACCCGGGCCAGAGAGCCGGGACCGAGACCGATGATCGTGATCATTCGCTGGCGGGGGGAACCACCTGCGGCGGGTTTGCCTGCCAGGTGCCGTAGGTCTCGTCGACGGTCACTTCGGCTCCCTCGACAGCTTCGAGGAACCAGGTCTGGAGCTCGGACTGGATCGACTCGTCGCGGGCTAGGTCGGCCAACTCGTCGTCCGAGGGAAGATCGGCTTCGGCGGCGTCATCACGATCGGTCACCATGACGACATGCCACCCGAACTGAGACTCGACCGGGGTCTCGTAGATCTCACCGACCGGTGCGATCAAGGCAGCGTCACGGAACGGCTCGACATAGGTCTCGAGTGTCCCGCAAGGGAGGACGCCGTTGTTCTCGGCGCTACCGGTGTCGGAGGAGAGCTCGGTGGCCAACTCCCCGAACTCCTCGCCGCCCTCGAGACGGTCGAGCACGTCGTTCGCCTCTTCCTCGGTCGCCACCAGGATGTGAGAGACACAGGCGTTGGTGAGGGGCGCCTTCGCCGCGTTGAGCTGGGACTCGAGATCTTCCTCAGTGGGCTCGGGGGCGTCTTCGCGCAGGATCTCGCGGAGATGAGCGTCGATGACCCCCTGTCGAGCGATCATGGAGAGAAAGTCTTCGGTGACCCCCTGCTGGGCGAGCAATTCCTCCCGGGACTGACCCTCGGTGACGGCCCCCTCCACGATGCGATCGGCTTCGGCGGCCACTTCCTCGTCGGTGACGGTTATCCCGTAGTCGGCCTCGGCGGCATCGTTGATCACCTGCCACTGGATCTGGAATCCGAGGAACTGGGCAAACTGCTCTTTGGGGATGGTGGCTCCGTCGGACTCGATCATGGATTCCACCTGGCCAACGGTGACATCCTGGCCGTCCACGGTTGCCGCAACGGCGTCGGAACCACCGCCGCAGGCGGCGAGGACGACGGCTCCAAGCACGACGAGAGATAGGAGTTTCTTCACGAGGAGTCCTTTGAACAGGGAAGACTGTGAGAAATGGTAGGTGGCCTGCCCTCTTAGACGAGATTCACGCCTCCCACATTCTCTTTACAAAGTCGATCAGATTCTCGACGAGGGGCTCCCTCGCCGGAAGGAAAACGATGCCCTCCGACGCACGCAACACCGAGCCCGGGGCGAGCCGCTGCAGTCGGACCTCCTGGGACGGTCTCAAGTCCACCGGGCCAAGTCTGATCTCGTTGCGGAGCTTCACGATCTCTTCGAGACCCACCCGTATCGCCTCCACCCGCAAGCGGGCGAGCGAAATCAGCGACTCCGCCTCGGGCGGGAGAGCCCCGAAACGATCGTTCCACTCGGCCACCACATCGTCGACCTCGTCGGTGGTCGTGGTCGATGCCAGTCTCCGATATGCCTCGAGCCGCAACTCCTGGTCGGCGATGTAGGACTCGGGGACATGCGCGTCAACCGGCAAGTCGATGCGAACTTCCGGCGGGCTCTGATCCTCGACCGAGCGACCCTCCAACTCGGAGACCGCCTCGGCCACCAACTCTGCATAGAGGTCGAAGCCAACTGCTGCGATGTGTCCCGACTGGACCTCACCGAGTATCGAGCCCGCACCCCTGATCTCGAGATCGCGCAGGGCGAGTTGGAAGCCCGACCCGAGGTCCGTGGCCTCTCCGATCGCCTCCAGCCGCCGATGGGCGTCCTCGGTGAGCGACTGGTCGGTGGGGTGAAACAGATAGGCATAGGCACGCTGGCTCGATCGGCCGACCCGACCCCTGAGCTGGTACAGCTGGGCGAGGCCGAGCAAATCGGCCCGTTCCAAGATGAGAGTGTTCACCTTGGGGAGGTCCAGACCCGACTCGATGATGGTCGTAGCCACCAGGACGTCGTACTCGTGATTCCAGAAGTCGATCATGACCTGCTCGAGTTGACCCTCCGACATCTGACCGTGCGCCACCACGTACCTGGCGTCGGGCACCAGCTCGCGGAGCCGGGCGACGGCACGCTCGATCGACTGGACCCGGTTGTGAACGTAGAAGACCTGACCCTCACGAAGCAGCTCCCTGCGGATCGCCGCCGAGACCGCCTGGTCGTCGTAGGGACCCACATAGGTGAGGATCGGGTGCCGATCCTCGGGAGGGGTTCTTATGTGGGACACGTCCCGGATACCGGTGAGGGCCATCTCCAGTGTGCGTGGGATCGGTGTCGCGGTCAGTGTCAGCACGTCGACTCCCACCCGGAGACGCTTGATGGCGTCCTTGGCCCCGACCCCGAAGCGCTGTTCCTCATCGATCACCAGGAGACCGAGCTCCTTGAATCTCACATCCTCGGAGAGGAGGCGATGGGTCCCGATCACCACGTCGACCTCGCCTGTGGCGAGACCCTCGACCACTCGCCGGGCCTGCTTCGGGGTCAGGAATCGGGAGAGAACCTCGACGCGCACCGGATAGGGGGCGAATCGCTCCGAGAACGTTTGATGGTGCTGTTGGGCGAGGAGCGTCGTCGGGCAGAGGACCGCGACCTGTTTTCCGCTCTGCACCGCCTTGAATGCCGCCCTGATGGCGACCTCGGTCTTACCAAACCCGACATCGCCGAACACGAGGCGATCCATCGGTCTGTCCGCCTCCATGTCGGTCTTGACCTCGTTGATGGCCCGAAGCTGATCGTGAGTCTCCTCGAAGGGGAACGCCCCTTCCAGCTCACCTTGCCACGGGGTATCGGGGTCGTAGGCGTGGCCCTCGGCCAGAGCGCGTTTGCGATGCAACTCGACGACCTGGGCGGCGACGGCGGCAACCTCCCGGCGGACCCGAGCCTTCTGCTCCGACCAGTCCTTCCCGCCCATACGCGAGACCCGTGGAATCTCGCCACCTGTGTAACGCTTGACCGCGGCGAGTTGTTCGACCGGCACATACAACCTGTCGGATCCGGCGTAAGCGACGACCAGATAATCGCGCTCGGTTCCCACCATCGTCCTCGAGACCAAACCCTCGAAGCGACCGATGCCGTGCTGGTAGTGGACCACATAGTCGCCCTCGACGAGGTCCCGGTACTGCTGAGCGGTATGGGACCGGGCTCTCGCCGACTTCCGGTGAGCTCGCCGTCGACCCGCGATCTCCTGCTCTCCGAGGACGGCTACGCCCAGATCCGGAGTGATGAAACCTTTGTGAATGCCGATCGGGATGATCGCCGGCCGCGAGTTGGCGAGCTCCTCCAGCCGCTCGATCGCAACACCTTCTTCGCCGAGCACCCGGGCAACACGGTCAGCCGCAGCTTCACCGTCCATGGCGACAACAGGGGTGATACTCCTCGCCAGGAGGCGGTTCAGACCAGATGCCACCGATTCGGGGTCGCCTGCCGTGGCGTCGAAGGCGGTCACCCGGAGCACCGGGTCTGCCGGCCCCGTGGGCGCCGGCGGCATCTGCAGATGAGGTCTCGTCTCGACGGAAGTCTCGAGATCGAGAAACAGGGCGGGGTGGTCGCCGGCGTCGGGAGCGGCTTCTCCCCAAGTGGGAGCGAGTGCGGAAGCCAGCTCATCTTCCTCCTTGAGGAGGTCACGGGACCGATCGAGGGCCCGTACCGGGTCTACCACTACCAGGTGGCCGCGGTTGGGGAGCCGATCGATCAGGGATGTCTCATCGGCGAGCCATGGGAGCCACGATTCGATTCCGGGGAACAACTGACCCTCTGCGATACGATCCCATGTCGAGGCGGCCCACGGCTCCTCGACTAGAAGCCTCCGAGCCGTCTCGGTCATGAGCTGCCCGGGACGAACTTCGCGCGCCGGATATGCAACGACCTCCTCCAGGGCATCGAGCGACCTCTGAGTCGCCACGGAGAACTCGCGGACCTCGTCCAGTTGGTCACCCCAGAAGTCGAGCCGCAGAGGGAGATCTCCCTGGGCCGGGAATATGTCGACGATGCCACCGCGCACTGCGAACTCACCACGTGCCTCCACCCGGTCGGTGCGGGAGTAGCCGAGCGCGGCCAGGGTCGAGGCGATTTCGACGAGATCGGCCTCCGCGCCCTTGGCCATGCGGAAAGGCGTGGTCGAAGAGGGGCTGAGTCTCTGAATCGACGCTCGGACCGAGGCCACCACCAAGACCGGCTCGTCTCCCCCAAGCCGCTCGCGGGCTTCCGAGCGGCGGGCCATCGTGGCGATGCTCGGAGACACATGCTCGAAAGGGAGGATCTCCCACGCCGGGGCGAGGACCACGTCGTCGACGAACAGGCGAAGATCGTCGACCAACTCCTCGGCTTCCCCTTCACCCGGCACCACGACGAGCAAGCTCTCACCGACGCTGTCGAACAGCCCGGCAATCGCAAAGGCACGGCCACCCGCAGCCACGGCCCAGGTCCTCGAAAGATCGGGAAACGGTTGTGAGCGCCATGCAGACAGGAGCGGTTGCAGCGGGGCGGCCATCGAGAGGAGGATCGTACCGACGCTCCGGCGTTGTGGCCGATCCTTAGGATGTTGGAGCCATGAACCTGTTCAGCCGTCGGTGATCGAATTGACGGCGGCGGCGCAGACCGTCGAATTCCGCTTGCTGGTACTGGCGTTTCTCATTCTGGCTGGCCCGATAATCGCTGAGAAGGTGAAAGCCCTCGGGCTGATCGGCCTGTGCAGCTACACCCAGAACCTCGTCGACGGCACAGCGGAGTTCAAGAGGGCCTTATCGAGGACCCGCAGCGGTGCAACGACATGATCCGGCGAGACCTACCGATGATGCGACGGATCTTCGACGACGAGGCCAGGTACCTCGACCGCTTCGGGCTTCTGCTCCTGGTGACGACCATCGCGGTGGTGACACTGGCGTTGATCGATCTCGGGGAGGCCCGCGACGACCTGGCGTCGGCGCTGGGCCAATTCACGGTCAGTGTCTTCGTCGGTGGCACTCTCCTGCTTGCCCTTCAAGCTTCGGGGGTTCGTCGGCGCTACCGGGTCGTGGTCAACGTCGGCATCGGGCTCGGTGTGCTTGCGGCTCTCGGAGTCGTCCTCTCGCAATGGATCGGTGGTGGTGAGGCCAGGGGGATCGGGGCGATATCACTGATCTGGACGGTGCTCTCGCTGCTCGCGCCGATCCTCGTGATCAGACGCTTGCTGCAACATCGCGGGGCCGACGTGCAGACGCTTCTCGGCGCCCTCTCGGCCTATTTGTTGATCGCTCTCGCCTTCACCTTCTTCTACCTCAATCTGAGCGCGTTCGGCGATCCGCTATTTGGTCAACCGGAGCCGACGACCAGCTATGTCTATTTCAGTCTCGTGACGATCACGACACTCGGATATGGGGACCTGGCGGCGGTCACACCTATCGGTCGCCTGCTGGCCACCGTGGAGGCAGTCATCGGTCAGGTGTATCTGGTGACGTTCGTCGCGATGATCGTCGGGCTCATGGTCCAGCAGCGAGAGGCCAGGCGCGAGGAATAGGTCACCAGATGTCGACGAGGCGGTCTGCTGCTCGACGCATCGGAGAGCTCTCGGAGACACCGAAAGCCTCGGCGAACTGTGGGAAGTTGGAGATCGATCCATTTGCCCGGAACGGGTTGGGTGAGTGGACGTCGACATTGGTGATCATCCTCAGGTACTCCTCGCTGTAGTTCATGCGCCAGATGGTGGCGAAGGACACGAAGAACCGTTGTACGGGGCTCAGTCCCCCGATGTCCTGCTCCATCCCGTCCAACGTCGAAACAAACGCGTCGTATGCGATGGCCAGACCGCCGAGGTCGGCGATGTTCTCTCCGAGGGTCAGCTTGCCATTCACCTTGAGGTCGTCGAACACTTCGTAATCCGAGTACTGCTCGACGAGCACCTGGGCTCTATTCTCGAACTCGGCCCTGTCTTCGTCGGTCCACCAGTTACGACGTCGACCGACCTCGTCGAACCGACTGCCGTTGTCATCGAAGCCGTGGGTGATCTCATGGCCGATGACCGTGCCGATCCCGCCGAAATTCACGGCGTCGTCGGCGTCGGCGTAGAAGAACGGAGGCTGGAGAATCCCCGCGGGGAAGACGACCTCGTTGTGGAGTGGGTTGTAGTAGGCGTTTACGACGTGTGCGGGCATCTCCCATTCGGTTTTGTCGACCGGGTCGGCAAGACGCCCCATCTTGCGGTCGTACTCGAAGGCAGCCGCCCGCATCCTGTTGCCTGCGAACGAAGTGCGGTCGATCGCCAACGCCGAGTAGTCGCGCCATTGGTCCGGGTAGCCGATCTTGTGTGTGAACGTGCCGACCTTGTCGAGGGCGGCCCGTCTGGTTGCGTCGGTCATCCAATCGAGGCTCTCGATCGAACTTCTCATCGCCTCGATGAGGCGATCGACCATCTCCTCGCATCGCTTCTTGGCCTCAGGCGAGAACGCCGCATCGACGTAGAGATTCGAGACGAGCTCTCCGATGTCGCCGGTGGCCGCGGCGAGCACCCGTGTCCACCGCTCCCTCGGTTCCCGCTGGCCTCCGAGCTTGCGGTTGTAGAAGTCGAACGCCTCGTCCTCGAAGATGGCCGGGAGAGCCGGGGCGAATCGTCGCACCAGGTGCCAGCGCAGGTAGCTCCTCATGTCTTCGATCGGTGTTTCGGAAAGAACCCGATCGAGTGTTTGGAAGAAGGTGGCGTTGTCGACGCTCACTGTCTCCGAGGTGACTCCGAGCCCGCGGAGATGCCCGGTCAGACCGAGTCGGGGCATCAGCTCGTCGAGTGACACCACGTCGTATCGGTTGAGCACCTTGCTCAGATCGCGGTGCTCCTCGGCAGGCATGGACGCCTCGGCGAGCCTGGTCTCGATCACCAGGATCGAGTCGGCTTCGTCCCTGCCGCCCACACCGAGATTCTCGAGCTGAGCGGTCATGTGGTCCGAATAGGCCGCCACGAGTGCCTTGGAACGGTCGTCCTCTCGCAGGTAGTAGTCGCGGTCGGGCAGACCGAGCCCACCCTGGGACAGATACACCAGGTAGCGGTCGGAGTCCTCGAAGTCGGGCTCGATGCCCAGCGAGTGGAAAGCTGCGACGCCGGACCTTCGGAGGTCGATCAGGACTGCACCGAGGTCCTCGATCGAACCGATTGTCGCGATCCTCTGGAGATGCGCGTCGAGTGGGGATATCCCGGCCGCCTCGATGGTGCTGGTGTCCATTCCGGCGGCGAAGTAGTCACCCACCTTCTGTCGGGGAGTGCCCTTCCTGCCCGGGTCGGCCGCGGAATCCTCGAGGAGCTCGTGCAGCGTCGCCTCATTCCTCACGTGGACTTCGAAGGCGGCACCCCACGCCGGATGTTCGGCGGGAACCGGGTTGGCTGCGAGCCATCCTCCGTTGACATACCGATAGAAGTCGATTCCAGGGTCGATCTCGGGGTCGAAATTCGTCGCGTCGATGGGATCGAGGAAGTTCATGTCTGGTTTCTAGCGGGGTTCGTGGACCTAGATCCACCGCTTGCCGAATCGACTCCGGGCATGAATCAGCGGAGCAGCCCTTCTGCATCGAACCACCCGAGGGTCCGGTCCAACGTCTCCTCGAAGGTGGTGTACTCCAGACTCAGCTCCCGCGTGGCGCGTGAGCCGTCGTACCGGTGTCCATGCAGCAGCACACGCGCCGACTCTGCGCACAGGGGCGACTGCTTGCCGGCCAGGTTGAAGAGCGCCTCGACCAACGGAGCGGCTGTGGACAGGACGCCGGGTCGAACGAACCAGGGCGACCTGCGTAGCCCCATCTTTCTATGGACGGCGGCCACGGCCTGGCGAATCGTCACCACCGGACCGCTGAGCAGATAGCGCTCCCCGGACCGCCCCTTCTCCGCGGCGAGGAGATGACCACGGGCGCAGTCGTCGATGTCCACCAAGGAGATGGTCGTGTCGACCAGGAATGGGAGGTCGCCACGGGCGATGGCGAGGAAGATCGCACCGGTCCCGGTCGATCGACCGGGACCCTGCACAGATGAAGGATTGACACTGACCACGTCGATCTCAGCGGCTCGGTCGAGCACCAAACGCTCGGCCACCGTCTTCGACCGCTCATACTCGGAGAGGAACTCCCCGCGGTGGAGCGAGGTCTCCGTGCCAACCTCTCCCTGGGGTTCGCCGATGGTCGCTGCTGAAGACGTGTGAACCAGCCTTTCCACTCCCACCCTGATACCGGCTTCGACGACGCGCTTGCTCCCCTCCACGTTGACCCGCCACATTCGCTGCGGATCACGAGAGCACATTTCGTTGACACCCGCTATATGGAATACACGTCGCCGACCCTTCATGAGACGAACGACGGCGTCGTCATCGAACAGGTCTCCGGCTACGACGCGGGCTCCCAGACCCGAGAGCGTGCTCGATGCCTCACTGGAACGGGCCAGGGCCCATACCTCCTCACCAGCGTCGACGAGGTGTCTGACGACGGCGCGGCCGACGACTCCCGATCCCCCGGTCACGGCAACGCTCATGTCTTGGCATCGGTCGGGTGATGGCGCACCACAGACCAGAAAGCGGTGATGTAACCCCAGGCCGACCCGATCGTGGCGACCACTGCAATCAGCATCAGGTACTGATCGAAATACCACGGGCCCCACTTCTCAGAGAAACGGAGAAAAGCGAAGAAGATCGCAGCGTACTGGGTGAACGCCTTGAGCTTGCCCCACGTCGAAGGGGCAATGAGCCCACCTCTCTGGGCGACGACCCCACGCAGGGCCATCACTGTGAACTCACGGAAGATGATTATCGCCGCCGGCCAGATCGACACCCGGTCGACAGAGACGAGGGCGAGAAGTGTCCCGGTGACCATGATCTTGTCGGCCGTGGTGTCGAGGAAGGCTCCGAGCACCGTCCCCCCGGTGGTCTTGCGAGCCAGGTAGCCGTCGAGGAAGTCGGTGAAACTGGCGACCAGGAACAGCGCGGCGGCAATCGTGAAATGGCCGTCGATCTGATCGGCGCGGGTGAACGCCATGATCGGCACGACCATCGCGATGCGGAACAACGCGAGCGCATTGGGGAGGTTCAACGTCATCTCGGCTCCGCGGCCGATCATAAGCGGCGGGGATGGGCTGGGGGCTGGCAACCGTTCTGTGTGGATCTATCAGGACTCCGAACGCACAAACCGGCACAGAAATGGCCGTCACGCCCAGTCGAAGGAGCGCTCCACGGCCTGACGCCACCGTTCGCGGAGGCGGTGAGCCTCCTCGGGGGGGATCTGAGGAGACCAGCGGGAGTCCTCGGACCAAAGAGATCGAACATCGTCCAGCTCCGACCAGACACCCGTGGCCAGCCCGGCCCCGAAGGCAGCGCCGAGGGCAGTCGTCTCGGTGATGGTGGGGCGGAGGACATCGACTCCCAGGAGGTCTGCCTGAAACTGCATCAAGGTCGCATTGGCGGTCATCCCTCCGTCGACGCGCACCTCGGTCAAAGCCACCCCGGAGTCCTCGGTCATGGCGTCGAGGACGTCGGCCGACTGATAGGCGGCCGACTCGAGCGCGGCCCGGGCGATGTGCCCCTTGTTGGCGAAACGGGTCAAACCGACGATCACGCCTCTGGCGTCGGGTCTCCAATGTGGGGCGAACAAACCGGAGAACGCGGGCACGAAGTAAACGTCTCCGTTGTCATCGACAGACGACGCCAACGCCTCGACTTCACTAGCGGACGTGATGATTCCGAGGTTGTCTCGCAACCATTGAATCAGAGAACCCGTCACCGCAATCGAGCCCTCCAGGGCGTAGACGGTGGGCTCGCCGTCGATTCGATATCCGACCGTCGATATCAACCCCGACCTCGAGTGCACCGGATCGGTCCCCGTGTTCATCAACATGAAATTGCCAGTTCCGTAGGTGTTCTTTGCTTCACCGGCGGTGAAACAAGCCTGGCCGAAGAGGGCAGCTTGCTGGTCGCCCAGGATCGAGGCCAGGGGGACACCCTGGAGGGGCCCCTGACAAGTCCCGACCTCTCCGACCGAGGGCACGATGTCCGGCAACATGTGTGTGGGCACACCAATCTCCATGCACAGGTCGGAGTCCCAACCCGTCGTCACCAGGTCCATGAGAAGGGTTCGGGAGGCATTCGTCACATCGGTGACGTGGAGACCGGTCAGCTTCCAGGCGAGCCAGGAGTCGATGGTGCCGAAGGCCAGCTCGCCCCGCCGTGCCCGATCGCCGAGGCCGTGCTCATCGAGCAGCCAGCGGATCTTCGGACCCGCGAAGTATGTGGCGAGGGGCAGACCGGTACGCGCCCGGAACCTATCGATGCCATCCGAGCCCGACAGCTCGGCGCAGAGGTCGGCGGTGCGAGTGTCCTGCCAGACGATGGCGTTGGCGATCGGCTCCCCCGTCGATCTGTCCCACACGACAGTCGTCTCCCGCTGGTTGGTGATCCCCACAGCGGCCAAGTCGGAGGCTTCGAGGGCGGCCTTTTCGAGTGCCTGCTCTATGACCCGAACGGTGGAGTCCCAGATCTCGACCGGATCGTGCTCCACCCAGCCCGGTTGTGGGAAGATCTGGCGAAGCTCCTCCTGGGCCACCGCCACGACGTTGGCGTTCGCATCGAAGATCATGAACCGGCTGGAGCTGGTGCCCTGGTCGATGGCTCCTAGGAGGTCCGCCATCAACCGTCCTCACGTCCCCGGAGTGCTGCCATCTCCTGGGCCCGCTCCCGGTCGTGCAGCCATCGCTGCACCACATCGGCGGCGTCGGACACCATCTCATCGGCCTCGGCGCGCTCGGTCTTGGTGAATGTGCGCAGAACGTAGTCCGCGGGGTCCTGTGAGCCCGGGGGACGCCCCACACCGAACTTGAGACGGGAGAACTCCTTGGTGCCGAGGGCTCGTTCCAAGGAACGGACCCCATTGTGGCCCCCACTGCCTCCTCCCACCTGAATACGGAGACGACCGAACGGAAGGTCGATGTCGTCGTGAACCACCATCAGATCGACCGGGTTTAGCCCGTAGTAGTCGAGAGCACCGCGCACGGCGGAGCCCGACTCGTTCATGAACGTATATGGGAGCAGAAACACTGTTCGATCGTTGCCCACCCCGGTCTGGGCGACCAGCCCGCGGATGCGGGACGGACCACGCTTGAAGGACTCTCCGACCGTCTGGACGGCGCGCGCGACGACCTCGGCTCCGGCATTGTGTCTGGTGCCCTCGTAGTCGGGTCCCGGATTGCGGAGCCCGACGACAAGGCGCACCGGGCTATTCGCCGCCTTCTTCTTCGGCCTCTTCGCCCTCGCCTTCAGGCTCTTCAGCACCCTCTTCGCCTTCTTCACCCTCTTCGAGCTCTTCGCCCTCGAGGAGCTCCGCCTCCTCCGGCTCGGGCTCTTCGATCTCGGCAGCCGGGACGGTCACCGACATCACGACGGCGTCAGGGTCCTCGAGATACTCGATGTCCTCGAGCTCGGGCAGGTCTTCGATTCGCAATGAGCCACCGATCTCCACCGCCGAGACGTCGAGCTCGATGAATTGCGGGATCTGCGTTGGCAGAACCTGAACCTGCACATGGGTGCGGCGAGGACTGAACACACCGCCGTCCTTCACGCCTTCGGGGGTTCCCACCCAGTGCAATGCGACCTCGGCCGTGATCTTCCGGCTGAGATCGACCGTGACAAAGTCGACATGGCGATACTCGTTGCGGAAGGGGTGGCGCTCGATGACCCGGGCCATCGTGGTGAGGGTGTCACCGCCTTCGATCTCGAGATTGATGATCGCGTTCGTCCCGGCCTCGGTGTGCAACGCGACGTGGAGGTCGTGGGAGTCGACCTGGACCGGAATCGGATCGAGTTCGGTGCCGTATACGACGGCCGGGACCTCTCCGCCTCGGCGTATTCGCCTCGACTCGCGAGAGCCTGACTTTCTACCGGCTTGGGCGCGCAGGCTTACTTGCGACATTGTGAAGAACTCCTTGGACGAATGTGGAAGGGGTGGGCCTCAATTATGGCCGTACTCACTTCGTTGTGCCAGATGAGAGGGCGGCGATCCAACTCAGAGTCCCGGCCACGTACCGCTCGGTGATCGTCTCCAGGTTCCAGCCACCACCACGGTATCCGTGCCCTGCCCCCGCGAGGATCTCGACCTCGGCATTGGGGAGCGTCGCGATGTGCTCGTCGAAGAGCTCCATGCGACTCAGGGTGTCTTTCGTGCCCTGAAAGAACAGCATCGGGACGTCGACTTCATCGAACTGGCTCACTCTCAGGTTCTCCGGTTTTCCCGGTGGATGGAGCGGATAGGCATAGAGAACCAGCCCGTCGGTCGGATAGCCGCCGGCAGCCAGGTAGGTCCCCATCCGCCCTCCCATCGACCGGCCGGCCAGGAACAAGCCGTCGACGTCGGCGGAGAGAGCATCTGCAGCGGCCAGGTGACAGGCGAGAAGCTTCTCCTGCCGATCGGGTCGTTTCCCGCCTCGCTCGGTGTATGGATAGTTGAAGGTCATCACGCTCAGACCCCCCTCGGCGAGACCTTCTCGCAACGCAACCATCGAGGGATGTTCCTGGTTGGTGCCGGCCCCATGGGCCAACAACACACCGGTCCTCCCGCTGCCCTGGGCTATGGCGGTCACACTTTCTCCGTCCCAGGTGACCGAGCGTCGCGTGGTCATTCCGACACCATACGACCGCGGTTACCGTCCTCTCGATGGATCTGGTCGTATACGACACTCCAGAGGAGGTGGCAGTTGGCGCGGCGCAACGCATCGCCGACCTCATCGCTGCCTCGAGTGAGCGATTCTCGTTGGGGCTCGCCGGGGGGAGCACACCCATCTCGACCTACGAGGCCCTGCGGGGGCGCGCCACCGGCTGGGAGCGAGTCGACGCCTGGCTCTCCGACGAGAGGTGGGTCCCGCACGATCACGACAGGTCAAACGGCCGGATGGCGGCCGAGACGCTGATCTCCCATGTGCCCGCCCGCTTCGAACGTCCCAGATGGAGTGAGTTCATGGAGCCGCCAGATTCGGCGGCACACTACGAGGCCAGACTTCGATCTCTTCACGACGGACGCGCCCCGGAGCTGATTCTCCTGGGAATGGGTGACGACGGGCATACGGCGTCTCTCTTCCCCGGCAGCGCGGCCCTGGGTGAAGAGCGCCGCTGGTACGTGGCCAACCTGATACCCGAGACCGGGGAGCCACGTCTCACCGCGACGTATCCGCTCCTCTGGAGCGCCGAGCGACTCATCATGATCACAGCCGGACAGAACAAGGCAGAAGCTCTCCGGGACTCGTTCGCAGGCGAGACCCCGGCTGGACGAATCGGCGATGGGGACGCCGAGGTCGAATGGCACACAGACACGGCCGCAGCCTCCTTGCTCTCCTGATCGTCGTCGTCCTCGTTGCCTGCTCAGACGATGGGTCGGCAGCTCCGACGAGCACCACCGCACCCCGGCCTGGGGTGTCCACGACCACGATCATCGCGGCTACCTCGAGCACGACGACAACGTCATTGGATTCGACGAGCACGACTCTGACGGCATCGGAGAAGGCACCGACCGACATAGACGCCGAAATAGTCGTACCCGATGGCGAAGGGCCCTTTCCCGCGGTCGTGCTGGTGCATGGCGGTGGTTGGGTGACGGGCGCGCCTTCAGTGATGCGGCCACTGGCGCGCCACCTGAACGCGAGCGGCTTCTTGACAGTGAACACGAGTTACGCCCTGTCGTCTGGTAGATCTCCCGGTTACCCCCAGGCTGTCGACGATGTGGCGTGTGCGGTGAGGATCGCCGCAGCACATCCCGAATCCGACGGCACGGTCACCTTGATAGGACACTCGGCCGGCGCTCACATCAGCGCCATCGTTGCCCTCACCGGCGACGAGTACGCCCGGGACTGCCCGGCGTCAGGAAGCGGGTTACCCGACCGCTTCGTCGGACTGGCAGGTCCCTACGACGTGAGCCGGCTCGGTCTCGCTATGCAGATCTTCTTCGGCGCGGGGCCGGACGAAGCCGCCGATATTTGGGCTGCGGGGAACCCGCAGACCCTCACCCCCGCCAATCCGGATCTCGACGCTCTGATCATGTACGGCGAGTTCGACGGTCTCGTCGAGGACAGGTTCGCTTTCGAGTTCTTCGACGCATTGGAGTCGTCGGGAGCTACGGCCCTCCTCGAGTTGGTCGAGGGGGCGCGTCACAACGAGATGCACGACCCCGATCTGGTAGGCGATCTCATCGTCACCTGGCTCGACCGTTAACCTCATCCGCATGGACCTGCTGCGATGGATGGGTCGGGTGTTCGCTCGATTCGTCGCCGTGTCCGTAGCCCTGATAAGCGGCTGGACGTTCGTGGTCAATGTGGCCCAACCCGGATCCTGGGAGGCTTGGGCCTACCTCTGGATCATCGCCTCCGGGTTGCTGGGCACCGTTGGTGGCGTGGCTTTCCTGCTCAGCTTCGACGGCCCTGCTCGATTCCGGGTCAAGCGGCTCCGGTTGGGCGGTTGGGTGATGATGCTGCTGGCGGTCCTTCTCCCCACCAGCCTGACCTTCATGTTGGTCCCCCTCGTCCTGGTTCTGATCCCGACCCTGTTCATTTTCGACCGGGACAACCAGGCGAAAGAGGAGCCGGTCACATCCGCGTGATGTTCCTCGCCGCCATTCGGGGACCGAATTTGGGCTCGTGCCCGAGGGTGTGAAGGAGGCGAACGACCCGCCCGCGGTGCGGCCGGAACGGCTCCAATAGCTCCAGCATCTCCTCGTCGGTGCCCCGGTCTCTACCGGTGAGGTGGTGAACGACGATGTGTTTGATGTGGAAGTCACCGACGGGAACCTGGTCGGGATCTCCGTGGGAGACGGCCAGGGTCGTCGCCGACGTCCATGCCGAGATGCCCGGGATCCTCTCCAGGTGATTCGCAGCCGAGCGGGGTGAGATCTGCGCAAGGCGGTCGATGCAATCGGCTTCGCCGCTGACTCTCCTGAGGAGGTCCGCTCTGCGTTTCTCGAGATGCAGCTCGTGGAACCGGTAGTACGGGGCATCGGCGATACGAACCGGGTCGGGCGGCAGACGCAAAGACGGGTTCGGGCCCGGGGCGGGGTCGGAGAACCGACGGTAGAGCCCCTGCATCGCCCGCTTCGCCTCCATGCCGGTCACCTTTTGCGCGCAAATGGTTGGGACCAGGGAGTCGAAGACGAGATCTGTCCGGCCAAAACGCCAGCCAGGGTGTGATCTGTGCAAAGGAGACACGACCGGATGGTCGGTCTCGAAGCTCCCTGGGTCGTCGTGGAGCCCCGCGATGGCACTTACCCGGTCGAGCAGCCACCCCGCACCCTCACCCCAGGCATCCCCGATCAGATCCTGGCCGGTGCGTCGCAACCGCAGCGTCCCGGCGCCATCCGGGGTGCGGGCAGGCAGCCACCACCCATCCGGGCCGAATCGACCGTGCAACGGCCGCAATGTCCGTCGCAGGTCGAGAACACTTTCGATGGGCAGAGTCACCGTCTCCACATCTGCATCTTCGTCGCTGGATCTGGATTACGACCAGCCGGAGCCGTGTTGGAACCTGCGGACCCGGACATGGAGGACCAATGGCAAGAGTGATCGTCGTCGGCGACGGGCCCGGAGGGTTGTCGGCTGCGCTGTTCCTTGCGAAGAACGGACATGAGGTGACCGTCTTCGGGCAGGACAAGACAGCGATGAACTTCGCCTACCTCTACAACTACCTGGGCATTCCCGAGATCGCCGGCACCGAGCTCCAAGAAATCGCGCATCACCAGGTTCGGAGTCTCGGAGGAGAGATTCGGGAGGAAGAGGTCATGTCGGTCGCCATCGACGGAGTGTTCGAGGTGACGACGGAGTCCGACTCGTTCCAGTCCGACTATCTCATACTCACCGAAGGCAAGAACCCCACCCTGGCGAGGTCGCTGGGTGTGGAGGAAGACGAGTCGGGAGCAATCGTGGTTGATCGCGACATGAGATCCTCGGTTGAGAAGGTGTACGTGGTGGGCCGCTCCGTGCGGCCGACCAGGAGCCAGGCCATCATCTCGGCCGGCGCCGGTGCGGTGGCCGCAGTCGACATCCTCGCCCGGGAGGCCGGAGAAGACGTCCAGGATTGGGACACCCCGCCCAAGGAGTGACTCGGTGAGGGCCGTCCCACCTCAGGAGGTACTTCGTGCCTTCTCGGGAGTGCCCCTTTCTCAGGGCTGCCTTCTCGGGAGTGCCCTTTCTCAGGGCTGGAGACTTAGCTGGGCGAAGCGTGCAACCCTGGGTTCGCGACCACCCGGGCCGCCCCAACGGTCAGTCAGACGGAGATGCTGCTCGAGCCCCGGCGTCTAGAGGTCACAGTCGTTTGGCGGGTCCACCGGGATGGTGAGAGGGCCGCTTGATGGCACTTCGAAGAAGGCCGCCACCAATATGGTCTCGCCATCTGCGGCGCCGATTGCGGTGTGCACGTTGCCTCGACCAGGATCGATGAAGGCGGTCCCGGCCGAATAGGGGCGTGGCACACAATCGCTGGCCTGTATGTACGTCAGCTCTCCCTGAGTGACATTGACCAGCACCGGTCCGGGATAGGAGTGCCAGGAGAATTGAGCTCCGGACTTGGACTGTGATCCTGGCCATCACCATCTGTGAAGGATCGAGACCGTTGATGACACGCGTCGGCCTGCCCTCGAGTTGGTAACGGAACGTACGCACAGCCTTTCAGTCGTTTCTCGAGTTGGACGCCCGCCCATTCCTGGAGACGATCTCCACCCCAGCGTTGGTGATGCATCGGCGGGACTTCGCCGCGCTGCCGATCGCATTGGGCCGGTATCTGGCAGAACAGCTGGGGACAACCCCGGTCGAGATCCCGGGAAGGACACCATGGGCGTCGAGTCATAGCTTTCAGCTCAGATCGCGCAGCTCGTTGTCGATGGCCAGCTCATCGACCACTCCGACGATCACGGCCCGGATGGCACCGGTATCGAGCCCGAGGATCTGACGGGCAGAATTGCCCTCGTCGAGAATGAGTACGGTCTCCCCGACCCCGGCGTCCACGACGTCGACGCAGATCGTGTAGCCGTCCGGGTTGCCGTCGACATCCTCGATATCGCAGAGGAGCAGACGATGCTCGTCGAGCAGCGGGATGTTGATGGTCGACACGACAGTCCCCACCACCCTGCCCACCTTCATGTCTCCACCCCGATGTGCACCTCGTCGACGATCCCGGTGATCGCATGGTCCACGGGAACGAAACGGACCGGCAACGCCTCGGCCGCCTCCCGCGAGCTGACGAAATAGACGAGCTCGCCTTCCCCGGCCATGTGCACCGCATCGGCGGCGACAACGGTTCTGCCCTCCGGCTCCCCATTCTTGTCCAAGGGCTGGATCAACAGAAAGCGCACACCCTCCAGTCCCCCGGCCCTCTCGGTGGCCACGACACGACCAATGACCCGCGCCAACTGCATGTCAGCCGCCCGTCCTCACCCGTGGCATGAAGCGAAGCTCGGCCCCGAGGTTCTCGGCCATCTCGGCGTGGAGCTGGGCGATCAGATCGGACCGCACCAGGCTGCGGTGAGGCCCGGTGCGGGTCACGGCAGCCTCGACCGCCGCTTCGACCTCGGCGACGACCCCGGAAAAGAGGACATAGCCCTTGCCTCCGAGACCGTCGGCGAGCCGAACCGAGGACACGGTCACGGCGGCGGCCTTGACGCCGGCGTCGGCCGCATCGATGACCGCGGCGACTGTCTTCGTCTCCACTATCCCCAGAGCCTCCTCGGACAGTAAGGCGGCCTCCGATCCCCCGACGATGGCGTCGGTGACGTCAGGATGGATGTCAGGAAGGAACACGGAGTCGGCCAAATGCTCGCCGGCGGCGTCGGTGCCGATGTCGACAGCGATTTCGACGCTGGCGGTGTCGCCGGTGACAAGGACCAGGTAGCGGCCGGGATGGACCGTCCCGGCATAGATCGCTCCCAGCGGCGATGCCTTGACCATGGCATCTCCGGCCATGATCCCGGCGCTGATCGAGTCGAACTCGAGAAGGGCGATTGCCGGATCAGACAATGCGCAACGCCCCGACGACGCTGACCCGGCGGACGCGGGAGAAGTGGCGTGGTCGGGTGAGCCCTTCGCCGGTCGGAGTGGCGATGGAGAACGAGGTGAATCCCTCGCCGCCCTCTCCGAGTCCGCTGAAGTTGGAGCCGTTGGCCACGAAGATGCTGCAGTTCATGGCGCGCGCCATTCGGGTGATGGTCTCCACGTTGGTGCTGTGAATCGAGGCGGTATGACGAAAGCCGTGCTCGGACCTCACCGCCAGTTCTATGGCGTCATCGACGTTGTGCACCCTCACCACGGGCATCACCGGCATCATCTGCTCCGTCCACACCAGGTTGTGCTCTCTGGGCACCTCGGCGATGACCAGACGCACCTCGTCGTCCACGGCGACCCCGATCTCAGAGAGGATTCGCTGTGCGCTCTTTCCTATCAAGGCTGGGTTGATCATTCCCGGCTTGTTGTCCGGACCCATCTCCCGGAAGATGACCCGCTCCAGCCGCTTGAGCTCATGGTCTTTGAGCCGGTAGGCGCCGTTGGCAACCATGGCCTGGACCAGCCGGTCGGCAACCGAGTCGACCACGATCGTCGTCTTCTCGTCCGTGCAGATCACGTTGTTGTCGAACGAGGCTCCGAGGTAGATGTCGCGACCGGCAGCCTCGACGTCGGCCGTCTGGTCGACCACGGCCGGAGGATTGCCGGGTCCGGCGGTTATAGCCTTCTTCGAGGTCTTCAACGCTTCCTTCACTACTCCCTCGCCGCCGGTGACCAACAGGACGCGGATGTCGGGATGGTGCATGACCTCACGTGCCGACTCGATGGTCGGCTTCGGAGTCGATGTGATCAGATTCGCTGGTCCGCCCGCGCCCACGATCGCGCGGTTGAGCAGCTTGATGTTCTCCACCGACACCAGGGCGGCGTTGGGGTGGACGTTGAATGTCGCCGCGTTGCCCGCGGAGACGATCGAGATCGAGTTGTTGATGATCGTCGACGTCGGGTTGGTCGTCGGAGTCAGCGACCCGATGACCCCGTAAGGGGCGAACTCGGTGATCATCATCCCAGAGTCACCGGTCACGACGTGGGGCTCGAGATCCTCGGGACCGGGAGTCTTGGTGGTCACGAGACGGTTCTTGATCACCTTGTCCTCGGCCCTCCCGATCCCGGTCTCCTCGGCGGCCATGTAGGCGAGCCGCTCCCCCTCGCGGAGCATCGCGGCACGCATCGCGTCGACGATCGTCCTACGTCTCTCCAGACCCATCTCCCGATAGTTCGTGAAGGCCTCTCGGGCGGCCGACACCGCCTCGTCGATGCTCCCGTGGATCCCGTCTCCGAGCTCGATCTCGGAGACTGCCAGCTCGTCGGAGGCCTGTAGGGCGGGCCCGGCGCGGTGGGCGAACTCGGCGGCGGCCACCCGACCCTTCACCCTTTCGATGATGGATTGGATCTCGGATTCGCTCAACGGGGGCTTACTCAGAGCGAGCCTCCTCTCCTTTGTGATATCTGACCTCGCCACTGACATCCCAGGAGTCGACGATCGCCATGATCACGGCGTCGCACGGCTTGTCCCGGGTGAGCTCGGTCTGACGTGCCGAGCTACCCGACGCGTAGAGCACGACCTCGCCTGGACCAGCGCCGACGGCGTCGACTGCAACGACGTAGGAGCCGGTCTCGGAGTTGTCCTCGTCGATCTGTCTGACGACGAGGAACTTCATTCCCGACATGAGGGCCTCTTTGCGACTGGCCACCAACGTTCCGGCCACCCTGCCTAATTGCATGAGTGCAGGGCCTCCTACTCGAGGTCGTCCTGAGCCTGCTCCTGACGGCCGAGTGGCAGGGTGAGATCCACGTTGACGTGGGGACGTGCGATGACGTGGGTTGCGGTGACTTCACCGACCTTCTCGGCTCCCCGGACACCGGCGTCCACTGCCGCTTTCACGGCGGCGACGTCGCCACGCACGATGGCGGTCACATAGCCACCACCTGTCTTCTCCATGCTCACGAGCTCGACCTTGGCCGCCTTGACCATGGCGTCGGCCGCCTCGACCATCGCCGGAAAGCTCCGGGCCTCGATCATTCCAAGAGCTTCAGCCATGAAGCTCCTCCTTTCGTTCGTTCCTTGGGAACACTGTCATCACGAGGCATCTCGACCGGTCAGACCTTCGAGGGCCGCGACCGCAGCCTGCCAACCGACATCGATGTCCCGTTCTTCACCGCCGAGATAGATCCTGCCCATGGACCCGAAGCTTCGCACCTCGAGGACATTGATCTCCGCAGCCTTCTCGGCTTCGTTTGCGGCAAGAGAGGCATAGGCGGCCGGCTCACACTCGAGGACGTAGAGAGTCTGGCCGGGGATGATCATCTGCCCGTGTCTGGTCCGGTTGATCAGCTGGGCGTGGTGATCGTCGAGTCTCCTGATGATCTGTGAGCTGAGGATACGCGGCTTGATCCGGTCGTCTTCGCCGTGCTCGATGGAATCGAGAATCGCCTCACCAGCGGCGCGGGTCTCGGCCTGATCCGGTGAGTGCACTTCGAGAACTCCGTAATAGCGCTCGATGATCTGCAAACCGGGTTTGACGGTGGTGGCTTTGAGGGCGACATCGGTTAGCCGGTTGATCTCGATCCCTGGGGCCACCTCGATCCAGAGGGATGCGTCTCCTGCAAGGGGAAGAAAGCCTTGGGCCACCGTCCCCAGAAAGGCCGCATACTGCGGTTGCAGGCTGTCCAGGAACGCATACGACCTGAGCTCAATACCTCTCGCCACTGTCTCCTCCATCATCTCCGCTCACGATTTGCACTCCCGCCGATGCCCCGATCCTGGTGGCTCCGGCGGCGATCATGTCCTCGGCATCGTCGGCGGTGCGAACCCCGCCCGAAGCCTTCACTCCCATCTCGGGTCCTACGGTCTCCCGCATCAAAGCCACGTCGTAGACCGTGGCACCGCCCGGACCGAATCCTGTGGAAGTCTTCACGAAATCTGCCTTGGCCCGCTTGGCCAACGCCGAGGCGACCACCTTCTCCTCGTCAGTCAGCAAAGCGGTCTCGAGGATGACCTTGCAGATGGCACCCACCTCGTGGGCTGCATCCACGACCTTGACGATGTCCGCGTAGACGAGGTCATGGTCACCGGACTTGAGAGCCCCGATGTTTATGACCATGTCGACTTCCCGGGCACCGTCACGCAATGCCTTGCGGGCCTCCATCGCCTTGACTTCGGGCGTGGTCGCCCCGAGCGGAAATCCGATGACGGTGCACACCGGAACCCCGGTTCCTCGCAGGTTGTTGGCCGCACGCTTCACCCACGTCGGGTTGATGCACACCGACGCGAAGCGATATCGATCCGCCTCGTCGCAGAGTTGGTCGATATCGGCTGCCGTCGCGTCAGCCCCGAGAAGGGTGTGGTCGATGTATTTGGCGAGATCGAGGGGAACGTCGGCCGCCTCACCGTGGAAAGCGACTCGATCGGCACCGTTGGCGACCACTTGCCGGACCTCATCACCGGTTTCGGCCATGTCGTACCTGGTGGAGAGGGCGGCCAGAACCTCGCGTGTGATCGCCTCCACCAGTGCCTCTCTATTCATCTTCGTTTCTTCATTCCGGATTCGAGTACCGCTTGTCTATCGAGTCGATCTTGGAGACCCGTCTGGCATGACGTCCGCCTCCCCACTCGGTCGCCAGCCACTCTTCGACGATCTGCCACGCTAGCCCTTCGCCAATGAGACCCGCCCCCAGAGTGAGCACGTTGGCGTGATTGTGCTCTCTGCTATTGCGAGCCGAAGATATGTCGTAGCACAGCGCCGCCCTCACCCCGGGCACCTTGTTGGCGACCATGGATGAGCCAATCCCGGCGCCGTCGATGACGATTCCCCACCGGCACTCGCCGTCTGCCACCTTCCTGGCAACGGCGTGAGCGAAGTCGGGATAGTCCACGGCCTCGTGGGAGTCGGTGCCACAGTCCGTCACCTCCCAGCCGGCCTCCTTGAGCTTGAAGGCGATCCTCTCCTTGAGCGGATAGCCGCCATGGTCGGCTCCGATTGCGATTCCCTCTCCCCCAGGCTGGGTTGACGGTGACACCTCTGTCGGCGATGGGTCTGGCTGAGTGTGGGGCGCCTCGACCACGCCATCGAGGATCCGCTCGACCAGAGCTCTGACTTCGTCCTCGGCAGGGAGGCCTCGCTGCTGCGGCGGTGACATCGGAGGCGCATCCTAGGAGGGTGTTCAGTGGTGCATCCCTGGGAACCCTGGCGTGCCCATGAGCGGGCCACTTATGATGCGCACGTGGCCAATGGCGACGCAGCCTTCTTGTGGGAGACCGAGGTCCTTCGCTCGGCGCCACGTCCTGCGTCCGCGGCCCGCCCGACGCGGACCCTGTTGGACGATCCCGATGACTGGGTCACGGTGCGAGAGGCGAGTGCGGCGACCGGAATGTCGTCCACGACGCTCAAGAAGCTGGCACGAAGCAAGGACATTCCCTCCCATCTCGAGAAGACCGACGACGGATTCTTGCGCATCGTCTCCCTCGACGGGATCCGACGATGGAGCGACCAAAGGGGGTTGGAAGAGGACGCCACCGACTCGAATTCAGAGCTCGCCGCCGCAACGACTGAAGTCGATCTGACCGCAACGGAAGACAGGACCGACGAGCCCGGGATCCCGGAAGGGACGATGCTGGTCCCTCTGGACGCCTGGAACAAGATGCTCAACCAGTTGGGGAATCTCCACGAGGCTGGTCAACAGCTGGCCGAGGCTCGGGAGCGAGCGGCCAAAGCCGAGACCGAGGCCCAGTTCCTCAGGGAGCGGCTGCGCGAGCTGCGCGAGCAGGTCGCCGAAGAGGTTTCTTCCACCGGCCTAACCGACAGCGACGATGGGACGGAGTCGAGATCGGGCTTCCGATCGACCAGTGCCCTGGTCAAAAGGGCCTACAAGGACTGGCGCAGGAACCGTCGTCGCTGAGAACGCGACCCTCAGGCCTCGCTGGAATCGACCAATCGGTATGTCACGTCCTGGTCGACTGTCATGTCCATACCCATCTCCACCAGCTCGCCTGTTTGCTCGTCGGGCACGTTGATGTCCATCACCATGTGGGTCGAACTCAGGAAGTCGGCCTGACGGGCCAGCCCTGCCTCGTGGTCGAACCAGGTGGTCATCTGACCGACTTGAGGGTCGACGGAGAAAGCGAAGCGAAGGTCCTCGACCAGAGCATCCATCTGGGCCAATTCCTCATCGGTGGCATCTTCGGGGACGAACGCGGTCATGAAGCCGATGAGGAGCCGGGCGAGATCGAATTCGATCGCGGAAGTGGACGTGGTGGTGTCGATCACGAAGACCTCGTTGCCCCCGAGATCCTCGGTAGCCACCACCTCGCTCTCGCTAGTCGTCGTGATCGGCTCATCGTCGGGGAGAGTCGGGACTTCGACAGTATGGGACCAGGTGTCACCAACGGTGACTTCCTCGTCGGCGAGTTGGGGGCCGACGAATTGGCCGATCCCTGCGCCGGCCGTGGGACCGAGCTGGCCCAACATGTCCAGAGCGCCGAGACTGCTCAGGAAGTCTTCGCCCATTCCCGACTCGTCGCTGATGATGTTGCCCTGCTCATCGACGACGATGGTCACATCGACAGGCGCGATCTCAGCCATTGAGGGAAGCTCCTGGCCGTTCTCGGTGATCTCCTCACCGTCGACGGTGCCGCTGAACTCGAGGTCGGAGAAGTCACCGGTGATGGTCACCTCGAACGTGCCGGGCTCGGGGCCCTCGGCCACCGAGTGTGTGAAGGTCGTCGTGCCCGAGACGTCGATATCCATCTCCTGGGGGACCTCCTCACCCTCGGCCTCGGCGAGTGCGGTGGGGTCACCCTCGATCGCCATCACGATCGACTGGTTCATGTCGACCTCATAGGTGAAGGTCTGTCCCCCCTCCAGGCCGTAGGCGAGTTGTATCGCCTCGGGCGCGGCAATGGTCGTCCCCGGAGCGTCTGTCGTGGTGGTCTGATCGGTGACCCCTCCCCCGCAGGCAGCGAGGACGAGGGCGAGCACCGCGATAAGAGTGAATTTGCGGATCCGCATGATCATCAGGTTATCGGCGTCCGGGAATAGTGAGTTGAACCCGGGGTTGGCTCACCGCGATGAACGTGAACCCTTGGACCCCACTCGTCGGCGCCACGTTCGGCTGGGCGGCCGGTTCGGTGTTGACACGGGCGGTCCTGGTGCGTGGGGTGAGCACGTGGACTCTCATCCCCCTTCGCATGTTGTTCGCCTTGCTGAGCCTGGGCGCCGTCATCGCGCTCACGAGACGCTTCTGGACCACCGACCCCAGAGCCTGGAAACGGGGACTCTCGTTGGGGAGCATCGCCATGGCCGTGCCGATGATCTTCATGACCCTGGCATTCGAAGACCTCCCGGTGAGCTTGGGCGGGTTGCTCGTGGCCATGATCCCAGTAGCCACGATTGGGGCGGCACACTTCCTGGTCCCGGGTGAGCGCTTTCAGCTGAAGACCCTTCCCGGGCTCTTGCTGGCCCTTACCGGGTCGGCCCTCCTCGTGGGTGTCGGTGGCGCCTCGATCGAAGGTGTTGGGAACCTGGGACGGGGTGTCCTGCTCATGGTCACAGGGGTCCTCATGGCGGGGGCAGGAGGTGCGTTGAGCCGCCGGTTCGCACTCGAGATCTCGAGCAACGACCTCGTGTTGCCCCAGTTCACGGTCAACACCATCCTGGTAGCTGTCCTTCTCCCTCTCGTCTTCGGCTTCGACGCGAGCACTGTGGACACGGGGAGCTGGCTGCTGATAGCGGGTATCGGGGTGCTCGGCACCACACTCGCCTTCGGGTCGTTCCTGGTTGCGGCCGGGCTCAACCCGGCCTCACGTCTCGCCCTCGTCAGCTATGCCATTCCGGTTCTGTCCGTGGTGCTGGCCGTGATATTCCTGGGAGAGCACGTCACGCCGGGCATCGTCGCCGGGGCCTTCCTGATCATGGCCGGCGTCATCCTCGCCGAAAGATCCACCGTCCACGTCCCCGAACCGGGAGTGGCCACCGCCCGCTGACCAACTTCCAACCGGTGGCTCCTCAACCCGTATCCGGGGCGAATTCGCTCATGTTCGGCAAACGACCGGAGGATTCGAGAAGGAATCTCCTACCCTGCCTCATTCCATGACACGTCGAATTCTCGTCGCCGTCGGCTGGCCATACGCCTCGGGGCCGCTCCATCTGGGGCATCTCGGTGGCGCCTACCTGCCGCCCGACATCTTCGCGCGGTACCACCGCCTGATCGGCAACGAGGTGCTCATGGTCTCCGGATCCGACGCCAACGGGACGCCGATAACGGTGAAGGCCGACGAGTTGGGCATCACACCCCAGGAGGTGGTCGACACCTACCACCCTGAGATCCTCGGCTACTGGGACAGTCTCGGCATCACCTTCGACCTGTTCACGACGACGATGACGGAGAACCATCATCGGGTCACCCGGGAGTTCTTCCTGAAGCTCCTCGAGAACGGCTACATGATCAAGGACACCTCGCTGCAGTTCTACGACCCGGAGGCGGAGCGGTTCTTGCCCGATCGTTATGTCGAGGGTGAGTGCCCCCACTGTGGTTATCCCGACGCGCGCGGGGACCAATGCGACAACTGCGGGCGGACCCTCGACCCCACCGATTTGATCAACCCGAGGTCCAGACTGAGCGGGGCGACGCCGGAACAGCGAGCAACCGAGCACTACTTCATGGATCTCCCGGCCTTCGAGGTGCGGTTGCGAGAGTGGCTCGAGACCAAGACAACCTGGCGCAAGCACGTGAGGAACTGGGCCCTCGGCATGTTGGAGGACATGCCGGTCCGCGCCATGACCAGAGACATCGACTGGGGTGTCGACGTCCCTGTCGACGACCTCGGCCCGGGGAAGAAGATCTACGTCTGGTTCGACGCCGTCATCGGTTACCTGTCGGCGGCGATCGAGTGGGCCTCGTACACCGACGATCCCAACGCCTGGGAGAAGTGGTGGAAAGAACCCGAGGCAGAGTCCTGGTATTTCATCGGGAAAGACAACATCCCGTTCCACACCGTCATCTGGCCGGCCATGCTCATGGGGCGGGGCGATCTCAACCTGCCCACCGAGGTCCCGGCCAACCAATACATCACATTTGGTGGGTCGAAGGCATCGAAATCCAAGGGTGTGGGCCAGTCACTGAACTGGTACATAGAGCGTCTCCAACCCGATGCGCTTCGTTACGCCGTGGCCTCGGTCTTCCCCGAGCAGAACGACACCGACATATCAGACGAAGAGATCATTCGAAGAGTCAACGAGGAGTTGGTCGCCACCTGGGGCAACCTGGTCAATCGAGTGCTCTCGATGAGCGATCGCAACTTCGCCGGGCGAGTCCCCGAGCCGGGCGCCCTCACACCGGAAGACCAATCCGTTCTCGAGCTCTGTCGGGATGTCCTCGACACCGTCGCCGGGCACATCGAGAAAGCAGAGTTGAGAGCGGGGCTCCGCGCCGGGATGGAGGCGGCGGCAGAGGTGAATGCCTATCTGAACGCAACAGAGCCCTGGAGCGTCCTGAAGGAAGACGTCGAGCGGGGCGGGACGATCCTGTGGACGGCGATTCAGGCGATCGCGGCGATCCGCATCGCCCTCTACCCCTACCTGCCCCACTCCGCGCTCACCATCGGTGAGATGCTTGGTACCGGGCCAGACGTCGTCTCGTGGTCGCCGCCGGTGGTCGCTGCCGGCACCGAGCTGGGTGAGATCGCGCCGGTATTCGTGAAGCTGGAACCTGACGCCCTGGATTGAGTCCCGTTCCAGCAATTCGCGAAGACGTGTAGCTTTTCCAGTATGAAGCGTCTGGCCCGGATTGCTGCCGGCTACACCCTGGTCACGGCCGGAACGGTGATGATCTTCGTCCCAGGTCCCGGGTTGATCACCATCGTCGGTGGACTGGCCCTGCTCCAGGACGATGTGAAATGGGCAGGCAAGGCCACCGACTGGCTCAAACAGAGGGCAGGTCGCTCAGATGAGGGCGGCCGGTCGACTCACGAGGGCGGGTAGACCCCCATCGACTTGGCCTTTTCGGTCTGCCAGAAGATGTCGGCGATCTCATCGATGAGCTCGATCAGCTTCTCGCCGTCAGCCGGGTCGGCAGACTTCTTGGCGTCGCCGGCCTGATGGATGGCCCTCCAAAAGAGGTCATCGAGGTTCTCGAACTCCTTGCGATGGTCGGCGGTGAAGAAGTCGGCCCACAGCACCATGAGATGATGCTTGACGAGTTCGGCTCGCTCCTCCTTGAGCTGAAGGGCGCGGGCCCTGAACACCTCGTCGTCTGAGTCCTGATACTTCTCGGCGATCTTGAGGACGGAGAGCGCCTCGATCTTCGCCTGGGCCGGGTCGTAGATCCCGCAGTAGAGATCGCAGTGGGCATGTGCGACGGTTACCTGACGCATGTGGCTCCTTCTATAGGTTTCGTGCGCCCGACCATACTCCTGGCAGACCCATGTCGATGAAGCGCTTCCGGGTGGCCGGACACTCGATGATCCCCACGCTCCAGCCCGGTCAGGAGGTCGTCGCGGTGGATACCCGCCCCGCCCTGCCGGGAAACCTCGTCGTGTTCGAGCACCCCGAGCGAGACGACTTCTGGCTCGTCAAGCGGCTGATCGACGACCAGGGCACCGTGGCTTCGGACAACGAAGCCGACAGCTCGCACGATTCGGCCGATCTCGGGCCTCTTCATATGTCTCAGCTCCGGCCCGTCGTCGAACGACTCGATCCCGACACCTTCATACAAGCCTGCGACCTTCTCATCGCCGAGGACCCCAAGCTCGCCAGGCTCGTCGACCGGTGGGGCGTCCCCGAGTTCTGGAATCGGAGCCCTGGATTCGAGACTCTGGTGCTGCTGATACTCGAACAACAGGTATCACTCGAGTCGGGGGCGGCCATGTATGGCCGCGTGGCCCGTCTCACCGGGCACGTGACGCCTGCCAACGTTCTCGCCGCCGGGGAGCACCGGCTTCGCTCGATCGGGGTGACCCGTCAGAAGACCGGCTACCTGCTCGACCTGGCTCGGCGGGTCGTCGAGGGAGAGCTCGACCTGGTTTCGCTGGAAGAAGCGCCGGTGGAGATCGCCCGGCGAGAGCTGCTCTCGATCCGGGGCATCGGGCCCTGGACCGCCGACGCCTATCTGTTGTCGGCTTCGAGACGCCCGGACATGTGGCCCGTGGGCGATCGTGCGCTGCAGGTCGGGTCGGCGGAGGTCCTGGGCTTGGCTTCGGTGCCCGACGAATCCGCTCTCGAGCTGGTTGGCGAGTCCTGGCGTCCCATCCGAGCAGTGGCGGCGCGGTTGATCTGGCACTCCTATCTGTCCGAGAGGGGTCGGGTCGAGCCCCCGGACGCCACTCTCGTGCACACACCTGAATCGCGCGCGTAGAGTCATCCTTGTGATGACCGAGTTCGTGGTGAGCATGGAGAACCAGCCGGGACGGCTCGCCGCCCTCACCGAGGCTCTTGCCGCCTTCGGTGTCAACATCGAGGCCCTCACTGCCTACGGGCACAACGGCGACGGCACGGTCCGTCTCATCACCAGCGACGGCCCAACGACCCGACGTGTGCTGGATGAGGCGGCGTTGCATCATGAGGAGCACACTGTTCTCACAGTTCAGCTGCCCCACCGGCCCGGTGAGCTCGCTCGAATAACGAGGCTTCTCGCCGATGCCGGGGTGAACATCGACGCTCTCTATGTGCTCCGGGCCAACTCCGATGGGATCGAGTTGGCCATCTCGGTCGACCAGCCCGAGTCCGCCCTACCCCATCTCGATGTCACCGGCGGAGTTCTCGCCGGGGGGGACCGTGCCCCGAGATCTGTTGGCGGCAATTCCAGGTAATTGAGAGCCTCTTCGTAACATCGCGCCAATGCGGACCGCAATTGCCGGGTTGGTCTCGCTCACTCTCCTCCTCGCTGCGTGCAGCCCAGCCGAGGAAGCTGCCGAGTCGACGACCACTTCAGAACCCATCACAACCACCAGTTCCTCGACCACCACCTCGACGATCACCTCGACCACGGTCGACGAAGGCCCACCGTCACTGCTCAATGGCCTCCCGGTCGACGATCCTGCGTTGCTGGAGCGACGCGTGCTCGCCGTCAAGATCGACAACCACCCCCTCGCCAACCCTCAGTCCGGGATCGAACAGGCCGACATGGTGATAGAGCTGAACGTCGAGGGCATCACCCGACTCATAACCCTCTGGCACGAGAGTGACGTCGACTATCTCGGGCCCAACCGATCCGGCCGCCCCACCGACGCCGCCCTCCTGGCCGCCCTGAACGAGCCGACCTTCACCATCTCTGGGGCCCAGGCTTGGGTTCAGAACCTGATCACGAGCAAGGGCGTCAACTTGATCAAGGAGCTCTCCAACGGAACATTCCGGGTCTCGACGCGACGCGCCCCGCACAACCTCTACGTCGACACCTTCACCTTGCGTGAGACCGCCGACGAGCGCGGTTATGCGGACAACCCTCCAGATGGGCCGCTGTGGAACTTCGGTCCGATGCAGGGTGATCGTCCGGCCTCTCAGGTGGACATCGAGTTCAACTCGGACAATCACGTCATTTGGGACTGGGACGAGGCAGAGGGTCTGTGGCTGCGGACCGCCTACGGGGAAGAGGCGATGTGGGTCGACGAGGATGGGAACGAGGGCCGCATCGGAGTGCCGGTGTTGATCGCCCTCTACGCCGAGCCCTACACCGCAACCCCGAGCGGAGGACAGTCCGGCACCGGCCTGCCCAGCTCCCGCACCACGGGCCAAGGCCAGGCCTTCGTCCTCGCCGACGGAAAGGTCACCGAGGGCACCTGGGAGCGGGAGAACGAGACCGACTGGTTCACCCTGCGCACTGAGTCCGGCGAGATCATGAACGTCCCACCCGGCCAATCCTGGGTCTCGATCGTCCCCTCGACCCGCGGCCTCGCCCTCACCGAATAGGCACGACCGCGATTCCGGGCGCGTGAGCCGCCGCGGTTCGAGTGGCATGACTAGGTTCGCATTCCGTGGCTGACGTGGGCAGTGCTGTGGAGAGGGTCGAGCGCGCACTGCGTCTGGCCCATGCCACCCAAGGCTCCATAAACGCCTTCATATCGATCGACGACGAGCGGGCCGTGGAGCGGGCGGTCGAGATCGATCGCCGCATCGAGAACGGTGAGGACGTGGGTCCTCTGGCGGGCGTTCCGGTCGCCCTCAAGGATCTGATCGAGCACGAGGGGCGGGTCACCACCAACGGATCGTCCTTCTTCGCAGAAGTCGCGAAAAGCACCGCTAGCTGCGTGAGCCGACTCGAGGGCGCGGGAGCCATCATCGTCGGACGGACCAACCTGCACGAGTGGGCGTTTGGCTTCAACTCCGAGAACGAGCATTGGGGCCCGGTGCGAAACCCCTGGGACCTCTCGACATCGGCCGGGGGCTCATCGGGTGGCTCCGCCGCGGCGGTGGCCGCCGGGATCACCCCAATCGCCATCGGCACCGACACCGGGGGATCGGTTCGTGTCCCCGCCGCCCTGTGCGGTGTCTACGGCCTGAAGGTCACCTATGGGCGAATCCCGCTCGACGGCGTGTTCCCTCTGGTCTCATCCATCGACACTGTGGGGCCACTGGCCGACTCGCTGGAGAACATCGAGCTGGCTTATCGGGCGATGTCCCAAGACGACGACACACCCCCGGAGCCGAGGAGCTTTCGCATAGGGATCCCGGAGCCCTGGTATCAGGATGCTCCGATGGAGGACGACATCGCGGCAGCCTTCGAATTGGCGATCACCTCGTTTAGGGAGCTGGGTCACGAGGTACACCCCATAGAGATGCCAGACGCCGTACCAAGCCGCCAATTGATCGACGCCATCGGCCAGGAAGTAACCGCCGCCCATCGCGAGTATCGGGCTCGCGGCGAGCGGTACGGATCCTCGGTCGCCGCCAGAATCGAGGTCGCCGAGAGCGTCACACCCGAGGCCGCCGATGCGGCCCGTGACTGGCAAGCCTTGATCAGGTCGAGATTCGCCGACGCCTTCGCCATCGTGGATCTGTTGGTGACGCCCTCCTGTGCCGCTCGCCGCAAGGTGATTGGCGAGGACGATATCGGGGACAAGAGTCATCGCACGGTGGTCTCGTACTTCAGTGCCCTCGTCAACCATGCCCTTCACCCCGCACTGGCATTGCCGATATTGGGTTCGGGGGCCCCGCCGGCCTCCGTTCAGGTGATCGGACCGCTCCGATCGGAGATCACATTGATCGAATTTGGAAAGACTCTCGACGACGCCGAAATCACCGGTTTCACACCCGCTCCGGCGAATTCAACTATGACGGGTGGTGGATAGACTTGGATGTACAAGACATGAATCGGGCGGTCAGCGTCTCCGACGTCAGCTGGGGTCACCGGCCGCGCGCCAACGCTATCTATCACACCATCAAGGAAGTGACCCAAAGTGGCTGATGAAATCGCCACCGCAGACCCCTCGTCCACTCCCACTGAAGAACTCGACCAACTCGTGATCCGTTTCGCCGGCGACTCCGGGGACGGCATGCAACTCGCAGGCAACCGCTTCACCGATGCCTCCGCGTTGTTCGGCAACGACCTGGCCACTCTCCCCAGCTTCCCTGCCGAGATCCGGGCACCGGCGGGAACCCTCCCCGGCGTGTCGAGCTTCCAGGTGCAGATCGCCGACTTCGACATCCTCACCGCCGGTGACGCTCCCGACTGTCTGGTTGCGATGAACCCGGCGGCACTCATGAAGAACTTCAAGGACCTCCGTCAGGGCGGAACCCTCATCGTGAACACCGACGCTTTCGACGAGCGCAACCTGGCGAAGGCCGGCTACGAGTCGAACCCGCTGGAAGACGACTCTCTGATCGGCTATCGCGTCATCAAGGCTCCCATGGACGAACTGACCAAGGAAGCTGTCAAGGAGACCGGGGTATCGGGGCGCAACGTCCTTCGCTCGAAGAACTTCTTCGCACTGGGGCTCATGGCATGGTTGTTCCATCGTCCCACAGAGCCGACCATCGAATGGGTCGAGAAGAAGTTCGCCAAGAAGCCAGAGGTTGCCGAGGCGAACAAAGCGGCTTTCCAGGCGGGATACACGTTCGGCGTCGCCACCGAGGCCACCAAGAACACCTTCGAGGTCAAGCCTGCCGCGCTGGCGGAGGGCACCTACACCAACGTCAACGGCAACACCGCCCTGGCGTGGGGTCTCATAACGGCGTCCCAGAAGGCCAACCTGCCGCTCTTCTACGGCACCTACCCGATCACACCCGCGTCGGATGTGCTCCATGAGCTCTCCCGGCACAAGAATTTCGGTGTCCGAACCTTCCAGGCCGAGGACGAGATCGCCGGGGTCGGCAGCGCCATCGGCGCCGCCTTCGCCGGAAATCTGGCCGTCACCGGCTCCTCGGGACCGGGTATCGCCCTCAAATCGGAAGGGATATCCCTTTGCTTCATGCTCGAGCTGCCGATGATCGTCATCAACGTCCAGCGGGGCGGCCCTTCCACCGGTCTGCCCACCAAGCCCGAGCAGTCCGATCTGTTGTTCTCCCTATATGGCAGACACGGTGAGTCACCCCTCCCGGTGCTGGCGATCGCCTCTCCCTCCGATGCGTTCGAGATGGCCATCGAGGCGGCCCGGCTCGCCATCACTTACATGACACCGGTCATCCTCCTCAGCGACAACCAGATCGCCAACGGCTCGGAGCCGTGGCTGCTCCCCGACGTCGACGCCATCCCGCCCATCGAGGTGGCCTTCGCCACCAAACCCAACGGCCCGGACGGCACGTTCCTCCCCTACATGCGAAACGTCGACACCTTCGCCCGCCCGTGGGCGGTTCCGGGAACTCCCGGGCTGGAGCATCGCATCGGCGGTCTCGAGAAGGAGTCGATCTCGGGGAACGTGTCCTACGACCCCAACAATCACCAATTGATGACCGACACCCGGGCGTGGAAGGTGGCGAACATCGCCAACGACATACCCGCGGTCGAAGTCGATGGCGACGAGGATGCCAAGGTGCTGGTGCTGGGATGGGGCTCGACGTTTGGCACGATCCGCGCCGCCGCCCGTCGAGTTCGCCTCAACGGCGAGAAGGTGGCGACGGCACATCTTCGCTATCTCAACCCGCTCCCCAACAACCTGGGTGACGTGCTCCGCTCATACGACAAGATCCTCATCCCCGAGATGAACACGGGACAGCTTCTCAAGGTCATCAGGGCCGAGTTTCTCATCGGGGCCGTCGGCCTCAACAAGGTCGCAGGCGAGCCGTTCAAAGTTTCAGAGATCACCGAGAAGATCATGGAGATGGTCAAATGACCGCCCCGTCATACACACGCGCAGACTTCCAGACCGACCAGGAGGTCAGGTGGTGCCCCGGATGTGGTGACTACACCATCCTGGCCTCGGTACAGATGTTCCTCGCCGGCTTGGGCCGGCCCCGGGAGGAGTTCGTCTTCGTATCAGGGATCGGGTGCTCGTCCCGATTCCCCTACTACATGGAGACGTACGGGATGCACTCCATCCACGGTCGTGCCCCGGCCATCGCCACCGGGCTGGCCACCGCCCGACCCGATCTGTCGGTGTGGGTCATCACTGGTGACGGGGACGGGCTCTCGATCGGGGGCAACCACCTCATCCATGCACTGCGTCGCAACGTGAACCTGAAGATCATCCTGTTCAACAATCAGATCTACGGGCTGACGAAAGGCCAATACTCGCCCACGTCCGAGGTGGGCAAGTCGACCAAGTCGTCACCCTTCGGATCGATCGACTACCCGTTCAACCCGGTGTCCCTGGCACTCGGCGCCGATGCCACGTTCGTGGCGAGAACCCTCGACATGGATCGCAACCACACCCAGGAGATGCTGCAGAAGGCCTACGAGCATGAGGGTGCCGCTTTCATCGAGGTCTACCAGAACTGCAACGTGTTCAACGACAAGGCGTTCATCCAGCTCACCGGTAAGGAAGAGCGGGTGCACAACCGAGTCGATCTCGAGCACGGCAAGCCCATCGTGTTCGATGAAGGGGCGAAGGCCGTGGTGCTCCGTGGAGGCGAGGCCGAAGTCGTGGACTCGTCCTCGGTGGATCCCAAGGCGATTCTGGTGCACGACGAGACGAGACCCGACCCATCGGTTGCGTTTGCTCTCAGTCGTCTCTCCCATGGTCCGTACGGCCCGACCCCACTGGGCATATTCCGCGACGTCAAGCGAGACGCCTATGACATTGCGGTCAACGCCCAGGTCGAGGCGGCCAAGGAGAAACTGGGTCAGGGAGACATCAATCAGCTGATCCGCTCCCACGGCACGTGGACGGTTGGCCCCAGCTCACCCAACGGGTCCTCGAACGGCGGGTCCAAGACCTGACCGGTCAAGTCGGGCGGGGGCGCAGACGGACGCCGAGTGCGTCTGGGTGCAGCTTCGTCCCGGCCCCGCCGGCATGACAAGACGACAGCTACCTTCCCGCCATGCTCAAGCGAAGACTCGATCAGATAGATGGCACCAAACGGGACGTACGCGGGGAGGGATGGAGGAGTAGACGCCTCATCGTCGCCGAGGACGGCACCCCCTACTCGTTTCACGTCACCGTCCTCGATCGTGGAGCCCGGTTGCGTTTCGAATACGAGGATCACCGGGAGACCGTCTATTGCATCGAAGGGAGTGGCACGATCAGCGACCTGACAGCCGGGGACACCATGTCGCTCGAGCCTGGCGGGATCTACTCGGCGGGGATCGGTGAGCCGCACGAGATAGTCGCCATCACCGAGATGACCCTGGCGTGTGTCTTCGACCCACCACTGAAGGGCAGCGAGGAAGCCGACTGACCCGGCGTGTCAGGCGCTGATCATTCCTGGAGAAAGTCTCTCAGCGCATCTATCTGCGCTCGGACCGCCTGCGAGCCCCTCGATTTGGACGCATTCGGACGCGAAAGGGAGTTCGTCGGGTCGATCAACTCCAGATCGGAGGGTGAGAGACTGTCGTCCACGGCGGCGAGATCGGCTGTCGTCGCCTGCTGGAGTGAGCGGTCATCATCCTCGAGCATCTTGACCAGACGTCCCACCAGGAGGTGTGCTTGCCGGAACGGGACACCTCTCTCGACCATTGCCTCAGCGATGTCCAGCGCCGAGGTCTCGGCTCCTGGCCCCGGTGGGGAGAACTCGATGCCTGACAAGAGCGCAGCTATTGCCTCGAGCGCCGAGGCAAGAGTGTCGTCGGCGTGGAAAACGATCCTCTTGTCTTCCTGGAGGTCGCGGTTGTAGGCGAGGGGCAGAGCCTTCTGCAAAGAGAGGATCGCGGTGACATCCCCGCTCACTGTGGCCGCCCTACCCCTGATCAGCTCGGCGATGTCCGGGTTGCGCTTGTGGGGAAGAGCCGACGAGCCCGTACTCACCTCGTCGCCAAGGCTCACCCAGCCAAACTCCTTGCTCGACCAGATGACGAGCTCTTCGGCCAGTCTGGAGAGATGCACCATCGCCTGGGCGCAGCAGAAGACGTACTCGGCGACGAAGTCCCGCGACCCCACTGCGTCGAGGGTATTGGGCATCGGTCGGTCCATCTCGAGAGCCGTTGTGACCGCGTCCCGATCGAGCGGGAGGGTCGAGCCGGCCGAGGCCCCAGCACCCAGAGGGGACTCGTTCATCCGTAGAGCGCAATCGGAGAATCGTCCCATGTCGCGGACCGCCATCCAGGCGTAGGCGAGAAGATGGTTGCCCAACGAAGTCGCCTGAGCCTGCTGGAGATGTGTGTAGGTGGCTATCGGCACATCCGCCGTTGCCCCGGCCAACTTCATCAGTGCCTCCACCCAGCTCCGCAGCTGAGCCACTCTCTCCGCGGCCGCGGTGCGGAGATAGAGACGCAGGTCGAGAGCGACTTGATCGTTACGGGAGCGTCCGGTGTGCAGCTTGCCGGCAAGGTCACCGACCAACTCCCCGAGACGCCGCTCTACGGCCGTGTGGACGTCCTCATCGGTGTCCTGGAACTCGAATTCGTCCAGCGTGTCGAGTATGTCCCTCAACCCGCCAGTCAAGATGTCGGCATCCTCGGCGGTGATGATCCCGGTCTTCCCCAGCATCGCGACGTGCGCTATCGAGCCTTCCACGTCGAATGGGAGCAGACGACGGTCGGAGGTGTCACCGGTGAAGCGACGGGTGATGTCGGACATCTCGCCGCCGAAGCGCCCACCCCAGAGCGTCATGGAGAGTCGCCGAAGCCCCTGATGCGCAAAGCATTCAGGTTGATGAACCCCTTGGCGTCGGACTGGTCGTAGACATCGTCAGCCTCGAACGTCGCTATGTCCTCGCTGTAGATGCTGTTGGGAGACCTCCTGCCGCTGACCGTGACCGATCCTTTGTACAGGGTCAATCGAGCCTCCCCTGTCACGGCCGATTGCATCCGATCCATGGTCGTCTGGAGGGCGCGTCTCTCCGGTGAGTACCAGAAACCGTTGTAGACGATGCGGGCATATCGAGGGGCCAGGTCATCTCTGAGATGGAGAACCTCCCGATCGAGAACGATCGACTCGATCGCTCTGCGCACCGCATGGAGCACGGTGCCGCCTGGCGTCTCGTAGACGCCGCGACTCTTGATCCCCACGAAGCGGTTCTCCACGATGTCGATCCGCCCGACGCCATGAGTGCCGGCGATCTCGTTGAGACGGGTGAGCAGCGTCACCGGCTCGAGCATCTCTCCGTCGACACTGGTCGGGTTACCCGACTGGAACCCGATGACGATCTCTCTCGGCTCATTCGGAGCGTCCTCGGGATCGGTTGTCATGCGGAACATCCCCTTGGGTGGGGCCGCCCACGGATCTTCGAGCACACCTCCCTCGTAGGAGATGTGGAACAAATTCGCGTCCATGGAGTAAGGAGACTCTTTGGTCACCGGGGTGGGGATGCCCCGCGCCTCGGCGTATGCAACCAGATCGGCACGTCCCCCCAACTTCCACTCCCGCCAAGGAGCAATGGTCTTGAGGTCGGGGGCGAGTGCGGCGGTCGAGAGCTCGAATCTGACCTGGTCGTTGCCTTTCCCGGTGGCCCCGTGTGCGATCGCATCTGCCCCGTGTTCACGGGCGGTCTGCACCAGGCCCTTGGTGATGATGGGCCGGGCCAGCGAGGTCCCCAGCAGATACTCGGTCTCATACACAGCGCCGGCGCGTAGTGCGGGAAAGACCGCGTCGACCACGAATTCCTCCTTGAGGTCACCGACAACGGCGTCGATGGCCCCGGTCTCCAGCGCTTTCGATCGGGCTTCCTCCACCTCTTCGCCCTGTCCGACATCGGCGGTGTATGTCACCACCTCCGCCTGGTACTCCTCGCGCAGCCAGGCGAGGATCACAGAGGTGTCGAGACCACCCGAGTAGGCGAGTACGACTTTCATCGCAGGAACGATGGCGCGTCGGCCACTACTTGTAAAGATCGTCAGGGGCAGGCCAGCACGGGAACCTCGATCGTGGCTCCGCCGGCATTACCCAACTCATCGGTCGCCACCACGCGCACCGCGGCGGTGTGAACTGTCGTGAAGGGGCCGATGTCAGCCTCGTAGATGTCGCCCCCGATATCGGTCATGACAGTCTCACGGTTTGACCCGCCGTCCGGGCTCCATTGGACGACAACGTTCTGAAGAGGAGACCGGTCCCTCACCCGGACTGAGATCGTGGTCGTTGTGTTGGAGCAGTCAGGACTGCCACTCACCTCAACCTGAGCCGGGCTGGCCTGGGGGTTGTGGAGGATCGGGTTGTCCATTTGGATTGCACTGATGGCAATGGTCAGATTGCCGCCATCCCAGGTCACCGCGATCGACTCGTCTATCTCGCCTTCGGCCACGGTCTCTCGATCGAGCAACACGTCATAGGTGACCGACTCGCCGGGACCCAGCTCCTGACCCCCTGCTGAGAGAACGATGGTCTCGACGCTCGGTTCCAGGGCGAACGAGATCGTCTGACCTCCGCTGTTGGCGATGTCGATCTGAGCAGTATTGGCATCCTCACCGAAGTCGATGGTCTCGGTCGACACCTCGATCGTGCCCGGAGTGGCGGGCTGTGTCGTATTCGAATCCGGCGAAGTGGTACCGATTGCGATCGTCGTTGTCGCGTTGGCCGGATTCGACGTGGTGGTCGTGTCGTTGGCAACCGGAGGGACGGTGCCTTCGGGGATTTCGAGCGGTTCGAACTGCGCCGACACGGCCAGGCCGAGCAACCCCAAGAGCAGCGTGACGAGGGCGAAAACCCCCAACTTCGCGCCATCGCCGAGCGCTCCCCCGATCCGAACCGGTTGTGGGGGTGTCGGGGGCTCCTCGCCCATTGCCACCTCGACCAACACCTGGCTGCGCAGGGATGCCGGGGCCGCCACGATCATGATTCTCGCCAGGGCGTGCCCGGGGGTGAGGAGGGTGGCTCTCCGCTCCTGGCAGATCTCGCACGAGCCGACATGACGGGTGACACGAGCTCTCACGCCTGAGTCGAACTCGCCATCCCAGTCCCCCAAGATCAGGCCGAGCTCGTCACAGTCCTCATGGCCCAATTGCGTGATCAGAAGGGCACCGAGCGCCTTCTCCACCCGGTTCCTCATCCGGGATACCAGCACCGGGAGGTGCTCCATATCGACACCCATCGCCTGGGCGAGATCTTCGCCTTCCAGCCCTTCGGTCAGGTGCAGCGCCATCAACTCCTGGTCGCGCTGACCGAGCCCGTCCATGGCCTCCCAGACCAGGGTGCGCAGACCGGTCTTCTCGATATCAGCGGCCGAACCCGAAAGACCCACCCTGGTCTCGGCGATGTGTCCCCCGGGTGTCACCTTGGACTGATGACGACCTTCGGCCCTTGTCTCGGTGCGCGCCATCGAGAACAGCCAGGGCCGGAGCTTCCCGGGATCACCCAGTTGATCTATCCGGGTCGCCGCCTTGACAAAAGCATCGTGAGAGGCGTCGGCCGCATCTTTGGGATCGCGCAGCATGGTGAGGCAGAACGAGTAGATCCGATCTGCGTAGCGGTCATAGATGGCTGCGAACGCGGCCTGTTGTCCCGCGCGGAAAGCGGCTACCAGTTCTGCGTCGTTCTGTCGTTCGATGTCGGACATAGGTGGAGGACAGATGCGTGCCCTGGTGAATCCTTACACCCGGGGCCACCAATAACCGCAATTTCGGTTGCTGAAACCATTTCCTGGTAGGTGCTCAGGAGGGAACGTCGCCCACCGTGGTCTCTCTTCTCGCACGCTCACCGGGGAAAGGGCCGAACCAGCCGAGGAGCAGGATGAGAAAGGCGATCGCGGACCCGGCGACGAAGGTGGGGCCGGTTCCGATGAGCCCGACGGACCATCCGGCGA
>DASPGH010000081.1:0-9874 GCA_035620735.1 Acidimicrobiia bacterium | reverse complement strand
ATTGCGTCGCGCCATCCAACGGCTTCTGGAGGACCCGCTCTCCGAGCGGGTGCTGCTCGGTGAGTTCAAGGCGGGAACCACGATCGTCGTCGACTTCGACACCGAGCACGATGAGCTGACGTTCGACGGAATCGCGTCTCCGGACGCTCCCACGGTGGAGATGGCCGGCCAGGAGTAGTCGCGAAAACCCACTCAAGAGGGCGGACGCGCTCACCGATGTCTATTTCAGCCTGAGCGCTCCTATGCCCAAGATCTTTGCCCTGTTGGTCGTCATCGTCGCCGGCCTCGGGCCGGGGGAGGAACCAGAGTATGTCCCCGCCGGTGCCGAGGCCTATTCACTCGATCTCGAAGTCGATGGTTTCATCAATGGTCGTATGGATTCGAACCGTCTCCTCAGCGTCAGAGGTTGCATGCTCGAGCGGGATGCGGCTTACATGTACGCCCTGATGCTGGAGGCGGCCGAGGAGGACGGCGTCTACCTGGACTTTGAGGATTGCTACCGCAGCTACAGCCAGCAGAAGGCGGCCTATGAGAGACGTTGCCCCATCGTGGAGACTCCCCTCTACGCGGTCGACCCGGCAACGGGCGAGAAGGTCCAGACGGGAGTGAATCGGCAGAGAGAGTGCAGCGGACCGCCGCTGGCGCCGGCCGGCGCCTCCAATCATGGCTGGGGTCGGGCTGTCGATTTCACCGATGGCCGGGGAGTCCTCACGTGTTATGACTCAGAGTTCGATTGGATGCGCAACAACGCCCATCGTTTTGGATGGGTGCATCCCGCCTGGGCCGCATGCGGTCTGGATACCCAGGAGCCCTGGCATTGGGAGTGGGCCGGGGTGACCGATCCCACCCTGGTCCCCTTCGTGAGCATCGACCCGGCTCTCGTCCCGGCCCTGGAGTAGGTGGCGGGCTAGCGAACCTCCGGTTCCAGGAGTCAAATACGGCTCTAGGCGTCTCGAGAATGCCAACTTCACACGAAAAGGGCTTGACCCACGGTTTCCACGACGAAGCTTGGCTCCTCGGTGATCATCTTCCAAGTGACACGAATCACCATCCATCCCGCCAACTGAGCAGGCATATCGCGCCGACGGTCGTTCTCGACCGCTTCGAACAGCAGGTGCCAGCGGCGACTGTTCCCTTCGATCAGGATCTCTTCGTCGATATAGGCGAAGTCAACACGACCTTTGATCGGTTCCAGCCATGGTGCGTGGAACCGCTTGACGGGAGGCCGGATCCCGGCCCCTTTGAGCAACCGGAAGAGCCACGTCTCGAGTGCGGATTCGGGGACGCGCTCACCGCTCGCGCGCTCGACGAGGATGGACCTCATCTTGGTCATTCCCTTCTTACCTCTTCGTGTCAATGCAGACATAGGGTCATGAGCTCGCTGAAGTTGACGATCCCTGAAGCCAACGCGTGGTCGACAACCTCCTCCAAACGAGGTTTGCCGAGCACTTTGGCGAGATCGAGCATGGTTCGCGCCGGGTTCATCACGGAGACCCCATCGAGTCTTAGGACGTGTTCAGGTCGCAAGTCGGTGGACTGGTGGACTCTCAGACCTGGAAACGTGTACGTGCCTCGATGTGGAACCGTGACGCTCGGCGCCGTCTTCAGCACAGGTTCGATTCCGTGGATTCGGGCGGCCGACTGATGTGACACCACGGTACCGAGGGCGAGCCCGGCCGCTCGCATGAGCACATCCGGCCGGGTCGATGCTCCTGGCAGGGCAAGGACCCCCTTGCCGAGGCGGACGAAGACTCCGTCGTTGACGCGTCGGTTGAGTGTCGACCTGGTCATCCCCGGGTTCAATGCATCCCGAGTGGTGATCAGTCCTCCATGTTTCCTCGCAAATCTGATCACGTCATGAGTGGATGACATCCCTCCAACGTGAGGCGCCGTGCCGACGAATGGAAGTGCTCCGTCTTCTCGAGGCGGATTGAGTCATGTCCGGCTCCGTGAACCGGAGGTTCGAGTGCTATGCAAACCTCCCACTCCGCATCGCACTAGGTGAGCTGCACCACTAACCTGCCGCTTCGGGCGGTGCGACCCGCCCGTATCAATAGATCACGGAGGAAGATTCAACGTGAAACGCTATACGAGGCTCCTCGCGATCCTCGCCGTGCTGGGGCTGGTCCTTGCGGCCTGTTCCCCCGCCGACGAGGGCGGCGATGAGACCACGACCACCGGGGCCGGTGAACCAACCACCTCGGAGGCCATGGAAGGCACGACGACGAGCGAGGCCATGGGCACGACAACGACCGGTGCCACGGCAGAGATGACGCCCGTCAAGGTGTGCTTCGTGACCGACGACGCCGGTGTCGACGACCGGAGCTTCAATGCTTCGGGCTGGCAGGGTGTCCAGGACGCAATTGCCAGCGGTGCGGCAACGGACGACGCAATCCTCTTGGAGTCGGCAAGTGAGGCTGACTACCAGCCACACATCGAAACCTGTCTCGCCCAAGGTGCCGAGCACATCGTCACCTCTGGCTTCAAGCTCGCCGGATCGACGGAGACATTCGCCGCTGCCAACACGGACATTCAGTGGACGATCATCGACTTCGCGTCGGTAGGGCCAAACGTCGCCGGAACCGAGTTCCAGACCGACGAAGCCGCATTTGCGGCCGGGTACCTGGCTGCCGGGGTGACACAAACCGGGACGGTTGCCACGTACGGCGGCCAGAACATCCCGACCGTGGCGATTTTCCTCGATGGCTTCGCACGCGGCGTGGCTCATTACAACGAGGTGAAGGGCGCTGACGTCCAGGTCCTCGGTTGGGACGTCGAGGCGCAGGACGGCACCATGACGGGAACGTTCGACCCGGCTGACCCGCTGGTTCGCTCCACATGTGAGAGTCAGCTCGACGAGGGAGCCGACATCATCCTCCCGGTCGGCGGTGCGATCAACCTGCCCTGCGGCACTGCTATCCAGGATCGGGGCATCGATGGGGCCCTGGTCGGTGTCGACGCCGATGCCTTCGATGCGATGCCCGCCGAGTACCAGGATCTCTGGCTCGTGACCATCCTCAAGGGGTTGGCTCTGGGTGTGACCTCCTCGATCGAGGCGCACGCTTCCGGCGCACCTCTCGGAGGCTCGAGTTATGTGGGCAACCTGGCCAACGATGGAGTCGGGCTCTCCGACTACCACTCCTGGGCCGATCGGGTGCCGGCCGAGCTCGACGCCGAGGTTCAGCAGATCCTCGCCGACATCGAGAGCGGTGCCATCACATGGGACAAGTTCGTGGTTGGAGGCGGATGATCCGCATCTGAACCCGAATCGACGAGAAGCCCTCACAGCCAAGTGGGGGCTTCTCTCTTTCTATTAGTCTGCGATCTCCATAGCGGTCGATCGAAAGGAGCGAGAGGGTGGCCCTCGAGTTGCGGGGTATTACCAAGAGATTCCCCACCGTCATCGCCAACGACGACGTCAGCCTGGCGGTACAGCCAGGCGAGATCGTCGCCCTGCTTGGTGAGAACGGTGCCGGGAAGACCACCCTCATGAACATCCTGTTTGGCCTGTACACCCCAGACGAGGGCAGGGTGATCATCGACGGCGAGGAGCTGAAACACGCCGATCCGGGTGCGGCGATAGCTGCGGGGGTGGGCATGGTCCACCAGCACTTCATGTTGGTGCCGGTGTTCACGGTCGCCGAGAACGTCATCCTCGGACTGGAGCCCCTCAAGGGGTTCGACTGGATCGACCGGAGAACGGCGCGAAAGTTGGTCACCGAGGTCTCTGATCGGTACAACCTATCGGTAGATCCCGATGCCATGGTCGAGGACATCCCGGTTGGTGTGCAGCAGCGCGTCGAGATCATCAAGGTCCTGATCCGTGATGCCCGGTACATAATCTTCGACGAGCCGACCGCGGTGCTCACCCCCCAGGAGGTCGAGGAGTTCTTTCAGATCGTGCGAGAGCTGAAAGAAGACGGCAAAGGGGTGATCTTCATCAGTCACAAGCTCAACGAGGCGCTCGAGATCGCCGATCGCATCGTGGTGCTCCGCGACGGCAAATCCGTCGGAGAGACCAACCCCAGGGTTGCCACCCGCGAACAGCTCGCGGAGTTGATGGTCGGCCGGCCGGTGTTGCTCACGGTGGACAAGGAGCCCGCAACACCGGAAGAGGTCGTACTCAGGGTGGACAACCTGGTGGTCCTGGACGATCAGGCCCACCGGGCCGTCGATGGGGCCACTCTCGAGGTGCATGCCGGCGAGATCGTCGGCATCGCCGGCGTGCAGGGGAACGGGCAGACCGAGCTCGTAGAGAGCATCATGGGCATGCGGCCTTCTCTGGCCGGCACTGTCTCTGTAGGTGGCGAGGACGTCACCAAGCACAGCCCGCGCCAAATCCACCAGCTGGCCGTGGCCCACGTCCCGGAGGATCGTCAGGAGAGCGGTCTCGTCCTTTCGTTCACGGTGACCGAGAACATGGTGCTCGACTCGTACTACGACCCCCCGTACTCACGAGGTGTGAGCATGGATTGGGACGCCGCCACCCAGGCTTCGCAGCGACTCGTCGACGAATACGACGTCAAGACCACGCGCGTTGACGTGCCTGTTTCCAACCTCTCGGGTGGTAACCAACAAAAGGTGATCGTGGCCCGTGAGTTCGATCGGGACGTGAAGTTGGTCGTCGCATCCCAGCCAACCCGTGGCGTCGACGTCGGCTCCATCGAGTACATCCACGCCCGCATCGTGGAGCGAAGGGACCAGGGTGCTGCAGTCCTCCTCGTCTCCTCAGAGCTCGATGAGGTGATGGCTCTCTCTGATCGTGTCCTGGTGATGTTCAAGGGTCGTATCGCAGGTGAATTCGACCCGATGACGGCCAGCAACACCGAAGTCGGGCTGGCGATGCTCGGATCAGAAGGCGGAGATGACCGAGTTGCCTCCTGATAACCAACCGGACGACGCAATGGCCGACGTTCCCGAACAGCCCTCGTCTGAGGGACGCAAGATGATGCGTCGAATGACGGGTGTGGATGAGAGTTGGCGACAGGCCCTAGTGGTACCCGCCCTTTCCATACTGCTCGCTCTGATCGTCGGTGCGGTGATCATCATGGTCACTGACGTGGATGCCTGGCGCTTGATGCGAGAGGACCCGGTCGCCGCCCTCGGGGAGATGTTGGAAGGAGTGTGGGTTGCCTACCGAGCGCTCTTCCTTGGTGCGTTTGGCTCGGTCCGGGCGATATCGGAAACGCTTTTCACCGCTACTCCTTTGATCCTGGCGGGTCTTGCTGTCGCGGTGGGGTTCCAGACCGGTCTGTTCAACATCGGAGCCCGTGGCCAGATGTTCATGGGTGGTTTGGCTGCGGTCTGGGTCGGTCTCCACGTGGAGCTCCCTGCGGTCCTCCACGTGTCGCTGGCCATCCTCGCCGCCATCGTCGTTGGCGGCATATGGGGTGGCATCACCGGTCTACTCAAGGCACGAACCGGTGCACATGAGGTCATCACGACGATCATGCTCAACTTCGTCGCCGCTTTCTTCGTTCTCTGGGCTCTGAAGACGCCGGCGTTTCAAGAGGAAGGCTCGAACCTCCCTCAATCGGCGCCCTTGCCGGAGTCAGTGCGGCTGCCGGCGATCTTTGGCGAGCAATATCGGGTGAACATCGGGCTTCTGATCGCGATCGCCGCCGTATTCTTCGTGTACTGGCTGATGTATCGCTCGACACTGGGCTTCGAATTCCGGGCCACCGGCTTTTCGCCCACCGCAAGCGTCTATGCCGGGATGAACGTCTCCTTCCTGCTGACCGCAGTCATGTTCGTCTCTGGTGCGCTGGCCGGTGTGGCGGGGTCCACCATGACCCAGGGGCTCCCGCCCTACACGGTCACTTCGAACTTCGCCGGGACCATCGGATTCGATGCAATCGCGCTTGCTCTCCTGGGGAGATCACACCCGTTCGGGGTCCTCTGGGCCGGTCTCTTGTTCGGCGCTCTCATCGCCGGTGGGCGTTCTATGCAGGCAGCAGCGGGTGTGAGCGTCGACCTGGTCATCGTCATGCAGGCACTGATCATCGTCTTCATAGCCGCACCCGAGCTGGTCAGGACGATCTTCAGGCTGAAGAAGGCCAAAGCTGAGCCTGCGCAGCTGACGAAGGGATGGGGCGGATGACAGCGGTATTGGAGCGTCAGACGACCCTGGAGCACAAGAACCGCTTGACGCCAGAGGAGCGGCGGTCGGTCGGCGTTGGGGTCGCACTGATCGCCCTGGGTCTCTTCGTCTTCTTCTTCTTCGGGCTCAGGATCGATGCAGGCGAGCAGGCGACGTTCAACCTGTCCCTGCAGACCGACAGGTTCCAGGATCTCTCCTGGGTGGTCGATGCCCGGGCGTTCTCTCTCGTGGTTGGAGTCATAATCGTAGGTCTGGGGATATGGCGGCTGACGAGACGTGCCCTCCGTTGGACGAATGTCAGCTTGGCTGTCGGATTCGCGCTCTTCTCGATGGCGTTCCTGGCCTGGGCCGCAGCCGGCAGTCAGTTCAGCCTGGTGGGGATGCTCCGATCGACCGTGATACTCGCGGTGGTGGTCGTCATCGGAGCGCTAACGGGCCTCATGTGTGAGCGCGTCGGTGTGATCAACATCGGAATCGAGGGTCAGCTTCTCGCTTCAGCATTTGCCGGTGTGGTCCTGAGCAGCGCCTTTGGGACGTGGGCCGGCCTGGCCGGTGCGGTGATCGTCGGAGGACTGCTCGGCTGGTTCCTGGCCTGGCTGGCCATACGGTTTCATGTCGACCAGATCATCGCCGGTGTGGTCATCAACTTCCTGGCCCTGGGCCTCACCTCGCTGATGTCCGCCCGGATCCTCGCCGATGTCCAGTCATTGAATGCTCCGGCCCGCATCCCGGCTTGGAGGATTCCGCTCCTCGCCGACATCCCGGTCGTCGGGTCGATGTTCTTCGATCACACCTTCTTCGTCTATGGGATGTTCGTCCTGGTCGTCGCCATCCATCTCGGCTTGTTCTACACGCGTTGGGGGCTCCGCTCCCGGTCGGTTGGCGAGCATCCCAAAGCGGCAGACACGGCGGGGATCAACGTGTATCGAGTGCGTTATCGCAATGTGATCCTTGGCGGGATGATCGCGGGGTTCGGAGGAGCATTCCTCGGTCTGGCTCAGGTTGCCCGCTTCGAAGAGGACATGACGGGTGGCATCGGTTTCATCGGCCTCGCCGCCATGATCTTCGGCAAATGGCTTCCGTTCGGCGCCCTCGGGGCCGGTCTGGTGTTCGGTTTCGCCCGCTCCGTGCAGCAGAAGGTGGCCATCCTCAACATAGGCATTCCCTCGGAGTTCCTTCTGATGATCCCTTACATCGTGACGATCATCGTCGTTGCAGGGGTGGTGGGGAGGACGAGACCGCCGGCGGCGGACGGTCAGCCTTACATCAAACAGTAGCCCCGCGTCGGCGGGGCGCCATCGTCTAACCCGTCGTGGTGGTCGTCGACCCCGAGTCCGTCGGCACCGTGGTGGCGGTGGTGTTGCCGGTGCCCACGACCGGACGTCCGATCACGACGATCTCGTCGATGGCGAGCTCGTCGAAGCTGTTGTCCTCGATCACCTCGGCGAGATAGGCGTCGGCCACCTCGATCACGAGCCTGGTGGTGGCTAGTGACGAGAAGTCGATGATCTGGGTGCCCGGCTCGTCGGCGAGCTCCACGATCACCGGTGTCACCGAGTCCTGGGCGGTGATCTCGAGCGCACTGGGCCTGAAGTTCTGCTTGAACCTCGTGGGGTCGTCTATGTTGGTCCACTCGATCGATGTGATCGCCATGGGCTCCCGGAACGAGAGGGTGATCGTCACCACGTCTTCGACCTCGCGCCAGTTCACCTGATACTCATTGCCCTGGCCGAACTGTCCGTTGGTGAGGTTGGCGCAGATGAGGCCACCGATGCCCTCGGGCACGCAGTTCTCCTCCAGAACCTCGATCGGCGCCGGATCAGGCAGAACCTGCTGCAGAGTCGTCGAGGTGCTGGTGGAGGAGCCGGTGACTTCGGGGTCCTCCCCGGTGAAGATGTTGAAGAAAAGGGCGATGAGGATCACGCCGAGAAGAAGCCCGCTTATAGCCAGGGCGGCACGAACCCCAGCTGTGGCCTGCACCGCAGGTCGAGGGGCGGTGGGTAGGGGCCCCTGGCGAAGCCGGGCGCCACACTCCTGACAGTGACGGTTGCTACCCGGGTTGACGGCCCCACACGATGGACAGGCGATGTCGGCTCCGTTCCCGTTCCCATTGCCAGATCGCTTTGGGGCCGGGGGAGGAGAAGTTCGGGGGTCGGCCGGAGGCGGTTCCTCGAGGGAGAACTCCTCATACCCCCCGTTGGAGCCGCGCTGGCTCCCGCCCTGGCCGCCGCGGCTCTCGCCGTCGGAGTTGATGGAGATGACCTTGTCGGAGGCGGATCTCCGACGTGGGCGCTGACGTGGCGTCTTCATGGGGTCGATGAACGCGCCGCAAGACGGGCAGAACTGCTCGTCGCCCGCGACTATCGAGCCGCACTGCTCACACGTGTGTGAAGCCACTTCCCTCCTTCGGAGTTATTGTGCCACGGGATGCTGATCGTGGCTTTGAGGACATATGAGCCGTGGACCCTGGCGAGTGTCCTGGGCGGATTGCTCCTGACGGCTTGCCTCCTAGGGGTCTTGATTTTCGCACTGCGCCGCGCCAATCGTTAACTCTACATGGCAAGTTCTTCCACCTTCAGCTGTGACTCCTGCGGCTACCGATCACCCAAGTGGATGGGGTTTTGCCCGCAATGCGGTTCGGGGGATCCGCTCACTGAGACCACCGGGACCAGCTCAGGGTCAAGAAGCCAACGGTCGGCAAAGCCGGTTTCGGTGAGCCAAGCTACCGCATCCCAGGTCGAGAGGATGACCACGGGGTGGGGTGAGGTCGACAGGGTGTTGGGCGGTGGCTTGGTACACGGGTCGGTCGTACTCCTCGGAGGCGAGCCAGGTGTGGGCAAGTCCACGATCCTCCTCCAGATGGCAGGCGGCTTGGGAAGCCTCGGGCACGAGGTGGTGATCGCCAGCGCCGAGGAGTCATCACAACAGGTTGCGATGAGGGCGCAGCGCATCGGCGTGTCCTCAGACCATGTCTCATTGGTCTCCGATGACGACGTCGACGCCATCGTCGCCCTCGCCGACGGGCAACGTCCCGCAGTTCTGATCGTTGACTCGATACAAACCGTGGGAGTGCCCGAGATCCCCTCGGCCCCAGGCGGTGTGGCCCAGGTTCGGGAGAGCGCGGCCCGTCTCATCAGGCTCGCCAAGACCACGGGCGTGGTGGTCGTCCTCGTCGGGCATGTGACCAAAGAGGGGGGTCTGGCCGGCCCCAAGATCCTCGAGCACATGGTGGACGTGGTTCTGAGTCTCGAGGGTGACCCCGATCGCGGTTTCCGGGTGCTGCGTGGCAACAAGAACCGATTCGGGGCCACCCACGTCTCGGGGATGTTCGACATGCAAGGTGACGGGCTGGTCGAGGTGGACGACCCCTCGAAGATGTTTCTCGACGGGTGGGAGACCGCAGTGCCGGGAACCATCGTCTATCCGGCGGTAGAAGGACGCCGGTCGGTGCTGGTGGAGATCCAGGCGCTGGTGGCGCCGACCAACCAGCCCCAGCCACGTCGCTCTGTGCGCGGACTCGACTCCGCCCGGGTCAACCAGGTGATCGCCGTGCTCGACCGGCACGCCGGCGTAGCCATCCAGGACAAGGAGATCTATGTGAACGTTGTGGGCGGTTGGCGTCTCGATGAGCCCGGATGCGACCTGGCCATTGCACTCGCCCTCGCCTCATCGGCCGCAAATCAGTCCCTTGGTCGAATCGCGGCCTGGGGTGAGGTCGGTCTGGCGGGAGAGGTACGCTCTGTCCCGTTCGAGACGCGGCGGGTCGAGGAGCTC
>DASPGH010000080.1:0-68662 GCA_035620735.1 Acidimicrobiia bacterium | reverse complement strand
CCCTACCTCCGACAGTCCCGGAGAGGTCGAGAGGGCGAAAGGCGTCTGTAGCCAATCTGTAGCCCTACTGACTCGGAGAGGCCCGGAATGGCCCGGATCAGGAGACCCGAGAATCCGAGAAACAAAGAATCTACGGGCCTTTTTCGGACGTACCCGGAGGTTAGGAACAGGCTTTTAACCCGAAGGTTGTGGGTTCGATTCCCACGGGACCCACTCTCCGTTTGCCAGGCGTACAGACGAAATGGTCAATCACGATGCGTACTCGCCGAGCCGTTCCAATACGGGTCTCTTAGTGACATTCGTCTTCACCTTTCCAAACGCCAATCGCGCCTATGTCACCCGCGTTGTGTCGGCGCAGCTCCCTAACTGGAAGAGATGTCGACCTCTGTTCGTTCCCGGTTCGACGACTGATGAAGCCCGCTCACAGCTCTGAGTAGACGGCTTTGGTTGCCTCCTTGGCCACAGAGAGGGGCATGCGTCGAGTCCCAATTGGCACTCGTCAGCGGGCCGGCTGAGCCCGCCCACAAGCACTCAACAATCAGGAGGGTTCACTCACCGTCAGCCACTTGAATCCGGCCAGCTCTGGATGGGGGAAGTAGACCTTGTCATCCACGCAACTCGTGACCGTCCACTCTTCTCCGAATCCGTCCAGCCAGACACCACAGGGTGCCATGTAGGCGATGTAGAACTCGTAGTCACCGACCGGGAGTCCGTCCGGGAAGTCATAGATGAAGTTGCTGCACCGCTGGCTCGGGTCAACCTCTTCCGGATCACCCGTACATCCCACGTATGTCGGTTCGACCTGGGCACCGTCCATGAAAAGGAGAATCCGATAGCTCTTCAACGAATAGCCCGGCGACTGGTCACCGACCCCTCCGCTGAAGAAGAACGGCTGTCCCTCTTCGAGCTCGTAGTGCACAGGTAGATCTGGGTGGAAGAAGAGCCGAAGCGCACCTTCCGGGCCGTAGTCGGGAAGCTCAGCGACCTGCCTCGACTGGGCCACAGAGCCCACCAGGAGGCCGAAAGCCGCCACCACTACGGCGAGAATCGTTACACGGGTTCCCATTCGCATTGCTCTCCTCCTTGCTGTTACTCAAGAGCAGGTTTCAATCGATAAAGGGTCGAACCTGTTGGAATCACGACAGGCAATCTCAAGGGTTGGCGCGCCACAGGGCTACGCGTGCCTGTATCTGCTGGAGCGCCACTCCCCGATTCCCGATCCCAGAGCTCGAGCTCTAAGGAGTCTTGACCTCGATTCGGCCTCCCCGAAGTGGCTCGAGGTTGACCCCCTGCCGTGGCCTGCACGAGGCATCACCGGAAGGATCGCCGCTTGACTCGCCAGCTGATTCGGCTGAGCCTGTATCCCCCACGTACAGGCTTGCATAGTCGCCTTCACTCAAACCCGGTCGGTTCGTGGTGATGACTGCGTACCTGACTTCGAAGATTCCATCACCGGACTGACCCTCGACCGACTCGGTGAGGGGTCGGATGCAAACGATCCTGCCCTGGGCGAACCAGGTTGGCACGGTGGCTGAAGAGGAACTCAATTCGACTTGACCGATCGCCGACATGGCTCCATCCGGGCCCGGATAGCCACCCGAGCCTGTCACCGAGAACTCCAGGACCTCCGCGCCTTGGCCGTAAGCAAAGGACCCGCTGGCGTCGAAATACAGGTACGCCCCCGCGATGAGCTCATCATCGGCAAGGGTGGTGGTCACAGTTGCAGGCTCCACGTCCTGGCTATCCGAGCCTGTCAGCCATAGAACCGTGGGGACGGCGCCGAGCAGAACGACAAAGGCGGCCACCAGAGCCACCCGCCAGCCCAACCTTCGTTTCATGCGATAGCCCGAGGCGAAAGGAGCCAAGTCGGCGTGGTCCTGGTGTATGCCGTGCTCTGCAGCCATATCGGCCGGGAGCAAGTCATCCAACGGAGGCAGATCTTCAAAGATGGCTTCGGCGTGCCGTCTCAAATCACGGCTGAGTCGATCGCTCACACGGTCACGCCCAGTTTCCGTCGGAGCCTCGACATGGCTCGCTCCACATGAGACTGCACGGTAGAAAACGATACCCCCCAGAGCTCGGCTACTTCCGTGACCGACCAACCAAGGCCGTTGACGAGGACGACGGCAGCCCTCTGACTCGGAGACAGCGAGTTCAGGGCATCGATGAGCTTGGGCTCGTACCAATACTCGGCAGCGACCGGCCGTGACGCGACAAGTGGGGTACGACGTCTGCGGATTCCCGACCTGGCTCGACTCTGACCGACGCGGTACAGGTAGCCAGCCGCATTCGACATTTGAGTCACCCGCTCCCAGTTCTCCCAAGCGTATGCGAGAGCTTCAGATGTGGCCTCGTCTCCCGCATCAGGACCGTATCGCGCCACCAACGCCTGCCTCAGCGGACGGGCCACCTCCTCGACGAAGCGAGTAAACGACGCCGAATCAGGCGTCACCGACCATCCAGACTCCCTCTTCCACATCGAATACAAGCAGAGGCATGCGCCCGACGACCGATAGGAGGAAGCCTTTCGTTGTTCACATATTCGCTCATTGCGGTTTTCGCCGAGTGCGACTTGTTGCCTTTCCTCCGGCAAATGAGCGAAGCGACGAGTGCCTCAGCGGTCAATGTGCCTGCTCTTACCGGCCCACACTTCGACCACGAGCGCAACAAGAAGGACGAAGCCCTTGTTCAAACCCTTTCCGGCTCAACGAAGGCCCGACATCGGTGGCGGGTCTGCTCGATCATCTCGATCTGTCAACCACTTGAGGCACAAAGAGGACCGTCGGCTAGCGTCGAGTGTCTCGAGTCAAATCGGAGCCTCTCTATTCGCATGAGACCAGGCAAGTTCGTCTACACCCGCTACCGCAGGGCTTCGACGACGTAGACCTCCATGTCCCCTTTCCCCTTCAGAGTCACGTTGCCCCTTGACTGTCCGTGACACACATGCGCCACCTTGTTCCACGACGTTCGGCTGACACAGACACCGGCCGGAATCCCGCTGCTTTGTAGGCGCGCCGCCGTGTTGACGGTGTCGCCCCAGACGTCATAGGAGAATTTCTTGCTCCCGAGCACCCCGGAGACGAGCTCACCGCTGTGGATGCCCACCCGGACCGTCCAGTTCGAGCCGAGGTCTTGACAGGCGGCGATCATGTCCAACCCGGCTTTGACGCACTGGAGATCGGGAATCATCACTGGGCTCAGCAAGCCTGAGACGGCCATGAACGAGTCCCCGATGGTCTTGATCTTCTCCAGCCCATGGCGCTCGGCGATTCCCTCGAAGAGGGTGACGATCTCCTCCAAGGCACCCAAGACGACTTCGGGATCATGTCTATCGCTGTACTCGGTGAAGCCGACGACATCGGCGAAGAGAACTGCCACGTCCTCATGCCGACGAGGCTCGACACGATCGGTCGTCTTCAGCTCCTCAGCAATCTGGTCGGGCAGAATGGCCCGAAGAAGCGAGTCGGCCTGATTTCGTGCGGCCTCACTCTCCTGATAGAGACGGGCGTTGCGGATCGCGTTGCCCGCCTGAGCGGCAAAGGCCTCCAACCGCTTCACCATCTCGACCGTGAACGCGCCCTTAGTCTCACTATCCACAGCTATGGCCCCGACCACGCGGCCCCCGGCCCGGATCGCCGCCGTCATGTTCGACAGCAGATCAACCGTTCCGGGGGTGTGGGTCCACTGCGAGGAGGACTCGATGTCATTGATCAGAGAGGACTCACCGGTTCGTATGACTCCGGACAAATTGGGGAAAGCATCCAACGACAACCTCAATCCAACGATCGGCTCGTGGAACCCTTTCGCCCGCGCCACCTCGAGATACCCATCGTCGGCCAACATGATCGACCCACGGGTGAACGGCACCACACCGCCCACCCGATCGAGGATCAGATCAAGCACATCGTCCAACTCCAAGGTGCTGTTCAACGCAACCGACACCTCGGCCAAGGCCTCCACGAACAGACGCTGGTCGTGCTCGGCCTCCCTCGCCAGCTCGCTCGCCGCGAAGAGGCCGGCATTGTGGATGGCGATTCCTACTTGAGTCGAGAAAGCCTCAAGTGGCTCGACCAAGGTAGGCGGGAACGCCCGCGGTTGATCGCTCATGAGACTCACGAAGCCAACGACCAAGCCCTCGAATCTGATCGGCGTCATCAGATAGGAACGGATCCAATCCGCCTCCCGCGTTCGCTCCCAGCCACTCGATGCACGAGTGTCCTCGATCAGCATCGATCGCTGACTGTCTACTAGTTCGGCGAAAATCGGTGTTTCGGAGACGATCATCCGCTTCACCAACGCCTCAGCATCCACGGTGGACCTGACAACCTCGGCGACCCCGTCTTCGATGAGTGTTACGGAGACGGCCGCACCGGCGGCGAATCCGGAGATTCGATCAAGGATGAAATCGAGGACTGCGTCAACGTCTCGCTGGTTGATGAGCTCTCCGGAGATCTCAGTCAGGATTTGGGCCATTCGACGCTGCTCACGCATTGCGATCAGTGCGCTCTTGCTCTCCTGGTAGAGCTGGGCGTTGCGGATCGCATTCCCGGCCTGGTCGGCAAACCCCTCCAACCGCTTCATCAACTCCGGTGTGAACGCGCTCTTCAGCTCGCTGTCGACGGCAACGGCCCCGACCACGCGCCCCCCGGCCCGGATCGGAGCTGTCATGTTCGACATGACGTCTTCGGTGGCAGGCGTCTTCGTCCACTCGGATGAAGACTCGACGTCGTTGATCAGAGAGGACTCCCCGACGCGCACCACACGATTCAGATTGGGCACATCGGCCAACGGCAACCTCAGACCGATGATCTCGCTCTGAAACCCCTTCGCCCTCACGACCTCGAGATGGTCCTCGTCGGCGATCATGATCGTTCCACGGCTGAACGGGACCACGCCGGCCAGCCGATCGAGGATCAAATCCAGCACATCGTCCAGCTCCAAGGTGCTGTTCAGGGCAGCGGAGACCTCGGCGTACGCGCGAGTCAGCATCTGCTGGTCCTGGTCAGCGACCGGCCGCGTCAGATCAGGCTGAGCGGTCATCATGCGCTCCCGCCGTGAGCAGGCAGGGGGCAATCCGGCCCTTGGCCAGATCGGTCGGTTCGCTCGAGCCAGTCCCCCCTTGGTGAAACGTCGAATGTCCTCCAGCTCAATTCCTGGACATTCAAGCGAACGCCGAGGCGGCAGGCGGCCGATTGGGGAGGTGAACCCGTCCGTGCCAATGTTCAAGCGTGCTCGAGCCAGGAACACCCCTCCCAAACTTCACGGCCCTCGATCAGCACCGGAACACGGTTCGGAGCTCGGACTGGCACGGCAGATGGACGGTCCTCTGGTGGTATGTCAAAGCAGACACTCCTGGCTGAACGTTGGAAGGGGAGGAGCTCCGTGACCGAGCTCACGAATTCGAGGCGCTGAACGCACAGATAGTGGGGATCTCGTATGACTCTCCCGAGGACAACGAGGCATGGGCCGAGATGTTGGACTTCGGGTTCCCTGTCCTCTCCGATCCCGATCGTGAGATCGCGGAGTCCCTCGACGTGAGGCGGGAGCCACCCCATCCCCTCTTCGCATTCCCTCGACGTGTCACCTACCTGGTCGACCCCGATGGCGTGGTGGCCGAGTCGTATGACGTCGGTCGCAGCATCCAGGGTCATGCCGAGGAGGTGCTGGAAGACCTGAAGACCCGGATTGCTCAGCGCTGACGGAGGCCCGCAATCGGGCTCCGGTCCAGCCACTCGACCACTGTGAAGTCGCGAAAATCATCTCTATTCACGAGCCTGCAGGCGCGTATTGTCGCGTCATCAAATGGGGGTGCGTCCCAGTCAGGGGCGCCTGATCAGGAGGATGCCCATGAAACGGGTCCTTGTCCTGTGCACCGTGGTCCTCACGGTTGTCTCTCTTGCCGTCCCGGCTATCGCCCAGCCCGACAACGACGAACTGGCCGCTGCCACGGAGGTAGTTGGCCTGCCATTCAGCGACTCCGTCGACACCACCGAAGCGACCACCGAGGTCGGTGAGCCGGTGGAGGGCGACGAGTTTTGCCCACCGAGGGGCTCTACCGTCTGGTATGGCCTGACGGTCGACCAGGCCCAGACCGTGGCAATCGACACTGCCGGATCGGATTACGACACGACGCTGGCCGTCTACACGGGGACCGACTACTCGGACCTCTCGTTGGTCGACTGCAACGACGACACCTTCTTCGGGCTCCAGGCGGCGGTGACCTTCGCCGCCGACCCTGGTGTCACCTACCTGATTCAGGCCGGGTCCTTCGGCGGCGACGGCGGAGGCCAACTCGAGATATCGATCGGTGAACCTGGGAAGACCACGGGCAAACCGGTCATCTTCAAGAGTCACTTCAGGGGCGTGGGGGCCGATGCCTCCGTCGAGAGCTTCGACGAGACCACGGGGGCCTTCTCGTTCTCGAATGCCAGTCTGATAGACGGACAGGCCAGTGAGACCGGCAAGCCCTCCAAGTTCAAGACGCTGTTCGTATCCGACTACACCGAGACCATCGACGAAGCAACCGAGACTGTCACCTTCACCCAGTGGTCTGGCGCGACCGAACTGAGCGGAGACAGTTCGAAGTCGACAAGAAGCTTCGCTCCGCATGGGTGATCGCAGATGTGGAGTTGTTCGGAGAGACCTGCACCTTCGGTTTCGAGGACGAGAACATCGAATGCACCGAGCTGGGCACGGCCAACGTGACGGTGGATGTCTCATGGCAAGGCGTGGGAGGCTTAGAGAAGTCGAGGTTCATGGAGAGGAGTACCTTCGACGGCGTCCGAGCGATGTTCCGCGGAACGTTCTCCAATCGCAACGCCAACGTGTCAGGTGGTTGGACCGGTGATCAGGTCGTCGATCTCAGCGGCGGGTTCGGAACGATCTTCCAGCAGTCCACCGGCGACTTCGTGATGATCCAGGGGGCCGGAGCACCCTGAGCTGAGAACCGGCACCGGGCGGAGCCGACCTCTGCCCGGTGCCACTTTGTCAGTTAACGCAATTTTTCGCGACCAGTGGACAGCCGTTCACCGATCGCGTATGGTTCTGCCCAGAAGCCCCGACGGGTCGAGACTTCGGTCACGATTCATCGGGGCTTCGTTAATTTTCGGGGCTCCCAGTCCGACGACTGCCTCTTCCTCCCCCTTGCGAATTACTCAGACGGTTTGCCTGGTATTGACATGTAACCTATTGGTTACATATATTCAGCCCATGGACCGGGTGTTCAAGGCTCTCGCCGATCCGACGAGGAGACGTCTACTCGACGATCTCTTCGAAGTCGACGGGCAGAATCTGGGGGCTCTCGAAGCTCGATACGACATGAGCCGGATCGGAGTGTCGAAGCACCTCCGTGTCCTGGAGGAAGCGGGGCTGGTCGTGTCCAGATGGAGAGGACGCGAGAAACTCCACTATCTGAATCCGGTCCCCATCCGCCAGATCCACGATCGATGGGTCAGCAAATACACCGAGGGTTGGGCCGCCGGCCTGGTCCAACTCAAGTCCGACCTGGAGGCAACCATGGAGAAAGTGTTCGAGATCTACATCCGCACCACCCCGGAGCGACTCTGGGAGGCGATCACGGACCCGGACATCAGGGCGATGTACCACTTCGGGTCGCGGGTGGAGTCGGCCTGGACGACGGGATCGAGCTACGAGATGGTCCACTCTGGTGCCGAGGGGCCTCTGGTCACGGGAGAGAACCTCGTCGTCGATCCACCCTGGAGACTGGTGCAAACCATGGATGCGCTCTGGGGTGATGAAGCGGCGAGTGAAGGGACGAGCCGGGTGACGTGGGAGATCGAACAAGTCGAAGACTCGTGCCGCCTCAGTGTCACGCACGATCAGTTGCGGGAGGGAGCCAGCGAGGAGCTGTATGGCGGCTGGCCGATGATCCTCTCCGGTCTGAAGACATGGCTGGAAACCGGAGAGACCCTGACGACGCCGGGCTCACTGATGTACGGAGCTCGATCATGACCAGGATCGACAAGACCTTCACAGCAACACTCGAGAAGAGCTCGAGCCCCGGAGGATGGACCTATGTCGTCACCGACTGGTCTGCCGAGTTCTTCGGGACCCGCGGACTGGTCAGGGTGAGAGGAACCGTCGACGGTCACCCCTTCGAGAGCTCGTTCATGGCGCTGGGAGACGGGACACACAAGCTCCCCGTGAAGGCCGACATCCGCGAGACGATCGGCAAAGGCCCTGGTGACGATGTTCTGATCGAGTTGAACGAGCGCCTCTGACGCCGAGGCTCGAACCAGCGGACCCTAGGTCTCTTCGAAACAGGCCACGCCTTCGGTCAGCGACACCGAGAAGTCGGAGTTTTCGGGGCATTCAGCAGCGGTCGCGACCAGTGCAACGACCTCCGCGAAGTGCTCACCGCACTCGATTGGGAACACCCGGCCGAACAGGTCGAACTCGGCACAGGTTCCCAGAGCCCAGCCGCTGTTCGGATCGAGAGTGGTGGTGGTCTGGCTCACCTCGGCATCCGGGACGGCCACCGGCGGCGCGTCCCTGAGTAGCACCAGCGCGACCACCAAGACGAGCATCGAGACCGCGAACAACGACGCCCACACACGACCAGTGCTGAGCACAGGATTACCCAGCCCCGTCCCTCGGTCGTATTCCTGGTCGTGTGGCCTCGGACCGGAAATCGAGGATGCCTTCCGATGCGACACCCAGTTGCGGACCATGTCGATCGGAGTTGTGAAAATCGAGATGATGCTCCACGGGCCCCGGCTCAGATTGCGCGCCTGCATCGCCCGATAGACCCCGGTGGAACAGGTCTTGCACAGGTTCCCATCAAACCGGTCGAGCCTCCGCCAAACCCCCAGACCCGTATTCGCCCTGAATCGGAAATGACGTGCCGGAAGACGACCGCAGACGGTGCAGCCATCGTTGGCGCCCTTCACCACATGATCTGCCACATGCTGTTCCAGCCCGTAGGCGGCGAGAGGATTCCCGCACCAGGGACACCGTTCGGCTCCCGCCAGGGCGTGGTCGTACTTCTCCCTCTGGGCGGAGTCCGACAAGACCATGAAAGCCTCGTATCGATCTCTCACTACGTGATGGTCGCTACTGACCTTCACCTCGGGATGCGCACCTCGCAGCCGGGAGAAGTAGGCGTCGAGGATCTCGCCCTGGGACGCAGACCTCGGCACTTCCAACACTTCATAGAAATTCTGGCTCATCGGCTCCCGGCCCTGGGTCGAGTGGTCGGCATCTTGCGCGAGTCCGCCTCGGTCATCCCAACTCCTAACCTCGTCCGGATGACGGTTGCGGCGCAACGATCGATCCGCGTTGGTGAGCGAAAGATACCGGTCGTCCTCCCCAACCGGCGTGATGCCCGCCTTCACACGGCTTCGGTGATCCTGAGCATCCACACCATCGGCATCCTGTTCCTCGGGTTCGAGGTTTCGGTGCCCCAAATCGTGTCAGCAATCGCGACCGCTGCTCTGATCGATGCGACCCTGACCTACTCCCGCTCAGGCAGTCTGGTTTGGCCGGCCAGTGGCATGCTCACAGGGAGCGGTGTCGCTCTCATCATGCGCTACGTCAGCACGAACGCAGGCGAGTACTGGTCGTGGGCGGGGTGGTACTGGTTCTCCGCAGTCGCCGGTATCTCGGTTCTCACCAAATACCTGATCAAATGGCGTGGCAGCCACGTCTTCAACCCCTCGAACGTCGGGCTGGTCGCCGCCTTTCTCATCGTCGGCAGCGGGGTCATCGAGCCCCTCGACTTCTGGTGGGCTCCCCTCGGATTCTGGATGGTCGCGGCCTACACATTGATTATCGGAGGTGGAATCTTCATCACACGTCGTCTCCAGCTTCTGGAGACCGCCCTGGTCTTCTGGATTGTCTTCGTGGCAGGCATGGGGGTGCTCGCCGCCTCTGGGCACTGCATGATCGCCACCTGGTCGACCACTCCGGTCTGCGACACCCGATTCTGGACCACTCTCGCCACATCGCCGGAAGTCTTGATCTTCCTGTTCTTCATGATCACTGACCCGAAGACCATCCCGACGGGTCGGGCAGCGCGTGTGCTGTTCGCGGGGAGCCTGGCGATCCTGGCCACACTTCTGATGGCTCCGCAATCTCTGGAGTACGGGGCGAAGGTGGCCCTGCTCGGGAGTCTGGTCCTCTGGAGCCCTCTGCGTTGGCTGTTCGACCGCGTGTCCCAAGACTCGCCGCAGCCAATCAGTGGCAGCCTCGAGCTCCTGACCCGCCTCGCACCGGGAGGACGTCCGCTCCTCACCTTCTCCAGAGGCCTCGCGCTCGGGTCGGCTGCCGTGCTGATAGCCATCGGCATCGTCGTCGCCGGGGCACCCGCACGTGAGGTAGCGGGTGCCGAAGCCGTCGGGGGCCAGATCGACCTCCCCTTCCAGATCGAGGCCGACAGTCTTCCCGAGGTGACGATCGACGCGTCGACCCAGCAGCTCGACATCACCGTCGATGAGGCAATGGCGAGCGACATCGCCCTGATGCTCGCCGAGAACCTCGCCCTGGAAGCCGAGGCGATCAGAACTGCGAATGCCGAGCTTCTCGCCCTTGCGGATGGCGGTGAGAGGCTGACCGAAATGCAGGCGCGCATCGATGACGCCATCACAGACGGCGAGCGCGTAGCCGAGCGCTACGAGATGGAGTCGCTGGAGCTGCGACTCGCCGACGAGTCAGAGGGGCAGAGCTCGGCCGCGCTGGCGTTCGACGCCAGAGGCGTCGTCTCCACGGTCATCTACGACATGAGCGGAGAGGAGTTGGAGGAGACGACGCGCACTTTCGCCACGACCTTCGTCATGAGACAACTCGCCGGCGAGAGATGGCTGATCGTGATCGAGATCGACGACTGAGCCGTCACCCCGAGATCATCGCCCGTCCCGGGTCGAGGAGGAAAGGCGGCAAGAACGCAGGGATGTTGGAGAACGGCAAGACATCCTCGTGAAGATCGATGCCGATCACATCTCGCATGAACGTGCGGCGGGCCTCGATCCTGACCCAGGCATCGGGGTACTTCTGAGCGAACTGCGTACGCAGGTCCGCATCGGCCAGTGCTATGCCATCCTCGATGTTGGTCGTGAAATACTGGGTGCCGGTTGCGGGAATCACATCGACCTGGAGGGCCATCCCGGAGCGCAGCTCCACACCTGAATTGGGCCGGACGGGTGTGTTGACCCATTCGTCGAGATGAATCTGGTGTCCCGGGTTGAGAAAGATCCCGAAGAAGGGATCACCGAGACGTCTGGCCACGATGTCCCAAAGGACACCACCCTCACGACCAACCTTCAGAGCCTCGTACCACTCAACGATGGCGCCGAAGTAGGGGGCAACCAACCGCTCGACGTAGTCGGCGGCATCAGCAGAGAGCTCGCTGGCGTCGACTGTCACAAATCCGGCCCGGCAGTTCAATGCACCCCAAATGCCAAAGGCGACGGTGAGAGGATCTCCTCGTTCGATGGGTCGGTCACCCGGGCTGAGCAGTCCAAGACGCGCCCGGTCGCCGGCCGTCAGCATGAGATGGCATGACAGCGGCGACCCGTTCCACTGCAACAGCTGCACCGCATCCTGTTCGGACATTCCTGGCTCGAGCTCGAAGAGGAGACGCCGCACACCAGATGAGGTATGACAGGCGGCGTACTCGAAGTATGCGAGCTGTTCGACCTCGTTGATGACCCGCATCCCATCCGCCGGATCGATCAACAGGTGGGTCGCGCTCGTAACGAGAGCACCGTCACCGGTGAGGTGTCTCAGGTCGTCGACTACGAAGCTGGGGAGATCGAGACGGTCTCTCGATCCGAGCTCTTTCCATCCGATGACGCCCACCCGTTTCCCCGGCCCCACACCAGCCCCGGCGAGGGCTTGGGCGAGGCTGGCACCGACCCGGTCGGGTTGTCCGGGAAGGCTCAAAACCGGCAGCAGCCGAACTTCCATTTGCAGCGGTGCCGCCTGAGCCATCCCGACGCACTCGTTGCCAACCAAGACGACAGGCTCACTGTCCGGCCCCACGACGAGCAGTGCCTCCTCGAAGCGAGGATCGAACCCCGTGAGGTATGACATGTTGGCGCTGTGCTCACGATCCGCATACACGACGAGGATGTCGTGACCGGCGACGTCTGCCCGGCGGCGCAACTCGATCAGTCGCTGCTCGTAGATCGAGACGGGAAGAGTCGGGATCTCCGACGGCATGCCGAAGTCGGGCAAGTCGACGTTTCCGAGGCGGATCATTCGACCGTCATCCATGTGCTCAGTCTGCCGGAGCCGACGCCACGATGGGGTCCGTTCCATGCTCCCAGGTGTACCGGCGGTTGGCGGACAGTGTCTCCCAAGGCCCGGTTTCACCGTCGGGCCAGATCACTCGAGCCCTGACGTCGTCCAGGTCACCCATCCCGATGTGGATGGGGCCGATGTCCCCGGAGGCGTGCCCACCTCCGATGGTCACCTCTCTCGCCACGAGGCTGTCACCGAGATCGAACTCGACCCAGGAGCCGATGGCATTTCGATTCGGTGCGGGGCGACCGAGTTCGAGGGCGAGCCAGTTCCCGAGGGACTCACCCCCGGCCGTGAGTTCCGTATTTGCCCAAACCTTCACAGGCTCGCGCCTCTCCACGACCACGACGTCCAGTGACCCGTCCAGGTCGAGGTCGACGAGCGCGGCACCACGGCTTCGGTCGAAGTCGAGAAGACCTGCTTCCCCGGCACCCTCGAGGAAGGATCCATCGATCTGACCCATCAAGAGGTTGTTCGGGTCCTCGACCGCGAAGTCGGGCTGAGAGTCCACGTTGCCCTTGGTCACGAACAGGTCGAGATACCCGTCGTTGTTGATGTCGTCGAACTCGGCATGCCAGGCCGTGGAGGGGCGCAGGGTGTCGCCCTCGAAAGGCCGGTGTGCGGTGACTCCGACGGCCAGTGCGATGTCCTCGTACTCGGGACGGGAACCACCGTCGACGAGGGTCTGCAGCTTGTTGTCGCCCTGGCTGGTGAGAAACACCTCGGGCAGCCCATCACTGTCCAGATCCTGGCTGGCGATGCCCATCCCCCAGATCTCGAGATGTCTCCAACCGTCGGCTGCATCGTACGGAGCAGGTGAATCGTCGGTCACCCAGAGCTGTTCCTCACCTTCGCGGTAGTAATGGCGGTCGTTGGTCATCCTCAGGTCGGGCGAGCCGGAGCGGTTCCAGTCGCTGAAGAGAATCGAGAGAGTGCAGTAGCCCGGGCTGAGCCTCTCCGGGGCGGAATACGAAACGGCATCGGCGGGTCGCAAGAGAAAATGGTCCTCACACTGCTCGCGATCTCCTGGTTCCTCGATTCGCAAATAGTTGCCGAAGGCGAGCGTCGGGAGTCGGTCTTCTTCATCCCAGAATGCGCTGAATGCCACCGTCCACTCGTCCCCACCTTCGATCTTCCATGTCTCATTGGCGCGCTCGAAACCGCAATTGCGAGTTCCCCGCAGCACAACGTTCTCACCACGGCGCAAGACGACCAAGTCCGTGAAGCCGTCGGAGTCGATGTCGATCGGATAGGCACCGGTGACACCGACGAGGTCCGTCGTCTCCCCGGGATGTGGCACGAACGAGATTCCGCCCGATGGCCCTGTCTCATTGACGTACAACCTCGCTGGTCGGGAACCTCCGGCGATGTAAAGGTCAGGGAGATCGTCCGCATTGCAGTCGAAGGTCGCCACGCCCCCGCCCACGAAGAAGTCGAACTCCCCGTCGTACACGTGGTCGATGCCGGCGCTCTCACCCATTTCGACAAAGAGAGGCGGCTCGAGGGCCGGGCCCACCGCGGGCTCGGCGAACCAACCTGCGCCCAGAGCCAGCACGCCGAAAGTGACGCCGGCCCCGACCGCGAGACCGAAGAAGAGCCAAAAGGCGCCTCTCAGCGAGGGGCTGCGCTCCACGATCGCTCTTGCCTCACCGGTCACGACGTCCCACAATGCCGCCCTTCGAGAAAGACAGGTAAACATGAGCGAACTCGAGCCGGTCCGATGGGGAGTCCTCAGCACGGCCGACATCGCCCTGCAAAAGGTGATCCCGGCGATGCAACGGTCGGAACTGAGCCCGGTCACGGCGATCTGCTCCAGGTCTGCCGACAAAGCCGCAGCTGCCGCCGACTCGCTCGGCATCACCCGCTCCTACGGCACGTACGAGGAGTTGCTCTCCGACGATTCGGTCGAGGCCGTCTACATCCCCCTCCCCAACCACATGCACCTCGAGTGGACGCTCAAGGCGGCAGAAGCGGGCAAGCACATCCTCTGCGAGAAGCCGCTGGCCATGACCACAGAGGACGCTCACACCATGGTCGACGTCTGCGATCGGGCGGGGGTGCGTCTCATGGAGGCGTTCATGTACCGCCAGCACCCGCTCTGGGTCGAGACCAAGCGACTGCTCGACAGCGCGGCGATCGGTGATGTCCAGGTAGTCGACATCATCTTCAGCTATTTCAACGACGACCCCACGAACATAAGAAACATCCGAGAGGCAGGAGGTGGCGCTCTCTACGACATCGGTTGCTACGCCATCAACGCCTCGCGCATGCTGTTCGGCGCCGAGCCCACAGACGTGAAGGCCAGCATCCTGAGCGACGAGAGCATGGGCGTCGACATCGTCACCGCGGCCATCCTCCGCTTCGGAGATGGGACCGCATCCTTCGTTTGCTCCACCAGGATGGAGCCGGACCAGCGCGTAGACATCTACGGCACCGAAGGCAGGCTCACGGTGGAGATCCCGTTCAATATCCCACCCGATAGACCGACGCGGATCCTCGAGGTGCGTGGCGGGACACCACCGGCGGATCCGGGGATCGAGGTTCATGAGATCGCCACCGCCGACCCATACACCGTCCAGGCTGACGCGTTCTCCCGTGCCTTGCGGACCGATGGCCCGGTCCCCGTTGATCCCCGGGACGCAGTGGCCAATCTCGAAGTCATCGAGAAGATTTTCGCGGACGCCGGGAGATGAGCACGAAGCCGACCTCAGGCCGGGGCAAAGCCAACGTGAGCGGCCGGATCGGCGACCAACTCGCCGAGGACGAGCTCGGCGGCTCCCAGTAGGAGCGCATCAGCACCGAGCTCACTGCGACGGATGGTGCAGGCCTCCCACGGCGCATCGAGGGCCACTTCCTTTGCCCCTGCCTCGACGACGGCCGCGATATGTGGATAGAGGGCGTGATAAAACCCTCCGACCACGACCATGTCCGGGTTGAGGATGTTGATCAGGTTTCCGATCCCGATGCCGAGCCATCTCCCGGTCTCCCAAAGAGCGGCGTGCGCGGCGGCATCACCCGAGCCGAGACGTCGGATCAACTCTTCGATGGGTCGGTCGCCATCCCAGGCGGCGAGGCCGGCACGTGACAGCAAGGCTTCCTCCCCGACCTCTGTCTCCCAACACCCGGCCGCCCCGCAGCGACATGGCCGTCCGTTCGGATTGACCCTCATGTGACCCGCCTCACCGGCGTAACCCGACACGCCAAGCATCGGTGCCGAGCCCTGAATGATCCCGAGGCCGACACCTACTTCGCCGGCGACGAACACCATGTTCTCGGCAAGGCGCCCCGCTCCGCGCCGAAACTCCCCGAGCGCCCCGAGGTCTGCTTCGTTCGCAACCCTCACCTCGGGTACGTCGAGATGGCTGGCGATCATCTCGGCAATCGGGACGTCCTGCCATCCAAGGTTTGGAGCCGTGTGAACGAAGCCATCGGAGCGTCGCACGACTCCTGCGACGCCAACACCCGCTCCGATGAGCGTGTCGGGGGTCGGGAGCTTCTCCAGCAGCTTCTCGGACAATGCGGCGAGGCGGTCGACCACGTTGTCGGGGCGGGTGTTGTTCGGTGTGTTCGCCTCACGGATCTCATCGAAGATGTGGCCACCCATGCCGACAGTCGCCACCGCTATCGAGTCGACCTCGAGCTCGGCGGCGAGAACGACGGCTCCTCGAGAGGACACCCGGGCGACCGAGGAGGGTCTCCCCGGACCGGACGTCGGAGTGCCCGGGTTCTCCACCACCAGGCCGAGCGCGACTAGTTCTCCAATCAGGTCACGGATCGTCGAACGATTGAGCCCGGTCTCGGAAGCGAGCTGTGAGCGTGACATGGGCCCGCCGAGATGCAACCGATCGAGGACGGCCGAAAGGTTGTGTCGTCGCAGCTCCTCACTGGAGAGCCCACGACTCGATGGTTCCGGTATTCGAGTGTCCGCCAATAGGTCCTTCTCCGCTCGAAGACGGCTTTTGTTGGGGTCGGCACAATATAACCCCGAGTTTTGTTGCAGACCCGAACAATTGAGGAGTACTCTCGCCCCGACGCCTTCGGCCCTACACCGATCTCAGTCGAGGATGGAGGGGCTCGAGGCGCATCCAAGAGGAGGAAATTTTGAAGAGGAACAGATACCTGATTGCTCTCATCGCCGTCCTGGCCATGCTGATAGCGGCATGCGGAGGAGACGGGGGAGGGTCGGACACCACTGAAGGTCCCGACACCACCACGGCGTCGCCGGACACGACCGAAGGCCCCACAGAGACCACCGAGGACATGACCGGCACCACCGCGGCAGGCGGCGGGGACATCACGGTGGGCGTCTCCTGGAACAACTTCAATGAGCCACGGTGGGCGAACTTCGACAAGCCCGCCATCATCGAAGCACTCGACGCCGCCGGCGCCGCGTACATCGAGACCGATGCGGGATCTTCGGCCGAGCAGCAGCTCACCGATGTCGAGAACTTGATCTCGCAGGGTGCCGACGTTCTGATCATCCTGGCTCAGGACGGCACTGCCATCCTGCCCGCGGTTCAGAGCGCGCTCGACCAGGGCATCCCGGTCATCGCCTACGACCGTCTCATCGAGAACCCGGAGACTCTCTACATCACGTTCGACAACATCGGCGTCGGGACCTTGATGGCCGAGGTCATCTATGGGCTCGTCCCCGAAGGCAACTACGCCATCATCAAGGGCAACCAGGCTGACGCGAATGCCGACTTCCTCAGGGAAGGCATGGAGGTCGTGATCGGTGATGCGGTCACTGCTGGTGACATCACGATCGTGTGTGAGGAGTACACCGACAACTGGGACGGCGCAATCGCCCAGACCACGATGGAGCAGTGCCTCACCGACAACAACGACGACATCGATGCCGCCCTCGTCGAGAACGATGGCATGGCCTCCGGTGTTGTCGCTGCCTTGGCGGGAGTCGGCCTCGATGGCCAGATCCCCGTGTCGGGCCAAGACGGTGACACGGCGGCCCTCAACCGGGTCGCACTTGGCACCCAGACCGTCTCGGTCTGGAAGGACGCCCGTCTCCTGGGCAAGGCGGCCGGCGAGGCTGCTGTGCAGCTGGCCCAAGGTGCTGCTCTCGGCGACGTAGCCGGAGTCATTGACTTCGAGTCGCCGGGTGGCAACACCATGACGACGATCCTGCTGGACCCGACTCCGATCACCCAGGACAATCTGAATCTTGTGCTGGATGCGGGATGGATCGACGAGGCGACGCTCTGTCAGAACGTCGAGTCCGGATCGGTCGAGGCCTGTCCCTGATCGATAAGACCGCTTCTCCAGCGGATTGACGAGTACATGCCGCGCTCCCGGCCCGACCAGGAGCGCGGCGTGTACGTTTCAGGTCTGACGAGATGTCAGTAACAGAAGAGACCAAGGCCGACGAGGCGCGCAGGACCGAAGGGGAAACCGAGCAGGCTGCCGGTTTGCTCAGGGGTCTATGGGCCCTGATAAGACGTGGCGTCGGCTCGCTCGAGCTCGATACTCGGCTACTCGGAATGATCGTCGGGCTCCTGGTGATCTGGGTGGGATTCCACTTCTGGTCGGGGGGCACCTTTTTCACGCCACGCAACCTCTGGAACCTGACCGTTCAAACCTCCGTCGTGGCAATCATGGCCACGGGGATGGTGCTGATAATCGTGTCGCGGAACATCGACCTGTCGGTGGGGTCGATGCTCGGCTTCATCGGAATGTTCATGGCACTGCTCCAAGCGGAGTGGCTGCCACAGTGGATCGGTTTCGACCAGTGGTATACGTGGATCATCGTCATGGCCGCCGGCGTAGTCCTCGGAGCGATCCTCGGTTTTCTGCAAGGCGCCATCATTGCCTACGCCGCAGTCCCCTCGTTCATTGTCACCCTGGGCGGTCTCCTGATATGGCGTGGTCTCGCCTGGGTGCTCGCCAGTGGCCGGACGATCGCACCTATGGACTCCACCTTTCAACTGCTCGGTGGGGGTGCCAGAGGGTCCGTCGGCGGGACGATAAGTTGGATCATCGGGATCGCCGCCTGTGTCGGCATCGTCCTTCTCCTAGTCAGCCGGCGCCGCACCCGGGTTCGCTATGAATTCCGGGTCCGACCCATGTGGGCCGATGTGGCCCTCATGGTCCTTGGCTGCGCCGTGGTTCTTGGCGCCGTGTGGTTCCTGAACCGCTACTTCATGCCCGAAGGCCTCGCCATGGCCTACGCCGAGGAACACGGTCTGGAGTGGCCGGAGGGAGGGCTCGAGATCCCGTTCGGGATCGCCAACCCGGTGTTGATCGCCATTGGCACCGCGCTCGTGATGACATTCATCGCCACCCGCAGGAGATTCGGTCGCTATGTGTTCTCCATCGGTGGCAACCCCGAGGCAGCCGCTCTCGGCGGCATCAAGACGAAGCGGACCATCGTCCTCACCTTCATGCTCATGGGCATTCTGGTCGCAATCGCATCCGGCGTGCAGATCGCCCGTCTCAATTCTGCGACGAGCGGGCTCGGAACCCTCCAGGAACTCTACGTTATTGCCGCGGCCGTCATCGGTGGAACCTCGCTGGCCGGTGGGATCGGCACCATCTTCGGCGCGGTGCTGGGTGCGCTGGTCATGCAGTCGCTGCAGTCGGGCATGGTGCTGGTGGGTATCGAGACGGCCCTCCAGGATGTCGTGGTCGGGGTGGTGCTCATCCTCGCTGTCGCCGTCGACGTGGCCTATCGAAGGAGACAGTCGACATGACCCCGCCCCTCGTAGAGATGAAAGGCATGAGCGTCAGCTTCGGCGGTGTCCATGCCGTCGAAGACGTGACCGTCGACCTTTTCCCCGGAGAGATCCACGCCCTCGTCGGTGGCAATGGCGCCGGCAAGTCGACGTTGATCAAGACACTGTCGGGAGCGCAACGACCGGACTCCGGCGCCATCTACATCGACGGCAATCCGGTGCACATCGACGGACCGATCGACGCCAAGCGCTTTGGAGTCGAGACGATCTATCAGACCCTGGCGCTGGCAGACAACATCGATGCGCCCGGGAACGTGTTCTTGGGCCGCGAGCTGACCACACGAATCGGCAATCTCGACGACTCGGCCATGGAGGCCGCCACCAGAAAGCTGATGGCGCGCCTCAACCCGAGCTTCCAAAACTTCAAGTCGCCCGTAGCCTCGCTCTCCGGCGGTCAACGCCAGTCGGTGGCGATAGCCCGGGCGGTGCACTTCAACGCCCGGATCCTGATCATGGACGAGCCGACCGCCGCCCTGGGCCCCGCTGAGACCGAGCAGGTCCGCCGGCTGATCCGGCAGCTGAAAGAGGAGGGTCTAGGCATCCTCTTGATCAGCCACGACATCCACGATGTCTTCGACCTCGCCGACAGGATCAGCGTCATGTACCAGGGGCGTCTGGTGGGAACCGTCCAGAAAGACGACGTGACCCTCGACCAGGTCCTGGCCATGATCATCCTGGGGAAAGAGCCAGGCGAGGTCACCGAAGCCGAGCTCGAAGAGCTCCACGGCTGACCAGCCAACAGTTTCTATACGAGGAGGTGCCCCATGGGCGACCTGGAAGGAAGAACTGCGCTCATCACCGGCGCCAGTCGCGGTATCGGGGCGGCCGTTGCCAGAGCTCTCGATGCAGAAGGTGTCAACCTGGCGCTGGCATCGCGAAGTGGAGACGATCTCGGGATCGAGGGGGTTCTGGCGATGCCGACTGACGTGCGAGATTCCGAGGCACTACGACGCATCACCGATGCTGCCGTGGAGCGGTTTGGTGGTCTCGACATCGCAGTCATCAATGCCGGAGTCGGTTCGTATGGCCCGTTTCTCGAGCTCCCCGAGGATCACCTCGAGGACATGATCGACGTCAATGTCAAGGGAGCCATCTACACGGCGCGCGCCGTCTTGCCTCACCTGCTGAACTCGGATGCCGCCGATCTGGTCATGCTCGCCAGCGTGGCCGGTCTGAGCGGGCTGCCTCTCGAAGCCGTCTATTGCTCCTCGAAGTTCGCCCAGGTAGGTCTGACCCGCGCCCTCGATCATGAGCTGAGGGAACAGGGTGTCCGCTGCACCACGGTGGCACCGGGAGGTGTCGCCACTGATTTCGCGATGGGCAGGGGACGCACACCCGACATGCCTGAGCTCGCCGGGATGATGGAGCCCGAAGACGTCGCCGCCGCCGTCTTGTACGTATTGACCCGGCCACGGACTCACCGAATCCTCGAGGTGGCGTTCCGGCCAATGTCGGAAGCCTCGGCGGGTTAGGAGACCGCATGACGTTTTTCGATAAGGCGACCAAAGTGGGTGTCGCCGGCTCCGACGCCGAGCTCTCCTACAAGATCTACGACCCCGAGCGTGAGGTCCTTGGCAAGCGGATGGAGGACCAACTTCGGATCGCCGTCTGCTACTGGCACTCGTTCAACTGGCCGGGCTCGGACGTGTTCGGCGCAGGGACCTTCGACCGTCCTTGGCTCGAGGCGACATCCGACCCGATGACAGCCGCCCGACAGAAGATGGACGCTGCCTTCGAGTTCTTCACAAAACTCGGAGTCCCTTTCTTCTGCTTCCACGACGTCGACATCGCCCCGACGGGGGCGACTTTCGCCGATTCGGCACAGAATCTCGACGTGATGACCGACTACGCCGAGGAGAAGATAGCCGAGACCGGCGTCAAGCTGCTCTGGGGTACCGCCAACCTGTTCGGCCATCCCAGATATGCCGCCGGCGCCGCCACCAACCCCGATCCCGAGGTCTTCGCCTACGCAGCCGCTCAGGTGAAGCATGCCCTCGAAGCGACACACCGTCTTGGTGGCGCCAACTACGTCCTCTGGGGCGGGCGTGAGGGATACGAGACACTCCTCAACACCGATCTGAAACGAGAACAGGAGCAACTCGCTCGTTTTCTTCACATGGTCGCCGACCACAAGCGGGAGATTGGCTTCGAAGGCACGCTCCTCCTCGAGCCCAAGCCGGCCGAGCCGACGAAGCACCAATACGACTACGACTGCCAGTCAGTCCATGGGTTCCTGATCAATTACGACCTCGTCGACGACTATCGGGTGAACATCGAAGGCAACCATGCCACGCTTGCCGGGCACTCGTTCCATCACGAGGTCGCCTATGCCGTCGCCAACGGGATCTTCGGATCGATCGACGCCAACAGGGGCGATCCGCAGAACGGCTGGGACACCGATCAGTTCCCCAACTCGGTCGACGAGGTCTCACTCGCCGTATACGAGATCATGAGGGCCGGCGGGTTCACGACCGGCGGCTTCAACTTCGACACCAAGCTCCGACGTCAGTCGATCGACCGCAACGACCTCTTCCACGGGCACATCGGTGGCATCGACACGCTGGCGCGGGCCTTGCTGGTGGCAGCCGACCTCATAGGGCAGGAAACTCTGTCGGCCCCGATGGATGTCCGCTATCAGGGTTGGACCGAATCGCTCGGCGAGGGAATTCTGGCCGGGAACGAGACCCTGGCCACCCTCGACGCAAAGGTGACTTCGGGCGAGATCGATCCCGATCCGATCTCGGGGCGACAGGAACTCTTGGAGAATCGGGTCAACGAGGTCATCTGGTCGGTAGATGGCTGATGCGTCCACGGTCACACTCGGGGACTATCAGATAGAGATAGCCACTCAATTCGGACCTCGGGTGATCGGCCTGAGACGCCGCGTTGGGCCCCAGATCCTGGCCAGTCTCGGCCCGGACGCCGCGATAGAGCATCCCGGAGGCATGTACCGCTTTCATGGGGGCCATCGACTCTGGGCCGCACCGGAGAACGCCGAGGTCACTTATGCCAACGACGACCATCCGTGTCAGGTCGACATCGACGACGACTCGGCGACGATCTTGGCGGGCAGCGACTCGGCCGGTGTTCGCAAGGAGATCACGCTCAGAGTGGACGGTGATTCCCTCGTCGTCGACCACTCGATCTCGTGGCAGACAGAGTCTGTGCATTCGGCACTGGCGGCTTGGGCAATCACCCAGTTCCCGCTGGGCGGAGTCGCGCTCATGCCCATCGGAGGTGTCGATACCGGATCGCTGCCCAACCGACAGCTCGTCTACTGGCCCTACACCAACCCCGCAGACGAACGCATTCACTACATCCGCGATGGGGTGAGTGTCGAAGCCCGGGGCGAGCATCGTCTCAAGCTTGGCGTGGGCCCGACGCGAGTTCGTCTGGGATATCTGCGCGAAAGCTGGCTCTTCACGAAGGAGGTGCTCTCCTCGTCGGTAGGGACGGTTCCCGATCTGGGCGCCGGAAGTCAGGTGTATGTGGGGCAGGGATTCTGTGAGCTGGAGAGCCTCGGCGGTCTCGAGGAAGGGCTGTCTGCTCAGGTGACCGAGCGATGGGGCCTGCATCCCTGCGCTGCGCTCGACGATGCCTGGGCGATCGTCACCGGAGGTAACGGCCAATGACATACGTGATCGGGGTCGACACCTCCACGACGGCGACGAAAGCCCTGGTCATAGATGATGCCGGCTCAGTGCTCGGGGTGGGGGCCTCCTCCTACGACTACGACATCCCCCGACCCACGTGGTCTGAGCAGGACCCGGGTCTGTGGTGGACGGCAACCGTGGCGGCGATCAGGGAGGCGATGGAACGAGCCGGAGTCGACTCCGGTTTCGTCGATGGGATTGGCATGACCGGTCAGATGCATGGCTCGGTGCTGCTGGATGGAGAGGGAGAAGTCGTCAGACCTGCGTTGTTGTGGAATGACCAGCGGACCTCTGCGGAGTGCGACGAGATACGAGAGCGAGTCGGACGCGAGCTGCTCATCTCCACGACCGGAAATGACGCCATCACCGGATTCACCTCCCCAAAGCTGCTCTGGGTTCGGAATCACGAGCCGGCCAACTGGGCCCGCGTGCGCACCGTCCTCCTGCCCAAGGACTATGTGAGATTCCGACTGACCGATGACGCTGCCGTGGACGTGGCAGGTGGATCGGGGACCGGGCTGTTCGACCTCGCCGATCGAACGTGGTCGAAGCCGATCCTGGAAGCTCTCGAGCTCGACGTCGAGTTGTTCCCCCAACCCTTCGAGGGTCCCGAGGTCACGGGTAGGTTGACCGGCGAAGCAGCCGAGGCCACGGGTCTGACCGCCGGGACACCGGTGTTTGCCGGAGGTGGCGATCAATCGGCCAACGCAGTCGGAGTAGGCGCCACCAGGAGCGGAATCGTCGCTTTGTCACTCGGCACGTCCGGAGTGGTCTTCGCCACCACCGACGGCCCTGCCATCGATGTGGAGGCTCGTGTACAGGCCTTCTGTCATGCCGTCCCGGATCGGTGGCACATGATGGGAGTGATGCTGTCGGCGGCCGGCAGTCTGCGATGGTTCCGCGACTCCCTGGCCCCGGCAATGGACTTCGACGATCTGGTCGCCGGCGCCTCCGAAGTCCCCGCCGGTTGCGACGGCCTCCTTTTTCTTCCCTACCTGTCGGGTGAGCGGACCCCCCACCCTGACGCCCTGGCTCGCGGAGCATTCGTCGGGCTCACCACCAGCCACGACCTGCGACATATGACGAGGGCCGTGCTCGAGGGAGTGGCTTTCGGGCTCAGAGACGGTCTCGATCTCATGACGGAGGCCGGAGTTCCGAAGCCGGAGTCGATACGTGCCTCAGGTGGTGGCACGAGGAGTGCACTCTGGCGACAGATCCTCGCCGACGTCCTCGAGGCCAGGATCGACACGGTCACGACAGAGGAGGGAGCCGCCTACGGGGCCGCTCTCCTGGCATCGGTTGGGGCCGGACTTCATGACACTGTCGACTCCGCCGTGGAGCGCACCGTGCGTGCGGAACCGGCGGCAACTCCGGGATCTGACGCCGATCCCTATCGAGATGCCCATCGCCGCTATCAGGAGCTGTATCCGGCTCTACGACCGATCTTCCACACCGGCATCTGAGATGAGAGCGGCATTACGTCTGGTCGAAACAGGCGACACCTTCGGATAATGGCAGCGAGAAGTCGGTGTTGTCGGGACAGTCCGCGGCAGTTGGCACTAGCGCGGCGACGGTCGCGAAATGCTCGCCGCATTCGGTTGGGAACACCCTGCCGGCCGAGTCGAAGCGAGCACAACCACCTACCACCCAGCCGTCGACTCCGGCCACCGAGCTCGAAGTCACCCCTCCATCCTCGGCACCCGGCACCACCGCTGCCGGGCCACCAACGATCAATGACGTCACAACAACCAGGATCGCCACCACCCCGACGAACGAGCCCCATGCCGCTGGTGACCTGACCGCCGGCTTCCCGAGACCCCTGCCGCGGTCGTAACCCGGATCATGGGGCCAGGGTCCGGGCATCGACTTCCTCTTATTATGAGCCATCCGGTTCTTCACGATGAGATAGGGGGTGGTGAAGAAAGAGACGATGCCCCACGGGCCCCTTGTCATGTTTCTGGTCTGCATCGCCCGATACACGCCGGTAGCGCACGTCTTGCACAGATTTCCATCCACACGGTGGACCTTGTGCCACAGAACCCGTCCCGAGTTGGCCCGGAAGTCGAAATGCCGAGCGGGGCGCCGGCCACAGACAATGCAGCCGTCATCTGTCCTCTTCGCCATGTGGTCGACCACATGATGGGAGAGAGCGTCCGGGCCCAGAGGCTCACCACACCATGGACATTGCGCGACGCCATCGAGGGCACGGTCGTACATCTCCCGGTCTGTAGGGCTCGACAGAACCGTGAACGCGACATAGCGGTCTCGCACCCTGCGATGATCTCCGTTGACTACGAAATCGGGGTGAGCCTCGGGGATGCCGTCGAGAAATGAGCGGAGGATCACGCTCTGAGCAGCGTCCCTGGGGACATTCAGAATCTCATAGAGGTTCTCGCTCAATCGCTCCTCACCGAACTCCGACGACCGGGCCCAAGTTAACCGCTGTGTCCGGCGGAGGGCCTGGCAAACAAGCGATCTCTGGACAAGTTCTATAGGCTTCGGCCGGGTCAGGGACCGTCCCATCGGGCCACCGCCCGCACCGGGAAGGTCCCCAAACCGACCACGGGTGCGGGGATGGCGAAGAACTCGAAGGGCCCGTCGGGCAACTGGTCGAGCCGGGCCAGATGCTCCACAAGAGGGATCCCGGCCGCTAGCAACAGAGAGTGGGCAGGGCGAAACCCCTGGCTGGTCTCGTCGATGTTGGCCGAGTCGATCCCGACCAGCGACGCCCCCTCGTCGACCAGTCTCTGTGCGCCCGTCTCGGTGAGGTGAGGGTGCTCACCCAGATAGTCGTCCTGACCAAACCTGACATCCCAGCCGGTCCTGATCAGTACTGCCTTGTCCGAGACGTCGACACCATCGAACGCCGTGGCCCCGATGGCCCGACTCGATGTGTCCACAACCACACCTTGGACCCCAACGAGTCTCTCCAGAGGGAGACCTGACACGTCTATGCCGTCGGGATAACGGTGAAACGGGGCATCGATGTAGGTGCCGGTATTGGCCACCATGTCGATCGCTCCAATGTGAAACTCGGTCCCGCTCGCGTAGTGGGCCCGGGAGTCCTCACGCGACAGGTGGGTTCGCAGCACCGGACCGGGGAGCCCCGGATAGGTCACCATCCCCTCCCGGATGGGATGGCTGATGTCGACTATTCGTTGCTCGGCCATATTCCTCCTCGAGTCAAACCCAGATATACAACACCGTGGCGGCCAGCAGCACACCGAGGGCAACCCGGAACGTCCGTGACCGTCTTCCCCCGGTCAGGAATCGGTTGAGAAACGTGCCGGCGCCAGCCCACACAGATGCGCAAGGAACGACGACGAGCATCATGACCGATGCCATCAGCAGTGTGCCCAGCATCACTCGCAGGTCCTGAGGTCGAAATGTGGTGACCGCGGCGAGAACGAATACCCAGGCCTTCGGGTTGACGTACTGAAACAGCAAGGCCTGCCACAAAGTGAGCGGGTCGGCCACTTCCCGCTCGCCGGACGCCCCACCCCCGGCGATCTGATAGGCGAGGTAGAGCAAGTAAACCGATCCGATGATCTTGAGCCCAGTTTCCAAGGCGGGGACAGTCGTGATCAGCACCCCGAGGCCGGCCGCGACCAGTAGAGCCATGGAGCCGACGCCCGCCGTGATGCCGATGATGTGAGGCATGGTCCTGCGAAAGCCGAACTGAACGCCGGAGGCCCAGAGCATCACATTGTTGGGGCCGGGGGTTATCGCACTGACGAATGAGAACGCCGCCAGCGCCCACAGCTCACTCAATCAGCGCTCACCTTCGCCTCGGGCCGAACCTTGCCGATGGCCCACCAACCCAAGAACAGAGGGACGATTGCGGTGAGGACGCCGACCCGGGGCGACACGAGGTCGGCAACACCGCCATCGATCAAGCCGGCGATCGGGCGTGACCCGAGGAACGCCATGCTCCACAAAGCCATCACCCGACCCCTCATGTCCTCATGCAAACGGTGCTGCAGGTTGCTGTTGGTGGTGGTGACGCCAAGCAGAAACCCCACCCCGGCGACGAACAACGAGAGGAGAACGATCGCCTCGTGAAAGGCAATTGCGAAGCCGAGGAGACCAAGGGCGAGTATCACCATGCCGGTGCGGGTGGTGGCTTCGAGATCGAGGCGTCTCCGGAGAACCCCCACGAACATGGACATGAGAGCGGCGCCGGCGCCAAACGCGGCGACTTGCAGCCCGACGAAGGTCTCGTCGCGCCCGAACATGTCGGCATAGGCAGGGGCCAGCGTGTTGACCGGGTCCCCTGCCCAGCCCACGGTCAGCGTCGCCAACACTATCCACAGCATCGACGTCCTTTCCCGCACGTAGGCGAAGCCGGCACGGACGGATCGGTCCCTGTCGATGTCACGTTGGATTTCACGCGGCCTTATGAGCATCAGAACGATGATCAGTGGCAGGAACGTGAGCGCGTTGATCCCGAATGCCCAACCAGCCCCTGCCGCGGCCACCACCAGCCCGGCGAGAGCGGGCCCGATCGCCCGGGCGAGAGTGAAGCTCGACGAGTTGAGGGCGATCGCATCTTCCAGTTCCGCCGGCTCGACGAGAGCGGGGATCAAAGCGTTCATCGCGGAGATCCCCACCGCGTACCCGAGGCCGATCACACCCGTCGCAGCGAGTACCGGCCACACCCCCGGAAGCCCTTCGACTCCCTCGAGGCCCACCCAGATGGCGAGGCCGACGGCACCGGTCGCCGAGATGCATTGGGCGAGGATCAGCAGTTTGCGACGGTTGAAGCTGTCGGCGAGGGCCCCTGAGTATGGGGACAGCACGAGCGTGGCAAGGAACTGCAGCACACTCACCGTCCCTACGAGTGTGTTGGAGCCGGTCAGCTCGAATACCACGATCCCTGCCGCGACATTCTGGAACCAGTTCCCGATGTTCGATGCGAAGTTTCCGACGATGTAGGCACCAAACCGCGGGGTGCGAATCAGTCGGAGAGAGGTCCGGCTCTCAGACACTCAGATCAAGCCGGAGGTGAAGGTCCTGGTCACCGCATCACGTTACGTCGGCCCACTCAATGGCTCACATCGGGGCGTACGACGGGATCGCTCTTCCGACCTGACCCGGCGTCGCATCTCGTTTGTCCCAGGCCGGAGACGGGTATCGAGATGTCTCATCCAGGAAAGGACAAACACAAATGAGAACTGTTCGCGTTCTGATAATGGCCCTCATGGCCGCACTGGCAGTCGCTGCCTGTTCCGACGCACCCGAAAACGTCGAGGACGCGGTGAGTTCGCTGCCAAGCAGCGAAGAAGTGACCGAGAACGTGACCGAGGTGGCCCAGGATGTGCAGACCCAGCTGAACGAGCTCGGGACCGCCATCGAGAACTCCGAGGCTGCCGAAGACCTGCAGACCGCGTGGAGCGACGTGAGGACCGAAGTCACCTCGGCGATTTCTTCGTTCAGCGCGGGCGAGAGCATCGACACCGCAGCCATCGAGACCCAGTTCGACGAGTTCCAAACCGAGCTCGAGGCGATGGGTGATGACGTCGGCGATGAGGTGATGACGGCTTGGAACGAGCTTCGCTCTGCCTTCGAGCAGTTGACGAGCTGACATGCACCTTCACCGCGAAAGAGAGGGGAGCCTCACGGGCTCCCCTCTCTTTCGCAGTGCCGGGTCTCTTCGTAGAAGGTCCCGCCCCTGATCAGGTTCTGACCGACACCACATCCCGTCTCACCACGAACCAGGCACCGACCATCAGGGCGAGGGCGTAGAGGGCCAATCCGCCCAGGATGATCGGGTCGACCGCAACGTCACGGAACACCAGGTCTTGCAGGGCCTGGATCCCGTACGTAGCGGGGATCATGTAGCTGATCACCCTCACCGGGACGGCCAGTTGTTCCAACGGAAGCACGAAACCGGTGAAGAAGATCGAAACCAGGAGGACGAGCATCGAGTACTGAACCGCCTGGCTGTCGGTTCTGGAGACACCCGACAGGACGAAGCCGAGGCCAAGAGAGGCGACGATCACCAACATCAGTACCGCCGCGTACATGAGCCATGATCCGCGGACGGTGACTCCGAAGAGAAGCATGGCCCCGGTGAGGGAGGCTGCAACCAGGACAGCGATCGACCCGAATCCCAGATACTTCCCGGTCAGAGCCTCCCCGGAGGCGAGCGGCGACGCCCTGAAGACCTCGGTGAGCCCCAGCTGGCGATCCCTAACCAGCGACAGAGCGGCAAACGTCAGCGCGAGATGCTGGACCAGCAGGGCGATCGTGCCCGGCGAGTAGTAAATCCCCGGCTCCATTGAGACGTCGTTCACCTGAACCACATCGACGCCGAAGGGCGCCACGAGGAGGTTGGCGTCGAGTTGCTGGGCTCGGGTCAGGCTCGCCTCCAGCTCGCTCACCGACTCCTCCAGCTCCCTGGCGGCGGCGAGTGCCTCGTCCTGATCTGTCGATTCGGCAGCCTCTAGGTTCTCTTCGATCCGGCCGATCACCTGCTCCTCGTCGAAGCCCAGCGACTGTCCGACACTCCTATACAGGCTGTCAGCGCTGGCCGTCCTCTGCTCCGTGGCGTCGAGCTCGGCGCGGAGCTGAGCGATCTCATCGTCTGCACCCGATCGGTCACCTGTCTCCAGCGCCGCAACCAGGGCTGATGTGGTTTCCCGCAGCGCAGACACCGGTTCCTCGACATCCTCCGACTCGGCCTGGGCGGTGTTGACCACACCAGACAGCACGCGACGATTGATCTCGTCTACGGAGAGACGGGCGAGCAGCTCGATGCTGGAGCGAACGACCGGGTCGACTTCTCCGTGAATGACCTGGAAATCGGCTTTTTCTCCCGCCTCCAGGGAGCCAAGAGGGTCCTCGGGGGCCACTATGAGAAGGTCGACTTCGCCGTTCTTCAGCTGACTGCGGGCGGAGTCCAAGTCGGTCGTTGTTCCTTCGAAGGTGATCCCGGCTCCAAAGGCCTCGTTCAGATCTGCCTCATCCGCAAGTTGCGCCTCCTCGTTGGGCAGGACGAGCAATGTCTCGAACGGTGGAGGCGTCGTGCGGTAGCCGAGACCGAAGATCAGGAGGATCAGGAACGGCCCGATCACGAGTATGAGGATCAGTCGCGGTTGGCGAAACACGCTGAACAGCTCCTTTTTGAAGAAGCCGAACGTGCGAACCAGCCGTGCCCCTAGACCCTGTTCAACGGCCACCGGCGGTCTCCTCGTGGTCGGCCACCAGCGCAACGAAGACATCGTCGAACTCGGGTTGAAAGACCTCGGCCTTTTCCAGAGCGATTTGATTCTGTTCCGCCCAATCGAGGACCGTTTGGCTGGCCTGCCCGGCATTCTCCACGATCAGGTGCGCCGTTCGGCTGTCGACCCAATCGGGCTCACTGCCTTCTACACCGACGATTCGACTCAGCTGCTCGACCAGGTCTCTCGATGGCGGGGAGACGAAGGTCACTTCGATCTGCTCACCTCCGTAGGCAGCCTGGCGGAGCCCTTCCGGGGTCTCGATGATGACGATCTCACCATTGGCCAGAACCGCCACGTAGTCACAGTAAGCAGCCTCACCGACATATTGGGTGGTGACGAGAAGGGTCCGGCCCATATCCGACAGTTCCCGGAATCTGTCCCAGAAACGACGACGTAGCACCGGATCGATGCCCGCCGTGGGCTCGTCGAGGAAGATCAGGTCGGGACTGTGGAAAAAGGTGCTGGCCAGCATGATCCGCTTCTTCTCCCCGCCAGAGGCCTCACGCGGAAGGCGATCCATGCGGCCCTCGAGTTGTACGAAGTCGACGAGCTCTTCGATGCGCTCCTTTCTGTTGTAGGGCATGCCGTACAGGGAGGCCGCGAAGTTCAGGTTCTCGAGAAGAGTGAGCTCTGGGTAGAGGATGGCGTGCTGGGGCATGTAACCGATGCGGGCCCTCGTGTTGCGCCTGAAGGACATCGGCTTTTCACCGAGGACGGTCAGCTCGCCGTGGTCGGGAGCGGTGACCCCGGTCATCATTCGTATCGTTGTCGTCTTTCCCGATCCGCTCGGCCCGATAAAGCCCACGATCGTGCCCGGGTCAATCTCGATATCGATGTCGAAGACACCCGCGCCATCGCCAAAGTCTTTGGTCAGTCCGGACGCGACGACAGTCCGGCTCGTAGGGGGAGCATGCATGCGTCCTGTATTCCCAGGATCTGGTTTGGCGAAACAGTCGTTTAGGGACGGACGTCATACGGGTATCCAATTCCCGACGATGAACGATGTCGCTGTCGAGTCGCGCTCGCTGGAGAGTCTTCCGATCCGCCCCCTGGCGGTGGGAGTGATGATTCTCAGCGTGGTGGGTGTGGTGATCGCACTCGTGATGACCCAGACCTTGAGCCACGACCTGCGTTCGTCGGTCTCGGTTTCGCACTCCGCCCTGAATGCGATCGGAGAGACCATCGATGCCGTCGATGAAGTGGCGGCGGGCACGGCTGCGAGTCTCGACTCGACATCGAACAGTGTGTCATCAGCGTCGGCCACGCTCGACGGAGCGGTGTCGACTCTCGAGGGTGTAGCCGACTTCCTGGAAGGGGAGCTGCCCGAAACCCTCGAGTCGATTCAGACATCGATGCCGGCTGCGATTCAGACCGCCAACGCCGTCGACGGCACCCTCCGCGCCCTGTCGTTTGTCGGCATCGACTACAACCCCGAAGAACCCTTCGGTGAGTCGCTCTCCAGGGTCAATACCGCCTTGTCGACCCTCCCTAACGAGATCAGGGCTCAGAGCGAGTCGTTGCGCTCACTCATCCCGTCCGCCGAACAACTCGCCGGGGACACAGAAGGTCTGGCCGAGTCGCTGCAGGAGGTCGAGGAGGGTCTGGCGGGTTTCACCTCGCTGACGACCACCTACCAGGCCACCATCGATGAGGCGGAGACCACGATCATCACCACCAGCGAGTCGATCGATCTCAGCCTCTGGATGATCAGGGCCCTCATTCTCACGGCCGGTGTTCTCGGCGTCCTCGTCGGATTGGTCCTGTGGTCGTTGGCACAACGTCTGGACACACTCGCCGGCACCGTCGATCTGCTCCATCAAGATCGTCGCGAGGTCGTGGTGGTGCGGGCCGACTGACGGGCGGCCGTAAGGTTCCGTTCATGACCGATCTTGACCGCACCGCCCTTCGAACCTCCATAAACCAGCTCTACGCCCGGGAGCTCGAGGCGTTGGGCGATCGGACATATGAGATGCTCGACGAGGCGAAGAGATGGGACCTCAGCTCGACACTGGCGAACGGAGGGGTGATCACCTTCGCCCACGTGAACGTCGACGACTGCGGGGTGCATGTTGCTTCAGCGGTGAACGCTGCTCTCGACACCGGGGCTGACACTCTCCTCGGCATCGGTGTGCTCCACGCCTTCACCGAGGAGATGGAGCTCGCTCGTCGCGATGTGTCATCAGGAGGTGGCTCACCGTCGGCCCACTCGACGTGGGGCATTCAAGGCCCCGGTCTCGATTTCCGCGACGAGTGGACCGGCGATCACTCGATGCGGGCCCTACGTCACTTCTGGTCGGCTGAGACGGAGCGACGCGGCATCGGGAACAGGCGACTGGTCGAGCGGTATGCATTCCTCGCCGGTGGCCATCCTGAGGCTCTTCCCAACCTCGACGAGACGGTTGCCCTTGCCGAAAGCGCGGTGATCGTGGCCACGGGTGATCAGTTTCACCACGGCATCGCCTACGGCACGCCAGAGACCGAAGCCCTTCACCTGGAGCCAGACGGGCTGGCCGCGGCTCGCGCCAGCATGCAGACCGGCATCGACCTCATCGCCGCCGAGGATCACGCCGGCTACGACCGCCATTGCGTGACCGCCAAGAGCGACGACCGAGACACCGTGCAGCTCTACAACTTCCTGCGCGGTCCCTTGCAGGGAAAGCTCTTCGACATCGGCGCTTCTGACGCCACCGAGCTCTACAACGCGCCTGCTCCGTCATGGGCAGCGGGGGGGTTCATCGCTTTCGACCCGGCCTGAAAGCGCAAACCCTGGTTTGGCGGCTGGTTGGGCTCAGGGGCGGGCGTAACTCCCCTGGGCCACCGCCACCAGTTTGTCTGGCTTGCCTTCGACCCACATCTCGACGGTGCCGACGATGCGGCGGGTACCGACCGAGTTGATGCTCGCCCGCCCTAGCAGGTCGCCTCCCTGCCCCGGACGCAAGAACCTGATGGACATCTCGCTCGTCACTGCCATCGGCTCGAGGCCGATCACCGAGAAAGTGGCGTACCAGAGCGCACTATCGGCGAGGGCGAACATCACCGGACCCGGGATGTACGCACCCGGCCGCAGCTTGGCCTCATCGAAGGGCCACCTGACCTCGGCGGCTCCCTCGTCGATGGAGACACATCGCATGCCGTCTGCGTACGAGGCGGGAAACACCTCGGCGACGAATTCGTTGACTTGATCAGGGGTCAGATCGATAGGCACGGTCGATAGACCCGCGGTGTGTGAGACTGGTTTCATGGAATCGACCGAGATCCGGATTGGGACAGGCAACGAGAGCACGGTTGTCGACCTGACCGCCCAGGTGAGCGAGTTCTGCAGAAACAAGGGAGACGGTCTGCTCTCGATCTTCGTTCCTCACGCCACCGCCGGCATCGCCATCTTCGAAACGGGCGCCGGCACCGAAACCGACGTTCTCGCCGCGGTCGACGACCTGCTTCCCCCCGAACGGGGACGCTGGCGTCACGAGCATGGGACCCCCGGTCACGGACGTGACCACGTCCTGCCTGCCTTGATCAGCCCATCAGTCACCGTCCCGGTTGTCGATGGGCGGCCCGCTCTCGGCACGTGGCAATCCATCGTGCTGGTCGACACCAACGTCGACAATTCGTCACGGAGAGTGAGACTCAGCTTTCTCTCCGGATAGACCACGGTTGAAGGCTGTGAATGACCGAATAGCCTCCTCGATGGCACGAACCGCCGGCTCTTCCCCCAAGACGTGATCGCGATGATCTGGGACTTCGACAAGACCCTGATCCCCGGAAACATGCAGGGCCCGCTGTTTCGTCATTTCGATATAGACCAGGCGGACTTCTGGGCCGAAGTGGATGGGCTGGAGCAGTTCCATCGATCACACGGCTCGACGCTGATCCAGCGTGACCACCTGTACCTGAATCACATAACTCACTATGTCAGGGAAGGCCGGATGCCGGGTCTCGGCAATGCCCTTCTCCGCGAGCCCGGGACCGAGTTCGAGTTCGACACCGGGATGCCCGACTTCCTCGAGCCGGCACGAAAGACGATCGAATCCCAACCTCGATTCGCCGAGCACCAGATCCGCCTCGAGCACTACGTGGTCTCAACGGGCTGCGACAGATGATCCTGGGGTCTGCAGTGGCGTCACCGCTCGCCGGGGTGTGGGCCTGAGAGTTCACCGAGTTGGTCGCCCCGCCGGGATACGGTGAGGTTCAGGATCGACTCTTCTCACCGAGGGCGAGATCCAGCAGCTCATCTACACCATCGACAACACGTCGAAGACGCGTGCCATCTTCGAGATCAACAAGGGCACCAACAAGATCGCCAACATCGACGTAAACGCCAAGATCGCCCGGGAAGACCGTCGAGTTCCTTTCCAGACCATGATCTACGTCCCCGACGGTCACTCTGACATGCCGGTGTTCTCCGTCGTCGAAGACAACGGCGGCCGCACCTACGCCGTCTATCGCCCCGGGTCACAGAGCGAGTTCGACCAGGCGGCGCGTCTATTGGAACAGGATCGGGTGGATGCCTTCGGTGAGACCGACTACTCGAGGGCTCCCACACCGCAATGTGGCTGAGACATGCCGCGGAGAACATCGCCAACCGGATCGTTTCCGACCGTGAGGAAGCCCTCAATGAGCGCATGGGTCTACCTCCACGCCACGTCGGCGAAGACGTCTGATCTAGTCAGGCTCGGGGCGATGACACACAGGTCCGGGGGGACCACTCAGAACAGCATGGTGGTGATCCAGCGGGCGGAGTCGGCGGGATCGATGACGTCGTCGATCTCATAGGCCATCGCCACGTTGATGCCACTGCCCGCCTCGGCCATCTCTTCAACCCTTCGCTCCAGCTCGGCCTGACGGTCGTCGGGGTCGTCGATCGCCTCCAGTTCCTTGCGAAAGCCGAGCTTGACCGCGCCCTCGATTCCCATCGGACCGAACCCCGAGCTCGGCCATGCCACCGTGAAACGAGGCTCGTGGAACCCGCCGGCCGCCATGGCCTGAGCCCCAAGACCGAAGCCACGACGGGTGACGATGGTGCCGGTGGGGACTGACAGGTCAGCGGCTACACGGAACAACTCGCCTGCGGCCCTGACCAGCCCTTCGGCTTCGGCGTCTGGACCCACCATGAATCCGGGGGTATCACACAACGACAGAACCGGGATGGCCCATCGATCACACAATCTGAGATGGCGGGCAAGACTCAGTGCGCTGTCGCTGTCGATGGCACCGGCGAGATGCGAGGGATCGTTGGCGACGATGCCAATCGGTTTCCCTTCGACCCGACCCAGACCGGTGATCGCCGCCGGGGCGAAATCCTGGCGCATCTCGATAAAGGTGCCTTGGTCGAGGAGAACGTCGATCACCTGTCTCATGTCGTATAGACGGCGACGGTTGGCCGGGACGATGTCACGCAAGGTCGTCTGATCGGTACGAACTGCCTCCCTCACCGCGCCCCGGGTGAGACCGACAAGTTTGCGGGCCACATCCACCGCTCCGACATCGTCGGAGACCACGACATCTATCACACCGTTGCGAGCCTGGACATCGGCAGGGCCTACGTCGCGTGGTGAGAACCGACCCAGACCCCCACCCTCGATCATCGCCGGGCCTCCCATGCCGAGGTTGGAGTCGGGCGTGGCAACGATCACGTCACACTGCCCCAGCAGGGCGGCATTGCCGGCGAAGCAATAACCGGTGTTGATGCCGATCGTGGGCCCTGTGACCTCGGCGAAGAGACGAAACGCCCTGACGTCGAGTAACGAGACGCCATTCCAGTCGACGTCGCCCGGTCTCCCCCCGCCGCCTTCGGCGAACAGCACCAAAGGGAGCCCGGTCTCGGCGGCAAGCGTGAACAGCCGATCCTTTTTGTGGTGGTTTCGGGCGCCCTGCGTCCCGGCGAGGACGGTGTAGTCGTAGGAGACAACGACGGCTCGATCGTCTCCGTCGGTTCCGGTGTCGATCCGCCCGACACCACCAACCATGCCATCCGCGGGGGTGTTGCGGATCAGGTCGTCGAGTTCACGTCGGCTGCTCTGGGCGGCTATGGCGAGCGGGCCATATTCGATGAAATCGGTGCAGAGATCGGCCAGATTCTCTCGGACGGTGCGTCGCCCTCTCTCGTGTCGGGCCGCGACCGCCTCGGGCCGGGCCAGATCCATCGTCAGGGCGTGACGCTCGTTGACCAACGCGAGCGCGTCGAGGTCGGATACGACCTCGTCTGGAGGTGGAGGATGCTCGCTGACATCGCCGTCCAGACTCACGATCACATCGCCGGGATCGACTGTGTCACCGACCGAGACCTTGATCGCGGTGACGGAACCGGTCGACTCGGCGAGGACAGGGTGCTCCATCTTCATCACTTCAAGAACCAGAAGGGTCTCTCCGACGTGGACGGTCTCACCGACTGCCACGGCAACGTGGCTGACTCGAGCGGCCAACGGCGAGATCACGTCCATGAGCGTGATGCTACGAGGCTCGTATGAGGGGGTGACTCCTAAGAGTCACCCCCTCAGCTCCGGGTAGGGAGCACCTGTTACAACTGAAAGGCAATCAAAGGCCGCGGGCGATGGGTTCCGAAAGTGGTACCTGATGTGACAATGAAGTCCAGGGTTTGCTTCATTGCCCACTTTCCTCTCGCTCAGTCTCCCGTGCCACCCCCTTGACAACCTAGAGACTATCTCGCGCGGAGAGTGGTCACGTATGGGTACAGAGACCTATCCGAAGATCCGCTCAGACCACGGATAGGGCTCGATCCAGGTCGATGATCAAGTCCGCCGGGTCCTCTATGCCGACAGACAGCCGTATCAGCCCGGGCGTGACACCGATCGAGCGCTTTTCCGCGTCCGGCACCGTCGGTGGGCTCATCGTCCACGGGTGACTTGCCAGCGACTCGGTGCCTCCCAGCGAGGTCGCCAGCCGAATCACTTTCATCGCATCGAGGAAGTCGAAACACTCCGGCTCCCCACCCATGATCTCGAAGGCAATCATCGCCCCCGGACCGAGACACTGGCGTTTGTAGATCTCATATCCGGGCTCACCGGGCTCGAGAAGGCTGAGATGATTGACCTTTCGCACCTTCTCGTGCTCGTTCAGAAATGCGGCGATCCTGGTGGCGTTGGAGGTCTGCTGGGTGACGCGGAGACGAAGCGTCTCGAGACTCCGGCCGAGCAGCCAGCCCGTCGACGGGCTCGGCGTCGTGCCGATTTCGTACCTGGTCCTTCGAATTCGCTCGATGTCGTCGCGGCCTCCGCAAACGGCGCCCGCTGTGAGATCGGAGTGGCCACCGAGATATTTGGTTGCCGAATGGAGCGAGAGGTCGGCCCCGTGGACCAGCGGCTTCTGCCAGACGGGCGACAGGAAGGTGTTGTCGACGACCAGCAGCGCCCCGTGCCTATCTGCCAGCTCGGCCGTCATGGCGATGTCGAACAGCTCGTTGGTCGGATTGGCCGGCGTCTCCACGTAGATCATGGCCAGATCGTCCTCCCCTGCGAGGTCGGAGTCGAGGTCATCGATCGAGACAGTGGATGCGAACGGCCGCGTGACCACACCGAAGTCTGACAGCAGCCCCTTCATCAAAGTCGACGTCCCGCCATATGTCGGTATGGAGTACAAGACGAGGTCCCCCGGACGCAGGAAGGTGAGCAGCATGGTGGTGATCGCTCCCATACCGCTGGCGAAGATGGCGGCGTCCTCGGCATCCTCCCACGCAGCGAGACGGGCCTCGGCCGGCGCCAGGTTCGGCGAGTCGAGACGGCTGTAGATGTAGCCGATCTCTCCGTCGTCTCCCTGCCCGGCTGGCCCGTAGGCTCGCTCGAAGAATCGCTTCCCATCCTCGGCCGTTTCGAACACGAAGGTCGAGGTCTCGTAGATCGGAGGCTTCAGCGACCCCAGGTGCCGGGCCGCGTCATGACCCAACGTGACCGACTCGGTGTCGGGCTCATGGCGGTGTTTCTCCTCGGGCACGAATTGAGACTAACGGTCGAATTCCCCGGCCAGAGCTGCGCCCCATCCGATAATCCATGCCGTGGACCAGCTCGCCGAGAACCTCAACATGGATTCCGGAACGCTGAGCAACATCGTCCGTACTCTCGCCGCCATCCTCGTCGTCCTGATTCTGCGTAGGGTCGCTCGTCGCGTGGTCGCCAACAGCGTCGAGGACACCGAGTCCACCTACCGCGCCAACAAGATCATCAACTACGCGGCAACGGCGATCCTGCTCTTCACCGTCGCGTTCATCTGGATCGACGCTTTCGAGAACCTGCCCACATATCTCGGGCTGGTGTCGGCCGGCATCGCCATCGCCCTGGCGGACGTGTTGAAGAACATGGTGGGCTGGCTCTACATCCTCAGTCGCAGACCGTTCCAGGTCGGCGATCGGATCGAGGTGAGCGGATTCAAGGGCGACGTGGTCGACATCAGGCTCTTTCGTTTCTCGCTCATGGAGATCGACGGCTGGGTCGACGCCGAGCAGTCCACGGGGCGTCTCGTCCACGTTCCCAACGGAGTGGTCTTCAACACGGAGGTGGCCAACTACACGGAGGGGTTCGGGTTCATCTGGCACGAAATCCCGGTCCTGATCACGTTCGAATCGAACTGGAAGCTCGCGGAAAAGCTGATTCTGGAGGTGCTGGCGAAAGATGCCCCCGACATACACGGAGCAGCCTCGACCTGGCTAATGGAGACCGCCAAGCGCTATTCCATCAGGGTGGGCACACTCACACCCACCGTCTACATAAGCGTGCGTGACAGTGGGGTACTCCTGACCGCTCGCTTTCTTGTAGAGGTGCGCGCTCGTCGCGGTCGTGAGGACCGGATCTGGCGGTCGATCTTGGAAGCGTTCGCCGAGGAGCCAACGGTCGAGCTCGCCTACCCGACGACTCGCACGTTTCTTCCCGATGCGATTCGGGTGGACGAGTCTTCACGTCGGTGAGCTGCAATCCCGGTTACACCGGGTCCGATCGGGGGTCGGCGAGATCGGAGTCGGGTAGGTCGGGAAAGTGGGCACGAGCAACGTCATGGAGCACCGACAATTCGTGCTCCAAGGCGGTGCGGTAACGCGAGGGGGCAACCGAGATGAGATCGGTGAGCATGATGTGAAGCCGACGGGATACCTGGATCGAGTCTGCCCCGTAGTGCCATATCTCCTCCACGCCCAGTCGGAGGATGTCGATCCACGAGGCCACCGGGACCACGAGACGCACCATGCCTTCCTCGTCCGAAAAGGTGCCTGAAGGAAAGTGCCGGCAGTGCATGTCTCCCAAGAGATCGTGGATCTGATCGATCACCTGGACAGACTGGACTGCAGATGATCCCGCAGCCACGCGACACGCAGTCTCCGCCTACCGAGCAGGAGACGTTTGGCCATCGCGTCGGACTGAGGCCGTTTCCGCCGACTCCACCCACGATGTGCTCGGATGTTCCGATTCCCTCGGCCGGGAGGTGGTCGTGTACCCCCCCGGGGACCGCGGGCGTAAACATCGTCGAGAGAATTCCCCGGGAGTATCCCTTCGGCCGTTCGCCCAATGCCTCAGGAGTCGACTAGACAGAGGAAGATGGACCCACGCATCGACGAAGCCGCTCGGGTGTTGAAGACCGCCGAGCAGATCCTCGTCTTCAGTGGTGCCGGTCTGAGCACCGAGTCGGGCATTCCAGACTTCCGCGGACCAAACGGCCTGTGGACCAAGGTCGACCCCGACGACTTCACCATCGACCGATACATCACGAACCGTGACCTGCGTGTGCGGGGTTGGCGCATGCATCTCGACGGTGAGTTGTGGGGAGCGAGGTCGACCGTCAGACCCAACAGTGGGCATGAGGCGATCGTTCGACTCCATGACAGGGGCCGTCTCGCCGGTGTCGTCACTCAGAACGTCGACGGTCTCCACTACAAGGCCGGGCTTGACGACGACCTCGTCGCCGAATTGCACGGAAACGTCCGTCATAGCCACTGCATCAGATGTGGCGCCCAATGGGAGACCGAGACCGTGCTTGGGTGGGTCGAAGCGGGTCAGGAGGACCCGGTTTGTCCCGAGTGCTCGGGCATCGTCAAGACGGACACGATCATGTTCGGTGAGATGCTCCCCGACGAGGAGGTGCGTCAGGCGTCGCTGTTTCTCGCCATGGCAGACGCCGTCCTGGTCGTTGGATCGACGGTCTCGGTGTGGCCCGCAGCCGATGTCGTGATGCGGGCTGCGGCCCGGGAGATACCGATCGTCATCATCAACAAGGGTGCAACCGAGGCAGACCACCTCGCCGAGGTCAAGATCGACGCCGGAATCGGGGAGGTACTGCCCGATCTGATCGACCGGATCTTGGGCTGAACGCACAGAACGTTGCAGCACCCCCTCAACTACGATTTTGAGTATGTCCTCATATTCGCCGCCGCTAGAAGAGCACAACTTCGTGCTCAACCACGTGGCCGGCCTCGAGGAGATCTCGAAGCTGAACGGGTACCAGCACGCCGATCCGGCCACCGTCTCCACCATCCTCGAGGAGGCCGGGCGGTTTTTCGCCGAGGTCATGGAGCCGCTCAACAGGACCGGAGATCAGCAGGGCTCCACCCTCGACGACGAGGGCCGGGTGCACACACCGGACGGGTTTGCCGACGCCTACCGGAAGTTCGTCGAGTCGGGTTGGCCCGGAGCCCACTTGTCCCAGGACTGGGGCGGAGGCGGTCTTCCCTATGTCGTCGGCGTGGTCATCCAGGAGATGTTCAAGACGTCGAACATGGCTTTCTCGCTGGCGGGCATGCTCACCCAGGGGGCCGTGGAGGCCATCCATGCCCATGGCTCCGACGAGCTCAAACAGCGGTATCTCGAGAAGCTGGTCAGCGGGGAGTGGACAGGGACCATGAATCTGACCGAGCCGGAAGCAGGTTCGGACGTCGGGGCATTACGCACCAGAGCCGTCAGGCAGGACGATGGCACCTATCGCATCTTCGGGACCAAGATCTTCATCACATGGGGCGATCAGGACATCACCGACAACATCATCCATCTCGTCCTGGCACGAACTGAGGACGCTCCCCCCGGCACCCGTGGCATCTCGATGTTTCTCGTCCCCAAGTATGTCCTCGACGAGAACGGTGAGCCAGGCGAGCGCAACGACTACGAGATCGTCTCTCTCGAGCACAAGCTGGGGATCCACGCCTCGCCCACCTGCGTCGTCTCGTTCGGCGACGATGGCGAGGGCGCCGTCGGTTATCTCATCGGTCACGAGCTCGAGGGGATGCGGAACATGTTCACGATGATGAACGCCGCCCGCATCGGAGTGGGGATGGAGGGCCTCGCTCTCTCTGAGCGCGCCTATCAGCACGCACTCGCCTATGCCCGGGAGCGGATCCAGGGACGACCCATCGGGGTCTCGAGCAAAGAGAGCGTTGCCATCGTGGAGCACCCCGACGTTCGCCGCATGTTGCTCACGATGAAGGCCAACACCGAGGCGATGCGTTGTCTGCTGTACGTCACCGCTCGCTCCGGGGACCTCATGTTCCGGGCAGAGACAGCAGAGGAGCGCGAGACCGAGTCGAAGCGCCTGGCCCTGCTCACCCCGATCGTGAAGGCGTGGATGACCGATCTCGGTGTGGAGATGACCTCGTTGGGCATTCAGGTCCACGGGGGCATGGGCTACGTCGAGGAGACCGGCGCCGCCCAGTACTACCGCGATGCCCGCATCGCCCCGATCTACGAGGGCACCAACGGGATCCAGGCGATGGATCTCGCCCTCCGCAAGCTCCCGGTCGACAATGGCGCCGTCGTCGAAGCACTCATCACCGATATGAGCATGGTCCTCGAGAGGATGAGCCAGCACGACGACCTGGCTGCCTTCGGTGACGAGCTCACGAAAGCTATCCAAGGTCTAGCTGACACTTCCTCCTGGCTGGGTGCCCGTCTCGTCGAAGGCGAAGTCGACGATGTCCTTGCCGCTGCCACTCCATACCTCACCCAGTTCGGCACGGTCCTCGGTGGGTGGCTCATGGCAGTATCCGCCGTGGCCGCCAAAGAGGGACCAGCTGACTTCTCTGAGGACTTTCTGGAGCAGAAGGTGATCACGGCCCGCTTCTACGGTGAGCATCTGCTGCCGCGGGCCAACGGCCTCGTCGAGACGATCAAGGCCGGGAACGACCTCCTCGCCTCCGCCGACCTCTGAGCCGTCGGCGCGGCTGCGCCTAACCTCCACTTCGTGGAACTGAACTCGAAGGTCATCGTCATCACTGGTGGCGGCAGCGGAATCGGCGCCGCCATGGCTCGTCGCTTTGCGACCGAGGGTCCGACAGCTCTGGTAGTTGCCGACATCGATCTCGATTCAGCTCGCGCCGTGGCTGACGAGGTCGGCGCCGACGCCGTGCTCACCGACGTCTCTGACGAAGCGGCCAATCGCGCTCTCATCGAAGGGACCGAGGACCGGCACGGGCCAATAGACGTCTTCTGTGCCAACGCCGGCATCGGCATGGTGGGTGACGAGCAATCGGATAGCGACATATGGGACCGCATGTGGGCAATCAACGTGATGTCCCACATCCATGCTGCCAGGCACCTCGTCCCGTCGTGGCGGGCCCGGGGTGAGGGTTACTTCCTCGCCACGGTTTCAGCCGCCGGCCTCCTCACCAATCTGAAAGCCGCGCAATACTCGGTGACGAAGCACGCCGCCCTCGCCTTCGCGGAATGGCTGGCGGTCACCTACGGAGACGCCGGTGTGAAGGTGAGTGCCCTTTGTCCTCAATTCGTCAACACACCGCTCCTCACCGACTCGGAAGCCTTCAAGGCCCTGGGCGGCAATCACACGCTCGAACCTGAAGAGGTGGCGGATGCCGTAGTCTCGGGGCTGAGAGAAGAGAAGTTCCTGATCCTCCCCCATCCCGAGGTCGAGAAGTACTTCCAGAACAAGGCGAACGATTACGAGCGATGGCTGGGGGGAATGCGGAAACTACAGCGAACTGTTTTCCCTGACTGATGAATCGGGCAGAATCAACGACATGAGCAAGCGACGAGTCGTCATCACCGGGATCGGAGCCCTTGGTGCGCCGGGCATCGGGATCGACGACCTCTGGAAGGGTCTTCCCGAATCCCCCGGCCCTGCCCCGCGACTGATCCCGAACTGGGACCCCGAGCCCTGGATTCCCAAGCGTGAGCATCGACGGCTCGATAAATTCAGCCAGTTCGCCCTGGTGGCTGCGGATGAGGCGTTTACCCAGGCCGGAGGTCTCGACATCGACCCCAACCGGGTCACTGTGTCGATCGCGACTGGCATTGGCGGTTTGGAATCGCTGGAGACACTCGTACACGAGTCCGAGGCCGAGAATCCGAGAGTCTCCCCTTTCCTGGTGCCGATGATGATGGCCAACGCCGCCGCCGCCGCCATTTCGATCAAGTACGGTTTCGGGGGCCAGGTGGCGACTCCTGTCGTGGCCTGTGCCGCCGGCAGTCAGTCGATCGTCGACGGGCTTCGCCAGATCGAGTGGGGCTACGCCGATGTCGCCGTGGTCGGAGGGACGGAGGCTGCGGCCCGCCAATCGGCCCGCGCCGGGTTCGTCGCTGCACGAGCCCTGTCTCCGACCGGTTACGCACGGCCCTTCGACATCGACAGGGATGGCTTCGTGATGGGAGAGGGAGCCGCCGTCCTCGTCCTCGAGGCTGAGGAAGTTGCCGAGTCGCGGGGGGCGAAGCCGATCGCGGCCGTGCTCGGAGGGGCGTCGACTGCAGACGCTCACCATGTCACTGCACCCCATCCCGAGGGCGACGGTGCCGAGCGCGCCATGCGTCTCGCCCTGGAGGATGCCGGGCTGACCCCATCCGAAGTCGCCTACATCAGCGCCCACGGCACCGGCACCGACCTCAACGACAAGACCGAGGGAGCGGTCATCCACCGAATCTTCGGCGACGACCAACCGGCTGTGTCATCCATCAAGGGGTCCACCGGACACGGTCTCGGTGCCTCGGGCTCAATCGAGGCGGCCATCGTCGTCGAGGCGATCCGCCGCAGGGAGCTGCCGATGAACACCGGTCTCACCAACCAGGATCCGGACATCCCCCTCAACGACATCGTGCGCGAGGTCCGTCCCTGGGAGCCGGGCCCGGTGCTCTCCAACTCGTTCGGTTTCGGTGGTCACAACACCGTGGTGGCGATAGGCCCAGTTTGATTCTGTGGTGCACTCGTCGACGGTGAGCGCACAAATCCGCAAGACAGACCAACACTCTGATTCTGTGGCGCACTCGTCGACCGTCAGCGCACATATCCGCACCGCAGACACTCTGGCGTTGGGCTAGTGGCGCAACCCCCTACACTGGATGGCAACGGGAGCTCGGTGACACCGGGCTGAGAGGGAGTCTGGAAGACTCCGACCGCTTGAACCTGAGACGGGTAATTCCGGCGCAGGGACTCGGATCGCTCATCGCTCCCGTAACGAAAGGAGACGATGAGACACACACGTCAACTGACCGCCCTGATCGTTGCCCTGGCCATAGCCGTCGCCGGCTGCGGAGATGGTGAACCGGAACAGACTGGAACCCCCGAGACCCTGACGATCCTCGCTCATGACTCGTTCGCCGATGCGGTGAACGATGAGACGTTCGCCACGTTCATGGAGGAAACCGGGATCGCTGTTGAAGTGCTGGGCGGAGGCGACGCCGGCTCCATGGTGAACCAGGCAGTCCTCACCAAGGACAACCCACTGGCCGACGTCCTTTTCGGAATCGACGACACCTTTCTGTCGCGCGCCATCGAGGAGGAGATCTTCGTCGTCCATGAGTCGAGTCTGATCGACGTGGTGCCCGAGAGTCTCCGAGAACCGGAGAACCGGGTGACTCCGATCGACTACGGCGACGTCTGCTTCAACTACGACAAGGAGTACTTCGCCGACTCGGGTCTCGATGTCCCTGCCGATCTCGACGAACTCACCGCCGACCGATACGCCGGCCTGATCACCGTGGAGCACCCGGCGACGTCCTCCCCGGGTCTCGCCTTCATGCTGGCCACCATCGAGCAGTTCGGCGAGGACGGCTGGCTGGACTGGTGGGGCGAGATGAAGCAATCAGGGATCAACGTGGTCAGTGACTGGGAGACCGCCTACTACACCGACTTCACCCGGTACGGCGGTGAGAGCCCGATCGTGATGTCATACGCCTCCTCGCCACCGGCCGAGGTCATCTTCGCCGAGGAGCCCCTCGACGAGGCGCCGACCGGAGTCATCGAAGCGGGTTGCTACCGCCAGACCGAGTATGCCGGTGTGTTGTCCGGCACCGACTACACGAAGTCGGCCGGCGAGCTCGTCGACTTCATGCTGTCGGTGGAATTCCAGGAGCGCATACCGGAGACCTGGTTCGTCTTCCCCGCCAACCAGGAAGCCGAGCTTCCCCAGACTTTCGTCGAGCACACGATCATCCCCGATGACCCGGCCGATCTCGCTCCCGAACTGATCGCCGAGAATCGGGATGCGTGGATCGACGAGTGGATCGCCGTCATGGAAGGTTGATGCGAAGGCTCCGGTGGGGGTGGGTGGCGGTAGCCGCCATCCCCATGGTCTTCATCGGCTACTTCTTCGTCTACCCGTTGGTTCGCATCCTGGGATTGGGTCTCTCAGAGCTCAGCATCGGAGCGAGTGGAGTCGAGGAGCGTCTGTTCCGGGTCGGTTGGTTCACCGTTTGGCAGGCCGTGGTCTCCACCATCCTGACCTTCTTGGCAGCGGCACCCTTGACGTGGGCTGTCTCCACTTTCCAGTTCAGGGGGAGGCGCGTGGCGATGGCGTTGGCGACCGTCCCCTTCGTGATGCCCACCATCGTGGTCGGCGCTGCGTTCGTTGCGCTGGGGTTCGATGAGTCGGTCGTGGCCATCCTCGCAGCCCATGTGTTCTTCAACGTGGCCGTGGTGGTGCGGACCGTGTCCACGTTGTGGTCGCGCATCGATCCTCGAATCCTCGACGCGGGACGTGTGCTCGGCGCCTCCAACTGGCAGGTATTCAGAACGCTCACTCTCCCCCTTCTCCGCCCGGCCTTGGCCGCCGCGGCATCGATCGTGTTCCTCTTCACCTTCACGTCCTTTGGTGTCGTCCTCATCCTGGGTGGGTTCCAGTACGCCACTCTCGAGGTCGAGATCTACCGTCAGGCTGTCGACCTGTTCGATCTTCCGCTCGCCGCCACTCTCGCCGTCGTGCAATTGGTCGGAGTCAGCGGGGCGCTCTACTGGTATTCCCGCTATCAGGAGCGAACTGCGGTGGCATGGACACTGGAAAGGGGAACCAACCTGCGGCGTCCGAGAGGACGTGCGAAATGGGGAGTAGCCACCGCGGTGATCGGCTCGCTCGGGCTGCTGGCGATACCTCTTGGTGTCCTGGTGGGCCGATCACTGTCGGCCAGCTTCTACCGTGACCTCTTCAGTGACGACCGGGTCATCGGCACGCCTATCGCATCAGTCGGAAACAGCCTGCTCTTCGCCATCATCGCCATGGTCCTCGCCACGTCGATCGGTGTGCTGGCGGCGACTGTGATCACCGAGAGGTCCGGCTCACTCTCCAGATGGTTCGACCTGACACTCATGCTGCCTCTGGGCACCTCCGCGGTGACGATCGGATTCGGGTTCATGGTCGCTCTCGACTGGCCGGTCGACCTCAGAGGCTCGTACTGGCTGGTGCCCATCGCCCACGCTCTGGTCGCGATCCCGTTCGTAGTGAGATCGACAGTGCCCACTCTGCGCTCGGTCCCGGCGGAGACCAGGGAGGCAGCGGCAGTGCTCGGCGCCTCTCCGTTCCGGGTGTGGAGGGAGGTCGATCTACCTCTCATCACACGGGCTGGATTGATCGGAGCCGGGTTCGCCTTCGTCATCTCTCTGGGCGAGTTCGGAGCCACTTCCTTCATCGCCCGTCCCAACACTGCAACCATCCCGACGATGATCTTCCGCCTGCTGGGACAACCCGGAGCGAGCTCGCTTGGCATGGCAATGGCCCTCTCGGTCGTCCTGGCCGCGCTCACCGCGGGTGTGGTTCTCACCATCGATCGCGCCCGTTTTGGAGAGCTGGGCTCCTTCTGATGCGCTCCGGGAGACCTCCAAACACCGGCTTCGGGACTCCCAGGTCCGGCGCATGCTGAGCGTGGATCGCGTCGATGTAGCCATCGACTCCAAACGAATCCTCGAGGATGTCTCGTTGCACGTCGCCGACGGCGAAATCGTGGCCATCCTCGGCCCGTCGGGGTCGGGAAAGTCAACGTTGCTGCGAGCCATCGCCGGACTCGTCGACCTGGCCGACGGCGATGTTCGCTGGGATGGGCAGACGATCGTCGGGACACCCCCACATCGCCGCTACTTTGGCCTCATGTTCCAGGGCTACGCCCTGTTCCCGCACATGACGGTTGCCGGGAACGTCGGCTTCGGTTTGCGCATGGGTCGCGCCGATGACATCGATCGTAGGGTCAGCGAGGCGCTGTCCTGGGTCGGTCTGGATGGGTTCGGCCCACGACAGATCGACTCCCTGTCGGGAGGCGAGCAACAGAGGGTCGCCCTGGCACGAACCCTCGCTCCCGAACCACGGCTGGTGATGCTCGACGAGCCGCTCGGCGCGCTCGATCGCAACCTCCGTCAGCAACTCGTCACCGACACGAGGGCGGTGCTCGAGGACCGTGAGGTGACCGCAATCGTGGTGACCCACGACCGGGAGGAGGCGGTGGCGTTGTCCGATCGGCTGGCCCTGATGCGAGGCGGGACCATCGTCCAGACGGGACGTCTCGAGGAGATCCTGGAGACTCCGGCTGACGACTGGGTGGAGAACTTCATCAGCTGACTCCGTCGTTTCTCGCCGGCCCGCACCGCGTGACGTCGAGTGCAACGTGCGCGCCGGGAAAACAAAGAAAGGACGGGGCCCCGGAAGGAGTGAACCCGGGGCCCCGTCTGTACCTGGGCTTGCGGTTGGTCGAATGGAGGAGTTTTAAGCCCTAGGCATTCCCGTCGGATCGAGCATCCTTGAGACCAGAGAAGATCTCTCGAAGCTCGTCCGGCGTGATTTGTCCGTCTTGGAGATATTCGGAGACATCGACCTGCTTGAGAGGGTGATCGTCGGCGAGGGCGTCGTACTCGGCCTGGTCGATGCCGCCATCGTCGAGAAGCGCACCGAGACGAAGCCCGTGGCGGAATTGGCCACGTCCCCGGTGATGGAGGCCGCGCAGATCCTCTGCGGAGAGCTCACCGTCCTCCCATGCCTCGTCGAAGCGCTCGTCGAAGAGGAAGTGGTCGTCAGGCAACTCCGAGGCTTCCTCCTCGGTGATCACACCGTCGTCGAGGAACCCTTGAATAAGTTCGTGATTCTCCCGGAGCTCCTCTCTCACGTCTGCTGCCTTTTGCTCGGCCGCCTCGAGGATGGCGTCGGCCTGGTCCTGGTTGATGGTGTCGTCACCAACGAGATCGTTGAGAACCTCCTCGAGAAAGCCCATAACCCGTGGAAATGGCGGGCCCGACCGCTCATCGCCAGCGCCTTCTTGAGCGGCAGCCGCGTCCGGAGTCCACACCGCCGAGCCGACGAAGGCGGCGCCCACCACGATCCCGCCGGCGACCACGGCGGCCAAGATCTTCTTGCCCATAGCTCTTCCTTCCTGGCAGCTATCCGGAGAAGTCTTCGAGCCAGTTGTTAGAGGTGCGTGAAGACCGTGTGCGGGTTCGGTGGGACTTAGGTCCTTTTACCGTCCCGCCAGAAGACCCTGTCGCCCGAACGCGGCGACGAGGAGGCTGGCAAACAACGAATCTCAACTACCAGGAGAAACTCGAATGCCCGACAAGGACAACTCGAAGACGTTCGACCGCGCATTGTTGTTGATGGCGGTCTTTGCGGTGCTCACGGCGGCTCTCGCCGGTATCGCAGCTTTTCGTGCCGGTGCCACCGAGCCGGCTGGCGAGGAGCCGGGAGGTCCGATCACTGCCAACGTCAGCCTTTCGGAATGGGAGATCTCGGGTGACCTCACCGTCGACCCGGGCGATCTCACCATCACGGTCTCCAATGACGGCACCATGGTGCACAACCTGGTGTTCGAAGACGGCCCTCGCTCCGTCGACATCAATCCGGGCGAGACAGTCACTCTCGAGGTCGGCGAGCTCCCGGCCGGCACCTACACCATCTTCTGCAACATCGCCGGCCATCGCGCCGCGGGTATGGAAGCTTCCTTTGTGGTCACCGGTGTGCCCGGCGAGGGCAGCAGTGACGGCGGGACGGGTCATGACGAGATGACACCGGAGCAAATGGATCAGATCATGATCGACTCCATGCTCGCCTTCCCCGCCGAGACAGAGGGCATCGGCAACATCCCCCTCGACCCCACCGAGGTCAAGTCCGATGGGACCAAGGTGTTCGACCTGACCGCGTCGGTGATCCAGTGGGAGGTCTCTCCGGGTGAGTTCGTCGACGCCTGGGCCTACAACGGCATGGTTCCCGGACCTTGGATCAAGCTCGATGTGGGTGACATGGTCGAGATCAACGTCACCAACGAGACCGAGCTGTCGACCGACGTGCACTGGCACGGCATATCGACCCCGAACGACATGGACGGGGTCAGCCCTTACACCCAGGACCCAATCGGACCCGGGGAGACCTTCACATATGCCTTCGAGGCGGAGCGGCCCTCCATCGGGATGTATCACGCCCATCTGCACAGCCAGATCAGCGTGCCCAACGGCATGTTCGCCCCATTCACGATCGGCGACACCCCGATCCCCTATGGACGAACGGTCTCAGGCATCGAGGTTCCCGCCGACCTCGAAGTGGCCCAGGAGATACCCATGGTGCTCAACGACGCAGGAGTGATCGGGCTCAGCCTCAATGGCAAGTCATTCCCCGCCACACAGCCCTATGTCGTCAAGGAGGGCGACTGGCTCGTCTACCACTACTACAACGAGGGTCTGCAGATCCATCCCATGCATCAACACCAGTTCCCCCAACTGGTGTTCGCCAAGGACGGTATCCCGCTCGACAACCCCTACTGGGCCGACACCCTCAACGTCGCTCCCGGTGAGCGCTACTCGGTCCTCGTGCACGCCGACAGGGCCGGCACCTGGGTCTGGCACTGCCACATCCTCACCCATGTGGAGAAAGAGGACGGCATGTTCGGGATGGTCACGGCCCTGATCGTCGAGCCCTAGCGGTCGAGAGACTCTCCAGCCTCTGGGCAAACTCGGGGGGCAGACGGCGGGGTCTGCCCCCCAGGTCTGTGAAAGCTGCGGTGACTTTGATCCGAGCAACCTCGGCGTCATCTCGCATCATCGTCTGCCGCCAGATCGACTTGACCCGACCGGCATCCTCGACCCAGGTGTGGATCGTCAGCTCCTGGCCATACCGGGCTGCGATGAGGAACCTGGCTCCGATCTCGACCACCACCAGCTGCCATCCCTGCTTCTTCATCTCGTCCAACCCGAAACCCATCTCCGATAGGTACTCGATGCGCGCTGTCTCGAAGTAGGAGAAGTAGTTGGTGTGGTTGACGTGGTCGTACGGGTCCAGTTCGTAGAAACGGACCCTGACGCTCGTTGTGTGGACGTCCCGGTCCTCGGGCAGTTCGACGGGCAAGCTCTCTCCTCGGGGCGGGGTACCCAACGCTACCGTTGCCGCGATGAAGGCCTGGCAGCTCGAAGACACCAAGGGAATCGACTCTTACGTCCTCAACGACGTGCCCGAGCCAGACCCGGAGCCGGGTGAGGTTCGGGTCGATCTTCGCTACTCGGGCCTCAACCACCTCGACATCTGGACGTCCATGGGCCTGCCGGCGCCGAGGCACCTCCCGCACACGACCGGCGCCGACGGAGCCGGCGTGATCGACGCGATCGGGGAGGGCGTCGCCGGTCACGAGATCGGCGACGAGGTGGTCATCGACCCCTCCCTGTCCTGCGGGACCTGCGACTACTGCCTCAACGACGAAATCGTCTACTGCTCCGAGTTCAAGATCCTTGGTGAGCACGTGCCGGGGACCTTCTCGGAGAAGATCGTGGTCCCGGCGAAGAACATCCAGCCCAGACCATCGGCTCTCGACTGGGAGGTCGCCGGCTCGTTCGGTCTGGCGGGCGCCACCGCCCTTCGAATGTTGGAGAAGGCCGGTCTCGAACAAGGGGAGACGGTCCTAGTGGTCGGTGTCGGCGGAGGTGTCTCTGCATCTGCGATGTACCTGGCAATGGCGTTCCGGGCGGATGTATATGTCACCTCACGCTCACAGGAGAAGATCGATTGGGCGATCTCGGAGGGCGCCAAGGGAGGTTTCGATTCCTCGAGCGAGTTCGGGACAGAGATGGCCGATCTCGGTGGAGCCGACCTGGTTGTCGACAACGTGGGCCCGGCGACCCTGAGACAGTCGATGCGAGCGGCGAAGCCGGGGGGCCGCATCGCCATCTGTGGTGCGACGAGCGGCCCCAAGTTCGAGCTGACCCTGCCTGTGCTCTGGTTCAAACAACTCGAGCTGGTGGGCTCCTCGATGGGCAACCATGCCCAATTCGCCCGCGCCCTCAACTGGATCCGGATCGGGAAGTCGAAATCACCTGTTGCCCGGGTCTTCCCCTTCGACGAGCTCCCCGCGGCCCTCCGCTTCCTCGACTCGGGAGAACAGACTGGGAACGTGGTCCTCGCCCACGACTCCTGACCCGTTCTGTGAGGATTATTGGCCTTATAGCGACCAATAATCCTCACAGAAGCTATTTGGGAAGGCGGACCAGCGGGATTTGCTCGGCGACGCGTCTGGCATGGTCCTCGGAGGTGTCACCCGGGTTGTCGAGCATGAAGGCGGCCAACCTCTTGAGTGCGGCCGGATGCTCGGCCGCATATCGGCGCATGAGTTTCTCGGCATCGTCGCCGCCGACCATCTCGGCTCGCGACTCGTAGCGGCGCGATCCGAGGTGCACCGCGACATGAGGGTCGGCTTCGACATTTCTCAGCCATTGCGCCCTCGCGCCCCATGCGGCGGCGACGTAAACGGCGTCCGGATCGTTCACTACCGTCTCGAGGACGGTTCGCCTCGTCTCACCGGTCTTCTTTCCCTTGTGCTCCAGCATGACGAAGCGCTGGCCCAGGATGAAGCCGAGGCCCGCCCGATAGAAGGCTATCGGTGCCCGAAACAGGAAACGCTTCCACCCTTTGGGCGAACCTTGGCGCTCCAATCTCGTTCCGCTCATCGTTCCCAGGCTAGAAGCGGTCGATGACGGTGACGCCGACGCCGCCGAACCGCCCCATGGCCTCGAGCACCGGAGAGGCGTCGTCGAGCGAGACGGTGTTGGTGACGAGCTTCCCCGGATCCACCCGGCCCTTCTCGATCATCTCGAACACACGTGGATAGTCGGTTGCGGGCATGCCCCTGCTCCCCAGGATCTCGAGCTCACCAGCGATCACCGGGTCCATCGGGATCGGAGGCGTGGCGTCATCGGCGAGGAGCAGCCCAACCTGGACATGGCGGCCGTGTTTCCTGAGCGAGAGAATCGAGTTGATCGCCGTGGTCGCTGTGCCGAGGGCGTCGATGGAGACATGGGCCCCGCCCCCGGTTGCCTCCCGGACGGCCTCGACCGGGTCGACCTCCCGCGCATTGACCATCACTTCGCAACCGAGCTCGCCTGCCATCTCGAGGGCTTCGTCCGTGATGTCGACGGCGACCACACGGGCCCCCAGCGCCGAGCCGATCATCACCGCGGAGAGACCGACACCGCCACATCCATGGACGGCGAGCCACTCTCCCTCTTCGATCCGCCCCCGATCGACCACAGCACGGTACGACGTGATGAAACGGCAACCGAGGGCTGCGGCGTGGGTGTTCTCGATGGTGTCGGGAACATGGACGAGATTGACGTCGGCATGTGAGATGGCCACCAGTTCGGCGAACGATCCCCAGTGCGTGAACCCCGGGGTGAAGAGCGAGTCGCAGGTGTTGAGGTGCCCCTCCCGGCATGAGCGGCAGATCCCGCACCCGATCGAGAACGGCACGGTCACCCTGTCGCCCACCCTCCACTTCGTGACCTCGTCGCCGAGCGCGGCGATGGTGCCCGCCATCTCGTGACCGGGCACGTGCGGCAGTCGTGGCACGAGGTCGTGACCCATCCAGGCATGCCAGTCGCTCCTACATATCCCGGTGGCCTCGACCCGTAGCACGACACCATGAGATTTCGGCGAGGGGTCGGGGAAGTCACCAACCTCGAGTGGCTCTCCATATCCGGTGATGGCGGCGGCTCGCACGGCGTTGAGGTTACCTGCGGTTGACAGATGCTGAACGATCATTCATAATGAATGGATGTTCATTCATTCAAGAGGGGACGCATCATGACCTGGGACGAGAGACACGTACCCGATCAAACGGGGCGCACAGCAATAGTCACCGGCGCAAACAGCGGGCTCGGCTACGAGAACAGTCGCGCTTTGGCCACCAAAGGAGCCCACGTCGTCATGGGTGTGAGGAGTATCTCCAAGGGGGAGACAGCGCGACAGTCGATACTCGACCTCACGCCTGATGCCCTAGTGGAGATCCGTGAGCTCGATCTGGCCGATTCAGGCTCGATCGCATCGTTCACTCGATCCATGGAGAAAGACTTCGAAAAGGTCGACCTCCTGATCAACAATGCGGGGGTCATGGCCATACCGGAGTCGAAGACCGCTGACGGCTTCGAGATGCAGTTCGGGACAAACCATCTCGGCCACTATTCGCTGACTGCCCAACTCCTCCCCCTGCTCGTACACACAGCCGGATCTCGGGTGGTCACCGTCACCAGCACGGCCCGGCATTTCGGCAGGCCTGTCGACCCGGACAATCCCCATCTGGAAGGCGAATACGACAAGTGGCGAGCGTACGGACAGTCCAAGCTGGCCAACCTCCACTTTGCCCTTGGCCTGGAGCGAAGGTTTCGCGATGCACGCGCCCAGACTCAGAGTCTGGTTGCCCATCCCGGATTGACCCGGACCGAGCTCCAGGTGAACACGACCAAAGCCGGGGGCGGAGATGCCTCCGAGAAGGCCGCGGCTCGGTTTGGGATGGACCCCGAGCGTGGGGCATTGCCTCAGCTCAGAGCCGCCACCGACCACAGGGCCTCCGGTGGCCAGTTGTACGGGCCACGCTGGTTCCAGTTCGGCGATCCGGTGCGTCTCCCGTTGTTCGGACGGTCCAGGAACCAGAAGTCGATTGACACGTTGTTCGACGTCTCGAAACGGGAGACCGGACTCGAGCTGGACGTGGCCGAGGCGATCGCAGGCTCGCAGACGTGACAAGCACGAGAGTCGACCGTGCCTCCCTGGTGCGGCGCGCCATGGTCGAGCTCGTGGCCGAGCGCGGCATCCACGGCACGAGCATGAGTCAGGTGGCCGAGCGCGCCGGTGTTGCCACTGGAACGGCATACGTTCACTACCAATCGAAGGAGGACTTGCTGATCGCGGCCTTCGTCGAGGTGAAGACAGAGCTCGGGACCGCAGCGCTCCACGACGTGGATGTCTCCGCGCATCCCCGTGCGATCTTCGACCTCGTTTGGCGCAACAGCCACCGCCATCTCGAGCGGGACCCTGCGATTGCGGAGTTTCTTCTCCAGGTCGAGGCGTCGCCTCTCCGGTCGGCCGCACACGAGTCGATGCCGGACGACAACCTGCTCTCGAGGATGGCCCAAGAGCTGTCGTCGGTCATCGTCGACCTTCCCACCGAAATCCTCTACGACCTGGGTCTCGCCCCGGTGGTCCGTCTCGTCGCCTCCCACACCCCCCTCTCCGACTCCCAGGTCGACACCCTCATCGAGTCGTGCTGGCGATCCATCCACAAGACCTCTCCCTGAAACGAACCCGGGGTACGTGGAGCCGTATATGACCCAAATCCGCTCATGTTGGAGTCCTCGGGTTGTCGGGTAGCACGAAGATGAGCGGATTCGACCCATATGTGGCCTGAGGAACCCCGGGTTCGCGAGAGCGGGTTGGCGTCAGAGGTCTTTGAGGGCAGCCACCGTTGTCTCCAACGCCTCCTTGGCGTCGGCGAAGAACATGAGGGTCTTTTCGTCGTAGAACAGCGGGTTGTCGATGCCGGCGAAGCCGGGTGAAAGGCTGCGTTTGACCACTATCACCGTCCCGGCCCGGTCGACGTTCAGGATGGGCATCCCGTAGATCTGTGACGACGGGTCGTCGCGGGCCGACGGGTTCACTACGTCGTTGGCGCCGAGTATCAGCACCACATCGGTCTGTGGGAACTGTGGGTCGGCCTGTTCCAGATCGAGGAGCTGCTCGTAGGGAACGTCCGCCTCCGCCAGCAGCACGTTCATATGACCGGGCATCCGGCCGGCCACGGGATGGATGGCGTAGTGGACCTTGGCCCCGCGGTCCTCGAGAGCGTCCGCCAGCTTGCGAACGGCGTGCTGGGCCTGTGCGACCGCCAGACCGTAACCAGGGACGATCATCACCGAGTCGGCGTACCCGAGACTTATTGCAGCGTCTTCCGGCGTGGCCCGCTTCACAGGTCGATCGGCCAAGCCTTCTGCCCCGCCACCACCTCCCTCGGTGCCGAACCCGGCGAAGAGGACATTGCCGAGAGAGCGGTTCATCGCCTCGGTCATCTGGAAAGTCAGGATCAGCCCCGCCGCCCCGACCAATGCACCTCCGATGATCAGTGGGTTCGACTGGATGACGAAGCCGGCCGCGGCCGCGGCCAGACCGGAGAAGGAGTTGAGCAGCGAGATGACGACCGGCATGTCCGCGCCACCGATCGGGATCACCGCGAGGATGCCGAGTAGGAGCGACAGCCCACCGACGACCCAGTAGCCGGAGGGCTCACCGGACACGCCTGCCCAGACGCCGACCCCGAGGATGGCCAACACCACCAATGAGTTGAGCACCTGCTGACCAGGGAAGAGAAGCGGCCGCCCCGGGAGCACTCCTTGCAGCTTGCCGAACGCGACGAAGCTGCCTGTGAAGGTGATCGCACCGATGAGGATGGAGAGAAGAATGGAGACCACCGTGTCGGCGGACAGTTGGGTGAGATCGACCTCGACGACCTCGGTCGCCGCCACCAGGGCGGAGGCGATACCGCCGAGCCCGTTGAACGCGGCGACCATCTGCGGCATCGCGGTCATCTGCACCCGTACCGCAGCCCAGATGCCGACGATCGCACCGACGGCCAGACCGGCGAGGATCGTCCACCAGTTGACGATGTCCTCGGTGACGAGGGTGATGACGATGGCGGCCAGCATGCCGACGGCGGCGATCCGGTTGCCCGATCTAGCCGTCCCCGGGCTCCCCAGTCGCTTCAACCCGACGATGAACGCCACCGCCGAAGCCAGATAGAGGATCGCGGTCATCCTCCGTCCTTCCTTCGCTCGTTCCTGCTGCGGAACATCTCCAACATCCGGTCGGTCACGAGGAAGCCCCCGACGACGTTGACTGTGGCAGTTGCCACCGCGAGAAATCCCAGGATCTGAGCCAGCGAGGCGGCTCCCAACCCGGCCGCGGTGACCGCTCCGATGATGGTGATGCCGGAGATCGCATTGGCTCCGGACATCAGCGGAGTGTGCAGGGTGGGAGGAACCTTGGAGATTACCTCGAAGCCGACGAAGGCAGCGAGGACGAACACGGTGATCCCGATCACCAGGGCGCTCACGCCGGCTCCCCCAATCCCATTGCCCGCCGCACCACCGGGTGGGTCACCCTTCCTTCGTGGGTGATGCACGCCTCGGAGATGATCTGATCCTCGAAGTCGAGATCTGGCGCAGAGTCCTCACCGGTGATCCGACCCAGGAACGAGGCCAGGTTCCTGGCGTACATCTGACTGGCATCGTGGGCGACACGGCCCGGCAGATCGATAGGACCGAGAACGGTGACCCCCTGGTGATGCACGGTCTCACCGGGCCGGGTCACCTCGCAGTTACCACCCGAGGGGGCGGCCACATCGACGATCACCGACCCGGGTCGCATCCTCTCCACCATCTCCCGCGAGACGAGTAGTGGCGCCTGGGTTCCTGGAATCTGTGCCGTCGTGATCACCACATCGGACTCGGCCACCACCTGAGCGAGTGCGTCCTGCTGACGACGCTGGGTCTCGTCGGAGACTTCACGTGCATAACCCGTCGCCGCCGCCGCCGACTCGTCCACCGGAGCCGCCACGAATCTGGCCCCCAGGCTCTCGATCTGCTCTCTCACCTCGGGTCGTATGTCATAGGCCGATACCGAGGCTCCGAGCCGACGGGCGGTGGCGATCGCCTGAAGACCGGCGACACCGGCACCCAACACAAGAAGCTTCACCGGTGGAATCGTTCCAGCCGCAGTGGTGAGCATTGGAAAGAAGCGGGGGGTGGCCGTGGCTGAGAGAAGAACGGCGTGGTAACCGGCTGCAGTGGCCTGAGACGAGAGGGCATCCATGCTCTGGGCGAGTGTCGTCCGCGGTATCGATTCCATGGCGAACGACGTGACTCTGCGTCTGGCGAGGACCTCGACCAGATCTGTGGCAACAAAGGGGTCCAGGAACCCTACGAGGATGGATCCCTCGGGGATCAGCCGTGCCCGGTCGGCAGATGGGGGTCCGACCACTGCAATCAGTTCTGCACCGGGATAGGGGTCGTCGGCGATGGTGACGCCATCATTGGCGTAGTCGGCGTCCTCGAAGCCGGCCTCTTCGCCGGCGCCCGACTGAACCACGACGGTGTGTCGGTCCTCGATGAGGCGAAGCGCGACCTGTGGCGTTATGGCCACCCTGCGTTCCCCGGGCAACTCAACCGGCACTGCGATTCGCATGGACCGGGACGCTAACCAACAGGCTCCGTCAGGTCGATCTCAGACGGCAACTCCCCTGCAATATCCGACCGCGCCGACCAGACTCAACGTATTGGACACATTCATAACGAGCACGGTGATCATGACGGCGGTAGCCGGGGGTCTGGCCACGCCTGTCTTCGTCGTGGCATGGAAGCGCCGTCGTCCGGACACGATTCGCAGCTTCGCCGTGGGCGCGTTCGTCATCGGGGCCCTGTGCGGTGTCATCGCGTATGTGTCCGACGTTCAGGTGACTCAGTGCCGGGACGCCGGAGCCGGCGAGTGCGTCGACTGGGGCGCAGCCGGCATGCAGTTCACCCTCGTCCTCGTATTCGAGCTCTTCGCGTGGGCCATCGCCACGGCCGTGTGGAAGGACTGAGATGAGCCCCGAGCGAATGGGGGGAGTCGGTGCCGTGCTGGTCGATGAGTACGCCCGGGCCCGCCGGGTCGCCCTCGATGCAGAGTGTGTCGTATTGGTGGAAGGGGCCAGTGACCAGGCGGCGATTGCCACACTTGCGCGAAGACTCGACCGCGATCTCGACCGTGAGGGCGTGGCCCTGATCGCCATCGCCGGCGCCACCAACATCGGCCGCTTCCTCGAGCTGCTCGGGCCGTCCGGTCTCGACGTTCCCCTGGCCGGTCTCTGCGATCGGGGCGAGTCTGAGGCGTTCGCGACTGCATTGAGGAATGCAGGCTTCGCCGTCAATAGCCGCGACGGGATCGAACAATGCGGGTTCTTCATCTGCCATGACGATCTGGAGGAGGAGCTCATCCGCGCTCTCGGCCCCGAGACGATGCTTCGCGTCATCGAAAGTCAGCGGCAGCTCCGCTCGTTCCGAAGGTTTCAGATTCAACCGGCACAACGTGAGAAGACGATCGAAGCGCAGATCTGGAGATGGCTAGGGAACCACAAGATCAGATACGCCTCTCTCATGGTGGAAGCCCTCGATCTCGACAATGTGCCCCCACCCCTTCAAAGGCTGCTTGCTCGGGTGTGAGGACTAGTCACCCCGAGACGATCCGTCAATAGCACTTGGAAATCCCTGGCGAAGGGGGATGCTATTTCCAAATGGTGAATCGAACGGCGGGTCTGGGAGGCGATTTCATTGCGAACGATGGTGCTCGGCGCTATCAGGCTCCGTGGTCGCGCACGAAGAGCCTCGTGTTCCTGGTCGGAATGTTGCTGAGCGCGGCTGCTCTGACCCTGGGCGGGATACACGTCGTGAACCTCACCATCGTCTGGCGATAGCCCGACGACTTCTGGAGTTCCCCGCCCGCTCGTACTTCCCCGGTGTGTGAGATCCGGCATCTCGCCATCCCCGAGCGGGCGCGGGATTTCGTTTCCCCGTCGATATGTTAGTGACTAACATTCTGACCCATGAGACGGAGCCAGGCCACGAGACAGCGTCTTCAGACCGTGGCAATCGATCTGTTCACGGAGAAGGGATTCGACCACGTCACTGTGGAGGAGATCGCCGCCGCAGCCGGGGTGTCTCACATGACCTTCTACCGCAACTTCCCGACGAAGGAGGCGGTGGTTCTCGACGACCCATACGACCCGGTCGTCGCCGCGGCCGTGACCGAACAAGATCGGGAACTGCCCGCCCTGGAGAGGGTGCGACGTGGGGTTCTCGACGCCTTCGGTCGACTCCAGGAGCCCGAGGACCGCACCGTTCGCCAGAAGATCAGACTGGCGTCGGGCCACCCCGGTCTCCGCGCCCGAGTGTGGGAGAACAACCTACGCACGGAGGAAGTCGTCGTGGAGGCGTTGACCGCGACTGGCATTCCCCGACTCGAAGCTGCGGTGGCGGCAGGTGCGGTGCTCGGGGCGCTCACTGCGGCGCTCTTCGACTGGGCCGGAGACGAGGTCGAGGGACCGCTTGGTGAGAGGATCGAGCTCGCCCTCGGTCTCCTCGTCTCATCGGAGGTCACAGGGTGGTAACGCTCATCAGTGCGCGAGGTCTGGTGCGATCGTTCGGCAAGGAGCGAGCCGTGGATGGCGTAGACCTCAACGTCGGCGAAGGCGAGGTCCACGCACTCGTCGGGCTCAACGGGGCCGGGAAGACGACGTTGATGCGTCTCCTCCTCGGCATGCTCGATGCCGACGCGGGGGTGGCTAGCGTCGCCGGCGAGCACGTGGCCCGGGCCGGGACTTCAACATGGAGCGATGTCGGGTATCTGGTGGAGACGCCGTTCTTCTACCCCGAGCTCACGACACGCGAGAACGTGTGGACGGCCGGCATCCTCCACGGAGTTGAAGAAGAGGCGTTGGAGAGCTCGGTGCAGCGGACTATCGACCTGCTCGAGCTGGGTCACTGGGCGGATCGTCGCGCCGGCGGCCTCTCGTTGGGGAACCGGCAGCGACTCGGTCTGGGAGCAGCTCTCATTCACGACCCCACCGTCCTTCTGCTCGACGAGCCGGCAAACTCGCTCGACCCAGCCGGCGTGGTGCTGGTTCGCGACCTCCTCCGCGCCCGCGCTGCTCGCGGGGCGGCGATCCTCGTCTCCAGCCACCACCTCGACCAGCTCGCTCGGGTTGCCGATGTGATCACGGTGATGCATCGTGGCCGCGTCATCGGCGGTCTGGACCCTTTGGAAACCGATCTGGAACAACGATTCTTCGACCTGGTCCGGGAGGCCGAAGAGCAGGTCCCGTTGGAGCTGCGATGACTCGTGCGGTGCGTGTCGAGTGGCTTAAGTTCCGACGCTCGCCGGTGGTAATCGTGGCGACGGTGCTGATGGTCGTCCTGCTACCGGCGATCGGGCTCGGGATGTTCTCCGTTGCCTCCGACGACGTGTCCGGCCCCCTCGCATCAAAGGTTCAGGGTCTCCTCATCGGGGAGGGTTGGACTGCCTATCTGGGGGTGATCTCTCAGGTCTCAGCGGCTGCGGTGTTCGTGGGCGCCGGAGTGGTTGCAGCATGGGTCTTCGGACGCGAGCACGCTGACAGAACCTTTCCCTCTCTGTTCGCCCTTTCGGTCTCTCGTCGCTCGATCGCGTCTGCCAAGTTCGTCGTCCTCGCCTCATGGGTGACCGGTTTGGCCGTGACTGTGACTCTTGCCGCCGCCCTGGCCGGAGTCGTATCCGGAGTCGGGGACTCCGGTCTCGGCGAGGCGAAGGGTTCGCTGTCACGTCTCCTCTTCGTCGTGGTCGCCACAGGCCTCCTCGCCCTCACCGCCGGGTACGTGGCCAGCATCGGCCGCGGGTATCTCCCGGCGATAGGGGTCGTCGTGGTCATCCTGGCGATCGCTCAGATCTCGGTCCTCTTCGGTGCTGGCGCCTGGTTCCCCTATGCGGTCCCCGGGCTCTTGGCCATCGCCGGGAGCGAGGCTGCTCCCAGCATTACCCCGATCCAGATCGCCGTGGTGCCGATCGTCGTGATAGCTGTGGTCTGGCTGACGGTTGATTGGTGGCGGCGGGCCGAGGTCGTTTGAGGGACCTCCGGACACATGCGGTCCGCGATCGATGCCACAATCGTCGTCATGGACGGTGTCATCGCTTGGCTCAGCGAGGCAGACCCTGCGATCAGCTGGCAGGTGATGCGGGATCTGACCGATGACGGGCGAGCACAGAAAGAGCGCTCACGGGTAGCACGCGAAGGGTGGGGAGACCGTCTGCTGCAGGCTCAGGCCGACGATGGGATGTGGGGTGGCGGGGCCTACAGCCCCAAGTGGATCTCCACCACCTACAGCCTGCTCCTGCTTCGCCACTTCGAGCCCGACCCGGGCGACAACCGGGTCGTTCGCGCCATCCAGCGGGTTCGCGATCAGGTCGACATGCGAGGACCTTTCTTCGAGTACTCCAACGAGATGTGCGTTACCGGGATGGTGCTAGCCCTTCGCTCCTACTTCTTCGAGGACGTCGGCGACCCTCCTCAGATCGAACACATCCTCAGTCGGCAGAAGGACGACGGCGGCTGGAACTGCCGGGTTTCCTCCGAACGCTCTTCTTTTCACACCACACTCTCGGTGCTCGAGGCTCTTCGTGAATACGAGGACGCGGTCGGCGGCGATCGGGATCTGGCTGCTGCCCGCCAGCGTGCCCATGAGTATCTCCTGGAACGACGGCTCATGTTCTCGCTGAGCACGGGTGAGCTCATCGAAAAACGCTGGCTCCTGCTCTCCTTCCCTCCTCGCTGGTTCTACGACATCCTGCGAGCCCTCGACTACTTGAGGATCTCCGGCATGGAACCCGACCCGCGGATGAAGGAGGCACTCGACGTAGTCAAAGGGAAGCAGCGCCCGGACGGGACCTGGCCCCTCCAGGGCCGGCACCCGGGAAGGGTGCACTTCGAGATGGAGGATGGTTCGGGCAAGCCGAGCCGTTGGAACACGTTGCGCTCGCTGCGAGTCCTGCGCTGGCACGAGGGCACCGCCGGCTGACACCGACTCAGCCGGCAAGGGAGCCCCCGAATATCTGCCAGGCGAGCACGCTCTTGGCGACCAAGCTGAGCACCAGGTAGGTCTTCTCCCCGAACGCGTAGCTCGACCAGGCGCCAACGCCTCGATATTGCAGCCACTGGTTCAAACCGAAGCTGAAGAAGAACACGAACTGGGCAACGACTATCCCGTAGACGAACCCGGGCACCGTGTCCGCCCCGACCACATTGATGATGATCGCCACCCACGGAGCGAGTCCGACAATGGTCCCGAACCAGAACGGCATCAACGTCGTTTTCTCGCGACCGGGCGGATTCATCCGCTCCTGGATCCAACCGAAGAGGATCATTCCGACGTTCGCTCCCGCTATGGCCACGACCGTCGTTATCCCCGTCAGTCCCGAGTAGAAGCCGATCAGGATCACCATCAAGGTTGCACTCAACGAATACTCCACCCACCGGAACCGATTGATGCCACGCTTCAGATCGGCCTCGTAGATGCCTCGTCCCCAGGTGGCAGTGATCAAATGGTCGAGGGCCGCCATCCCGAGAAAGACAGCAGTTGCCCACCCGATCGGCACTTCGAACAGGGTTTTTGGCGATGGTTGCGGTGACCCCGGAGGGCCCTCCGGGAAACTCGAGGTGACCGCGATCGCGAAGTCGCTCGCCAGCACGACAATGAGAGCCGCCTGGGCGAAATGGAGGGCGGTGAGGCCGATGTTCCAGGATCGAAGGTTGCGGAGACGGTTCGGGTCGATGCCGGTGGCGACCGTTTGTGACTGTGAGTTGCTCATCTGCTGATCTGACACATTGTGACCGGTGTTCGGAGCCGCCTCGATGTTCAGATGACTCGATGGGCGCGGCCGGCTGGGTCTCCCCAGCCGGCAGCGGGGTCGGTGCCCGTTCAGGGAGTGAGCACTACCGCGTACTCCCTGACATCTATTTGCGTGCCGTCCTGGGCCGAGTTGACCCACACGATCAATGCGCCGACCTGGCGTCGCTCGACGTGGTAGTCGATGGTGAAGTCGAAACCACCCATCCTGAGCCGTTGTCGGTCGTGGCGATCCCCTCCTCGATGATGAGACCGTCGTCATCGGTCAGCGCATACTGGAGGGTGGCCTCGAAGGCGGCCCCGAAGCCGGTTACCCTCATCGGGTTGCCGGCCGGCCCACCTTGGATCGGGGTCTCCACAGAGAGAGCCGCAGCGAACTCCAGGTAGTCGTGGACCCCGACCGGGCGACTGACGAGACTGCCATCGCCTGTCTGGATCGGGACCGGTTTTCCCTCTTCACGAAACAGGACCTCGACGACGCTGTCGAAGCGAGCCAGCGTGAAGACCACCTGGGCTGCCCGTTCGGCCACGACCGGTGACGGGTCAGTGGCGTCGAACTCGCTGGACAGGTCGATCGTGGCGATGTCCTCGCTGATGGACAGGTCGATCGTGGCGATGTCCTCGCTGATGTTCAGTCCGAGAAGACGGGCTCCCGCCGGGATCATCGTCGTGATGGAGGGAACCCCCAGTGGACGTTGGCAGGATTGCCGTGGTCGTGGTCGCCGGCAGCTGCGAGCCGGGGGTGGCGATACTGGTCCCACAGCCGGCCAGTGCCAGTGCCCCCAGGACGATGACCTTGAGGCGCATCGTTGTTTCCTCTCTCATGAACGATGACTCCGTCGGCGCATGGACGGACCAGAGCCCCTGTTTGGGTGACAGCTGTCACCGGACCGTGTATGTCCTCATCTCGCGCGAGACTCGGCCCATGTCCGACCACAAGGCAATTGCCATAGTCCCGGCCAACGAGGCGTCGTGTCAGGACATAGACGCCATCTTCGGAACACGGGGCTACCCGGGGAGGTGCCGTTGCCAACGCTTCAAGACAACGTCTGACGAGTGGTGGCACAACCCCATATCGCTCGAAGAGCGCATTTTCCGCCAGCGCCAACAAACAGACTGCGGCTATCCGGGATCGGGTGCGACGAGCGGCCTGGTGTCATACCTCGATGGCCAACCGGTCGGGTGGTGCGCCGTCGAGCCGCGCAGCGAGTACATGCGGCTGGGTCAGACCCCGTGGAAGGACCGCGACGAGGACGAAAGCGACGACACCGTGTGGGCGGTGGCCTGTTTCGTTGTCCGGGCCGGTTACCGACGACAGGGTCTGACCTATCCACTCGCTCGCGCCGCCGTCGAATATGCCCGGGAACAGGGCGCTCGAGCCATCGAGGGCTATCCGATGATCACCGAGGCGGGCAAGGATGTCACCTGGGGAGAGTTGAACGTCGGGACCCGTCAGGTTTTCGCGGCTGCCGGGTTCGAGCAGGTGAGCCATCCTTCGAAACGCCGGGTTGTGATGCGCATCGACTTCTGACAGTTTGGTCGGACCGCAATCGGGTAAGGCTCGCCCGTGACACTCGAATCAAAAGAGACCAAGTCAATTCCGTCGAAGCAGGGCGAGGGCAACTCAGGCAACTATTGGCGTTTCGCCGCGATGATTGCCACGGCGATGGCTGTGATGTTTGTGTTGATGTACGTGAACACCTTCGCCATCGAACACGTCAGATGGAGCGAGACCCGCTTCTACATGACGTTCGTGATGGGTGCCGCCATGGCCGGGATCATGCTCAGCTTCATGCTCGGGATGTACAAGAACAAGATGGTGAACATCGGGATCTTCGTCGCCAGCGTATTGGTCCTCATTGGGTCGATCTGGCTGGTGAGGAGTCAGGCGACGGTCGAGGACAGCTCCTACATGAGAGCGATGATCCCTCACCACTCCATCGCCATCCTCACGAGCGAGCGCTCCAACATCGAAGACGTGCGGGTTTGCGAGCTCGCCGTCGAGATAATCGAGGCGCAGCGACGCGAGATCGCTGAGATGGACTGGCTCATCGCCGACATCGCAGAGAACGGTGCGGTGGAGACAGCCGTCGAAGCGGAGAACCGTCCGGTGCCGGCCTTCCAGGGGACAGCCACGAGGAACTGTTGAATTCGCCCCCCACCTGCCCACTCATCCCATCGACTCGGTGACGTAGATGTTGTCGTGAGCGACGAAGAACTCGACTCGCTCTTGGTCTGACATCTGACCCAGATCGTTGAGACCCTCGAAGTACGCCTCTCTGGGGGCGCCGGGAGAGAAAAGGATCAACATCGACGCCGGTTCCCCGGAACGGTTGTCGAAGGCATGAATCCCTCCCGGCGGGACGTACATGAAGTCGCCGGCCCGCGTCTCGGTCCATTGCGAGCCATCGAACAGCATGATGTTGCCGGTGAGGACGTAGAAGGACTCGGCGAAGTTTCGATGGAAGTGGGGGTCCGCACCGCCGGGCGACGGCCCCATCACCCATCGGTAGAGGCCGAAGAGCCCGTCGGTATCACCACCTGTGGCCAGATAGTGAACCTCGGTTCCGCTGGTGCGAACGAGGTCCGGATCCTTGCTCCTGGGTCTGATGATGGCCGAGGCTTCCCCGTCTTCACCCCGGTATCGCGTCTTGGGGTAGGTCATTTTCTCCTCTGTGAGCCGCACGCAGGTGAATGGTGACATACACGACGTCGCCGTGGGACAGCTTCGTTGCTGCCGACTGTTTCGGTCAGGTCGCCGAGGGGCGTACATGATCACTGCGACACCGATGAGGCAGACGGCCGCGCCGATGACGTCGTAGCGGTCGGGTCGAAACCCGTCGATGAGGACTCCCCGGATGAGGCTGCCGCCGACGAAGACTCCGCCATAGGCGGCGAGAATTCGCCCGAAGTGGGGGCTGGGCTGGAAGGTGGCGACGAACCCGTACAGACCGAGAGCGATCACGCCGGCGCCGACCCAGATGATGCCCTTTTTCTCCCGGATTCCCTGCAACACCAGCCAGGCGCCTCCGATCTCGGCCAATGCGGCCACGATGAAAAGGACTATCGATCCAAGGACGGTCATGTCTCAGACTACGGAGCGGGCATTCTGATTCCATGTCGACGGAGAGCTCGCCGACGGTCGTCCGACATGTAAGGCGAGGCGGTCTACCGGACACTTACCATTTCGAAGAGCGAGGTGTGAGTGTCACAACCCAGCGCGGCTGATCGAGGGACCGATTCCACGAGACACTTCGACTCGCTCTTCGCTACTCATCACGAGGCGGTTTTCAAGTACTGCGCTCGCAGGTTGGGCCCGACGGAGGCCGAGGATGCGGTGGCCGACGTTTTCGCCATCACGTGGCGACGTCTCGATGCGGTCCCTCCCGGTGATGCATCACGCGCCTGGCTGATCGGCGTGGCCTACAAAGTCGTGGGCAACAGGTTCCGATCGCGACGGCGACGCAACCGCCTGGCGCAGCGTCTCCTGTCCGAGCAGGCAGCCATCGGACACATCGCGGATTCCCCGGTCGTGGACACCCGGCTGATCCACCAGGCGCTCGACGAGCTGAGCCGCGCCGACAGGGAGTTGATTCGCCTTTCGTCGTGGGACGGGCTCTCGCGCCCGGAGATCGCACAGGTGCTCGGGATAAGCGTGAATGCTGTGGATCAGCGACTCCACCGTGCCCGCTCTCGATTGAAGGTTCATTTCGATCGGGTGTCGTCACAAGGCAAGTCGTCGAGACCCGAGGAGGCTTCCATATGAACCGCTTGTTGCAGCAGGCCGACCCGGCGGCAGGCCTGGAGATCGACAGCGATCGCCTCCGCGCTCTCGTCGACGAGCGGATCGGGCTCGAGCCGATTGCCCGACCCCAGCGCCGTCGGTCTATTCCTCGTTGGGCGGTCGCTGCCTCCGGCTTCGCCTTGGTGGTAGCCGTCGCGGTGCCGGCGCTGTTGAACCGAGTTGAGCAACCTCCGGGTCCTCCAATCGAGACGATCTCCAACCTTCCAGGCGTGGAATCGGTGATCCCCCTCGCCTCCGGCGGCGTGCAGACAATGGCGATCTACGGCGATGACGTCTGGGTCGTGACCGCCCTCCAGAACCTGCTCCAGCGCGTGTCGAAGAGCTCGAACGAGATCGAGGAGAGCTTCCCGATCGACGGATATGTCGAAGGCGTGATCGCGGGAGGCGGCTACCTCTGGCTGCTCAGCTACGACAACGGTGGGGAGGTCCTCCGCTTCGACCCGACCGAGGGCGCGGTGGATCTGAGCATCCCGCTCGGTGGGTTGCCAGACTTCGCCCGCTGGCACGGGGGTCGGCTGTTCGCCAGCAACGATCAAGGTGAGTACCTCGAAATATCGACTGACGGGGAAGTTCTATCGCGGGCACCCGGAACCGTTCGCGGTAACGGCTTCGATCTCCTCTGGGTGTACGACAAGGTCGATGGGTCTATCCACTCGATAGCGCCCGACGGTTCCATGGGTGAGTTCGTGATTCCCGGATCGACTCCCGAATTCGGGGACCTCGGTCAGGTTCGTCTTGTCGACGAGGCCGGCGGGTACCTGTGGCTGATCTTTGGCGAAGCCGGCGAAAGTGTGGGGCGTTTCGATCTGGCCAGTGGTGAGCTCCAGCCACTACATGTGGGCCGATGGCTGCATAGCAGCACCGAGCACGACGGCGCGCTCTGGATGACGTCCTACAGCGACAACCTCCTTTTCAGGGTCGATCCTGAGAGCGGGGAAGTCCAGACGTTTGCACTCCCGGGGAGACCGGGTGGTGTCGAGTCCAATGAAGACGAGCTCTGGGTCCTCCTCCACCAACCCGGATCTCTCCTCAGGATCGACCCGTCGGCGGACCTCATGGAGATGGGACCGGAGGTGGCGGCCATTAAGTCCGACACCGCCGCAGCGACCCCGCACACACTCGTGTGCACCCTGGGCGGTGTGGACGACGGGACGTTGCAGAGAGCGCAAGTCGACCGGGACTTCACTGGACTGGGGCCGACCATCGTCCTGGAGGGGCCCTCGTGGATGACGGGCGGGATCTGGTCAGTGGTTCAGGCCCAAGTCGAGGGTCGTGTCGTCTGTGCCAGTGGGTACGCCGGAGAGGGCGGCACACCCCAACAGCGAGCCGCCGATCTCGAGAGCGCGCTGGAGACGGCTGACATCCCCGGGCCTTATGCGGTGGTCGCGGCGGGTGACGGCGCCCATTCGGCACGGCTCTTCATGCACGGGCGAGACGACATCGCCGGAGCCGTGTTCGTCGAACCGATGCCGCTTGGCTTCCAGACCTACTATGACCGCCTCCTCGATGACCGCTTCACCCACCCGGGTTGGCTGGATCTCGACGCCTCCCTGTCTGGGTCGCTGGACGACCTTGGCGATATCCCGGTCGTGGTGATCGGCCATGACCCCGAGGCCGTGTTCCTGAGCGAACAGTTCGTCGAGGCCGGCGGTTTGAAGGCGGCCGAGGACATCTCGGACTATTGGCGCGGCGGACTCGACTTCTATCAGAGGCTCTCGACGAACTCGCAGCTCATGGTGGCGCCCGATACGGGCCTCGACGGTGTCCTCTGGTTCCGCCCCGACCTGGTGGTCGACGCCGTGCTCGAAGTCCTTGGTCCACCCGAGTAGCCAACGCACCCAATGGGTTTTGTGACATAGGTGGCGTCGCTCCCTAGTGGTCATGTGACCGAGCAGCTCCACACCCGCCCTGACCGATGTTGAGGAGACGACCGGGACCGATATAATTCTGCGACGCCCGAACTCCGGGCAAGCTCCAGGGCGCGTAGAACAGTCTGGAGTGTTCGCCGGCCTGTCAAGCCGGAGGTCGCGGGTTCAAATCCCGTCGTGCCCGCCACCACAATCCGCCAAGATTGGGGTG
>DASPGH010000079.1:0-3378 GCA_035620735.1 Acidimicrobiia bacterium | reverse complement strand
CTCGCCAACTCGATGACCGAGCGACTGACGCGGACGACTGCCGAAGCTCCGATCTGAGCAGATCGGGATCCGTATGTCCCGATCCCGTCGGAGACAGTCGCAGTGTCCCCCGAGATGACCTCGACCTCGCCGGTCCCGAATTCCTCGGACACGAGTCTGGCCCAGATCCGCTCGTGGCCCTGGCCCTGATCGGTGGACCCCGTCCTGACGATGATTCGGCCACTCGCCTCGACCTCGACCTTGGCGTATTCGCCGGAGTCGACAGCGCCGCCGGCGCGTTCGACGAATCCGGCGATACCCATCCCGAGGGGCCTTCCTCCCTTTTCGGACCTGGAGACCTTCTCCTCACGAATGGACTCGACGTCGAGAATCGTGAGCAGAGTGTCCAGGGCCGCCTCATAGTCTCCAGAGTCGTAGAGGGCGCCCGTGGGTGAACGGTGGGGAAGCTCACCGATCAGGTTGCGTCTCCTCAATTCGACAGGGTCGAGACCGGCCACATTCGCATACTCGTCGACGATTCGCTCCAGGGCGTAAGCGGCCTCGGGACGCCCGGCGCCGCGATATGAGCCGATTGGGGCGGTGTTGGTGACCACAGTACGAATCCTCACCTCCACCCTCGGTATGCGGTAGAGGCCGGCCGAGACGAGTCTGGTGAAAAGGGAGATCTGTGAACCGTTGTGGGGATAAGCGCCGACATCGGCCACGAGATCCACCGCGAGCCGGCTGAAGTCACCCACACCGGACCCTTCGAGCGTTATCTCATGACGCTGGGCCCTTCCGTGAGTACCTGCCAGCATGTTCTCACGCCGGGTGGCGACCCACGCCACCGGCGCAGCCACCACCTTGGCGAGATGCGAGACGACCAGATACTCGGGGAACAGCATCCCTTTCATCCCGAAGGCGCCGCCGACGTCGGGGGCCACGACCCGAATCGAATCGGCGAGTCCCGGGGAAAGCGCTCGGATCTGACGTTGCAGCCGATGCGGAGCCTGGTGGCCGCAGTGGAGTGTGAGCTCATCCCCGTCGAACGCGGCAAGAGCCGACAGTGGCTCCATCGACACCGGAGCCAGACGGTTGTTCCACAGCTCGAGACTCACTGAGACCTCGGGATCGGAGTCGGGCGGATCTCCTTCGGCAAGCACGGATTCCGTCGCGACGTTGGACGAGGTGCTCTCGAAGAGCAGCGTGGTGCCGGCGAGCGCCCGGTTGACGGTTGTCATCGATTCGAGTTCGTCGTAGTCCACCCAGACGAGACCCGCTGCGTCCTCGGCGCGAGCCGCAGTACGAGCGACCACGACGGCGATGATGTCTCCGACGTAGCGGACCCGGTCCCGGGCCAGGAGCGGTCGCTCCATCCCGTTGATCGCGGGCCCCGCCCCGGTGTTGCCGGGCAGATCGACCAGATCGAGGTCATCGGCGGTGAATACCCCGACCACACCTTCCAGATCCCTCGCCGCCGAGGCGTCGATCGAGACGATCCTGGCGTGTGCGACCTGGCTGCGGACGAACCAGCAATGTAGGGTCGAGTCGTCGATCAAGTCGGCCAGGTAGCGACCGTTGCCGGTCACGAAACGCAGGTCACGTCTTGTTGGATCCACTGTGGGATGAAGGTACCGGCCGGGCACTTGCCCCTGCAAACGATTGCGTCTACAAACGATTGCAAACGTCCTGCCCGGTGTCTTGTAGGCTGCAGGCATGACTCTGCGTGAAGAGCTCGCGACGAGGTACGAGCAAGGAAAGCTCGATCTCCCTCAAGAGACTCGAGACATGTACGACCGGGCCCTTGCCAGCCTGGCGAGTTCGGGGATAGCCGATCGGGCCCTTGCCGAAGGCGACGAGGCCCCAGACTTCGAGTTACCCGACGCAAACGGCGAGCCGGTGCGACTCTCGGAGTTGCTCGAGACCGGTCCGGTGATCCTGTCGTTCTACCGTGGCCAGTGGTGCCCGTTCTGCAACCTCGAGCTTCAGGCCCTGCAGAGGGCCATGACCGAGATCGAATCGGTGGGGGCGACATTGGTGGCGGTCTCCCCGAACAAACCGGACATCACCATGACCACGGTCGAGAAGCACTCCCTCACATTCCCGGTTCTCTCTGATCACGACAATGTGGTGGCCAGGCAGTTCAACCTGGTCTATGAGATGACACCGGAGAACATCGAGAACTACCGGGCCAAAGGACGTGACATCGCGACGTGGAACGGCACTGGAAAGTGGGAACTTCCGATCCCTGCCACCTATGTGATCGACCAGGCTGGCATCATCCGCTATGCCTTCGTGGACACCAATCATCGGGTTCGGGCCGAGCCCGCCGAGGTGGTGGCCGTTGCTGCGGCACTCGTCGAAGATGTCTAGCTGAGGCGATACGAAGAGCCGCTTTCCGGTTGACCCGGCGTTCCCGCAGAGCCGGGAAGGGGGTGGCGGCTTCATCCCAGCCCACCTCGGGCCGGACCTTTGGGTCGACTCCTAGCTGGACACGTCGGCGAAGACCTTGCCTCGCTCGATGCCGAGGTCATCCAGCATGACCCATGCGGCATTGCGACCCGGTCCCGCAGACACCGATGGCCCGGGATGGGTGGTGGCGCCGGTCTGATATAGCCCTTCGATCGGCATGCGGTGCTGCGCCCATCCGTACACCGGCCGGAACGCATCGCTCTGCGCCTGGTCGTGGTCGCCGGCATGACAGGACCCGTGCCAATTGTGCGGGTTGACCCGTTCCAGCTCGAGCGGGCTCTTCACGGCGCGTGCCAGGATCGTCTCCTCGGTGAGGTTGGGTGCGTACCGTCGGAGATGTTCCAGATGGGCAGCGGCCACATCGTGCTGGATCTCGTCCCAGCGTTCCGGTCCTTCAGGCAACTCGTACGGATGAAAGCCCAAGACCTTCAGTGTGTGGTTGCCGTCAGGCGCTCTTCCCGGATCAGCGACAGTGGGACAGAGCACAAGCAGCGGTGGATCGTCCAATGCCACATTGCCGGAGAGGAAGTCGAACTCGACACGGAGCATGCGCTCGACCGAGTGCGCCATCCCCGATGCCAGCGGGCGGATCTTTCCCTCGGGCGTGTCGTACTCGGGAGCTTCGGTGGTGGCGTAATGCGCCGGGCAGAGCGAGATCCCTGCCCGCCACTCGTCGACACCGGTGACAAAGTCTTCACCCCAGCTCTCCTGCGGGGCCATGTCGACGAGATGCTTGATGTGAATCGTGGAAAGGACGGCCCTCGAGGCACGATGCTCGTCACCTTTCGCGTCGACGACACCGACGCAGCGCCCGCCCTCCAGGATCAGACTCACCACCGGACGCCCACCGATGACCTGACCTCCGTTGGCTTCTATCACCCGACTGAGTGCCATGGGGAGGGCTCCTGAGCCACCCTTCGGGATGAT
>DASPGH010000078.1:0-21541 GCA_035620735.1 Acidimicrobiia bacterium | reverse complement strand
TACATTGTGTTCGATGCTCGACCAACTCTGGAGGCCCGATATGGCTGTGATCAAGATCGCCCGCTACGAAGTTGCTCCCGGGAGCACGGATGCCATCGAGTCCGCCATCGTCGAGTTCGCTGATTACGTACAGAGGAAGCTGGGCGACTCGAGTTGGACTACCTACCGGGACCGGTATGACCCGACACGTTATGTGTCTGTGATCATCGCCGACGACGAAGAAGCCGACCGGAGACACCGGGAAGCCTCAGGCACGGTGGAGTTTGCCGAGAAGCTCTATCCCAACGTCATCGGTGACGTCGTCTTCACCGAATACGACCTGGTTGCGTCGAGCGAGAGTCATCGCTGATTTCCCTGCTCAACAGGATCGATCCGGTCATGAGGCCAAGGGCGGCTGGGGCGACGACGAGCCCGACACTGAATACGAACGCCACTGAGAAGAAGAGGGCTAGGACGGTTCCCACCCACATCCAAGTCTTGTCCCTTTGAATCGCCGCCCACAGAGAGAGGAGAGAGGCAACGGTCGGGAGGATTCCTGCCGGGTTGATGTCCCCTGACGCGAAGAAGAGGGTTGCCCCGACGACCCAGGCCGAGGCGGCCGCCGCAATCGCAATGGCAGCTTTGTCCTCGGTCGTGCGGGTTCTCTCCAACAGGCAGCAGGCCTAGATACCGATCAGTAGTCGGTTGGAACCCCACCTTCGGCCTTGCGACGCTCGACGTATGCCTCCAACTCCTCCCTCACCGCCTGCTCCATCGGGGGCTCTTCGTAAGAGGCCATGAACTTGTCGACGAGCTCGATCATCTTCGCTTTGGCCTCTGGTCGACCCGCCTCCTCCCAGGCTTCGTAATTGCGCCAGTCGGATAGCAGTGGCGCGTAGAAGGCATCCCGGTACCGCTCCAGAGTGTGTTGTGTCCCGAAGAAATGACCACCCGGTCCGACATCCCGCACGGCGTCCAGTGCGAGACCACCTTCGCTGAAATCGATCGGGTCCATGAAACGGGCGACCATGGCGCACAGGTCGGCGTCGAGGATCATCTTCTCGAACGAAGCTCGGAGACCGCCCTCCATCCATCCAACGGCATGGAGGATCATGTGCGCCCCACCCATGACCGCCCCCCAAAGGGAGAAGACCGATTCATAGGCGGCCTGGGCATCGAGTGCGTTCGCCGCGTTGACCCCCGATGACCGGTACGGGATTCCATACCGGCGGGTCAGTTGGCCGGTGACCATCGCGGTCTGCATGAACTCCGGCGTCCCAAAGGCGGGGGCGCCGCTCCGCATGTCGACGTTCGACGTGAATCCCCCGTAGATGACAGGAGCGCCGGGACGAACCACCTGTGTAAAAGCAATCCCCGCCAGGGCCTCGGCGTTGTGCTGGGCGAGTGCTCCCGCCACGGTCACGGGTGCCATGGCACCGGCCAGAGTGAACGGGGTACACACGATGACCTGGTTCCTCGAGCTGAACTCGATCATCCCTTGCAGCATCGGCGTGTCGTATCTCAGGGGTGAGCTTGCATTCACCACGCTGATCAACGAGGGCTCTTGCTCCAGAGTTGCGTCGTCGATCTGACGGGCGATCTTGATCATCTCGATGGCGTCCTGGTTGCGCTCTTTGCCCAGGCTGTAGGCGTGGATCACGCGGTCGGAGAGGGTGAGCATGTCGTAGGTCGCTTCGAGATGGCGAACCGCTGGGTGGAGATCGACCGGCTCTACCGGGAAGCCGCCCCACATGTGGAGCATGTTGATGGTGTGCCCCAGCCTGAGGAGGTTCTGGAAGTCCTCCCGGTTTCCCACCCTTCGCCCGCCGGCCTCATCGCTGACGTTGGGGGGACTGGACACGGCTGTGAAAGCCACCGCGTCGCCACCCATGTGCAGGTTGCGTTCCGGGTTGCGGGCATGGAGAGTGAATTCAGATGGAGCCGTCTTTATCTTTTCCTCGACGAATGCGGGATCGAACCTGACCCGTGCCGAGTCGGGATCCACGTCGGCGCCAGCTTTCTCGAGCAAGCGACGGGCCTCCTCGTTGAGGAAGTCCATACCGATCTCCGAGAGGATCTGAAGGGAGGTCTGGTGGATCGTCTCGATCTGCTCTTCGTCGACGAGGTCGACCGGGTGAAACCGGCGGACGGGCTGTTGCCAGGGAGGTTGGCTCGGGCTGGTAGGGGTTCCAGGAGACGAGCCTTCCCGACGACGGCCTCTTCTGCCTCCACGTTGTGGTTCGTCTGCCGTCACACCGCCACCTCCGAAACTTGGGCGAAACTAACAGTGAACGGAGAGCACTGCTTGGCTTAGGGTCCTACGCGAAGAAGTGAGGAGCCAAATGAAGCGAGGATTCGGAATCGACGCGAGTGTGCCAATGGATGTGGCTACCGAGATCGCCAGACGTGTGGAGGCTGCCGGCTACGACTCCTTCTGGGTCAACGGAAGCCCTCACGATGGTGCCCTGGGCATCATCGAGGCGGCTCTTGGGGCGACGGGTCTGGACGTCGGAGTCGGCGTGTTCCCACTGACGAAGATCTCCGCACCTGAGCTGGTCGACGAGGTTGAGAGACGCGGTCTACCTCAGCCCAGACTCCATCTCGGGATCGGCTCGGGTCGACGCCCGGGGGCCCTCGACGAGGTCCGGGCCGCCGCAGCCTTGCTCAAGGAGAAGCTCGAAGTGAGGGTGGTCGCCGGTGCGGTCGGGCCCAAGATGCTGGCGCTGGCCGGCGAAGTGGCCGACGAGGTCATCCTGACCTGGTCCTTCGTCTCGGAAGTGAACAGAGCTCTGCCCATCATCAAAGATGGCGCCGCGAGAGCCGGTCGGGAGGTGCCCACGCTGATCTCCTTCGTCAGATGCGGCTTGCTGCCCCAGGCGGCGGAGGCGGTGGCCGAGCGTGCCGGCGTCTACGACCAGATCCCCTGGTATCACGAGGTGTTCGAGCGCAACGGGGTAACGGCCGCGGACACGGTGGTCACCGGGACCTCACGAGAGGAGCTGATCGAGGGGATCGAACGTGAGGAGTCCGTGCTCGATGTATCGGTGATCAGGGCCATAGCGGCGGCCAATACGGTCGAGGCCCTAGGCGAGCTCGTCGACTCCTGTGCTCCGTGATCCGCTAGCCCGATTGGTCTCCAGAAAGAAGGTCGAGCCCGGTGCCGGCGTCCTCGATTGTGCCCCACAGGTATCGCCCGAAGGAGCTTGACGGAAGGATCAGATAGGACGGCACATCTTCGATGTCGTCTCTGACCAGTTCGGTGACTACGCCGGCGACGAGAGTGCGGCCGGCCGCTCCGGTCGGGAACATGCCGTCGCTCAAGTCGAGGGCGCATATCCGGTTGAGCAATTCTGCTGCCCGATCTCCTGTGAGCCGGAACATGCATCTGACGTGGGTCAGGTCGACGACGTCGCCCTCCGGTCTGGTGCTCAGGACCGTCCATTCGCCCGGGCTCACCGACCAGACCAAATCGTCCCCGGCTCCGGCGGAAGTGCCGGGTCGCACTTCATAGCCGCCGAAGACTCGCCACTTCGAGATCCGAGACAAATCCTGGAGGATGAGCTCAGCCACGAGCCCGATCTCCTTCGGGGTCGAAGTGGGCGTGATGGCCCATCACACGTGCCGGGGCGCTCGTGCCGTCGGGAAGGCGGATGGTGAGCAGTTGCCCGGCTCCGGATAGCCCGCGGTCGACCTGGCCGAGGCATATCGATCGCCCCAGCGTCGGTGACATCCGGCTCGACGTGATCCTTCCTCTGATGCCGGTCGAATCGATGATCTGACATGACTCCGGCGGGACCAGGGCCGGGTCGGTGGTCTGGATGGCCACGAGATGGGCGTAGTCGCCCCGTTCTTGCTGCCAGACCAGCTCCGGCTTTCCTGCGAAGTCGGCCTTGTCGAGCTTGATCGCCCAGTCGACGCCCATCCCGAAGCCCTGAGAGAGCCCGTCTGTGTCCTGACCCACGATGAAATGGCCCTTTTCCAGGCGGAGTACTCGTTGCGCCTCGACCCCGAACGTGCGAACCCCTAGATCGGCCCCCGACTCGAGCAAGGCTTCCCAGACTTCGAGGCCGTATGTCGACGGGATGTGGATCTCGTAGGAGAGCTCTCCTGTGAATCCGATCCTCCAAACGAAGCAGTCGTCGACTCCGGCGAAGGTGCCGGTCCGGACTTCCATGTAGGGGAAGGTCTCCGACGAGAGGTCGATGTCGGTGAGCCGTGAGACCAGCTCCCTCGAGCGAGGACCGGCGACGTTGATGCTGGCGTACCCATCGGTGACGGCCGTCACTCGCACGTCCCAGTCCCGGAACGAGGTCTGCAGCCACTCCTCGAGCCAGTTCCAGACCGTTCCGGCACCACCCGAAGTGGTCGACATCATGTAGTGGTTCTCGGCGAGTCGCCCGGTAACACCGTCGTCGAGGATGACGCCATCCTCTGCGCACATGATCCCGTACCGGACTTTGCCCACCGCCAGTTGCGACCACTTGTTGACGTAGACGAACTCGAGAAGCTTCGGAACGTCGGCCCCCCGTAGGTCGATCTTGCCTATCGGACTGACGTCGATGATGCCGACGCCCTCACGCACCGCCCGAACCTCCGCCGCCGGATCGCCGAAGTGCTCCGGTCGGATCCATTGCCCGGCGATCAGGGGTTTTGCATGGTTGGCTTCATGCCAGGGTTGCATCGGGGAGTAGCGGACCGGCTCGTGCTTGCGTCCGGCCAGAGTCCCGAGACGCGTTGGGGCATATGGCGGCCGCCAGGTGGTGGTGGCGCTGTCCGTCAGGCCGACTCCCGTGGCCTCACCGTGGACGGCGAGGGCGTTGACCGCCTCCACCTTGCCCTGGACCGGGCCCATCCCGACCGTGGTGTAGCGCTTGGCCAACTCCAACGAGTCGTAACCCTCGTTGGCTGCTGCGATGAGGTCCTTGGACGTCACGTCCTCGGAGAAGTCGACGAAGCCGTGTGTCGACGACCGGAACATCGCCGGATGCGGGTCGTGCCCCAGCTCGGGAATGTCGATCTTCTCGTCAGGGGGCTCGTCAAAGAGGAGACCAGCCGGCGATGACGACTGCCATGTCGACTTGATCCGAAGAGCCCTTCGGGCGGCTTCCCGACCGGTTGCCGTGCCGTGCGCGATCAACTCGTCCAACGAGCCGTCGCCGACGATCCCACCGGTGGCAAGCACGTCGTCCGGCAAATCGTTGGGAATAAAACGGGCCGAGCCCGGCTCGTAGATGGGGCGATCACCGGCCATGTCGAGCAGCGAGGTCGGCGACGTCCAACCCGTCGCCGTCACCAGGAGATCGGCATCATGCCGGTTGCCCCTCGAGTCGAGGACCGATGTCACGTGGTTGGTCCCTCCTGCTTCGAGCACCGTAAGTCCGGAGCGGGCGTCGAGCACCGCCTCGATCTCCACGCCCACCCGCTCGATGTCCTCGACTGCTGCATCACCGCTCCGGTTCGCAGTAAGGACGACGGCTCTCTCCCCCGGGCTCGTGCCGTAGAGGTTTATCAAACGGCGTGCCGCCGTGGAGAGCATCACACCGGGAAGGTCGTTTCCTTTGAAGACGTACGGCCGTTCCAGGGTCCCCACCGCTACCACCAGGTTCTTCACTCGCGCCTTGACCAGACGTTCGGCGACATCGGGAAGATCTCGCTGGATTACGGCGACCCAGTTGTGGTCGAAACGACCCGTCACCACCGAGTCGGTCATGATCTCGATGCCCGCGCTCTCGACCCGGTCCGCCAACTCATTCAGTAGTTCCAAGTCCTCTACGGACCCATAGCGGAGATGCCCACCGAGATGGGGCTCCTCTTCGACGAGGATGACGGCCGCGCCAGCTTCGGCCGCGGCGATCGCCGCCGTCATCCCGGCGGGGCCGCCCCCGGCTACGAGTACGTCGGGATGGGCATATCGGTGGTCGTAGCGCTCGGTCCGCGGCTCGGGAGTCACCTGGCCCCCGGCCGCAAAACGGCCCAGGACCTTCTGGTAGGCGGGCCACAATGGGCGGGGCGCCATGAACGTCTTGTAGTAGAAGCCGGGGGAGAGGAACCGGCCTACCAGGCGGTTCGACGCCTTTACGTCGAAGTCGAGGGTGGGCCACACGTTCTGTGGCTCGACGACCATACCCTGGCGGATCTGTCGATGGGCCGCTCTCACGTTGGGGTCGTCGCCGACCTGGACCATCAGGTTGGGGTCGTGATGAGTGGCGGTGAGAACTCCCCGCGGGCGGTGATACTTGAAGCTCCTCGAGAACACCATCTCGCCGGAGGCGACCAGGGCCGAGGCGATCGTGTCGCCCTCATACCCCTGGTATTGCTGCCGGTTCCATTCGAAGTCCACCGAGACGGCTCGATCGATGACCTCCCCGGGCTGGGGCCGGGTCCGGAATCCACTCACTCGCTCTGACCCACCTCGCTCACGGTGCGAATCTCGTTCGATTCCATGTGACGCTCGAGCATCAGAAAACGACGGCATCCCGATCCGTGGAACCAGCGCTCGGTCACCCACCCGTTCTGGTTGGTCTTCATGTACAGGTAGCGACGCCACTCGCCGGGGTCTGCCTTGGACACGTCCGGCCGGGGGCGGCGCTCCCCCTGATATGTGAACTCGTCACTATTGCGTGGACCGCAATGCGGGCAGATGATGACGAGCATCAGTGCCCCACCGCGGCTGCGCCCTTTTCCGCAGTCAACGTTCCTGATTCGAATCTGTCGAGACCGAAGGGAGCGATCAGGTCTCCGGGCCGACCGTTGGCGATCATGTCGGCGACCGCCTCACCCGCCACGGGACCGGCCTTGAATCCGTACGTGCCCCACCCGACGTCCACGTAGAACCCCTCTACTGGGGTCGGTCCGATGATGGGGCCGAAGTCGGGCGTCATGTCGCAGAGCCCTGCCCATTGGCGCAGCAGCCTCATGTTGGCCAGACCGGGCATCAGCTCCAGGACGTGGGTAGCGAGACCGGTGGCGAACTCCAGTGACCCTCTCGTCGAGTAACTGGCGAACGGGTCGACGCTCGCTCCGAAGACCAGTTCGCCGCGCGAGGTCTGGCTGACATAGGTGTGGAGACTTCCCGAAACGATCACAGGGTGGAGAAACTGCTTCACCGGCTCGGTGACTGCGGCCTGTAGCGGTCTCGTCGTGATGGGGAGGGTGACGCCCGCCATGGCCGACACCAGGGAGGCCCAACCGGCAGTGCAGTTGATGACGGTTCTCGTGGAGATGGGACCCCCTGTGGTCCGGACACCTGCGACCCTGGCGTCGCTGACGTCGATCCCGGTGACCTCGGTTTCCTGATGGATGTGGACGCCGAGCGCAGAAGCTCCCCTGGCGTAGCCCCAGACGACGGCGTCGTGACGGATGATGCCGCCCGGGGGATGCCAGAGAGCGCCGACGATGGGATACCGGGGATGGTCGGTGATATCGAGGAAGGGCGCCAGCTCCTGCACGTCCGCAGGGCTGATCACCGAGGAGTCGATCCCCTCCAGCTTGTTGACCTCCGCTCGCCATCTCATGGTCCGCAGCGACGAGTCACTGTGGGCCAGGGTCATGTGGCCGCGCTGTTCGAACATCACGTTGAAGTTCAGGTCGTCGGCGAGGCCCTGGTACAGCTTCACCGATCGGTCGTAGAAACGCGAGCCCTCCGGTGTCAAGTAGTTGGAGCGGACGATCGCCGTGTTCCGACCCGAGCCACCGCTGCCGATGTAGCTCTTCTCCAGCACGGCGATCTTGGTGATGCCGTGGTTACGGGCCAGGTAGTAGGCGGTGGCCAGCCCGTGGACGCCGCCGCCGACGATGACGACGTCGTAGGAGGGAGCCAGGTCGTGGTGCTCCCACATGCGCTCCCAGGGCGCCCGGGACAAGCCGTGTCTCAGCAGCCCCCACGCGGAGTACTTCTCGCTCATGTCGGGGCGACCCTAGCGACCAGTCGATCCACCAATTGAGGCGCCTCTCCGGCCCTCACCGTCCCTGGCGGCGTCGAAAATGCTCACCGCAGCTCCTGGCTGCGCGACTGCGCTTTTCTCCTTGCCAGGAAACGCCGATGACTCGGAGGTGCGCTCCCACCGCTGAATCGAGCGGCCGCTAGATAAAGTCGTCGGCCATGAGCGAGCGAGCGAGCTACGACGCGATCATCATCGGTGCCGGGATCATCGGCGCCAATCTCGCCTTCGAGATGTCGAAAGCGGGGTTCGAGACCCTCAACATCGACAAGCTTCCGGCCGCCGGGTACGGATCGACCGCCAACTCGTGCGCCATCGTGCGCTGTCACTACTCGACCTGGCCCGGTGTCGCCATGGCCTATGAGGGATTCCACTTCTGGAAGGACTGGGCCAACTACCTGGAGACCACCGACGAGAGGGGTTTGGCGGGATTTGTGCAGTGTGGAGGGGTCTTCGTCGGGAACGACGAGCGCTACTCCGAGAAGGTCCTACCCCTCTTCGACGAGATCGGCATCGAGTACGAGGTGTGGAACCCCGAGCGGCTCCAGGAGCGTCTTCCCGGTATCGACACCGGTGACCACGCCCCGCCGAAAAGGCCCGAAGACGATGCTTTCTGGGAGGATCCGTCGAACCAGATCACCAGCGCCGTCTACACCCCGATCGCCGGCTACATCACCGACCCTCAGCTCGCCACACACAACCTGCAGCGCGCCGCGGAGGCCAAAGGGGCCGAGTTCATGTTCAACACTGCAGTGACCGGCATCCGAATCGAGGATGGTCGGGTTGCCGGAGTCGACCTCGAGGACGGGACTTCGATCGATGCCCCGATCGTGGTCAACGTGGCCGGCCCTCACTCGTTCGTCATCAACGAGATGGCCGGAGTCTCCGACACCATGGCTATCAAGACCAGGGCACTGCGTCACGAGGTGCATCATGTGCCCTCGCCTGAGGGCCTCGATTTCGAGAGGGACGGGATGCTCGTTGGTGACGATGATCTCGGTACCTACTTCCGCCCCGAGGTGGCCAATCACATCCTGGTGGGGAGCCAGGACCCGGATTGCGATCCACAGATCTGGGTCGAGGATCCGGATGAGTTCGACCGCGCCATCACCGAAGACCAGTGGCGCGCCCAGGTGCTTCGTCTCGCCCGTCGTCTCCCCAACCTCGGAGTCCCCAACGAGAAGAAGGGGGTCGTCGACCTGTACGACGTGAGCGACGACTGGATTCCCATCTACGACAAGACAGATCTCCCCGGGTTCTACGTCGCCATCGGAACCAGTGGCAACCAGTTCAAGAACTCGCATATCGCCGCGCTTTGCCTGACCAGGCTGATCGAGGCGGTCGAGGCCGGCCAGGACCACGACACCGACCCTGTGAAGGTGGAGATGCCCTACACCGGCCTCACCCTCGACATGAGCGCCTTCAGCAGGAACCGCGAGATAAACAAGGCGTCATCGTTCAGCGTTCTCGGCTGACCTCTGTCTCTCTAGAGGTGCTGCCGACGCGGTAGAGCTCGACCCCGCCGACGACGGCTGCTGCGCAGGTCATGAGCGTGGCTCCCACGATGGAGAGACGGGTGAACAGTCCCACCCCGAGAGCGAAGGCACCAACCACCGGCCCGAAGACGCGGCCGACTGCCATGGCGGCTTGAGCATCACCCATGCGCTCACTCGGGGTGAGCGAGCGCTCGGTCAGCATCCTGAGCACCTCGGGAATGGCCATCCAGAAGGCGAATCCCCATACGGCCAGGGCGACGAAGAAGACGACCGGCGAGGCGATCACCCCCACCGCGATGGCCGAGGCAGCAGTGAGCACGATCCAGACAGCTGCCGTCCCCCGTGTCGCAGTCCGTCGCGTGGCGATCACCCCACAGATGGCGTTGAGACTCAATGCCCAGGAAACCGCGACCGGGCTGAGGTCGTGAACCGCTTCGGCGGCCGCGCCGGTGAATATGAACACCGATGACCCACCCACCGAGAGGACCAGCAAGCCGGCGAGGAGGAGACGGTTGCTCCGTGAACCACTGACGTTGCGACCGATTCGGGGCAGGTCCCCGAAGTCCACCGGGGCCAAAGTGGCGATCGCTGCCATCGCGGCCAGCGAACCGAACACCCACGGATAGCCGCCGGCTCCGATGATCCAACCCAGGATCGGCGAGGCGATGGTGGCGGTCACAGGGGCGATGGCAGCGATATCGCCCATGCCACGTGGTGAGCGAGTGGCATCCGCCCAGGCGATCCAGGTGAGAGTTCCCATCCCCAGGCCGGCCACTACCCGCGTCACGAGGAGGAGCGGGAAGACGGTCATCAACGCCGAGGCCGCGGTGGCCACCGCGATCAGCCCGAGCGATCCGTAGTGGAGACGCCGTCTCGGCCTCAGGAGACGACCTGCCAGGAACGTCGACACGGCAAAGCTCCCCACCTGCGCCGTGCTCAGGAACCCGGTGGCACCTATGTCCATGTCCAGACGTGTGGACAGGTCGGGGAGAAGGAACGGGGTCGCGGCGAAGGTGGCGGCGACCACCGCTGCGCCTGCCATGACACCCGGTGATGCATGGGGGCGAACGGACTGGATCAGGCGAGCCGGGAGTGTCATGACCGCGGCAGTATGGTTCGCGGCCGATGAGAATCGTGACCATCGGCGGTGGGCCGGCGGGTCTCTACCTGGCCATCCTCCTCAAGCAGGCCGACCCGTCCATCGAGGTCGAGGTGCACGAGCGCAACGGGCCAAACGACGCCTATGGATTCGGTGTCGTATTCTCCGACGAGACGCTCGACCATTTCGCCGCCGCCGACGAGGAGTCGTACCGCGACCTCACCGAGAGCTTCGTTCACTGGGGCGATATCAAGGTCCGTCACTTCTCGGGGAGAGAGATCACTTCCGGTGGACATGGGTTCGCCGCGGCGAGCCGCCGAAGCCTCCTCCAGATCCTCTCGTCGCGCGCGGCGAACCTGGGTGCCGACATCCACTGGTTCAGTGACCTCTCCGATCTCGCCCGTTTCGATGACGCCGATCTCATCGTGGGAGCCGATGGGGCCAATTCGACGGTGCGGCGGGCTCTGGCGCCTGCCATCCGGCCCACTCTCGATCTTCGCACCAACAAATACATCTGGTTCGGGACCCCGAAGGTCTTCGATGAGTTCAACTTCATCTTCATCGACACGCCGGCAGGGATGGTGTGGGCCCACATCTATCCGTACTCGGAGGAGGGGAGCACGTTCATCGTCGAGATGGCGCCCGAGACCTGGCGCGCCCTCGGTTTCGACGGCACCGAGGGCGACGAGCTTCCACCCGGGGTCAGCGATGAGCTTGCCCTGAAGCAATGTGAGGAGATGTTCCGGGACCACCTCGACGGCAGAGGTCTGGTGGGTAACAACTCCAAGTGGCTGCATTTCCCCACGATCACCTGCGAAAGATGGCACGCAGGCAATGTCGTTCTCATGGGCGATGCCATTCACACCGCTCATTTCTCGGTTGGCTCCGGCACCAAGCTGGCCATGGAGGACGCAATCTCACTGTCGGGGCTTCTCATCGAGGGCGGGGCGACCGAAGAAGCTCTGGGGGCGTACGAGGCGCAGCGCCGGCCCGAGGTGGAGAGCCTGCAAAGGGCGGCCAAAGCAAGCCTGGAGTGGTTCGAGGGAGCGGATCGCTATCGAGAGATGGAGCCCGAGCAATTCGTCTTCAGCATGCTCACCCGCAGTCAGAGGGTCACCTACGACAATCTGCGGCTGCGCGACCCCGGCTACATGGAGGCGGTCGACCGCTGGTATGCCGCATCCGAGCATGGCTCCCCGGTCGTCACCGACCCCGGGATCCCGCCGATGTTCCATCCCTACGGGGTCCGCGACCTGACCCTGCCCAACAGGGTGGTGGTTTCACCAATGGATCAATATTCCGCTATCGATGGTGTCCCCACCGAGTGGCACCTCGTCCACCTGGGAAGTCGGGCGGTGGGTGGAGCGGGGTTGGTGATGACGGAGATGGTCTGTGTGTCTGCGGAGGGCCGGATCTCCCCGGGCGACGCCGGCATCTGGAACGACGCCCAGACTCGAGCCTGGGGCGAGATCGTCGAGTTCGTCCACGGGCACACCGGGGCGAAGATCGGTCTTCAGCTCGGTCACTCCGGGCGCAAGGGGGCGACCAAGCTGATGTGGGAGGGAGACAATGTCCCCCTCGAGGAGGGGGAATGGGACATCATCTCCGCCTCACCGATCAAATACCGGCCGGACAGCCAGGTCCCATGTGAGGCGTCTCACGCCGACCTCGCCTTGATCAAAGCCCAGCACGTGGAGGCGGCGCAGAGAGGCGATGCCATCGACTTCGACTGGCTCGAGCTGCATTTCGCCCACGGATACTTCCTCTCGAGCTTCCTCAGCCCGCTCACCAACCAGCGCTCGGACGAATACGGAGGGAGTCTGGGGAACAGGATGAGATATCCCATCGAGGTCTTCGACGCCGTGCGCGCCGTCTGGCCCGAGGCCAAGCCGATGTCGGTTCGCTTCTCGGCGACCGATTGGGTGGACGGCGGATTCGACGGCGACGACGCCGTGGCGTTTGCCCGGGAGCTGAAGGAGCACGGCGCAGATCTGATCGATGTCTCGACGGGACAGACCACCATCCACGCCAACCCCGAGTACGGGCGGCTCTACCAGACCCCCTTCAGCGATCGCATCCGACACGAGGCGGGCATCGCCACGATGACCGTCGGCTCGGTCTCCTCGATCGACGACATCCACAACATCCTCGTGGCCGGTCGGGCCGACCTCGTCGTCATGGCCCGGCCCCACCTGGTCGACCCCTACTGGACCATGAACGCCGCCATCGATCTCGGCCACGTCGCACATCACTTCCCCAATCAGTACTTGTCGGGTTTGGGAGCGCGGCGTCGCCAGCAGGACCCGGTAGCCCCCGAGGTGTTCCGCTAGAGCGCCAGGACGCCCTGGATGGCTTCCATGCGCGCCACACGCTCGATCGAGACCGGGGAGGTCCCATCCAGCAACGCCTCGGTCTCCTCGAGGACGTCAGAGATGTCGAAGAGCCTGATCCAGTCGTCGGTGGTGGGCTTGCCCAGGTCGATCCCGATGTTCCATCCGGCCATCACATCGCTCTCACCATCGAGCGCCGCCTCCACGGCAACACGTCCGAACCTCCCTGCGAGGAGGCGATCGCGAAACGATGCGTCACCACCACGCACCACATGCCCGAGGACAGCACTTCTGATCTCGTACTCGGCCCCGCCACCGTTGCAGCGGAGGGTTGCCTCTTCCACGATCTCATGCGTGGGGACCTCCACCCCTTCAGCCTTGATGATGAGGACCCGGGTCTTGTCCCGAGCGGCATCGAAGCTGGTCTCGATGCATTTGACGACGGAGTCGATCACCTCGTCGCGGGTGTGTGGCTTTTCCGGCATGAGCACGGCGTCGGCGGCGGTGGCGACTGCCGCGGCCATGGCCAGGTACCCCGACTGTCGGCCCATCACCTCTACGATGAAGGCACGGTGGTGTGAGCGAGCGGTGTCGGAGATGTTGTCGCACGCCTCGACGATGGTGTTGAGAGCGCTGTCGACACCCAGGGCCTCTCTGGTGAGCCCGATGTCGTTGTCGATTGAAGCGGGTATGCCGACGATCGGCACGTCGGTCTCTTCGACGAATGCATGAGCCCCAGCCATGGTGCCGTTACCACCGATCACCACCAGCCCGGTTATCGAGTACTCCTCGAGCTGTTGTGCCGCCGCCACTCTGGAGGCACGGTCGTAGAATCTCTTGCTACGGCTCGATCCCAGAATCGTCCCACCCTGACCACCGTCGCTCTCCACTTCATGGAGGGGGGCCGGGTCACCGGCGCGGTTGGATCGGATCAGCGGGCGGAAAGACCCGTCGATCAATCCGTCGTAGCCCATTTCGACGCCCCAGGTAGGCACGCCGTGGGAGGCCGCCACCTTGGTCACGGCCCGGATCGCAGCGTTCATGCCGGGAGCGTCTCCTCCGGATGTGAGCACGGCGATCGCAGTCATGGGGAAACGGTAACCCGCTCCGGCGAATCCGTCGTCATCCGTTCGCCGATTCAGCCATCAGTTGATGGATCTTGCGCAAGGTGTTGACATTCCTCGAAGTCAAGTGCTTGTAGAGGCTGGTTCCGATCACCCTCCCTCTGCCGCTCCTCGTCAGTTGAGCTCCGTCCGCTCGCCACACAACCGCACCATCGATGTAGAAGACCTCGTCGATGCCTTCCTTGATGGTCAGCTCGTCGATCACGTCGGGCGAGTCGACCTCCTCCCACAGGAACCAGACGTCGGTTCGCTCGGTCCGGTCATTGACCCAGGTGTCGGGAATCGCCGCGACCACAGACGCTATAGCCTCCTGGCTGCGGACCAAGACCTTGACGTGGAAGCCGAACTCCTCCTCGATGGCCTGTTCCAGGGCCGGGGCGAGCTCCGCGATGTCACGATCGTCGTCGAAGATCACGTTCCCGGAGTTGATGTAGGTCCGGACGTTGGAGCTCCCTGCCTTTTCGAACGTCGCCTTGAGACGCGCCATCTCGACTTTTCTCTGGCCACCGACGTTGATGCCGCGCAACAGGGCTACATAGGTCATCTCATCACCTAATAGACAACTCAGGGCGCCTATTCAGGCTGAGATGTCCGCGGAACCGGAGCGAGCCAGGATCTTGTTTGGTGGTTCGATCCGGATGTTGTGCCGTGTGATCCTCTCCCCACAGTGCCCGCAATGGACGACGGCGTCGGCCTCGTGCCCGCAATCGATGTGGATCGCTCGCTGTCGGTCGGCCCGTTCCGGGGGGTTCCAGCGCTCACCGTACGCCCACAGGGTCATCAGCACATCGAATAGATCCTTGCCCTTGTCGGTGAGCCGGTATTCGTAACGGACCGGGTTGTCCTGATAGGGCTCGGCTCGCATCATCCCCGATTCGACAAGCGATTCGAGACGGCTGGCGAGTGTGTTGCGGGCGATACCCAGGCTCTCCACGAACTGGTCGAATCGTCGTATTCCTTGGAAGGCGTCCCGTAGGACGAGAACAGTCCACGAGTCGCGAACCATGTCGACCGTGTTGGCGACGGAGCATTCCAGATGGGAGAACGAGGTGCGTGGCACGTACCACAGCATAGTGAGTTTCGAGTTGCAATGCACTATCCATCTAGGTAAGTTTCAGGTTGCAACTCACTGCCGAGTCTGGAAAGGAAATACGATGAGCAAGCTCGTTCGACGTCATCGCAGGGAGAGTCTCAACAAGGCAACCAAGATGTTCACACCGGTGTTCGTCATCGACGCCGAGCAGGTGGTCGCCGAGCTGATCGCCGGCAGACCGTGAAGGTCCCTTTGCCGGTCCGGGCGGTTCCCTCTCTGACCTTTCAGGCCTGGCTGACACCGCCCCCCATCGGATCGCGCACTCTCGCCCGCGATCGTGAGGCCATAGCCGACCTCATGTCCTTCCAGGTCGGCCATGTCGCCGGATTCGAGCTGGGCTCCGGCCCACTCGTGCTGGCGCTTCATGGTTGGGGCGGTCGTCCCGCACAGATGACCGCCCTGGCCCGAGCCCTGGCAGACGCCGGATACAGGGTGATGATTCCCGAGCTACCGGGGCATGCCGGCGGTGAGACCGCCGACATCAAGCAGGCGGCTGCGGCAGTCAGGGCCCTCATCGACGCAGTGGGGGAGCCCATGGCGGTGATCGGCCATTCGTTCGCGGCGATGGTGATGCGTCTCGCCTTCCTCGAAGAGGCTCCTTCGTCTGTGGTGCTCATCGCTCCCGCACTGAATGTCAGAGACGCCCTTCGGGTGTTCGGCGACAAGCTGCGACTCTTTCCGTGGGCCCGACGGGGCCTTGCCAGGAGATTGGAAGTCTGGGACGAGTCGCTGTGGCCCGTTGTGTCTTCCGTCTACCCGAACCAGATGTCTGACGCCGAGATTCTCATAGTCCATGACCCCGAAGACACCGAGACCTCTTTCCAACGCTCCGCCGAGTTGGCCGCGATCCGTCCCGCCACCGAGCTGGTGATCTCTGCCGGCTCGGGTCACAACGGCATCCTCACCGACGAGGCCGCGATCGAGCGAGTGGTGAGATTCCTGGCCAGGGAGTCGGTGCCGGGGTACTAACTTGCTCGGTTCACGAGCAGCGGGCCGTCATGAACCAGCATTGGAAGACTCACAAATTCGGAGGGACCAGTCTCGCTGACGCAGATGCCTATCGAGCCGTCTCCGCCATTCTCACCCAAGGAGGGCCACGTCAGGCGGTAGTGGTCTCAGCAGCCGCAGGCACCACCGACGGGCTCATCGACCTGGTCAGCCGGGCGGGCCGTCGCGATGCATCGTTCGACGAGCTGACCGAATCGTTGCGGTCCAGGCAGGTTTCGCTGGCCGAAGACCTCCTCGGACCCGACAACGCCGCTGATCTCATCGCACACCTGGACAAGGAGTTCGCTGACATCGCCTACGTGCTCCGGGCCACCAGCGTCATGGGAACCGCGGTCGAGAACGCCATTGGGGCGGTTGCCGGCTTCGGCGAGGTCTGGTCCGCCCGTCTCCTCGCCACCTATCTCAATCAGCTCGGGGAGAGCGCCACCTGGCTCGATGCCCGTGAGATCCTGGTGGTCCAGCCCTCCGAACCGTCGCCAGCGGTCGACTGGGAAACGACCGGAGGCCGACTCGACGCGTGGCTCGACGATCACCCCGAGGAGATCGTGGTGATCACCGGATTCGTCGCCTCCGACCCGAGCGGGGCAGCCACCACGCTGGGAAGGAACGGGAGTGACTACTCGGCAGCGATCTTCGCCGCTCTGCTCGAGACAACGGAGCTGGTCATATGGACCGACGTCGATGGCGTGATGAGCGCCGATCCGAGGCTGGTCCCCCAAGCCGAGGTGCTGGAACGTCTCTCCTACGACGAGGCGATGGAACTGGCCTATTTCGGGGCCAAGGTCATCCACCCGGCGACGATGACCCCCGCGATCCGCAAAGGGATACCGGTGACCATTCGCAACACCTTCAATCCCGCCTCACCCGGCTCGCGCATCTCGCCGGAGACTTCGACCGACGTCCCGGTGAAGGGTTTCGCATCGATCGACGACATGGCTCTCATCAATCTGGAGGGGACGGCGATGATCGGAGTCCCCGGCATATCAGAGCGGTTGTTCGGTTCGCTGCGCGCTGCGGGGGTCTCGGTGGTCATGATCTCCCAGGGGAGCTCCGAGCACTCGATCTGCTTTGCCGTCCCCGACTCCCAGGCCGATCGTGCTCGCGCCGCAGTCGAGTCTGCTTTCGCCGCAGAGAGCAGACGCGGCTTGTTCCAAGACCTCGAGGTCATGAGAGACGTCACCATCCTCGCCGCCGTTGGAGACGGCATGTCGGGTACCCCCGGCATCGCGGCCAGGCTGTTCGGATCTCTGGTGCGAGTGGGGGTCAACGTTCGCGCCATCGCCCAGGGGTCGTCGGAGCGCAACATCTCCGTGGTGATCGACTCTGCCGATGCGACCCGAGCCCTGCGGGCCGTGCATTCGGGGTTCTATCTGTCTCGTCAAACTCTGTCGATCGGTGTCATCGGCCCCGGTCACGTTGGCGCAACCCTTCTCGATCAGATGGCCGACCGTCTCGACTGGCTGCGCGACGAGTTCGGGGTGGACCTCAGGGTTCGGGCCATTGCAGGCAGCGAGACCATGCTGCTCGACGAGCACCGGATCGACCTGGGCTCGTGGAGAGAACGGCTCGCGTCAGGCGGGGCGAGTACCCATCCGACCGATCTGGACATGCTGGCCGACTACATCCACACCGAGTCGGTCCCCCACTCGGCAATCGTCGATTGCACGGCGAGCGGTGAGGTCGCCATGCGATATGGCGAGTGGCTGGGCCAGGGAATCCATGTTGTCACACCCAACAAGAAGGCGAACACTGCGGACTTCGAGTACTACGAGAGGTTGCAGCAGGCATCACGACGTGCCGACGCCCACTACTTCTACGAGACGACCGTGGGCGCCGCACTCCCGGTGATCCAGACTCTGCGTGATCTATTCCAGACCGGGGACCGTGTGAGGAGGATCGAAGGGGTCTTCTCGGGGACGCTCTCCTATCTGTTCAACAGCTTCGATGGGTCGGTGCCCTTTTCTGAGATCGTCCGCGCCGCCCGCGACCAGGGGTACACCGAGCCCGATCCGCGAGAGGACCTGTCGGGCATGGACGTGGCCCGCAAGGTCGTCATCCTGGCCCGGGAGATGGGCATGAGGGCGAGTCTCGAGGACATGGTGGTCGACGGTCTCATCCCCCCTGGGCTCGAAGGCGGCTCAGTCGATGAGTTTCTCGACCGGCTTGCCGAGCAAGACGACGAGATGGTCCGGGTAGTCGACGAGGCCCGCGCCGCGGGGCAGGTCCTGCGTTTCGTCGGTGTCATCGATGCCGAAGAGGGCACTCAGGTGGCATTGCGCCGATATGACACCGACCATTCCTTCGCCAGGATCAAGCTCACGGACAACATCGTGCAGTTCACCACTGATCGCTACTCGGAGAACCCGTTGATCGTTCAAGGGCCCGGGGCCGGTCCGGCGGTGACCGCCGGAGGAGTCTTTGCCGATCTCCTCCGGCTGGCCAACTATCTGGGGGCAACCCTGTAACTGCCCCGGTCTGTAACGGGTCGCGCGCTGTGCGGTTATCGCTCCACGGGGACCCCAACCAGCGACCCGTACTCGGTCCACGAACCGTCGTAGTTGGCGACGTTGTCGTAGCCGAGGAGCTCATGAAGGACGAACCAGGTGTGTGAGGAGCGCTCGCCGATGCGGCAATAGGCAACCACGTCGCCGTTTCCCGACACGCCTTCCCCGTCGTAAAGCCTGGTGAGCTCGGTCGCATTCTTGAACGAACCATCCTCGTTGGCTGCCTTGGACCAGGGGACGTTGTGTGCTCCCGGAACATGGCCACCCACGTAGGGCTGCTCCTGTGGGAGATGGTCTGGCGCCAGTTTCGCCCCGGAGAACTCCTCGGGGGAGCGGACGTCGACGAATGTCGTCGAGCCGGCGGCCACTCTGGCAAGGACGTCGTCACGGAAAACGCGCAGCTCCGGACGCTCCGGGCCGGAGATGCTGAACTCGGTTGACTCGATCTCAGGCACTTCAGTGGTCTTCTGCCGGTCTTCGACATTCCATTTGAGACGACCTCCGTCCAACAACTTGACGTTGTCGAAGCCTCGTACCTTGAGCAGCCAATAGGCATAGGCGGCGAACCAGTTGTTGTTGCCTCCATAGAGGACGACCGTTGTGTCGTCCGTGACCCCCGCCTCCCCGAGCAGCCTCTCGAGCCCGTTTTTGTCGAGATAATCGCGCTGGGTTGGGTGATGGAGGTCTTTGGACCAGTCCCAGGCTACGGCGCCGGGGATGTGGTCTCGCTCGTAAGCGGTGGTGTCTTCGTCCACCTCGACGATCCGCACGTAGGGGTCGCTGAGATGCTCGGCCAGCCAGCCGGTGCTGACCAGTGATTCGGGCTTTGCGTATTCGTTCGGCATTTGTCACTCCAATGGTTCTTCGTGGATGAGGGACTTACCGACGTCGATGACCGCACGGGTCACTTTGGGGGTCAGCTCTCGAAGGTGGTGACGTCGGTCAGGAGTGCCGGTCGCGTGGGCAGGCACCCGGGTCTTCCACCCGAGAGCGAGCACACAGACAACACGTGACCGGATATGTCATGAGCCCCAAAAGGTAGCACCGGCTCCCAATTCGCCAAACGAAGGGTTGCCAGAACGATCTCGGGCCGGTACCTTCGCCACCTCATGTACCTTGCGTTTGCCCACGGTCATCACCATCACCACCCGGAACGGGTCGGCTGATCGTGTGTAGCTGAGGCAACCAAACCGAGACACAGACGCCGACCTTCAGGTCGGCGTTTCTCGTGTGAGGGCAATGGCCGACCTGGCAGTCGTCGCAGGAAGGCAACGAATGCCCGAATCGACAACAGTCCAAAACCTCCTCCATCTCGCAATCCCCAAGGGACGCATCGAAGCCGGAGTGTTTTCACTTCTGGCTGACGCCGGTGTGCAGCTGAGGGCGGGGCCCCGTGGCTATAGACCGGTGACCTCTGTCGACGGCTACGAAGTGAAGCTGCTGAAGCCCCAGAACATCGTCGAGATGCTCGCCGCCGGCTCGCGCGACATCGGTTTTGCGGGAGCCGACTGGGTTGCGGAGAAGAACGCCGACCTGGTAGAGCTGCTCGACACCGGCCTCGACCCGGTGCGGGTGGTTGCGGCCGCACCGGAATCTCTCCTGGTCGAGGGTCGTCTTCCGGCGGCGCCCCTGGTCGTTGCCAGCGAGCTGGAGCGCCTCAGCGCCGCCTGGATCGCAGAGAGGGGGATCGAGGCTACGTTCGTCCACTCGTACGGAGCCACCGAGGTCTTCCCGCCCGAGGACGCCGATGTGATCGTTGACATCACGGCCACCGGCGACACGCTGGCCGCCAACGGACTCGTCGGCATCGATGAGCTGATGAAGTCCTCCACACGTCTCTACGCAAGTCGTGAGGCGATGGAGAACCCGGCCAAGAAGACGGCAATCGATGGGCTCGTGGTCAGCCTGCGATCGGTCCTCGAGGCGAGGAACCGTGCGATGGTCGAACTGAACGTGTCGCCCGAGGACATCGAAAGTGTCGTCGAGGTGCTGCCGTCGATGCGGGAGCCGACGATCGCCACCTTGCATGGATCCGTGGGTTTGGCGGTCAAAGCGGCAGTTCCCCGGGCGGACCTCCCCGCTCTCATCCCACTCCTCAAGACCCGCGGTGCCACAGACATCGTGGTGTCGCGCCTGGAGCAGATCGTCCCATGAGCGGCTACCAACCTCCCGTGTTGGCCGGGCGCATCGATCTCGACCTTTCCCGTAACGAGGGTCGTTCGGTGCTCGAGGCGAGTGATCTCGACATCGAGCTGGTCGGGGACCCGATCAGGAGATATCCCGACACATCGTCACTTGTGCGTCTGCTGGCGGAGCGCCACGGTGTAGACGAGGATCGCGTCCTGGTCACCGCCGGCGGCGACGACGCCATCTTCCGTTTCCTGCTGGCGAGCCGGGCGGAGGTAGTGGCCACCACTCCCACGTTCGAGATGATCGCCCGATATGCCGACCAGATCGGAGTTCGCCTGTCTGAGGTCGTCTGGTGGGATGGTCGACTGCCGATAGAAGAGATGGCCGCCACCGGGGCCGAGGTCGTCGTCGTCGTCTCCCCGAACAACCCGACGGGCTCGACGATCGAAGAGGCCGACCTGGTCGAGTTGGCCGACAGGTTCCGGCTGGTGCTTCTCGACGCGGCCTATGCCGAGTTCGCTGATGTCGACCTCACCCCGGTGGCTCTCGAGTTGGGAAACGTCGTTGTGGTTCGGACCCTATCCAAGGCGTTCGGGCTGGCCGGCCTGCGTGTTGGCTATCTGATGGGGGCTGCAGATGTGGTTGGCGGGATCGCCGGCTTCGGGTCACCATATGCAGTGTCCGGCGTCTCGGTCGTCCTGGCCTCCCGTGCTCTGGAAACAGGGTTGGGCCGAGCCGAGTCGTACGCCAGGACGGTCATGGAAGAGCGCGAACGTCTCATCGAACTGCTCTCGGCCCTGGGAGCAGGACCACTGCCGTCTCAGGGGAACTTCGTGCT
>DASPGH010000077.1:0-32189 GCA_035620735.1 Acidimicrobiia bacterium | reverse complement strand
AAGACGCCGAGGACTTCGCCGCCGGGCAACTGGGCGGCCTTCCTCCCTACCCGTCCTATTACGCCCACATGGGCCCGATGAACCTCGCCGGCCCCGATCCGTACGTTCCTACCCCGATACCTGAAATGTCGCCCGGACAGGTTCAGGCTGCTATCGAGGAGGGCGTGGTGGTGGTCGACGCCAGATACAAGACGACATTCGCCGAAGCTCACATCCCCGGCTCATGGGGGATGGAGTTGGGATCCGACTTCGCGACCTGGATCGGGTGGCTTCTTCCCTTCGACGCTCCCATGGTGCTCATCCTCGAGGATGGTGAGTCACTCGACGAGGCGCGTGATGCCCTGGCAAGAATCGGCTTTGAGCGTATCCGGGGTGTCATTTGGGGGCTTGATGATTGGATCGAGGAGGGTCGGGAGACGGCGAGCCACGCCACGATGACGGCGCGCCAATATCTGGAGGAGGAAGACGATTCCCGTCAAATCGTCGACGTGAGGGCACCCACAGAGTGGGTCGATGGAACCCTCGACGGTTCCATCCTGTGTCATCTTCCCGATCTGATCGAGTCCATCCCGGAGGAAGTGGATCCGGAACGACCCGTCTATATCGGTTGCACCACCGGGCACAGGGCGTCCATTGCCGCCGGGTTCCTCGGCGGGCGGGGCTTTCGACCAGTGGTCCTCACCGGTGCCAGCTTGCTCGGGGTCATCATGCTCAGGTCGCAGGAAGCCTCTCCGGTCTGACCGAAGCCGCGACGCTGCGGTCAGAAACCCTTCCAGTTCCAGCCCTGGCCCCGGTGGCGCCAACCGCCCGACAATGTGCTCAGAACCTACGGCGTGCGTTCACCATGAGCAGTGCGGCGAGGGCCGCTATCACGCCGGCTCCGACCCAGGCGGCTCCGAACGACCACGCCCCGGCGGCGAGACCGAACAGCACCGGGCCGGCGGCGTTGCCCACACCGAGTCCTGCAGTGCCGATGCCGGCGACGGTCCCCGGTCGGTCCGGAAACGTCTTCACCAGTGACAGGAAGTAGATCCCGGTCCATGCCCATCCTCCGGTGAAGGCGCCGATGGTTCCGAGGATCAGCAGGAGGGTGTTGCCTGTGCCGCCCAAAGACATCGTCACCGCTCCCACAGCAAGCATCGACGCGATAAGCCCGAACTGGGGGCCGCCGGTTCGGTCGGCGAGGGCACCGGTAGCTACTCGTGTCACGATTCCGGCGAGCGAGCCCGTCGCCAAGAGCAGCCCGGCGTTGCCAGGTGTCATCCCCATCGCCACCGCACTGTCAGTGAGGAAGATGCCTACCCCGCTAGCAGCCGTGGTGCCCAGCGCTGCGGCCGTCGCTGCCAGGAGCAGGGCCCGCCGCTTCGGAGGAGGCGTGGCCGGCTCATGCAGCTCCGTTTCAATCGTCTCCTGGCTCTGCATTTGTGTCTGCAGTCGGGGCAACAGGACCAACACGAGAGCGAGGGGCAGAACTGCGATCAGGAATGCCCATCGCCAGCCAACCGTGAGCGCGATGGTGGGGACCGCGAGACCTGCGACCAGAGTCGCCGCCGGTATCGATGCCTCCTTCACCCCGAAAGCGAGACCCTGACGTTGGCCGGGCACCGTGACGCCGACCAGGATGGCCAGCCCCGGGTCGGTGAGGGCGACTCCGATGCCACCCAAGCAGAGAAATCCGACCAGAGTCGACCATCCAGTCGTGAACAGCCCCAGGGAGAGCAGAGCCGTGGTGGCGATGCTGCACCCGATGTAGACCGCACGTCTCGGGCCGACACGATCGGCGATGCGTCCCCCAAAAGGGGCGGTGAACGCCCCGGATAGGAATCCGATCGTCACCGCCGCTCCCAACGAGGCCTCACTGAGCTCCAGCTCCGCTTTGATCTGTACCGCAAGCCCTCCCACCATGAAGAATGGGAGCGCCACCAATACCAGGGCGCTGGAGATGACGACCATGGCGGAGATGGCGTTCCCGCCGGTGAGCACTTCTCTGTCGGTGATGGGCGCCACCGTAGATCGTGTTGACCGCGCCTGATCGGCTCTAGCGTGCAGGCGATGCGTTTGTCGGATCGGGACAAGGCCACTCTCGGCGGCGAACTGGGCGAGGGCGCCAGGATCGCTCTCGAGCTCGTCGTCGCGTCCGGGGAAGCCATGGGAGCGGAGGATCTACTCGACATCAGCGGGGCTCACATCGACGGCTGTCTCTATCACGGCATCGCCGGCCTGGACTTCGCGCGACGTCTGGCTGAATCCGGGGGGGAGGTCGTGGTGCCAACCACATTGAATGTGTCCTCTTTGGATCTCCTGCATCCAGACCTCTATCGAGGCGATGAAGAGACCGCCCAACGGGCCGGGCAGCTGATGGATGCGTACCAGCAGATGGGTTGTCGCCCCACCTGGACCTGTGCCCCTTACCAGCTCACCGACAGACCCGGCTACGGAGATCAGGTGGCTTGGGGCGAGTCGAACGCCATCGTCTTCGCCAATTCGGTTCTCGGGGCCCGCACCAATCGCTACGGAGATTTCCTGGACATCTGCTGTGCTCTGACCGGTCGGGCGCCAGCGGTCGATCTTCATACCGACGCCGGGCGCCGAGCGACCATGGCCCTCGATGTGAGCGTGCCCGACCCTTGGCTGGATGAGGACCTTCTCTATGTGGGTCTTGGGCTGATTTTGGGCCGGGAGGCCGGTTCCAAGGTCGCCACCCTCACCGGTCTGGACGAGAGGGCTGACGAGGACCGGCTCAAGGCTCTTGGTGCTGCAGCCGCATCGTCCGGGGCGGTGGCCATGTTCCATGTGGTAGGGGTGACTCCGGAGTCCGAGACGTTGGGATCGTATTCGGGAGACCGGCGGATCCTGGTCGACTCGGAGACCATCGCCGATGCTCTCAGAGAGCTCTCCGGGGACTCGCGTCAGGGTCTGGGAGCTGTCAGAGTGGGGACACCTCATGCCTCTGGGGCCGAGTTGCTCGCTCTCGCCGGCCTGGTGGAGGGGAGGACCAGTGCTGTCCCCTTCTACGTCAACGCCTCGCGTGATGTGTTGACAGAGGTCCCATCTGCTGTGGCCACCATCGAGGCCTTCGGTGCAACGGTGGTGGCCGACACATGCACCTACATCACACCGATCATTGGCGACGTCGACGGCGTGGTGATGACCAATTCGGGAAAGTGGGCCTACTACGCACCAGGGAACCTCGGAGTGGAGGTGTCGATCGGCTCGATGACCGATTGCGTCGAGTCGGCGGTGAGAGGCGAGGTGGTTGTGAGCGGTCTGCTCTCATGAGGGCGCTCGTGGCCGGGAAAGCATCAGGAGAACTTGTCGTGCTCGACGATGGCCTTTCTTTCTGGGGTGGCTATGAACCATCGACCGGCCGGATCGTCGATCGCAGTCACCCTCAGTTCGGGCAGTCTCTCGTAGGCAAGATCGTCTATATGCCCTCCGGGCGTGGGTCGAGCTCTTCGTCCTCGGTGCTGGCCGAGGCGCTGCGCATCGGGATGGCCCCGGCCGGGCTTGTCCTGGGTGAGCCAGACTCGATCCTGGTCATCGGTTCGCTCGTCGCCGAGCTGCTCTACGGGGTTGGATGTCCAATCTACGTTGGCGATCGGGCGGAATTGGGCGCGGGGGTCGTTCGGTTGGGAGAGCCATGACCATTGAACTGGGCCGATTCGGGATATGGCAGCGGGCATCGGACGTGACGCCCGAGACGGCGTTTGAGATCGAGCGGCTCGGTTACGGGGCGCTCTGGATCGGCGGCTCGCCGCCGGGGGACCTCGAGGTGGTCGATTCTGTGCTTGCGGCCACCGAGACACTCGCGGTGGCGACCGGGATCGTCAACATGTGGCGTGACGACGCGGCGACCGTGGCGCAGTCCTATCACAGGATCGACAGGCGATTCCCCAATCGCTTCATGCTCGGAGTGGGAATCGGCCATCCCGAGTCGACTTCGGAGTATCGAGATCCATACCACACGATCCTGGCCTATCTCGATCAGCTCGAAGCTGCCGGAGTGCCCCGTGATCATCTCTGCCTCGCGGCGCTGGGCCCGCAGGTCCTTCGTGTGTCAGCCAAACGGACCGCCGGCGCCCATCCCTACCTGACCACCCACCGCCACACGACTTTCGCACGGGACGTCGTCGGCGACGGTGTGCTGCTCGCGCCCGAGCAAACGGTCATCGTGGGCGAACCGGCTGATGCAGACGAAAGGGCAAAAGCCTTCGTCACCCGGTATCTGCGTCTCGTCAACTACAGAACGAACCTTCTTCGCGAGGGTTGGGAGCAGAGCGATCTCGAGAACGGAGGCAGCGATGCCCTGATCTCCGAACTCGTCCTTCGCGGATCTGCCGGAGAAGTCGCCCGCGGCATCGAGTCACACCTCGACGCCGGTGCCGACCACGTCTGCATCCAGGACCTCGGCCCCGACCCGCTCGCTTCGTTCCGGGCGCTAGCCGAAGTGCTGTTCTAAGACCGTGCTGTGCGGGTTAGCACGGAACCGGTCCGGGCAAACCCGCACAAGACGGAAGGCGACCTCAGGTGAGGGCGTGCTCCAGGACGTCTGAGGCTGTGTCGGCGATGTGGAAGGTCATGTCCTCCCTGACTTGCTCGGGGACGTCGTCGAGGTCCTGCTCGTTGCGGCTGGGGAGGATGACCTCGGTTAGGCCCGCTCTATGCGCCGCCAGGACCTTCTGCTTGACGCCACCGATGGGAAGGACCTTGCCCTGCAGTGTGATCTCCCCGGTCATGCCGACGGTGCCCTTGACCTTGCGGTCCGAGAGCAGTGAGACCAGAGCAGTGAGCATGGCGACGCCGGCGGAGGGCCCGTCTTTGGGGATGGCTCCGGCCGGGACGTGCACGTGATAGCGGCCCTTCTTCATGTCTTCGGCATCGATGCCGAGCTCGTCTGCGTGAGCCTCGACGTATGAGAGGGCAATCTGAGCGGACTCCTTCATGACGTCTCCGAGTTGGCCGGTCAGGGTCAGCCCACGCTCGCCCTCCATGGTCGAAGCCTCGATGAATAGGACGTCGCCGCCGGCGCCGGTGACTGCAAGACCGGTGGCGACACCCGGCACGTCCGTGCGGTCTGTCGCCTCGTCTTTCCACACCTTCGGCTTGCCCAGATAATCCCTGATGTCTTCCTCATCGACCTCGACAACCTCCGGCGCCTTCTTTGTTGCGATGTTGGTCGCCACCTTTCGAGACAGCTTCCCGAGCTCCCTCTCCAGGTTTCGCACCCCGGATTCCCGGGTGTACCGATCGACGATGGCGGCGAGGGCATCCTCGCTCACGGTCAACTCCTCGGGCTCCAGACCGGCGTTGCGCAGCTGGCGGGGCAGGAGATGGTCCCGGGCGATCTCGACCTTTTCGCGATCGGTGTAGCCGTCGATGCGAATCACTTCGGTTCGGTCGAGAAGCGGTCCGGGAATGGTCTCGACGATGTTCGCCGTGGCGATGAACAGCACCTCACTGAGGTCGAGGTCGACCTCCAGGTAGTGATCGCGGAACGTGTGGTTCTGGGCCGGGTCGAGCACCTCGAGCAGGGCTGAGGACGGGTCACCGCGCCAGTCGGCGCCGACCTTGTCCATCTCGTCGAGCAGGAAGACAGGGTTCATGGTGCCCGCTTCGGTGAGTGCACGGGCAACACGACCCGGACGCGCCCCGACATAGGTGCGTCGGTGGCCGCGTATCTCGGCCTCGTCTCGAACGCCACCGAGGGCGACGCGAATGAATTTACGGCCTAGGGCACGGGCGACTGACTCGCCGAGGGAAGTCTTGCCGACACCGGGCGGGCCGACCAAGAGGAGGATTGCGCCGCTGTCGCGGTTGGCTTCGTCGGTGAGGCCGCGCTCCTGACGGAGCTTGCGCACCGCGAGATGCTCGACGATGCGTTCCTTGACGTCGTGGAGACCCGTGTGGTCTGCGTCGAGGACGGCCCATGCCTCGTCGAGGTCGAGCCGATCTTCGGACTTCTCGTCCCAGGGGATGTCGAACATGGTGTCGAGCCAGGTCCTGATCCAGGAGTGCTCGGGGGACTGCTCGCTCATGCGCTCGAGACGATCGATCTCCTTCGAGATCGCATCCGCGACGGCCTCGGGCAGGTCGCGGTCATCGAATTTCGCCCGGTACTCGCCGACGACGTCGCCTTCCTCGCCCAACTCTTTCTTGATGGCCTCCAATTGCTGGCGGAGGATGTAGTCGCGCTGGCTCTTCTCGATGCTCTCCGAGGCGTCCTCACGAACTTTGCGACGGAGTTCCTGATCTGCGAGTACTTCTCTCATCCACTCGATCAGCATCCCCAGCCGGTGTCGGATGTCGAGAGCCTCGAGAAGCTGGACCTTCTGGTCGAGAGACAAGTCTGGCGAGTAGACGGCGAGGTCGGCGAGCTGGGATGGGTTGTCCATGGACAGCAATCTCTCGGCAACTCGTCCCAACCCCCGGTTCTCGAGGACGGCGGTGACGACTGCGCGATATTCGGCAACCAACTCGTCGAGGGCCTCGTCGATCAGGTCGACTTCCGGCGACTCCTCAGCCTCGACCCATAGGGCCCCGGTCTCGTCGACCGAGCCGGCGCCAACACGCGCCCGACTCTCCCCGGAGACGACGATGTTGCCGTCCTCGTCGTTTTGCACGGTGGCGATGGTGCCGACCGAGGCGTATCGACCCTGGAGTCTGGGGACGATCAGGAGTCGGCCACCGGTCTTCTCGGCGGCGCGTAAGGCCGATTGGCCCTCCGTGCTCGACACCTGAATCGTCACGGCCATATGAGGGAAGACCACACCATTGTGGAGGGGAAGAACTGGGAGAGTGGCTTGAGCTGTGTCTGGCATGACCTCGTTTTTTCCTTTGCGGATCGGTGGAAAGGCTGAAACGGATTTGAGTGACAGTCTATTCCCGAGTTGAGCCTATCCCACGCAGGTTTTCGCAGCGGGCGGACGAAATATCGTCTTCGCCGAGTTGTGAGCATGGCTCAGCGACGTCTCGGACCAGGCGCCGGCGGTGTGACTACTGGGGTGAAGTCGGTGGTGAGCAGGGTGGCCCACAAGGCGACGCCGTACCACAGGTTGGCGATACGGATGTTCTCGTCCGGTGCGTGCTGATTGTTGTCGTGATTGGCGATGGGAAGAATGGCGACGGGGGATCCGAGGATGTCTTCGAAGAGATAGAGGGGTATGGAGCCACCGAAGGTGGGGAGGGCCACCACATCGTCTCCCGATGCCCGGTGGCAGACGTCGAGCAACGTCTCGGCGAGAGGAGACTCCATCGGGATTCGGGCGGCGCGATAGCCCGGGAGTCGATCGAGACGAGACAAGTGCCTGTGTTTGCGCCGTTCCTCAGGCGTCGGCTCGCGATCGAGGACCACATAGCCGGAGGCGCGTAGATGGCCCTCGACACGGTCGACCATGCGGTCGGGGTCATCTCCTGAAGCCAGTCTCATGTCGACCGACACCGTGGCACTGGCCGGTATGACGTTGCGGGCACCATCGCCCACGTCGGCAGATCTGATGCCACGCACGTTGAAGCTGGGGAGCATGAGGCGATCGGCATAGGTAGATCCCTCGACTTCAGGAGCCGCAAACCCCAACTCCGCTTGGAGGCCTCCTTCCACCGGGGGTAGGGCGTCGATAGCAACGCGATCGGCGTCGGTCACCGCGGCGGTGTCGTCGTAGAAGCCCTCGATCGTCACCCGGCCCGAGTCGTCCTTGCATCCGGCGAGGAAACGTGCCAGCTCCAGAGCAGGGTTGGGCACCCAATTGCCGTAGTGGCCGGAGTGCAGCTCGCGCTCTGGCCCGTAGAAAGTGAGCTCGAAGCCCGAATAGCCACGAGCCCCGAAAGAGACCTGTGGCTGCCGGCTCTGATGGACCGGCCCATCACAGAGGAGCCAGGCGTCTGCCTGCAGTTTCGGAGCCAGCTCCGTCATGTAGCGCTCGAGATTGGGGCTTCCCGACTCCTCCTCTCCTTCGAACAGAAAGATCAGATCAACAGTCCGTTTCATGTCGGCCGCACCCAGGGCGTCCAGGGCAGCCGGGAGGACGGCCAGCGGAGTCTTGTCGTCTGACGCGCCCCGGGCGTAGATCCTCCATGTCGGATCTACGGTCTCACCGTCGGCAGGGAGGGCAAGGGGTTGCCCATCTTCGTGTATCGCAGCCGAGAGCAAGGTTGCCGAGAACGGCTCGTAAGTCCAACTCACTGGGTCAACCGGCTGGCCGTCGTAGTGGACGTAGACCCCGACAGTGGCTGTCGGGTTGTCGCATTTCATCTCGCCGATGACCACAGGACTACAACCCTCCAGCTCGACGACCTCCATCGAGCCGCCTCTGGCTTCGAAGCGCCGGGCAATCTCGCCTGCGTTGAGTCGGAGGTCTGTCACCTGCCCTGTGACATTTGGGATTTGAAGGAGGGAGACGAAGTCGCGGATAAACGCAGCACCGGATCGATCGAGATACGTCTGGGCCACTTTCGCGCCATCCATGGGGTCGAGCCTAGGTGCTCGCCGTTTCCCCGGTCCGTGGGCTCTAGCTTCGATAAAGTTGGCTCGCCTCACGTTTCCAGCATCCACGAAACATGATTCGTTTAGGCTCGCCGGACATGTCCCGGGTCCGCGCCGGCAGGGCACAAGGTGCGACCTACGTCGAACTGTTCTTCGACCTGGTTTTCGTCTACGCGATCACCCAGCTGACGTCGCTCGTGCTCCACGACCTCACCTGGGGAGGGGTGACGAAAGCCGCACTTCTCTTTTGGCTTGTTTGGTGGGCCTGGACCCAATTCACCTGGACTCTGAACCTGGCAGACACCGAGCACGTCTGGGTGCGGTTGCCCACTCTCATCGCTACCGCGGTTGCCTTCTTCCTCGCCCAGTCGGTCCCGGATGCCTTCGGAGACGCCGGGGCCTGGTTCGCGGTCAGCTACGTGGTGGTGCGTCTCGTCGGACTCGGGGTCCAGGCTTGGGTGATTGGATCCGACCAACTCGAGTCGCTGCTCACTTGGGCCTCGTTGTCCTTCATTGGCATTGGTTTGGTGATGATCGGCGGTTTCGTCGCTCCGGAGGCGAGAGTCTGGTTCTGGCTCGGCGCCCTCCTGGCCGACCTGGTTAGCGCGGTCAGGGCGGGACGTGGCGTTTGGGTCCTGGAGGCGGGCCATTTCGCAGAGCGTCACGGGCTAATCGTGATCATCGCCCTCGGCGAGTCATTGATCGCTGCCGGTGTGGCGTCGAGTGACGTCGAGCGTGGTCTGATGTTCGCAGTGACCACCGGGGGAGCCGTCATCGCCACGTGTGCCCTCTGGTGGACCTACTTCGGGACTTTCCAGCAGCGTCTCGAAGCGCGTCTGGCCGGACAGACCGACGCTACGAGGGGTGCCTTCGCCAGAGACGTCTACTCGTTCTGGCATGCTGCAATCGTCGCCGGAGTCATCGGAGTGGCGGTGGCCTTCGAGGAGGCGATTTCTCACCCGGATGATGCTCTGAGCTCGGGTGCTGGCCTCGCACTCACATTGGGGGCGGCACTGTTTCTCGGAGGGCAGGCCTCATCAGCTGCCCGGGCCGGGGCACAGGAGGCAGTCCTCCCTCGAGCAATCGTAGCCCTCATCGTCGTGGCAATGACACCACTCATCGCACAGATCCCGGCTTGGGCGGCGCTTTGGGGACTCGCCTCTCTGACCGTCACGATGGAATTGATCGAAACGCGGCGCACGCCAAGGCACCTGGTCGCTTGATCGACTCCTCTACACGTGAGGCGACACCTCGGTGGCCAGTTGCTCCATCAACTCGACTTGATCCTCGTACGGGAGTGTCGGGAAGTAGCTACGGGCGGCGAATTCCACCTCGAGAGGGGTCTGTTGCTCGATCTCGTGCAGGTACTCGACGATTTGCTCCCCCGTCCCGGCGACCGTGGCCCGTCCGAAGAGACGGTCTCGTTTCGACTCGTCGAATGGTGGAGCGGATGGTGGGGGACCGGTGCGATTGGTGGATGCTTCCATATCGGAGTACTTCCACATCATCTGCCACAGGTGATCGGTGTAATGCGCGAAAGCGTCCTTCCGGCTGGATGCGGGCAACATCACCGAGTAGTGGATGATCCTGAGATCGTCTGGATCGCGGCCCACCTTCTCACATTCGTCTTCGATCCATGTGAGCTGTTGCAGGAACTGGTCTCGAGGGACGTTGGCGAAGATCCCATCGGCGAGTCTTGCCGCCCGGCGTATGGCCGCCTCGGCACCCCCGCCGACTAGCACCTGGATGGGCTGTGAAGGGCGGGGCCGGACCGCGAGCTCCGGGAACTCATACACCTCTCCCTTGTGACGGAAAGGTTCACCTGTCCAGGCCTCGGGCAAGATCCTGAGGATTTCCTCCATGGCGGCGCCACGCCGGGTTCGGTCCCATCCCAGACCCTCGAACTCGGTCTCGCTCCATCCCAGGCCGAGACCGAGGATGAAGCGGCCGCCGCTGAGAAGACTCACCGTGGCAGCATCCTCGGCGAGACGGAGTGGGTGGTGAAGTGGGGCGAGGATCACACCGGTCCCGATCTCGATCTCCGATGTCCTGGCCGCGATCGCAGCACTGACTACGGCGAGAGAGGGCATGTACCCGTCGTCGACGAAGTGGTGCTCGGTCGTCCAAACCGAGCCAAAGCCGAGTCTCTCGGCGTCGACTGCGAGCTGGATCGTCTCTTCATAGACACGTGACCAGTCGTTCTCACCAGGATTCAGCTGAGCACTGAGCAAGCCAAAGCCAAGACTCATTTCGATCTCATCTCCTCGATAGTCGATCTCTGCTTGCCGTCGGCGTCGAAGTTCTCCGCCGCCAGCCACCGACTGAACGCATCGGCGAGCTCCGGCCATTCCCGATCGATGATGGAGTACCAGGCCGTATCGCGATTTCTCCCTTTGTAGTGGGTCGCCTGGCGGAATGTGCCCTCGTAAGTGAATCCGAGCCGAGTGGCGGCGCGACGGGACGGCTCGTTCATTGCGTCGCATTTCCATTCGCACCTTCGGTAGCCCAACTCGAAGACGTTGTCCATCATCAGGTAGATCGCCTCTGTTGCCGCCGTTGTGCGTTGCAGCGACGGTGAGAAGACGATCGAACCGATCTCGATCACACCATCGGCGGGGTTGATCCTCAGGTATGCGGCGAAACCCTCCGGGCGATCGTCCACGATCATGGTGTAGGCCGACCAGTCTGAGGGGGACGCCATCGAGCCCAGTGCGGACTCGAATGCCTCATAGGTCTCGAATGGCCCGAAAGCCATGTACGTCCATGTCTCCTCCGGCGCATGTGCCAAGGAGACCCACAAACCTCCAGCGTGTACAGCCGGGTCGAGCGGCTCGAGCCTGACATGGTCCCCGCGAAGGGTCTCAGCGGGAGGAAATACGGGAGCCATCCAGTCTTGGAGAGGGGGCCCAACGGGTTGTCCGAGATGATTCTGGGTCATGTGGCCGGTCAGAATACGGAGGAAGGCTGCGCCGCACGCATCGGTAGGGATGGAACGAGATTTGGTCCCACTCACCTTCACGTCGACGTCTTCAGACGTCGTCCGGGTCGGCCTCCGGCGTCTCGGCCACCTCGGTTTCGGCGACACGTCGGAAGTGCGCCCCGACGAGGAGGGGTGCCGCTGCTGCAGCCAGAAGCCCCAGAGCCAATGCGATGACCACGATCTTGGACAGGGAGTCGTATGTGTCGAGATCGCCTTCGATCGAGGCGAGACTGTCGGCTGCCCTGCTCACGTTCTCACCCGTGGTGACCAAGATGTCCTGAGCTTCGGCCATCTCGATGCGGGCTTCCAGCAGAGTCGCAGCGAGTGAGCCGGCGTCGCGGACAACGACGTCGATGTCGGCGCGGACCTCCCCCAAGGCGGCCACCTGGTCTCGCAGTTGGCCAGGTATGGGCTTCAGTGACTCCTCGAGGCTGGCCAGGGACTCGTCGAGAGGCACTTCGGGGTCGTAATTCACGCCTACCAGGCTCAGGGTCCTCATGGTCCGATCGATGATTCGTCCCGTGTCGACGAGAGCAGGGAGCGTGCTCACGGCATCGTCGAGGCCGTTGGCGAGGTCACCACCGATCACATCCGACGTGCTGTCGATGAGGTTGCTGACAGAGTCCAGGGTGCGACCAGCCGAGCGAGTGGCCGACTCGATTCCCTCTATCGCCTCGATGGTCCGAGCCACTATGACCTGTGTCGCCTCGACCGCCTCGGCCACGTTCACCACCAGATCGGCCAGCGGCTCGATCGTCCCGGCCAAGCGACTGCTCGCCCGATCAGCCAGGATCCAGCCCGAAACTCCGACGACGATGGCCGCCACCACTCCAACGATGCCGATCGCGAAGAGGAAGTTTCCGAGACTCTGCCGGTTCTCGATGAAGTCCCGGCGCTTCAGGTCCGTCACTTCGGGTGAACCTACCTATGTGTCAGGCCTACCGTGCCCCGGTCATGTCCTTTCGTCTCATGACCACAAACCTCCTCCACGAGCGCGTGGATACAGGAGATCTCAAAGCCGTGCTCGACCGGTACGACCCAGACGTCATCGTCACCCAGGAGTTGGGGCCGGAGCCGGCTGAGCTTCTCGTGAGCAGATACCCGCATCACCAGTTGCACCCTTCACTCGACTTCTCGGGGCGTGGAATCGCCACCCGCTTCGATGCAACGTTCGGGTCGATCGACATGCCCGGTAGGGAGGGGACGTCCGCCATCTTCGAGACGAACGGTCACCTCGTGCATCTGGCGGGTATCCACCTGTTGAACCCGATCAATTTCCCATGGTGGGTGGCGGTCCGTTCCCGTGACCGTCAGCTCGAGGGGTTGTTCCGTTGGGTCGACGAATCCGAGGAGCCTCTTGTCGTGGCGGGCGACTTCAACGCCTCCCCCCTCTGGCCTGCCTACCGACGTATGGCGGAGCGTCTCACCGATGTTGTGCTCGCTAGCGATCCCGAAGCGAAGCCAACTTGGGCATGGCGTCCCGGCTGGCCCCGCCTCCTCCGCATCGACCATGTCTTCGGCTCAGGTGTCAGCGCGACCGAGGTGTGGGTCCAGCCGGTCAGGGGTACCGATCACGCCGCAGTGATCGTCGACCTGGAGGTCGTAGGGTGACCCAGTGGAAGTGAGCAACCCGGATCGTGTTGTATTCCCCGAATCCGGGGTCACGAAAGGCGAGGTGGTCGCCTACTACGAGGACGTTGCCGAACCGATGATGCCGTTCGTCGCCGACCGAGCCCTGACCGTCGAGCGATTTCCCAAGGGCACGGCGGAGAAGGGGTTCATGCAGAAGAACGCGCCCGACCATTTCTCCGACGAGCTCATCGACCGGCACGAGGTTCCGAAGGAGGGCGGAGGCACCACCGTCTATCCCGTCGTCAAGGCTCCCAAGACGATTCCGGCCTTCGCCAATCTGGGTGTCATCACGTTTCACGTTCCACCGACCACGGTGAGTGACGATGACCTCTCGGATTGGATCATCTGGGACCTCGACCCTTCGTCGGGTGACTTCGAAATGGCGCGGCAGGCGGCCCATCGCCTACGTGACGTCCTGAGAGGTTTCGCAATCGAGACAGTTGTGATGACCTCTGGATCGAATGGCTATCACCTCCGGGCCCGTCTCGAGCCGGCCATCCCCGCAAACGAAGCCGCGGTCATCGCTCGCGGGGCCGCCGCTCTCGGTGTGGCGGCTCACAACGACCTGATGACACTGGCTTTTCGGAAGAAGGAGCGCGAGGGCAGGGTCTTCGTCGATTGGCTCCGGAACGCCCCGTATTCGACGTCTGTGGTCCCCTGGTCGTTGCGGGCTCGCCCGGGCGCTCCAGTCGCCGTCCCGATCGAGTGGGACGAGCTGGACCAGGTCGACCCGAATGGGATTCAGATGCCCGACGTCGCGAGCCGACTAGAGGCCGACCCCTGGCGTGGGAGCGCCCCCCTTGACCTGCGCGGGACGGCCGATGAGGTGGGGTCAGCACTCGACGATGCCGGCATAGAGCTCGAACCGTTCGATAGGTTTCGCTCCTGACCGATTGGGGTAGGCGGCGGGCTCGCATAATCTCACGCCGAAGCGGGACAGGTCCCATCCAATATCCCAGGCAGGTTTCCCCGCCGATGAACCGACGACACACAGCTCTGATCGCCGTTGTCGCCCTCGTGGTGGCTGCGTGCGCCGGAGCGGACGATACGACTCCCAATGCCCAACCCACGCGTGCCGAGACGACCACCACGACGAGCACCACGCTCCCACCGACCACGACCACGACTCTGCCGAAGCTATCGATCGAAGGGGCGCCTCCCGCTCTCTCCGAGGTGATCGAGCAGTTCTATCTCTACGCGACGGGATCCGACGACGCCGTGCCGCTCGCACCACCGACAGTCGTCGACTCCATCTCGCCGTCGGGGGTGGAGGTGCCGACTTCGGGTTCGGCGGCTGTTGCTGCGTTCAAGGAACAAGCGATCGCCGTGGTCGAGATGGGCGAGGACGTCTTCCTGACGGTGGCCGACGGCGGCGGCTGGAGAATCGTGGGTGGGGTGTGGCCGTCGCTGGCGGTCCCTGCCTTCTTCGGAGGCGGGCCGCGACATGTTGCGGTGGTCGGATCGGATGCCCGACCCGGGCAGAACATGGAACGCAGTCGCGCCGACAGCATCCACTTCGTTGCTCTCGATGGTGCCGGCGGTGGAGCCGTGGTGGGGTTGCCCCGGGACTCGTTCGTGCCGGTGCCGGGGTACGGGACCCGGAAGATCACCGGGTCGCTCGCACTCGGTGGGCCCGACACGATGATGGCCGCGTTCACCGAGCTCACCGATCTACCCCTCGAGGGCTATGTGTTGACCGGTTTCGCCGGGTTCCAGGAGTTGTTGGGCACAGTGCTAGGCGGCGTGGCGGTGGAGATTCCGTTCGCCATCAACGACCGGTGGGCCCATGTCGCCCTGTCAGCGGGGGAGCAGATGTTGAACGGTGCCCAGGCGCTCGGCTTCGCCAGAGCGCGCAAGACGGTGCCAAATGGCGACTTCACCCGCTCCGCGCACCAAGGGCTCATTTTGCTCGCTGCGGCGAGCACGGTGAAAGAGATGGGCTATTCGGCGATTCCAGGCTTGATGGAGGCAGCCGAGCCTCATTTGTCGACAAATCTGACGCCGGAGCAGCTGCTCACGTTCTCGGCCATGGCGATCTCGGCGGATCTCGATTCGGTATCCAACGTGGTGGCGCCGGGCAGTCCTGGGTCCGCGGGTGGGTCCTCTGTCGTCTTTCTCGCCAACTCAGCAGACGACCTCTGGGCAGATCTGGCCGACGGCACCCTGCAGGGAGGCTGAGCCGCCGCCGGGACTCACGGCGGTACCGTTCGACTGAATGCTCCTCGCCGAGATCGTCGACATCTCTGACTCCGTCTCATCGACGGCAGCCCGCTCGAAGAAGATAGGCCTACTGGCCGACCTGTTAGGACACCTCGGTCCCGACGAAGCTCGCATAGGGGTCGCCTTTCTCGCCGGGCGCCCCACCCAAACCAAGTTGGGGGTGGGCCCGGCGACGGTCTACGGGATGGAGCAGCCACCAGCATCGAAGCCGTCCCTCGAGATCATCGAGGTCGACTCCATCCTCGAGGAGGTTTCCGGGACATCAGGTCCCGGATCGAAGACCAGCCGGGAGCGGTTGCTACGGGATCTGCTGCAACGCGCCACTGAACGGGAACAGGAGTATTTGCGCGGGCTCATGGTCCGCAACCTCAGACAGGGTGCGCTCGAAGGGGTCATGGCCGAGGCCGTTGCCACCGCAGTAGGTGTCGACCCGACCCGGGTCAGGAGGGCGGCCATGCTCGAGGGTGATCTGATCGCGGTTGCTGCCCGGGCCCTCGTCGACGGGCCCGATGCTCTCAAGACTGCGGCGATGGAGGTGGGGACACCGGTGCAGCCGATGCTCGCCAAGACCGCAGCCTCCGCAGGTGAGGCAATCGATGGCTTGGGTGCCGGTTTGGTGGAGCGCAAGCTCGACGGTCTCCGTCTACAGGTTCATCGTGACGGTGACAGGGTGGCTGTCTACACGAGGAATCTCAGGGATATCACCGCCGAAGTCCCCTCGGTGGCCGCTGCTGCCCTGGCACTGGCGGCAGAGTCGTTCATTCTCGATGGTGAGGGTCTCGTCGTTGGATCTGAAGGCAGCCCGATGTCGTTTCAGGACTCGATGACCAGGCCGGGGGACGACGCTGGACACTTGTTGACGGCCTTCTACTTCGACGTACTTCACCTCGATGGTGAGGACCTGGTCGACGCGCCTCTCGTAGATCGTCGCCGGGCTCTCGAACGTTTCCTTCCTCCGGCCTGCCGGGTGGAATCGATCGTCACCGACGATCCCGCCGTGGCCGATGAGTTCTTCGAGGCCTCGGTGGCGGCGGGTTTCGAAGGTGTCGTCGTCAAAGACCTGACACAGGCCTACGAGGCGGGGCGCCGGGGGAGTGGCTGGCTCAAGGTGAAGCCGACACACACCCTCGACCTGGTGATTCTCGCTGCAGAATGGGGCTCGGGACGTCGTGAAGGCTGGCTGTCGAACCTGCATCTCGGGGCGGTCGGCCCGGATGGCGATTACGTGATGCTGGGCAAGACGTTCAAAGGGTTGACCGACGAGATGCTCGAGTGGCAGACCGAGGCGTTCCTCGAAATAGAAGACCACCGAAAGGGCCATGCGGTGTTCCTGAAGCCGGAGATCGTTTACGAGATCGCCTTCGACGGCGTCCAGCGCAGCACCCGATATCCCGGAGGTGTTGCCCTCCGGTTCGCGCGGGTCAAAGGTGTGCGCGAGGACAAGAACCCTGAGGATGCCGACACGCTTGAGACCGTCCGCTCCTATCTCCGCTGACCCCATCGGGAACCGTTGTCGGACCCCGTCCCGTCCAAGCCGCACATCGACTAATCGAGGAGTGCGGGATGCGCCCGAAGATGTTCTTGGCACTGATAGCGGTCATATGCCTCGTGGTTGGCGCCTGTTCTCAACCCCGGCCGGCGGGTACCGCAGCCCCTGATGCAATTCTGCCGACAGGGGACTCACCTGAGCCGATGGCTCTTCATACGACGGGCGCTCTCGTCGAGTTCGATGCATGTGAGGACTTCCTCGACTATGTCATTTCGCACGCCGTCGACATCGTCGGGCCTTATGGCCTCGATCCGCTCGTCGTCTGGGACCGCTTCGGAGGCATGGAAAGAGCAATGGCCGCAGACGAAGGGGCGACAGTGACGACCCAGGGGTCCGGATCGGGCGTGCCCGACTTCTCCGGTACGAACGTCCAGGTCGCCGGGGTCGATGAGCCTGACATCGTGAAGACCGACGGGGAGCGGATCGTTGTTCTGGCCGATGCAGATCTGATCGTCGTCGATGTCACCGGCGACGAACCGGTCGAAGTGGGTCGAATGAACGTCGACGACCTGGCCGTCCAGAGCATGCTGCTCACAGGTGACACGGTTCTGCTTTTCGGTTCCATCTGGCACCAGCAGCCCATTCCGTTCGAGCGCGACCTTGCGGGACTCGCCCCGGCCCCGGCAACGCCGACCGTCGAGATCGTCGAGGTCGACATCACCGCCGAGCCGAAAGAGGTCCGCACCATGACGATCGACGGCGCCTTCGTGTCCGGTCGCTTGGCCGGCGATTCGGTACGTCTGGTTGTCACATCGAGTCCTGTCGGCTTCGAGTGGAGCTATCCGACCGGGTCCGGTCTGCGCGCAGAGCGGGACGCCATCGAAAAGAACCAAGAGATTGTGCGCAACTCCACCGCCGACAACTGGATTCCTTACTACATCGTCACTGACACCGACGGTGATGTCGTAGAAGAGGGCGTCCTGTTCGACTGCGAGCGGGCCACTCATCCAAGGGAGTTCTCGGGTCTCCAAATGCTCTCGGTGGTCACGATCGACCCTGGAGGCGATCTGGACGTCGTCGACGCGACCGGCGTTCTCGCCACCGGAGAAACCGTGTATTCGTCGCCACGGAGCCTCTACGTGGCGACCCAGAACTGGCAGACGTGGACGTGGCTGCGCACCAGCGACGCGTCCACCGCTCCCGATGGGCCGACCACCGAGATCCACATGTTCGACGTCACCGATCCCGACGTCACCTCGTATGTCGCCTCCGGCTCCGTCGACGGATATCTGATGAATCAGTTTGCTATGGACGAGCACGAGGGGATGCTGCGCGTCGCCACCACCACCTCACCGACTGGTTGGGGAGCAGACAGTGAGGCGGAGTCGAGGGTCACCGTTCTCCGCCCCATTCTGAACGACCTGATCCGGGTGGGGATGGTCGACGGGCTCGGTGAAACGGAGCAGATCTACTCGGTCCGTTTCCTCGGGGATGTCGCCTACGTGGTGACGTTCCGCCAGACCGATCCCCTCTACACCATCGACCTCTCCGACCCCCGCGATCCGAAGGTGATGGGCGAACTGGAGATTCCCGGGTATTCGGCCTATCTCCACCCGTTGCAGGGTGGGCTGATGTTGGGCGTGGGTCAGGATGCCACCGACACCGGTCAGATCCAGGGCACGCAGGTGTCTCTATTCGATATGACAGATCTCTCCAACCCGACACGACTCGACACGTTCACCCTCGACGAGGGGACGAGCTCCGAGGTCGAGTACAACCACCACGCGTTCCTCTACTGGGACGGGGTGGCCATCATCCCGGTCCAGCAGTATTGGTGGGACGAGGGGAAGGACGAGACGTTCATCGGCGCGATCGGACTCCGGGTCGATGAGTCCGGGGAGATCCGCCACCTCGGTGACCTCGTCCACCCCGGCGGCGATGAACCCGACCGGGATTGGCGAGCCCAGATCCTCCGGTCCGTGGCCATCGGCGACTCACTCTTCACAGTGTCCACAAAAGGCATCATGAGGAGCGACCTGGAGTCGCTTGACGAGATCGCGTGGATGGGGTTCTGAGAAGGGGACGAACCGAACCGATTCTCGTTGCGTAGAGACGGCGTAATCGTCCAGGAAGGATCAATGAGAGTCACCCGTCTCCTTGCGCTCGCCGCCGCGGTCGCCCTGGTAGCTGCATGCTCAGGTGACGGCGGTGAGGCCGGCACCACGATCGGAGCGCCCGACGAACAGACCACCCAGGCCGTCGATACCACGACGGCTGGTACTCCCGCGGCACCCTCCGGCATCACGATCGAGAACTTCGATTTCAGCGGTCCCGACGCTGTCGCCGTAGGGACCACAGTGACTGTCACCAACCAGGACAACGTCAGTCACACTTGGACCTCGGAGGACGATGTCTTCGACAGCGGGTCGCTCGGTCAGGGCGAATCGTTCCAGTTCACCTTCGACGAGGCCGGCGAATACACCTTCGTCTGCACTATCCACCCTGGCATGTCTGGTTCGATCACCGTCGAGGGCTAGTGCCGCGTCACCTGCCGCGAACCACCAGCGGCACCGTCACGTAACGATGGAGAGGGACGTCGATATGAGAGCCGACGCAGTCGAGACGACGAGTCAACGCCGCCGCGTCCGCATTTCGGCACGATCTGAGAGCGCCAGTCGCATCCTGGTCCCGCAGAACGTGTCATCTGGCAGAATCGGGTTGGTGGACCGGACGATGCTCGAGCAGTTCAGAGATGGGGACGCCCTCGCGGTCAAGGCCGTCTACGACGAGTACGGCGGTCCTGTCTACGCATTGTCGCTGAGTGTCTTGCGAGATCCCGATCTCGCGGCTGACGCCACCCAGCAGACCTTCTTGAAGGCGTGGCGCGCGTCTGCAACCTACGACCCAGAACGCGAGTTTCGGCCCTGGATCTACGCCATCGCCCGGCGAACCGCCATCGACATCTACCGCAAGAGGAAGCGAATCGTCCCTTCCGAGGACATCGACGGCGCCACGACTCCGCCCGGGCTGGAGACCACCTGGGAGGTGTTCGAAGTGAGGGCCGCTCTCGACAGACTCCCCGACGCCGAACGCGTGGTTGTCCAGCTGAGCCATCTGGAGGATCTCACCCACGCCGAGATCGCGGAGCGGTTGGGCATTCCAATCGGCACGGTGAAGTCGCGTTCGCATCGTGCCCATCAGCGACTCGCCACCCTTCTCAGTCACGTGAACGAGATATGAGCAACGGACCGAACGAATACAGCCTTGGCCGGATCGACGAGATCCTGGAGAACGAATCCGTTTGGGAAGAGCCGCCCGGTGAGCTGGAGCCGGCATTGCTCTTGGCGATCAGTGGAGCAGAGCGAGTCGAGCTGGCGCCGCCATCGCAGTCTCCGTCCAGGCGGTGGTGGGGCTACGCCGCGGCAGCTCTGGTGGCCACCGTGGTCGCACTCGTCGCCTTCGGGCCCTTTGGTGGTGATGATCAGCCTCCGGCGACCATCATCGCCCTGACCGGTGCCGGCGTCGATGGCGAGGCCGCAGTGGGTGCAGCCGACGCCGGGTGGTGGATCCAGGTGAATGTCGAGGGCCTCGATGGCGCCCCGGAAGGCAGCTTCTACGAGGGTTGGGTCAGCGATGGGGAGAACATGATCAGTGTGGGCACCTTTCACATGAGGGACGGCAGAAACGTGACGCTCTGGTCGGGTGTCCCCCTCCGCGACTACCCCGAGTTGCTCGTGACGCTTCAGGACGAGGGGGCGGGACCAGCGCCTTCAGGAGAAGTGGTGCTCTCCGGACGTCTCGAGGGCTGAGTCAGCGATCATTCTCAGACGTCACTGCCGTTCAGGCATAATCAGACCATGATCACTTCAATCAGCCCGACCGACGGCTCGGTGCTCGCCGAATACGACGAGACGCCGGCTGGCGATGTTCAGCGACACATCGAAGCTGCCGCGGCGCAGCAACGTCAGTGGGAGCTGACACCCGTCGCCGAACGGGCCATGCCGATGATGAAGATGGCCGAACTGCTCGAGTCACACCGAGAAGAGCTCGCGGTGATGATGACCGACGAGATGGGCAAGCCCCTCGCCCAATCACGGGCGGAGGTGGACAAGTGCGTCTGGGTGTGCCGCCACTACGCGGAGAACACCGAGCGAATCCTCGAAGAGGAGCACATCGAAGCCGATCGTCGCAAGTCGTATGTCGCCTACAGACCCCTCGGTGTCGTACTCGCCGTAATGCCCTGGAACTTCCCTCTGTGGCAGGTCTATCGATTCCTCGCCCCGGCTCTGATGGCCGGCAATGGTGGTCTCTTGAAGCACGCCTCCAACGTCACCGGGTCGGCGCTGTGGATCGATAGGTTGGCTGTTGAGGCAGGCTTCCCCGACGGGTTGTTTCGCACACTCGTTCTGCCCTCCAGCCGGGTCGACGAGGTGCTGGAGCATCCGGACGTAGTGGCTGCGACGCTCACCGGATCAGACCCGGCCGGCCGCGCTGTTGCCAAGAAGGCGGGCTCTCTGCTCAAGAAGACCGTTCTCGAGCTTGGGGGCTCCGACCCCTATGTGGTGCTCGCCGACGCCGACCTCGAACAGGCGGCGGCGACCTGTTCCACTTCACGTCTCATCAACGGAGGGCAGTCTTGTATCGCCGCCAAGAGGTTCATCGTCGAGGCACCGGTGGTCGACCAATTCACCGAGCTCATGGCCGCCGGTCTGGAGAAGGCCGTGATGGGCGATCCACGTGACGAGGCGACCACACTCGGCCCAATGGCTCGGGTCGATCTCCGCGACGAGTTGCACGACCAGGTAGAACGGTCCGTCTCCGACGGGGCCCGTCTGGTCATGGGAGGCAAGGTTCCGGACGGTCCCGGTGCCTTCTACCCGCCGACCCTCCTGGCAGATGTGACTGAAGGGATGGCCGTCTACCACGAAGAGACGTTCGGCCCGGTGGCGGCGGTCATTGCCGCTAATGACGTCGACGATGCCATCAGGATCGCCAACGACACCGAGTTCGGTCTAGGTGCGGCGGTATTCACCACCGACCTGGACAAGGGAGAGGAGATCGCCCGGGACCGGATCCAGGCAGGGGCCTGTTTCGTGAACGCCTTCGTGGCGTCCGATCCCCGTCTTCCCTTTGGTGGGATCAAAATGAGCGGCTACGGCCGTGAACTCTCCGACATGGGAATGAAAGAGTTCCTCAACGCCAAGACCGTCGTCATAGCCTGATCCTCGAGCGAACCCGGGGTTCCTCACGCCGGATATGGCCGAAATCCGCTCATGTTCGCCGGGCTCGACCGTTCAGAAACCGGCCGCCTTCGCCATCTTCGTCTTCTCGATGTCTTCCGGGGCACGCTGGGTTCGTGGCTCCATCGCGAAAGAGATGTGACCACACTGCTCGCACACGATGCGACGGACGCCTACCGACGTGACGATCAGTGATTGTTCGTGAGAACACGGCTTCCCACTGAGACGTCTCCAGATCGATGACATGATGCTCCTCCTGGTAACGCCACCATTCTGACTGCACCCATACCCCAATCCGTGGCAATCGACCACAGAGAGTGACCGTCCATGCGAACCCGGGGTTGCTCAGGTCATATATGGCGCCAGCAACCCCGGGTACGCGAAAGAACCACTACTTCAAGTGGCGGTCATGCCAGTCGAGGATGGCCTCGAAACGCTCCTGGCGGTGGCGAGGCTTACCGGATCGACTCATCTCGTGACCCTCGTCAGGGAATCTGATGAACTCGGTGGTGGTGCCGTTGCGGAGGAGAGCCATGAAGTACTGCTCGGCTTGTTCGATCGGGCAGCGGAGGTCGTTCTCGGCGTGGACGACCAGGGTCGGCGTGGTGACGTTGTGGGCCAGGGCAAGCGGTCCCCGCTGCCACCAGGTGTCCCACGCGTCCGGGTAGGAGATCTCGAGGTAGTTCTCGGGGAATACGCCACCGATGTCGGACGTGCCGGCGAAGCTGTTCCAAGAGATCAACGCTCTCTCGACCACGGCTGACTTCCACCGGTCCTCGTGGCCGATGATCCAAGCGGTGAGGAAACCCCCGTACGAACCGCCCATCACGCCCATTCGATCCGGATCGAGCCGATCGTGTCTCTCCAGGGCGGCGGCGACAGCGGCGGACACGTCGGCGTGGTCGACGACACCCCAGTGCTCGCCCTTGACCGCCGACACGAAGGCCTCACCGCGACCGGCGGAACCACGGGGGTTGCAGGCGACGACCCCGTACCCGGCTCCGACATAGACCTGGAATTCGTCGAAGAAGCCAAACCCGTACTGCGAGGCCGGGCCACCGTGGATGTTCAGTAGGAGTGGAACCGACTCTGTGCCGGTCGGCATGTAGACCCAGACGTCGATCTCGTGCCCATCGGAATCGACACGGAAGTGATCGGGTGCGGTCAGTTCGAGATCAGAGTTGGAGTTCAGGCTCGTCGCTGCCACCTGGTCTGAGAAGAGCTCACCCGGCGAATCCCAGGTCGATGCCGTGAAAACGAGGCGGTCACCTGTCTTGTCAAAGCCGGTGACCACCATCTGATCATCGACGAGTGTGTCGACCGAACCGTCTGGAGCCACCTGGATGAGCCCGAATGTCCCGGAATCCTCGTATCCGAGCACCGCGCTATCCCGATCCCATCTCAATGCCGCCGGACCGGCAGCTAGCGATACCGATCCCCGATCGAGATGACCCGTGAGGTCGGAGAGCCGGCCATCGTCCGTGCGTCGGTAGAGGTAGGAGTCCACCGGATAGCGAGGATTCTCGTTGCCGAGCAGGTGGAGCACACCGTCGCTTCGGTATGAGACGTATGTCCAGAATCCGCGTTCGGTGACCTTGGTGATCTCGCCGGTCGCGATGTCGATCTCCCAGACGTCGTTCCCGGAGACCAAGCCCTGGCCAGGATCACGGTCGGAGACGAAAGCGATCGTGGACCCATCAGGCGACCAGGCCGGGGATTCTTCGTCGAATCTCCCCTCCGTCACCCGCTCAGATTCACCCTTCCCGCTGACGTCGACCAGCCAGAGATGACGCTTGCGATCGTGTGTCCAACCCTTGTTGTCGAAGCGGAAGGGCACCGACGTGACCCGGCGGGGACGTCTTTTGCGTTCGTCCTCATCGAGGTCAGACCACTCACTCGCCCACTCGACCACTACGGCGACGACACGCCCCCCGTCGGGCGACCATTCCAATGCCTCAACCCCCAATTCGAAGTCCGTTATCAATCGGGCTTCACCCCCTTCGAGCGGAATCACCGCGATCTGGGCGGGTTTACCCTCCTCGCTTCTGAGGAAAGCGAGTTGTTTGCCGTCGGGCGACCAACGCGGTGAGCTGTCGCCCGGACCTTCGGTGTACCGGCGGTCATCCACCCAGAGTGACCTGTCGTAACGGTCGTCCTCGAGGTTTGGTCGAGAGACGACGTAGGCGACCTTGTCACCGGCGGGAGAGAGTCGGGGGTCGGAGGGGATCCTGATCTCGGCTAGCTGGTCGGGCGTCATGGGGCGAAGATAACCCCGCCGGCCCGTCACCTCGTTTGGAAAGACTGCTATTCGCAGTCGGGAAGGCTCAGGCTCTCGGACGGGTTCTGTCGACTGGTGGCAGGAGACCGGGGTCGCTTCCCAGCCTGGTCAGTCGGGAGACCGCGTGCTTGTCGTCCCTAGGGGGCTTGAACTCGACGACGTCGCCGACGTCGGCTCGGGAGACATGATCCCGGCGAATACGTACCGAGATGCGCTCCGCGTCGGAGATGTCGACGGTCAAGAAGCACCAGTCCATGGGTTGGGCGCCGTCAGGTGGCCGAAAGTCCTTACCGACCACCAATCCGGTCCGTCGCTTGGGCATGTCAGCTCCTTTCAGAGCCTCTCAGCCCATCCCTGACGGGTGCCCGAGCACATTCTAAGTCGCACTGTCCGGAGTTGGAAGGGTTGGGTCTTGAAGCCGACGTCAGCGCTGTTACTTTGTTGCACGGGCGGATGGGGGAGAGGGGAACGCCCTTGCCGCGCAAGAGACTCGTGGCTTTCGTGGTCACCGCCATGGCTGCCTTTGCCGTGCCTGTATCCGCTGCTCCTGAACCCGTCGACTTCTCGACGTGGGTCGTGCACAACCAGCCTTATTCGGGGAGCGGCATGGCCGATCTCGGCAACTGGCTGGTCGATCCGAGTGGTCTCAGCGTCGAACAGCTCGTGAACGGCCGCCCCACCTTCTTCGCCGCGCCGACCGCTGTGGATGGCTATCGCATCACCGCCACCTTCCAGACACCGGTCCAGGACGACGACTTCTTCGGAGTCGCCCTCGGATTCACACCTACCGCGAGCGATTATCTCCTGATCGATTGGAGGCAGAGCTTCCAGGACATCGAGTGGGGGGAGGGTACGGGGCCCGTCGATGGTGTCCCAGGGCTCGCTGTCTCCCGTGTGACCGGCGTCCCCACTCTCAACGAGTTCTGGGGACACACCAACTCGGCGGCCAATCCAGCCGGTGGCTTGCAAGAGCTGGCGCGAGGTGCCGGCCTGGGCAACACGGGCTGGGCGGACAACACGAGCTATGACTTCGTCATCGAGTACACCACCACGTCGGTCGATGTTTGGGTCGACGGAGCGCACGAGATCTCTCTGACGGGTGACTTCCCTTCCGGTCCATTTGCGCTCTACAACTTCTCGCAGGCGGGGATCGTGATGAGTGGCATCACCACCGAGCCACTGAACTCGGCACCGGAGGTGGTCGGGTCGGGGGCGGCAGATGTCTCGGTCGATGAAGGCGACATCGGCTCGACGACGGGTGCCTTCACTGACAGTGACGGAGACACGCTGGTCCTCTCCTGCACGGGATCCTGTTCCGGTTTCAGCGACAACGGCGACGGCTCATGGGTCTGGAGCCGCCTCCTGCCGGAGGGCCCGGACGGCTTCTCGGTCACCATCACCGCATCCGACGGTCTGGAGGAGACCAGCGATCAATTCAACGTTTCTGTGGCCAATTTGGCCCCAGTGATCACCTCCGCCACGTCGCTGGGGCCAAATCACGACATCGACACGGCCTTGGTCGTAGGGGTGGTCTTCACCGATGCCGGCGTCCAGGACACACACACCGCCGTCTTTGACTGGGGCGACGGGAGCACGAGCGCCGGCCAGGTGACCGAGACAAGTGGATCCGGTACGGCGGAGGGCTCCCATACCTACGTCGACCCGGGGTTTTATGCGGTTTCGGCGACAGTCTGGGACGATGACGGCGCCTTCGACACCATCGCGTTGGGTGAAGTGTTCGTCTTCGATCCCGACGACTTCGTCACCGGAGGCGGCTGGATCGATTCGCCCGAAGCGGCGAGCTCGGCGATTGGTGCCGGCAAGGCGACCTTCGGGTTCGTGGCGAGATACTCACGGGATGGCGCCGTGACCGGGAACCTTCAGTTCCAACTCCACAAGGGGTTGAGTTTTCATGCGACCGGGATGGATTTCCTGCTGATCGACGACGGCATCGCCGTCTTCGAAGGCACCGGACGTGTCAACGGCCGGAGTGGGTACGACTTCCGGGTTGTGGCAACCGACGAGCGTCACGCCGCTTCGACCCAAGATCTGTTCTGGATCACCATCGAGGGGTCTTCGGGGATCGTCTATGACGGGGCCGCGCTGCCCGGACAGGGCTTGCCAGTGCGAGGCAAGGGCATTCAGGTGCACGATCGATAGGCATCGTGTCCCATACATAGATCGAGCTGCGATGAAAAGGCCCGGACGATGTCTCGTCCGGGCCCCTTCATGTGCCCCCACGCCGTTGGCATCTCCTCAGGGTTTGTTGGACTGACCGGGTGATGTCCCGCTGCCGCCCTGACCCTGATTGCCCTGACCTTGACCCTGGCCGCCCTGGCTGCCCTGGCCCTGGTCGTTCGTTTGGCCCGGTGTCTCCTTGTTCTGGCCCGGTGCCTCTCCACTCTGACCGCGGTTCTCGTTGCCCTGGCCACCCTTCCCGAGACCCTGTGCTTGCTCGGCGACGTTCTGGCCAAACTCCCGACTTCTGAGGTCGGTATTCGCCATCCAGTCGAGCATGTCGGCGACCTCGGCGTTGGCTGCCGCGTTCTCCCTGATCCGTTGCGATGCCCGAAGCAGAGCATCCGCAGCCTGACTCGACTCGAGATCGAAGGTCTCGGCGAGGAGCTCCAGGGCCTCGACTGCGTCGCCCTGCTCCGTGAGGACACTCGCCTCTTCGATTCGCTCGACGTCCCCTCCGTTGCCGATCCCAATACGCTCCAGAGCACGATCGATGCCGTACAGAGCGTTTCCGGGCACCGAAGAGTCAGATGCGACGGCCACTCCGGTGGTGGCAAACAGGAAAATTGCGGCAACCGCAGCTGGTGCAAGACGCGGTGTCAGGGATAGGCCACGCCTATAGCGTGCGGTTGCCGCAAGCTTGGTGGGCTCACCTGTCCCTGCCACCGCGGCCGCTCTGCGAGCGAACACGGCTGCTCTCTCCCCCGTCTCATCGACGAATCGTTGCGGATCGAGAGCGCTCAGGACGCGCGCGATCTCGGCAAGGTCTGGATCGTCGAAGGCGCGTCCTGAAAGGACCGCCTCGACGTCTTCGTCCGAAAGGCGCATGGTGAACATCTCATCCGAGTAATCGTCACTACCGCTCATCGAGATACTCCCAGCGCGTCCAGATGCTTTCTGAGTCGGGAGATCGCCCTTCTCTGCATCGCCTTTATCGATCCCACCCGCTTACCCATGACCTCGGCTGTCTGCTCCAGACTCAGGTCGCCCAGCGTGCGCAACACGATGACCTCTCGCTGCTCATCGGTGAGGATCTCGAGCAGCCGGGTCACTTCTTCGGTGCTGAGGGTGGCGAGGGCTTCCTGTTCGACGTCGCCCACCTCGCCTTGGTGCTCACTCTCCAATTCGACGGTTGTGGGCCTTCTTCCCGTTCGACGTCGCGAATCGATCATCCGTCTGTGGGCGATGACGAAGACCCAGGAGCGGAAGGAGTCTTCGTCTCCATCGAAGGAGCTGATGTTGCGGGCCACCTGGAGCAGGGTTTCCGATGCCTGGTCCTCGGGCTCTGGTGAGCCTTTCAGAGTGAGGTATCCGACGAGTTGGCCCGACACGGAGTGATAGATCTGGCTCCACGCCCATTCCTCACCCTTCTTGGCGCTGGCCAGGACTTCTTCGAAAGCGTGGCCCATTGGTTGACCGTAACGAGGCGTGATGGGATAGCTCACCTTGACCCGTATCCCTATCGACATTTCCAGCGATTACGTAAGTGGTTCGTGGGGTACCGCTGGGGACAAACGACCAGGAGACAACGTGAAAAGACGACTGATCATAACGCTGGCAGTAGTTGGGATGCTGACCAGCGCAGGGATCGCGGCCGCCGCCGAAGAGGACCCCGAAGACACCGTCTTCAACTACGGGTACGACGAAGTGAACCATGTTCTGCTGTGGGGTGCCCACGCCTCGGATGGGCTGTACGACTGCAGCCTGGAGATGAAGGGCAACCTGACCGCGAGCTATGGCCTCACCTCGGAAGGTCTGGTAGTCGTGCAGACCCTTCACGACGGCCAGGACGCCGTTGTCGTCTTCCAGCCGACTCTTGAAGAGAACCTGTCCGACGAGTTCGAAGCTCCTGCCGAGATGCCTGTCGAGTACACCGGCCCAGACGGCGAATGCGTCGTCGGCGGTGGCGTGGTCGACGGGCCCAACGGCCAGGTCAACCACGGCATGGTCATGAAGCTGTTCAACTCGGTTTATGAGGGCCCGGGACGCGGATGTCTGGTGCGCCACCTGGCCAAGTCAGACTTTGGCAAGGGTGACCAGCAGATCAAGGTGCCAGATGTCGACCCCGAGGCGCCGGCTCTCGAGGAGGGGACTGAGGCCGAGGTCGCTTTTCAGACCGCGCTCACCGATTGCGAGCACGGCAAGGCCAATAAAGAAGACAAGCTGACAGGCCAGGAGAAGGCTGCGGCCAAGAAGGCGGCCAAGGCCAACGGGGAGCACGGCAATTCGGCCAACGCACCCGGTAAGAACAAGAACAACGGGAACGACTGACCCCGTACGGCCCGGAGGAATGCTGAATCAGGTCGCCCATCTTGGGCGACCTGATTCGCGTTCGATCTGTCAGTCTGCCGCCGGGTCCCGGGCAGTTTCCACCGACCGGGTGATGATCTCGCTGAGGACTTTGGTGTCGACCTGCCCCAGATCCGCGATGTAGAGACATGCCTTGCCGATGCTGTGAGGCCCGAGTCTCTCCAGGAGCGATCTGTAATCGGAGAAGCCGTCCATGATGTAGAGAGTGAGCGCAGTCTTGCGCGGGGAGAATCCCACCTTGAACCACTCCCTCTCTGCGCCGCCGGCTTTGGGCCGGTACGTGTAGGACCCGAAGCCGACGATCGAGTTTCCCCACATCTCGGCCTCATCTCCCGTGACTCGTGTCATCAGGTCGCGAACTGATTTGGCGTCGCGTTTCCGGCGTTCGTTGTCGACGGATTCGAGGAACGCATCCACGTCCCCTTCGTTACGTGTGGTCTTGGGCTCCGCCATGTGATGGACGTTACGCGTGGCGCTGAGATCTGTCCCAGGCCGCCGTCACAATTGGGCTGTACCCCGTACTCATCGGACGACAGGTTGACGTATGGTTGCGATTGACATTCAGTTGCGCAACAATTACTGCATGGACACATCGATCGATCCTGGTGCCCTGGCCCGAGACCTCGTCGAGTCGGCCGATGTCGGGTGGCTGCGTGACCTCATCGATGCTTTGGATCGCGAGGTCCGTGTCGCCCCACTCCACAGACTGCTGTCATTGTGGGATCTGTCCAATGCTGCGGCCGCCCGACTCTTCGGCGTCTCACGTCAAGCTTTCAGCAAGTGGCTGGCCGACGGTCCTCCCGCCGGCCGAGTCGACGATGTGGCCTCGGTCGACAACATCACCGAACTGCTCGACCGATACGTCAAACGAGAGCGGATTCCGGCTGTAGTGCGGCGTCCCGCCGAGAGTCTGGGTGGTGTAAGCATCCTCGAGACCCTCGAGTCTGGGGATTTCCGGGCCGCGGCAGAAATGGTCGGACGAACGTTCGACCTGCGACGCATACAACCGTGACCCCACGCGTAGAACGACTGGCGGATGGCCACGAGTGGCTCAGGGTCGCCGATCCAGATTGGGTGGACCCTCTCGACCCCTCGTTCGCAGCGCGACGAGGTGGTCGTTGGAACCCGCCAGGGTCGCATCCCACGCTCTACCTGAACGAGGATTTGGCCACTGCACGGTCTCGAGTCTGGAAACTCCTCGAGGGCTCGCCCGTAGAGCCGGACGATTTGGATCCGGGCTTTGACCTCGTCACAGCGACATTGCCCCGATCTCAGGATGTCGCTGACGCCTTGTCAGATGAAGGTGTGGAAGCTCTCGGCCTACCGACGACCTATCCCCGTCATGGGAACGGGCGGCCGGTTCAGCGCGACGTCTGTCAGGCTGTGGGTCTCGAAGTGCACGAAGCGGGTCTTCGTGGTGTCCACGCCCGCTCGGCTGCCGACGAGGGCAGAGGTCGTGAATTGGCCTGGTTCCCTGCCCGTACGACGTCGCATGCTTCTCTCGTCAATCGTCAGGCGTTCCGGGAGTGGTGGTATCGACCCTGACGGTCAGCGGGCAAACACGTGACACGTCCACAGCGCACCCTGAGCATCGCGCCAAACGCCGACGCCCATGTGAGTCCAGTCACCGACCATGTTGTCATAGTGACCGGAGCTGCCGACCAATGCGTCGAAGATCACCGACACAGACCCACCGACCCCGACATTCTCTCCAGCGGCACTCCAGGGTCCGAGTAGCGAACCGATGTTCGAGTGACTGAGTGAGCCGTTCTGTCCCATGCTCCTCGCCCAATCGCGGGCGTAGGAGTCGAGTGAGCCATTGCGTTGCAGGCCCCCCAGACCAGCCGAGCTCCGGATGGAGTTGATCCGGGAGGCGAAATCGCTCTCCGCACTCCCGACGAAGCCGCCTTGAGCGGCGGTTGTCGGAGGTGAGGTCGCCGGCGGAGAAGTGGTGGGAGCAGAAGTGGCCGGAGGCGAAGTCGACGCCTGTGCAGCCGCGGTCGTCGTGGTTGATGGAGGAAGGGTGGTCGTTGTCGTGGGGACGGTCGTCGTGGTCGAGGTAGCTCGACTGAGGGCTTCCTCTGTGAGCTTCTGCTCCTCCGGAGGCAGCGTGGATATCACACCCGACTGCACCAGCGCCGCGAAGTCAGGCTCTGAGGTCGTCGTGGATGGGATCTCGGCGGAGAAGGATACTTTTCGAGGCGCATCCTCCAACTGGAGTGCAAGCGCGACGAGGCTGACGAGGGCGACAACGACGACCAGCGCGGCGACGAGACGGGGGCGATTCATACAGGGGCGACGGCGAGCGTACCCAACGCCCGCGGGCTCCCAAACATCGAAGTGCAGATCGCTTTTCGCGACCCGTCAATTGGTCAGACGGGACACAACCTCTGCGATCGGATAGATCACTGTCGTAGTCGTATTGGGGACGGGGAGAGGTGTCCAGGCTCCCCCGGCGAGTCTCCATCGAGCCGTCCAGTCGTATTCGACGGTGAGATCGACGCCATCGGGGTTCTTCACCTCGTAGGTATGGATCGCCGTGCCATCTGGATAACCGGCGAGGACTTCAGCCATCGGTGGGTAGGTGTCGGCCTGTCCGTCACCCCAGAGGATGACGACCGCATCGACTTCGATCTCGACCTCGAGGCTGCTGGCGCCGCTGGTCAGCGATGCCGTGTGGTCATCGGGCACGGCTACACCCACGTAGGTGTCGAGACCCGTGATTCCTTCGCCGGGCGCGGGGTTCAGGTCAGGCTCCGGAGGGTCGTGGATATAGGACATGACATAGTCCCACGCGTCGGCCGAAGGGTCGGCGACGGGCATCGGCTCTGAGATGCAACGTGGCAGAGTCGGCCCGATGGCGATGATGCCGCCGGGCGCGCTCGGATCGGTGTCGAGCCCGACGTCGGCACTGCCGTCGGCGTATCGGTTGAGAATCAAATAGGCCGTCACCGCCGAAGTCAGGTACCAGCATTGTCCGGTGATATCGGTACCGACGTTGGGGTAGAGAACGGAGGGGACGTCGGTGTCCGATGCGTAATCCACGGTGTCCCCGCCGGCGATGCGACAACGGGTGACTTGGTCCCGGAATCCAGTGTCTGGGTTGGTCACCTCAGAGACCCAGCACGACTGGAAGTCTTCCGCGATCGCCGTCAAGGGAGTGAGCAGAATCCCAACGACAATCAGAGCAGTGAGTCGCAATCCGCCTCCCAAAGATCATTTCGTCGTGTCCATACGCTAAGAAGCGCCCAATGATCCTCCTGCCATCGGAGCACATAAACGCCGCTTGATCCCTCTGCTCCGATCCTGAAATCGCTGACGTC
>DASPGH010000076.1:0-9690 GCA_035620735.1 Acidimicrobiia bacterium | reverse complement strand
CAATGACTCCCGGCGATGTCTATAGCGTCTTCGTGTGCGGCGTCCTACGTCGAGACGAGCTTGTCGTATTAGGCAGCGAGGTCGCATCAAACACGCTGGGAGACTTGGTGTTCATCTCGAGAAGTGACGCGCTTCGCAGGTAACACGTGTGGTGGCCCCGAAATAGGTGCAGTAGAGAGGTTGTTGGGTCTCTAGCTCGACGCTGATGACTGCAAGGTGCGCGACGTTGGATCGGAGGCTCCACAGGTGGGCGCAGTGACCTGCGATCATGTCCGACTGGCGGGACGGTGGAAATGCGACAGCGAGTAGCCTCGATGCGGATGAGGCGAGTTCGTGCCTGAGCCTGACATCAAGATCACCACCAATGGCCCATATCAGATCAACGCTGATCTCCCTATCACGCCGAAACGTATCATCCGATCTCCTGAAGGCGATCCGCTGACCTGGGCGACTGATGAGGCGCTCCCCCACGACACTCCCACGTGGCTATGCCGATGCGGCCAATCGTCACACAAGCCTTTCTGTGACAGAACTCACCTCAAGGTTGGTTTCGACGGCACCGAAGTCGCCTCGACCGAGACCTTCTCTGCCGTGGAGAAGGTTTATGAGGGTATTGGGATCAAGGTCCATCGGGTTGGGCCTATCTGTCAGCACGCGGGTTTCTGCGCCAACCAGACCACGGACTGGTTCCAGATGTTGCCCGATACAGACGACATCACCGTGAAGGGTCGGGTCATCGACATGATCGAACACTGTCCTTCGGGTGCGCTGGTCTGTGAGATCGACGATGAGATCATCGAACCCGACTACCCGAAGGCGATCTCGCCGGTGGAAGACGGCCCCTACTGGGTCACGGGTGGCGTGACGATCGAACGCAGCGATGGCGTAACCCTGGAAGTGCGCAATCGGGTCACCCTCTGTCGTTGCGGACAATCGAAGAACCAGCCTCTATGCGACGGCACACACAAAGAGATCGGGTTCGTGGCCAAGGTCATGGTCCAGGGGCAGCTGGAGGAGAGCACGACCGACCAGCGGACGGAGACCGAGAGAAAGCGAATCGTCATCGGGGTCGGCCCACAAACCTCTCCTGTCGCGTTGGAGACGGCGGCGATGGTCACTCTCGCGATTGGCACCGACCTCCATATCGTCAACGCGGGCACTGACGAGAAGACCGTCGCGAGTGCCCGTGACCTTCTCGATGCAGCCGGTCTCGACCGCGACAGGGTGTCCGGCACGGTAGAAGCCGGATCCCCTGTCGGGGTACTGACCCGATATGTGATCGAAAGTCAGTCCGAACTGCTCGTCTTGGAACGAGGAGGCGAGCACATTGCCCGAGTGCCACATCAGATCTCATACCACTCGCCGTGTGATGTGCTCATCGTGAACGCCGACCGGCCGGGGCGACCTGAGCGGTACCGTCGGATCCTGATCGCCACCGACGGGTCAGCCACTGCGGACAGGGCCGCCAAGAGGGGATACATCATGGCCGCCGCGCTGGAGGCCGCAGTCGATCTGGTGTTCGTGGGGCATCCCGCGACCGGGGAATTGATCGTCGCCGACACCATCGAGACCGTTGCCCAAGGGGTGGAGACCCGTTCTTGGATGCTCGAGGGCGATCCTGTGCGTCGCATCCTGGAGGTCGCCGAGCAATCCGAATCCGATCTGATCGTGGTGGGCAACAAAGGGATGACACGCACCAGGATGATGCTCGGCTTCTCCGTGCCCGGCGGCGTAGTCGACGGAGCCCGCTGCGATGTCTTGCTGTGCCGCACTGTCCGCCAGTTGGAGTCGGAGCTCGAGCCCGGAGAGGGTGGTGTAGTCGAGCGCAACGGAGAACAGGTGGCCGTCTTCCGAGATTCTGACGGTGTCCTCCATCTCATGTCGGCGAGGTGCACCCACCTGGGCTGTGTGGTCGCATGGAATCCCGGAGAGAAGCAGTTTCAGTGTCCATGCCATGGCTCCGCCTACGGCCCGCATGGCGAAGTGGTCCAGGGTCCGGCCAGCAAGCCTCTGCGGCCCGTCGAGTGATTAGAAGTCTGGCCTGAAGATCATCAAGCCGAGGATGATGGCAAAGCCGACGACACCAATCGCGGTGATGACATGGGTCCTGTTCGACCCGAGGATCTGGGCGAGCTCCTCGTCCGATCGCCGCGGCACGCCGGATGGGCGGATCTGACAGGCTGCCAAGATCCTCTTCCCAAAAGGCCTGGCCACGAACCACATCAGTGCCGTGATCACGACGAGAAGGCTTAGAGCCAACCAGTACCACGACTGGCTGAACCAGCCATTCACCTCGAACCCCATCCAGAGTCCGGTACCGGCAACCATCGCCAAGGCGACGTACATCGGTGCGACCGTCCAGGCAGAGAACCGCATGAGCGCCTCGACACGCTTTCGATCGACGTCGGCGCGCACCGCGTAGAGGACTGCCATGGAAACCCCGTGAATACCGATGAACAGAAACGCCGAGAACACGTGGAGGTAGACGATCCACCTATAGGGCACGTTCTGAACCTACCGAACTAGGTCGTGTGCCGCCTGCTCGCCCTCTCCCCGGTCGTGACTTGCACCGTCCAAGACGCTTCCATGACATGCCTGCCACCTGCCGGAAGTCGTTGTTGCCCGGACGGCTACTCCCCCGACCCCCGGATAGGCGCGGTTGCCCTGTCGTATCGATTTGGACGATCCCGTCAGTGCATAGCGCATCTTTCGGACCTGGACAGACGGGCCGAGTATCTGACAAACAGGAGATTCCACCGGCTTCGATATGAGGGGCCTGGGACAGACCTGGTGATCGGAATGACCGATGGCGTCAACGCGCCCATATGCGTGGTGCGTTCGAGTTGGCGTTTGTGACGGTGCACCGTGGCATGTCGGTCGCTGTTCCGGCTGCAGCTCTTCTACAGTCCAATCAGGGAACCGGGTGCCAGGCGACGCCGGTGAATAGGTTGTCGTAGCCGTAGCCGTCCATGTCGATGAGCCTTTGTTTATTGGTGCCGTCGGTGTTCATGACCATGAGATAGTGGCGGTTTGGATAGTCGATGGCGGCAATCTGGCGGCCGTCGGGTGACCAGGCTGCCACCACGTAGTGACCGCTGGCGATCGGGTGCGATCCCCCATCGATGTTCACCAGATACAGACCAGCAGCCACAGGATGTGCCAACCCGTTGTCCATCGGGGTTCGGTTCGTTGTGTCGGGCGTCTCAGTTGTGTCGGGCGTTTCACCTGCAACAACGAGGAGGTGGGTGCCGTCGAGAGACCAGGCCAGATTGCGGATGCTCGCGAATGTTGGGCCGTCGAGTTGATGGAACTTCTCGGCGTCCCGGTCGTAGACCTGGATCGTCGGTGTCCAGACGTCGTCCTCGTAACTGGCGGCGACGAAGGCGACCTCGGTTCCGTCAGGAGACCAGGTAGGGACAGAGGTCTGACCGTAGCCTTCAAGACCCGGAAACTCGTCGGGGTCGAGCTCCGCCTCCGATTCGATGCTCATGTCGCGCAGGTTGACGATGGCGAAACCCGCTCCTGTCAACCGGACGGCGTGCAATCCATCGGGGGCCAGCCAATTCGAGGTGACGAACGTGCAACAGCCACTCTCCCCCAACCCTGCCTGCTCCCACGGAATCCGGGTCAATGTCCCTGACTCGTCGAGCAAATAGCTCATACCGGAGTACTCGCTTTCCAGTGCGAGGACAGTTCCATCACTCGACCATCCGACCGGCATGAGCGAGTTGGCCCCGTCGTCGCATGACACGTCTGAGAAGGAAGCACATGCTTCATCTGGAATCGCGGGCATGTCGGGGATATCGAGGGTCAGCGACGCTTCCGGATCGGTCGGGTCGAGACCGACCAGCTGCCTCCCATCCACCACGAAGATCCGGCCGGTCATCGACTGGAACACCCCGAGATCGGGAGCGGGCTCCGAAGCCACATCCTCACCCGTGGCTTCCGGAGAACCACTTCTCAGCAGGGTCGGCAAGAGCCCGATCAAAATCAGAACAAAGGCCGTCGTCACACCGAGCAGCCAAGGCCTGCGTCGAGCTGTCCTCACTCGAGGATTGGGTGCCGGCACGTTGAACGTGAATAAGAGGTCATCGAGCCCCGGAGCCTCCGGTGCATCCTCCAAGAGCGCCGCAAACGCCTCCTCGAACAATCCCTTCTCTCGATCGTCAGGCGTGTGCATGAAGCGCCTCCCTCAAGTTGTCCCGGGCCAAACTCAGATATCTCTTGACCGTTCCCACGCCTACTCCCATCAGGCTGGCGGTCTGTTCGACGCTGAACCCCATCCAGTAGACGAGAAACGTCGCCGCCCGCTGACGGACGGGGAGCCGCGCCACCGCCACCGCGACCTCGGGAAGCAGGTTCGGGGAATCCTCCGTCTCGCCGCGGTCACCCCAGACTCTCAGCCGACCGCGTTGACGGGCCATGCTCCTCGCCTCGTTCAGCACACTCCGAAACAGATACGACCGCGGGTCATCCAACTCGACGAGCCGTCGCCGGGCCAGCACTCGCAAGACCACCGTCGAAACAACATCAGACGCAGCATCAGGGCCAACCAGGACCGTCGCATACCGAACCAGGTCGTCTTTGACCGACGCATACACCTGCGAATCCGAAGCAGTCACAACCAAACCACGCTCCAGAACCCAAAACGGTTGCAGCCAACGATCGAAAACTATCCACACCCCGCTGCATCCCGACCGGTCAGACCATCATTAGAGGACAACGACCTCTTCGTGGCTCCACAGCCGCGGAAGCTTCTCCGGATTAGGTGCGACATGGGCCAGAAAAGTCAAGAGCTGCCATTGATTTCCGACCGTGATCTGAACGCGCTTCAAACGTACGTCAAGCTTCGGTTGCGCGACCATCATTTGCGCGCTCGATATGTGCCTTTTTGCGCTACCGGCTTGGCGTCAGATTGACTCTGGGAATGTGCCTCTCAGGACGTCTCGGTCGACGTCAGCGGCGTAGGCGACGGCTGTCTCGGAGCCAGGCCCTGCGTCGCCAATCGCGGCTACCAGCTCGACTTGGTCTCACTGGAGACATCTCAAAGCGTGGGCCGCCAACTCGTGTTGACCAAGGAGGGTGCGACGCAGTGGATCGGTCTCCTCGCCAGCGAGGTCCAAACCGACCCGCTTCACGAACACCATCGCACGCGACAACCCAGTGGTTTCCAGGGGCCGTGATGTCGAGGATCAGACCAGGCCGGCCTCGTAGGCGAGCACCACTGCCTGCACCCGATCACGCAGCTGGAGCTTCTGGAAGATATGTGTGACGTGGGTCTTCACCGTGGTTTCACTGATGAAGAGTTCCTCTCCTATCTCGGCGTTGGACAGGCCCCGGGCGATCAGGCGGAAGACCCCGAGCTCTCGCTCCGTCAGTTCGGCCACCCCGGCCGGTGGAGCGATGCGACGCTGGCTGGCGTAGTGCTCGACGACACGTCGGGTCACCGCCGGCGACAGCAGCGCGTCCCCCGCGGCCACGGCGCGGATCGCGGCGATGAGCTGTTCCGGGGGGTCGTCTTTGAGAACGAACCCGCTGGCCCCGGAGCGCAACGCCTCATAGATGTACTCGTCGAGGTCGAAAGTCGTCAGCACCAGCACACGCGTCCGTTCGCTCTCGGCGAGGATCTGGCGGGTCGCCTCCAACCCATCGAGCTCGGGCATCCGAATGTCCATCAACACCACATCGGGATGGACACGCCGGGACCGCTCCACGGCCTCCAACCCATTGCGAGCGTCGCCCACGACCTCGATGTCGGACAGATCCGAGAGGAGCATCCTGAAGCCGGCGCGCACCAAAGACTGATCGTCGGCTACGACCACTCTGATCGTCATCGCGGATATCCACGCAGTGGGAGGCTGACGGCTAGCCGGAAACCGTGCCCGGGCGCCGCCCCAGCAACCATCTCTCCCCCGTGCATCCTGACCCGCTCACGTATCCCGATCATTCCCCGCCCCAGACCGTCGCTCGTCGTCGGCCCCACCCCGTCGTCCAGCACCTCGATCTCCAGGCCAACGGCGGTGGAGCTGAGCGTCACGTCGACGTGCGACGCCTCGGCGTGCTTGAGGCAGTTGGTGAGGGCCTCTTGCACTATCCGATATGCGGAGAGATCGACGGCCCGAGGCACATCATCGATCGGCCAGTCCAAATGCATTCGGACGTCGAGGCCCGTCTTGCGCACCTCGTCGACGAGGGTCTCGAGCCGATCGAGGCCCGGCTGGGGCGACCGCGCTGCGTCGGCATCGTCGCCGAGTGGGGTGTCGAGGAGCCGTCTCATCTCGCCGAGCGCCCTTCTGCCAGTGTCCTCGACGGACGCCAGCGCCTCTCTCTCGTCGGCCATACCCGATGGGAGCCGATGGCGAACCGCGCCTACCTGAAGCACCATCACACTTACAGCATGTGCCACGACGTCGTGTAGCTCCCGTGTGATGTGAGCCCGCTCCTCGGCAACGGCGACACGCGCCGCAGAGTCCCGTTGCAGCTCCGCGATCTCGGCTCGTTGCTCGGCCTCCTCCACGCGCTCGCCGCGCAAGCGGAGGGCGTAGCCGACCAGCCAGGCGGCCAGGAACGTCGATGGAATCGTCAGGAAGTCGAGAGGTGCCACCGCGGGGTTGTTGGCGATGACCACCACCACACTGACCAACACGGCGCCCAAACCTGCCCTTGCCCTGGTGGTGTCAGCGATGCCTCCCAACAGGTAGGCGGCGAGCAGGCCGCACATGTTCGCGGCGAAGCTCGAGGTCATCATCCGACCATCTACGAAGGAAACGACGGCACCGATGACCCAGACCAGCAACGGTGCAGCGAAGGGGAACCGCCTCCGGGCAGACAGGGCTGCAACCAGGGCCATGACCACCACTATCCCCAACCAGCCGTCCGCGTCGATGCCCCTGGTCGCCTCCAACAGCCCGATAACCAGGATCAGAACCAGGATCAGGTCGAACCCATATCGCTTCATGACCGAGCGGGCCCGCTGCATGGCTCGAAGGTAATTGAGCCATACCTCCTCCGCCTCCTACTTGGGTATGAAGGAGAACCGTCCGTGAGTGGGAGGCATGAGTCTTCCTGAGGGGGACGACGAGCCGACTCACCACTCGTACGTTCGCCGCCATAGGAGGTACGAGTGACACATGTCAGTGCAACTTCGACGACGCCGGAGACCCTCGAACGTGAGGGGGCCGAGCCCGTTCAGTATTCGATTGGCAAGATCCTTGGAGTCTGGGCGGCGGCAGCGTTGCCCATGGGTCTGCTCGCCTGGGTTGGTGCACCCTGGCTGGCGACGATCCTGGGCGGACCCAACCCCCTGGGCCAGTCTCTCCTCGTCCTCCTGGCGATTGGCCTGGTCTGGCAGTTTGTTCTCGTCATGCTTCTCGTTTGGCGTGAGCAGAGGAGTCTGCGCTGGGGGGTGCTCCGACAGGCCTTGTGGCTGAACCCGCCGACGAGCCCGCGCAGTGGACGATCCGGGGGTCGGATCTGGCTGGCGCTCATCCCGCTGGCGGCGCTGTTCTACGCCGAGACCTTTCTGCCGACGTTCGCCCCGCCGGCGAGCCGTGACCTGGGGGCATTCCTGGGGTCACCGTCGGGTGAGGCATTCTTCCACGGGGCCTGGGGTTGGTACGGGCTCCTCATCGTGATGTGGGTCTTCAACACAGTTCTCGGTGAAGAGCTCCTGTTCCGCGGAGTGCTGCTTCCCCGGATGAACAAGGCGTTCGGCCGGTTCGACTGGCTGGCCAATGGCGTCTTGTTTGCCGTCTATCACGTGCACCTGCCGTGGGCTATCCCCGCCATCCTGTTCGACAGTGTCACGCTCGCCTACCCGACGAAGCGCTATCGCAGCGCATGGATGGGGATAGCTATCCATTCAACGCAGTCGGTTTTCCTGGCCTTGATCGTCCTGGCCTTGGTGCTGTGACCATGACAGTGCGGGTCGGTCCCGACATTTCATGCCGGCAGCTCGGGACGCGGTCTCGAGCTTGGCCTGCCTCGCGGAGAGTCGCCGTCGTCGTGATTGGGATCGCGGCGGCCGGACTCTGGGCACTCGGCTCCAAATCGGAGGGCTGCCAGCTTCGATTACCCAATCGCAGACACGTAGACACTTCCGCATGCATCATGTAGACTAATCGATATGGCAACCACCACGATCCGTGTCGACAAGGACACCCACGAACGCCTCCAGGAACTGAGCAAGGCATCAGGCAGGTCGCTAATCGACACCGTCCGTGATGCCACCGAGGCTCTCGGCAGACAACGATTCGCCCATCAGGTAGCAGGTGAACTCGCCGCGCTCCAAACAGACGAAGACGCCTGGAACGCCTATCTGGCCGAGGCCGAGTCAACGTCGGTGGCAGATGGCATCAATCGATGATCTCTGGCTGGTCGACTTCGGAGAGCCATATCCAGGAGAGCCTGCAGCCCACCGTCCTGCACTGGTACTGGGTCCACCGGATTCGTTCGGGCCAGCGTTCCCGTTCGTGATCGTCACACCCCTGACCACAGCCAGGCGAGGACTCTCCCTTCATATCGAAGTCGAGCCAACGAACGAGAACGGACTCGACGAAACCAGCTACATCCAATGCGAACTTCTCCGATCCATCAACCGCAAGCGCCTCGTACACCAGATCGGGACCATTCACGTTGACACGAGCCTCCGTGTCGCCAGCGTCATCAAGACGCTCCTGAGCTACTGATCGAGAGTTGGCCGCAAGAAACAACACGCACCAATACGTGCGCTCGGAATAGGTGCGATTGGCGCGGAAAGACCTGTGTTTGTTGAGGATTTGCGCGGGCAGTCGTTTCGCGTCAAGCGGGGGTCAAACGGCGTGTGGGTCTTGCTCTGGCCGAACAACCGACATCTGCTCTCTGCGACATACGACGTGGGCAGTGCCAGCAACGCACTGAGTAACCAAAAGCAGATTCTGGCAGCTGATTGTTTCGAGACCACCCCGAGATGCCTGGCAGCGATGCCCGTACCGCTCCTGCAAGATGGCCGCCTCGCCTGCGTAATTGGCGAAGAGGCGGTCTTCGACATCTCCGTAGGGGTGGACTGCGCCATCGGGCGGCACGCATTCGAGAAGTTTGTCCCAGATGTCCAGTTCACTGCCGAGACCATCACCTCGGATCGTCGTTCTCTCAGTGAGGTCCACGTCCCAGACCAACAAGGCGGGTCCGGCCGTTGGAGTCTCGACCACTTGTTCATCGACCGGGATTCCATGCCCACTCTCGACTATGCCGCCAGCGGGTCGCGCTATTGGCCACCAGACCTCCTTCGAAGTACTTGGCAGTACAGCTTGTCTGAGGGCCAGGATCCCGACCAGGTGATTCAGGAATTCGCCGGACTCAATGCTGAGGAGTTCTGGGACAAAGTTGCGGCGAATCTTCAAGACGACAGAGTCCGCATGCTCTTCGTCGCAGACAGCATCCCGACGGAGTTGCAGACCATCATCGAATACCTCAACGAGCAGACAGACAACCCCTTCTTGCCGTTTGACCCAGGAAACGTCAGCCCGCGAGCACAATTCGTCCAGCGACTAGCGCCGCACCTCGTTCCCAAGCGCTCGGTTCGAATTCAGGCGATCTCCCGAATCCGTAGGCCACGGACTCCCTCGAAGTCCGAGCGATTACGAGTGAACAGACTCAACTTGTGCTCGACCGCCGTGGCTGCGATCAATGCGTCGGGAAGTCGGATCCCTG
>DASPGH010000075.1:0-13774 GCA_035620735.1 Acidimicrobiia bacterium | reverse complement strand
GCTTGCCGTCTTCAGAGCAAGTCCGAGAGCAGCGAAGTCATCGACGTCGATGCCTTCGGCATATCGGAACGGGAGGGCGAAGTCATGGTCACCCGTGGCGCGCTCGAGTAATTCGTAGTAGGCGTCTTCCTCTACGGTCTCGGTGCTCCATTCGTTGACAGGGACTGCCACCGAGAGCCCGACGCTGGACAGCAGATCAGTCTGAGTCTCCGCACCGCTGGACACCTCGACTATCCGCCTGACGACGTTTCCTCCGACCCCGCTCACGACCTGCCTGTTCCCATGTGCATGTTCTGTTTGTCGTTGCGTTCGATTCCCGGGGTCGTTGGCCGGGCGCAGGTTACACCCGGTCCGGGGAGCGAATGGGTGGCCCGAAATGTCAATGGTTGGGCCGGTTGTGTCAAGACCGGCGCCCGCACGTCTCTTAGCTTCGGCCCCGTCACGAAATAGCACGAAGGGAAGACAACATGACCTTTCGAGAGAAGGGCGCATGGCTCACGGTCGGCATAGTGGTCGTGGCCCACGGATGGTATCTGACCACCATCATCGCTCAGCTGAGCGGCGGATCCGTAGCCGACATCGTCTATCAGTCCACCGCTGTCTTCGCAGCAGGTGCCGTGGTGGCCCTGGTAGCCGTCTCGCACATCGTCCTCGCCACGTCCGGTGAGCAGAGGAGCCGGCAGGGCGACCCCCGGGGTGAGCGCCATCAAGCGCTATGCACGACACTCAAACGGCGGAGGAGAGAGGATGCTTGCTCCAGCTGCCGCGGGCTCAACCGGGAACCGGCTGCCTCGTCCTCGATCTCGATGAGCTCGGGCAGGACACTGTCGATGACATCTCGCCCATGCGGGGTCAATCGCACCAGTGTGGCCCTCCGATCAGACGGATCCGGCTGTCGCTCGAGGAGAGCGCGGGCTTCCAACTTGTCGAGACGCTTCGTCAGGCCGCCCGAGGTGATGAGTAGCGAGTCGAGCAGCCCTCCCGGGTTCACACCGGAGCCCCGGTCTGTTCGCCGAAGTGTGGCGAGGAGGTCGAAGTCGCCCGGTGTCAGGTCTATAGGCGCCAGATGCGCTGCGCGTCTCGACTCGATCGCATGCGCAAGTCGCAGGATCCGGCCCGTGATACCAAACACAGACGTGTCCAGGTCGGGATACAGCTCGCCGAGCTGCTCCCTGATCTGGTCGACGAGATCTCTGGCTTCCACATCAGATAGCTTACGCGCAAGAATCTTGACAGCAAGTTAATACCCGATTAGAAAGTATCTTCCACGGAAGAGAAGTTGATTAGGAAAGGAAAAGAATGAATTCAACAATCATCGAAAGCACAGGTGCCTTCATATCGGGCGTGGATTCGAACGAGGGTCGTTTGAAGAGGCTTACCCGGACGGCCGGTGTGCTCTATCTCGCGATCTTCATCGTCTACCCGCTCGCCACGATGGTGAGATCCATGTTGGTGGTGCCCGGTGATGCCGCTGCCACGGCGCAGAACATCGCAGGCAGCGAGTCGTTGTTTCGCTGGGGTATGGCCGGTGAGGCGACCATCTTCCTGATCGAGATTGCCCTGGCATCGGTTCTCTACGTCCTGTTTCGACCGGTCAGTCGCGCGATATCGCTGGGCGCTTCGCTGGCGCGCGTCGCCGAGGCCGTGGTCATGGCGGCCGGCAATCTGCTCACCAGCATTCTGACGTTGGTCGCAGTGGGCGGCGCCGGATATCTGGCTGTCTTCGGATCGGAGCAACAGGACGCTTTGGCACTCTTCTTCCAGGACGCCAACGACTACGTGGTGCTGGTTTGGGGTCTGTTCTTCGCCCTCTCGCTGGTCCTGACGGGCTGGCTGGTCTATGGGTCGGGCTTCATGCCCAAGATCCCGGGCATCCTCCTCGCCCTTGCCGGTATCGGGTATCTCACCCAAAGCCTGGTGGGCATCATCGCTCCTGATCTCTCTGGAGTGATGGAGACAGTCGTGATCGTCCTGGCGGTCCCCGGCGAGCTGGTGTTCGCACTTTGGCTGCTCATCAAGGGCGTCGACGTCCCCAAATGGCAGGCACGGGCCCGGGAGTCCGAGCTCTCGCACCTCTGAGAGGCTCGAGCTGAGGTCGACGTCATGATTCGCAGGATGGCACTTGGTGCGATGGTGGTAGGGGCGGTGACCATCGGGCTGGTGGCCCAGACAGCGAACTTCATGCTCGCCCTGTCGTCCCCTGGTATCGAGGCTGAGCAAGATCCTGACCACAGGCTTCCGCTCGCCGAGCGCGGCATCCATGAGGTTGGAGTTCGCGACCTGGCCCGTGCTGAGTCTCGGATCCCGATGAAGATGTGGTACCCGGCCATTGCCGATCCCAGGAAGTCGGCGACGACTTACTCATACGGGTTGCACGTGATGGGGCCAGGGACGTCGACAGCCCTGGCTACTTTCTCCGGGCATGCCCGACATGGTCTGGCCCCGGACATCGACGGTGGCCCGTACCCGCTCGTGGTCCTCTCCCATGGCTTCGCCATCTCGGCGAGCAGCTACGGGTGGCTCGCCGAGCAGATTGCCTCCCACGGTTTCGTGGTCGTTGCCCCCCATCACGAGGAGACGCTCGACCCGCGTCTCTTGTGGAGGTCAACAGTCGAACGGCCGGCCGACATCGAGACGACTCTCGACGTCGTCGAAAGGGGATCTCTTGATGGTGCTGACATGAATGGTCTCGTCGACACCGGGGCGGTGGCGGTGGTCGGGCATTCCTACGGCGGGTATACGGCACTGGCGGCCGGCGGGGCACACCTCGACCTGGAGGCTTTCAGAGATTCGTGCGACTCAGCCGGCGGCCCTGGTGATCGTCTCGCCTTCCTGTGCGGGGCGCTGTTGCCCAATCTGGAGAGGATCTCGCAGGTGGGAAGTCCGGGCAGCTCGGTGGATGCAATCGTCTCGATTGCGGGTGACGCCGCCATGTTCGGCGAATCCGGCGTCGCCGTTGTGGAGGTGCCCTTGTTGGTCATCGGTGGCACCGCGGACATCGACGCACCCTTCGAATGGGGTACCGAGCTCGCCTACGACCACGTCTCGAGCACACGGAAGATCGAGGTCACCCTGGAGGGAGCGGGGCACATGGTCTTTGCCGGCAAATGCGAGAGCGTTCGGCGTGTCCTGAGCCTTGCCCCGATGGGCTTTTGTTCGGACCCTGGTTGGGACGGGGGGGAGGCCAAAGAAGTCGTTGGCCACTACGTGACAGCTTTCCTCCTGAGCGAGCTCCTGGGAGATGACGACGCCACATCGCACCTGGGTCGTTCTGGCCCGGGAATCGCCGAATTGGCCGTCCGCAGCGAGGGATATTGAGCGTGGTCGAGCGATCACGCCCTATGCCGCCCGGCCTGGGCGTAAACCAGTTGGACGAGGATGAACACGGCTTCGAAGAGATGGAAGACCAGGGCCGTCATGTAGAAGGCAACGTCCAGGTCTCGATTGACACCGAAGACGATGAGCAGCAGCGGCACCTGGATCGCCAACTCGAGGAGCCAGAAGAAGGCTGCGCCGACTGGGCTTTGGCGAGCCTGAGCCCTGGCTTGCTCACGGTTCGCCGACCGCTGCAACGCCAGATAGATGACCACCCAGTTCAGAATCAGATAGACGACGCTGGCTGTCACCCAGAGGCCGTGACCTTCGACGTGGTAGAAGGCGAGGCCGACGGGCACGAGAGCCGCCACCACCACGAGGAGCCCGCTCGTGACCACGGCTCTGATCTGCGCCAGTTGCGACGCCTCGATGTCGTCGCGCCTGGTGACGCTGATCAACGCGGCGAAACCAACGAACACCCCGGCGATCTCGGCGATGGTGACGAACAGGACTACTTCTTCGAACACGGGCTGTCTTCCGTAGCGGCCGCATACTTCTACACGAAACGAGTGATGGCATGAAGGCTGTCGTGCTTGAGCGCGCCGGGTCGGCCGACCGTCTGATGTTCGCCGAAATCCCAAAGCCGAGCTTCGGGCCCGGTGAGGTCTTGATCCGGGTCCATGCCACCACAGTCACTCGAGGTGACGTGGTCCTTCGCAAGATGCCGAAGACGATCGCCCGGCTGGTCGGGGAGACTCCCAAATCGGTCCTCGGCCACGAGTTCGCCGGCGAGATCGTGGCGTCGGGAGCCGACGTCGACGACTGGAGAGTCGGGGACAGGGTCTTTGGAACGACGAGCGCACGCCCCCAGGGCTCTCACGCCGAGTACGTCTCGATGCCCGGGAAGGGGATTTTGGCGACCATTCCGGTGGGCATCGAGTACGACGAGGCGGCGCCGATCCCCGTCGGAGCGATGACCGCACTCCACTTCTTGTTGAAGGGCGGAACGCGGGCAGGACACAGAGTGTTGATCAACGGTGCATCAGGCAGCGTGGGCACATATGCCGTGCAGATCGCCAAGGGCTTGGGAGCCCACGTCACCGGTGTGAGCAGTGCAGCCAACATGGACTTGGTCGCCTCCCTGGGTGCCGGCGAAACCATCGACTATCAGACGCATGACTTCACAAAGGGGAGTCAGCGATACGACCTCGTTTTCGACACCGTCGCCAAACTCGCTCCAAAGAGCGTTACAGACGTCCTCTCCGAACAAGGGTCCTTCGTGTCGACGCGGTCACGTCGCAAAGAGACGATCGAGGAGCTGCTCTTGGTACGAGATCTTCTGATGAGAAGAGTCATCTGGGCTGTGATCGACCGCTGTTTTGCCCTCGAGGATCTGCAGGAAGCCCACCGCTACGTTGAACTGGGTCGGAAGAGGGGGAATGTCTTGGTGACGATGACGGAAGGAGATCGAGATTTCAGATATACGTGAGCTGCGGGTGGCATTGACGGTTCCCGATTTCGATGGGGCGGTGGCGTTCTATCGAGATGCGCTCGGGCTACAGCAGGTGGCCGACTGGAGCTCTGAACAGGGTCGGGTGATCCTCCTCGATGCCGGACAGGCCACGCTCGAGTTGCTCGACGAGGCTCAGGCCGAGTTGGTCGATCGCATCGAAGCAATGGAGCCTGTCTCGGGGAGGGTGAGATTTGCAGTCGAGGTGCCGGACAGCACAAGCGCCTCCGTCGAGTTGGTGGATGCGGGCGCCGTGGCGGTGGCATCACCGGTTGTGACGCCATGGGGAGACCGGAATGCACGCGTTCGCACTCCAGACGGTATGCAATTGACGCTGTTCACCCCGGGCTAGAGCCGGGAACCAACCGGGGGCGGGCGACATCGAAACCGCATGAGACGACTCTTCGTGCTTCTTGTGGTGGGTGTGACGGTGGCCGCCTGTGGCGGGTTGGATGGTGCGAAGCCCGACGGCGGTACCACCCTCTCCACCACGGCTCCCGATCAACCGGTCGATTCCGACGGGGACGAGCCGATCGGTGAGCCAGGGACTGTGGGCTCGGTGCCCGAACCTCGTCCTCCGATCGACGGGAATGTGGAAGGGGACGTGTCGATTGCCTCGGCCGAGCTGAGGATCATGGAGAGCTATCCCATCCAGGTCATGTTGGATGTGAGTGGCGAGAAGCCAACGCCATGTCATGAAATCTTCTGGAGGGTCAGCGACGATGGCGCAGTCATCGAGATCGAGATGGTCTCCCAGATCGCATCCGATCAGCAATGTGCCCAGGTGATAGAGCCGTTCATGGTGGCAGTGCCGCTGGGCAGTTGGGCCGAAGAGTCGAGAGAGGTCCGGCTCAATGGCGAGCACGTCGGGTCGTTCGACAGCTGAGCCGAGCGCAAGCCGCGGGAGAAGGGAGGAGCCGCAAGAGCCGGTGTGTCTAGAGCAGACGCTTCCCTCGCTCCAACATCTCGACGAACTTCGCTGCGTTCCTCTCACGAGTCTCTTGACGCTTCGCCGTCTGGATGCGATAGACCATCGCAAAGCGGTTTCGGGAGTCGAGGCCCTCGAACGCGGCCGCGGCGGCCGGGCTGGCATCCAGGGCCCTCTGCAGCTCGAGCGGAACTTCCCGTGAAGACGAGGCCTGATATGCCGCATCCCAACGCCCATCCTCCTTTGCCCTATCGACCTGCTCCATGCCCCATGGCCGCATCCTCCCCTCGGCGATCAATCGCTCTGCGTGGGCTACGTTCACCTGCGACCAATTCGACCTGGCTCTTCGCGGGGTGAACCTCTGGAGATACCAGTCGTCGTCCACTCGTCGTGCCTGCCCGTCGATCCATCCGTGGCTGAGGGCGACCGGGACGGCCTTGGCCCATGTGAGCGAGGTGTGACCGCTCTTCGCCTTGGCCATCTGGATCCAGATCGCGTCCACCTCCCCGTGGTTCTCCTCGAGCCAGACGTCGAACTCGATCTCGCTCTTGAATTTGAGGACCACGTGCCCGTCGGGGGACTGGGCGAGCTCACCGTCGTTCTCAGCCATGCCAGACCAACATACGGGACATCTGGTTCGTTTCGGTCAAGGCGACACGTGCTCGGAAGCTGCGGGCTCCGAGTCACGGGGCGGGACACGGCGAAGCAGGCGAGCCACCGCCACCGCGAAAACCAGCGCCACCACGGCGGTGACCCCGGTCGTGATGTGCAGACCGTCGACGAAGGCGATCTTTCCCGCTTCGATGAGCGAATCGCCAAGCTGTGACGGGAGCCCGGAGGCAACTTGGACGGCGCCCCCCAAGCTGTCGAGGGCCACTGCTTGATCGGCCGGAGGCACGCCGGGGGGCATCCCAGAGGCCAGGTTGGCCCTATAGACGGCGGTCCCCAGGCTCCCGAGGACGGCGATCCCCAGAGCGCCTCCCAGCTCTGCTCCGGTCTCCGAGATCCCCGAAGCAGCTCCGGCCTTGGCCGGCGGGGCGCTCCCCACGATCAACTCCGTGGTGAGGTTGAAGACCGGCGACAGCGCTAGGGAGAGGATGACCGAGCCTGTCACGGCGAGGGCTAGCCCGGTATCGACTCCCGCAAACGTGAAGATCCAAAGCCCGACAGCCGCCGCCGCCAGCGACGGTGCGATCACGGCAGCGGGACGCACCCTGTGGATGAACCTCGGGGAGACGTTGGCACCGACGACGAACCCCACGGCCGAGGGGAGAGACCAGAAACCGGCCACCTGCGGCGACAGGCCAAGCACGAGCTGGAGGTACTGGGCGACGAACAAGAAGTAGCCGAAGGCGATGAAGATGGCGAACAGGTTGGTGAGCAGCGAGACGTTGAACACCCGGATCTCGAACATGCTCACGTCGATGAGCGGGTCGTCGAGAGTCTTCTGCCGACGCCAAAAGGCGATGGCGAGGACAAGACCGATTCCGAGCCCGAGCAGAGATCGGACGCTGACTCCGTGAATCGCCAGCTCCTTCAGCCCGAGCACCACCGCCAGCACGGCCGCAAGCGACATCCCTGCGCTGAGCAGATCGAGACGACCCGCGTCCGGGTCCTTGAACTCAGGCAGGACCTTGGGGCCCAAGATGAGGAGCAGCGCCATCACGGGTAGGGCCATGAGGAACACCGAGCCCCACCAGAAACGCTCCAACAAGAACCCACCCGCGACAGGGCCGATTGCCCCGCCGGCTGAGAATGCCGTAATCCACAGACCCACGGCGCGGGAGCGCTGGTCGGGTGCGGGGAACATGTTGAAGATCAGAGAGAGGGTTGCCGGGGCGATGGTCGCTCCGGCAATGCCCATGGCTGCCCGGCTGGCGATGAGCCCTGATGGCGTCGTCACGAAGGCGGCGACCACCGACACAACACCAAAGGCTGCCGCCCCCACCAACAGAAGACGTCGACGTCCTATGCGGTCTCCCAGCGTGCCCATGGTGATAAGGGCACCGGCGACCAGGAATCCGTAGATGTCGACGATCCACAACAACTCGGTGCTGGTGGGTTGGAGATCGGCGGACAATTTGGGCACGGCGAGATGGAGGACCGTCAGGTCCATCGAATAGAGGAGACAGGCCAGGGTCAGCACCCCTAGCCCGATCCACTCGCGCCGTCCGGCACGTGGCGGAGCTTCTGTCATGGTCATGTCGATTCCTCGATCTGGGCCCGTCTCTTCGGGTCGGTCACTGGCTATACGAATTGGATGTGGTCGATTCGACACGGCGGAGGCGATTTTCCGCCTCGCTCGAGCGTCGACGGATTCAGGTCGATCGGTTCGGGGACCCTAGGAACAAACACGTCGTCTATGCCACGGAATTCCTGTCGTGTCGGCGCGTCCGATATGTTCGGTCGTCGGCGTTCAGATGCCGACCGCGTCGTGTAGAACTCCAGGGATCATGAGCTTCATAACGAGAGGTTTCCGAGGCAGGGATCGCTCTGAAGACGCACCGGCGGGGAGGGTGCCGCCCGGTCAGTATGTGACCCGAGACTTCCCTGTCCTGTCCGCCGGGCCCACGCCGCGAATCACCCCCGACGAATGGCGTTTCACACTCGTCGACGCCGCCGGGGCCGAGCGGGTACTGGACTGGTCCGATCTGGTGGCCCTTCCCGCAGAGACTGTGACGGTCGACATCCACTGTGTCACCAAATGGTCCAAGCTGGACACGACATGGACCGGGGTCGCTGTCGAAACCCTGCTCGCCGATGTGAATAACCGGGGTACCCACGCCTTGTTCCGCAGTTACGGGGGCTACACCACGAATCTTCCCCTGGCGGACATCAGTGACGGCAAAGCCTGGATCGTCTACGAATACGAAGGCGAGCCGCTCGAGCCGGCCCACGGAGGGCCGGCGCGACTCCTCGTACCCCATTTGTACTTCTGGAAGAGCGCGAAGTGGGTGGATGGCGTGGGACTTTCCGATTTCGATCGGCCCGGGTTCTGGGAGTCATACGGGTATCACAACTATGGAGATCCATGGCGGGAGCAGCGGTACGCGGGCGACTGACCTGGCGAGTGGCCAGAGTCACGGACCTGATCGAAGAGAACCCAACGGTGCGGAGTGTCGTCCTGGACTGCCCGGGTTGGCCGGGGCACCTGCCCGGACAGCACATCGACATCAGACTCACCGCTGAGGATGGCTACCAGGCTCAGCGCTCCTACTCGATCGCCACGCCCTCGGAGGGGGAGCGGGTGACGATCACAGTCGAGTTTGTCGAGGGCGGTGAGGTCTCCCCGTTCCTCGTCGAAGAACTGCGCGTCGACGATCGCATAGAGATCAGGGGGCCGATCGGTGGCTACTTCACATGGCGGGAGACGATGACGAACCCGCTGCTCCTGGTGGGTGGGGGCAGTGGCGTGGTCCCCCTGATGGCGATACTGCGAGCTCGGGTGCAGTCGGCGAGCGATGTCCCGGTCTTCCATCTCGCCTCGGCGCGTTCTTTCGACCGTTTGATCTACTTCGAGGAGACGAGCGCCGTAGCCAAGGGCGATGGGGCCATCTCAGTCGTGCACACGCTCACCCGGTCTCATCCCACCGACTGGGCCGGGCCGACCCGGCGCGTCGACAAGGAAATGCTCATCATGGCGGGGTTCTCGCCAAGCGACACCCCCGACGTCTATGTGTGCGGACCCACCGAATTCGTCGAGCACGTTGCCGCCACACTCGTCGAGAGCGGTCACGCACCGGGTCGGGTGCGAACAGAGCGATTTGGTCCTTCAGGAGGTTGATATGACGGACGCCACACATCTCGATGGAAACTCGATGGGAGGGCTTCTCCAGGAGTTGTTCGGACAGGACATGACCACGCAACTGGGATGTTGCGGAACGTGCGGCGCGATCAGAGTCTTGGCGGAGGTTCACGTCTATCGGGACGCTCCGGGGGACGTGATGCGGTGCCCGTCATGTGGAAGCGTCCTGTTGGTCGTGGTCTCTGGGGACTCGGGGCGGCGGGTCACGGTCGAGTCTTTGCGTTGGATCGAGTTCGCCGACCCGACGGTTTAGGTCGACTCGTTCGACCTCAGATGGGCGCCGTGGTGGCGATTGCGACGGCATCGAGGAGGACGCGCTCGGCTCGTCCGTAGGCCATTTGCAGGCACTCCGCCGCGGCCCGGGCGTCGCGCAAGTTGCCCTCACCGGCCGCTTTCTCGACCTCCGCCGCCCAACGCGCCGCCTCGATGGCGCCGAGCACGCCCAGCACGCCTTTGATCCGATGCGCGCTCTCGCCAGCAATTGTGAGGTCCGCCTCCACGGCCTCCGGCCGCAGCGATGGAGCCAGTTCGTCCCACTCCCGTCGCGCCACGTCCAACAGCTCAGCGGCCAGATCGGGGATCCCGTCGGCTTGACTCATGAACAGGTCGACGTCGACCACCGGCTGCTCTGAGACTGCGTCCTCGTCCTGCTCGGAGTAAGCACCCGTTGCCAGTTCCTCCACGATCTCGGGGAGTGAGGCTGCGTCGAAGGGCTTTCCCACCCAGACGTCGGCGCCGGCCTCCAACGCCTCCGCTCTCTCGAACTCGCTCACCCGCCCGGTCAGCGCCAGAATCGGGATGTGCCGATTTGTCCCGGCTTCGTCGGACCTGATGCGACGTATCACCTCGATGCCGCTCAGGTCGGGCATCTGGCCATCGAGAATCACCACATCGTATGTGGTGGCGGACGTCACCTCTTCGAGCGCCCGGATACCGCCGGGCACGGCTACGACTTTGTGACCCCGACGAGTCAGGGTCCGTTCGACCAGGAGACGATTGGATGGGGCGTCGTCGGCGGCGAGCACCCGGAGGGAGGGGCCTGTCCTCTCCACCTCGTGGCGGGTGGCGAAGGATGCCCCTCCTGCCACACCGTCGAGCACAGACGCCAACTCGTCGACCCCGACCGGCGATCCGAGGTACCCCCGCACACCGAGGCGGCGTGCCTTCTCGGCGTTCCCTCGCTCAGGAACCGCGTCGACGAACGTCAATTCTCGAGGAATCTGCATCTCGGCGAGGTCGTCGAGGGTTCCGCCGAAGACCACCGGACTCGACCCATGAGCCACGGCCTCCAACCCATCACCCTCGTCCACGAGCCAACCGCCCGATCTGAGCATTGCCACCAATGGAGCTCGCGTCATGGGTCGGCCGATCACGCTGCACCGGCGCCAACCTTCGTCGGTTGACTGGGCCAGCGGGAACGGGATGTCGAACCAGAAAGTCGATCCCACCCCAGCCTCGCTCTCGACACCGATGACACCGCCCATCAGGTGGACGATCTCTTTGGAGATTCCGAGGCCGAGTCCGGTTCCTCCAAAACGTCGCGCGGTCGACTCCTCCGCCTGCTCGAACTCCTCGAAGATCGCTTCGAGCCGCTCGTCGGGGATGCCGATCCCGGTGTCGGCCACGGCGAAGTGGATGATTGCGATGCTGTCGTCGCCGTCTCTCAAAGGTTTCGCGCTCACGGTGACGCTCCCGTCTTGGGTGAACTTGATGGCGTTTCCGATCAGGTTCACCAGGACTTGGTGGAGCCGGTGTGAGTCACCAATGAGGCCGACAGGGGCGTGCCTCACATCCGCCCGCAGGTCGAGTCCTTTCGCTTCTGCCTGGGCAGCGAGAACCCGGATGACGTTGTCGATGGTCATCGTGAGATCAAAGGGCGCAACGTCGAGCCGGAGATGACCACTCTCGGCTCTTGCGAGATCGAGAAGATCGTTGACGAGTGTCACAACATCGGCGCTGGCCAACCGGATGGTGTCGACCTGCTCTCGCTGTTCGGGACCGAGGTCTGTCGCCAGGAGTAATTCAGACAACCCTCGTACGGCGGAGAGGGGGGTCCTTATCTCGTGGCTCACGGTCGACAGAAACCGTGTCTTCTCTGCAGCAGCCATCTCTACAGCGTTCTTCGACTCGATCAGTTCGGAGCGCTGCCTCACCTGCTCGCTGACGTCGCGCGAGGCGGATTGGATCTCGGCGAGGCGCCCGTCCTCGTCCCGGACGGCGCGGGATACGGTGTGCAGCCAGACCCACTTCCCGTTCGCATGACGCGCTCGATGCTCGACCGAGGAGGTACTCGCCCCATCGAGGAGTTCCCTGCGCGATGCCTCGACACTGCTTACGTCGTCGCGATGTATGACGTTCCAGGGCTTGGTCCCGATCGCCTCGGCGGGGTCGTAGCCCAGGACGTTCCTGATCGACGGTGAGACCCATAGGTAAGTGAGGTCGGGTGACTGCCTGACGATCAGGTCGGCCGAGTTCTCGGTGATCAGCTCGTAGTCGGAGAGGACTTCCACTCGCCGCTGTCGCTCGGCCGCCAGTGCATCGGACAGCTCGAGCTGCCGGGTCAGGAATCGACGGGTGAGCACTGACCTCGTAAGGAAGAAGCCTCCCAGTGACACGGCCACCGGGAGGAGGGCGAGCACCGTGACGAGGGCGACGGTGGTCACATCCGATGCGACCGGGGTCACGGTGATCTGCCACGACCGTCCAGGCAGCGATGCGTAGCTGGTCGCGGTCGGGCGGAACAACGTCGGAGAGAGGGCTGGGTCCGGGCGATCACTCGTGACCACGACGTTCAGGCCCGAGCGCGTGGAGGCTGGGACCCAAGCCGGGATCAGCGTCGAGACATTGGCCGAGGCGACGGCAACGCCTATCGACTCCCCGGAGCGATCGTGGATCGGCGTGACGATCAGAAGGCCATCAGCGTCCTGGTTCTTTCCGACCAGACGTACGAACTCGGAGACGACGGTCTTGTTGGCGACTGTTGCCGCGACGATCGTCTCAGAACGAGTCTGATGGCTCGCCATGTCGAACCCGATGAGGCTTCGGTCCCCAGGCGAGGGTCGATGATAGGAGATGATGTATCTCACCTGGTAGGAGCTGTTGCTGAGGGGGGCCACCACGCCACCCGGTCCGAACTCGGTCAGCTCGACGCCGGGGTGGGTCTTCTCCAGCTCTTCAGCAAACGCCAGGAGCTCCTCCTGGGCGACCCTCATGGCGACGGCCAGCGAATCCGGGTCTTGTGACAGGTCGAGCGAGTCGACGAATGCATCGAAATCTGACTGTGTCACCTCGTCGCTACCTCGGAAGAAGCCGTCGATCGCCTCCAGCTTCAAGGCAGCTTGGTCGATAGCGGTATGAAGACTCGTGGCTGCCGTGTCTGCCGCCCTTTGCAGAGCCTCGCCGCGTTCGCCGAGATTGAGGTTGATGGCGATACTCGTGGCGGCTCCGACCACCACGAGGACGGCGACGCCAACCAGTCCACTGGTTCGAAGAATGCGGCGGTTCTCGGGAGTTATGCGGGCGCGGCCGCGCCTGGGGATCATCCGCGAAAAAATCGGCATTTCCGGCACCTTCTTGAGGTACCGAAACGACGACGTCTGGCTCGCGGGGGCCCGTGGTCGTGCCCCGCTCGGCCCGCCACGTTTGGCGAAACCAGGGTTGCAGACTTCGCTCAGCGAAGTCTGGGGCCCGGAGAATGAGCGTGGGGACCGAGGAGTGGGGACGGGGAGTGGGGACAAAATGGCGGGCGCTGGTGGCGCCACCTGCAGGAGACGCCGGTTGCGTGCCGGGGCACGCATCCGGCATGACCCGGTTAGCGTCTGGATGAATGGAGACGCTTCGTGTCCATCTGTTTGGAGGGTTTCTCCTCGAACGCGGCGGTGTCGCCTTGCCACCGATCGCATCCCGGGCAGGTCGGTCGTTGTTCGCTTATTTGGTGATGCACAGGGATCGGCCGGTCAATCGTGAGGTGGTGGCAGGCACGTTCTGGCCCGAGCTCACCGACTCCAGGGCGCGTCGTCGGCTCAGCCATACGCTGTGGCAGATCCAGGACGTCGTTCACACAGCTACCTCGTCTTATCTCGAGGTGGGCACGGACACCCTCGTCTTCGATAGCGAAAGCTCCTACTGGCTTGATGTCGAGGAGTTCGATCATCAATACGCCATTTCCCAGGGCTCCTCCGATGACGTCCGCATCGCCACCAGTTACCGGGCATCG
>DASPGH010000074.1:0-43363 GCA_035620735.1 Acidimicrobiia bacterium | reverse complement strand
CCCAGTTGGGCCCGCCCATATGACCGGTGAAGAAGGTGACGTCGAGACGAAGTCCGGCCGCGACGGCTAGTTCGCAAACAGCTCCGAGGTCCGATAGGCATTCGCTGGACACCAGATCTGGTTCTGGCTGCCAGTCATCCCACAAGAGAAAGATCCGGACGATGTCCATCCCCAAATCGGCGATCATGGCGAACTCGTCAGCAACCTCACCGCGATCGAAGTCTCGCCACCAGTACATCGCCTTGCGTCGCGGCCAGTAGTTCACACCCGTGAGGAAGGGGTGCCGGTGGTCGGGTGACTCTGTTTTCTGCATCGAGTTTGGCCCTTATAGACGGCCCGAAGCACTCCGGGCGATTTCCGGTGTGACCCTCCCACAGATGAGGCCACGCCATGGCGCTCTCCCCTTTCCGGATATGTTTTGCGTGGAACGATCGCTCCGGAGCCCAGAAGTAGGGAGACATGTCAACCGAAGCACCATCGCAACACTCGCTTCGCTCGTCCGATTTCCCCAGTGACTTCATGTGGGGTGTGGCCACTGCTGCCTATCAGGTGGAGGGTGCGTGGAACGAGGGCGGCCGAGGTCCTTCCATCTGGGACACGTTCTCTCACACGCCGGGCAAGACACTCAACGGCGACAGTGGCGACGACGCCGTCGCTCATTACGAGCGATTCAGAGAAGATGTTGCGCTGATGTCCGAGATCGGGGTGGATGCTTACCGATTCTCCATCTCGTGGTCGCGACTCATTCCGGACGGGACCGGCCCACTGAACCCCGAGGGGGTGGTGTTCTATCGAAGCCTCTGCTCTGAGCTGATCGATGCCGGCATCACCCCCGCCGTCACGCTCTATCACTGGGATCTTCCCCAAGCACTCCAGGATCGGGGTGGTTGGCTCAACGAGGAATCCGTCGAATGGTTTGCCGACTATGCCGTGGCGGCGAAGGAACAGCTCGGTGACCTGGTCCAGGTGTGGTCGACCCTCAACGAGCCCTGGTGCAGCGCCTTCCTGGGTCATAGCGCCGGAGATCACGCCCCAGGGATGACTGATCCCGGGTCTTCGTTCGTGGTGGCGCACCATCTCATGCTCGCCCATCACGCTGCTATTCGGGCTCAACGCGACACCGAAGCCCGGGACGACGACCAGCTCGGCATCGTCCTCAACCTGATCCCGGCATGGCCTGAGACCGACAGTAATGAGGATCGCGACGCGGCCCGGGGAGTCGATGCCATTCAGAACCGCTTGTTCCTTGGCGCCGTCTTCGACGGAGGGTACCCGGACGAAGTGATCGGTTACATCGAGAAGTATGGCGTCGAGGACAGGATCGACCTCAAGAGGCTCGCCGGAGCCGTGGAGCCCATCGATTACCTGGGTATCAACTACTACAACATCAACCACATCGAGCACGTGCCTGGCGCCGACCCCATGCTGCCCTGGCCGGGGCCGGAGGAAGCCGGCCTGGCCACGCCGCCCGGGGAGCTCACCGAGATGGCTTGGGGAGTCGAGCCGATGGGCCTGACCTGGATGCTGGAGCGGGTGGCGAAGGAATACCCCGGGATTCCGCTTCTGATAATGGAGAACGGCGCCGCCTACACGGACGAAGTCGCTTCGGACGGGACGGTCGATGATCCCAAGCGGGTCGAGTATTTACGTCGGCACATCGCTGCCATTCACGACGCCCGAGATCGAGGTGTGCCTGTGCAGGGCTACTTCGTGTGGTCGCTGCTCGACAACTTCGAGTGGTCACTCGGCTATTCGAGACGGTTTGGGATCGTCCACGTCGATCGCTCCACGATGAAGCGGACCATGAAGACGAGCGCTCGCTGGTACCGCGAATTCCTGGCTTCGTGAAGGCGATTCGGCGAACCCTGAGTTCGCAGTCTCGCTGAGCCACGTCCGTAAACCCAGGGTTCGGATAGGACCTAACCTCGCACGGTGCCCGACAGTCTCCGACTCGGTCCGCACGAGTTGCCCTTGGGTGAGGTGACCCACGTGATGGGCGTGATCAACGTCTCGCCCGAGTCGAAAAACTCCCATACAGTCGCCCGTACCGTCGACGAGGCCTTGCTCATCGCCGATCGTTATCGGACGTGGGGTGCTGCCCTCGTCGATGTCGGGGGTCAGTCCAGTCATCTCGACAACCAGACGATCAGCCCTGCTGACGAAGTGTCACGCGTGGTACCGGTGATCGAGGCACTGTCTGCCGAAGGCCACCTGGTTTCGATCGACACGTGGAAGCCCGAGGTTGCTCAGGCGGCCGTCGAGGCCGGTGCTGTCATCGTCAACGACACGGGCGGTTTGAGGGACCCGGAGATGAGGGAGGTGGTCGCCGGATCAGATGTCGCCGCGGTTGCCGTATACGTCGAAGGTGCCAACCCTCATGACGTTGGCGAAGTGCAGATCAGAGACGACAAGGCCGAACACACCGCCGACGGATTTCGGTTTCTTCTCCAAGAACTGGCGGAAGCCGGGGTGGTGAACGTGATTCTCGACCCTGGCATCGCCCTCAACTATCGGGGGAACTACCAGGCCTACTCGCGAATGCAACTCCAGGTGATAGCCGGGTCGGATCATCTGAGGGCTCTCGGCCGGCCGATCTTGATCCCGATACCCCGTAAGAGGGACGGGCACCGACTGGCCGTATACGTGGGCCTCGCTCTTGAGCACGGAGCCGACATCATCAGAGCTCACGATGTGCCGTTGGCCTGTGATTTGGTCGACCTTTTCGGTCGTACGCCTCCGCTACGTTGATGTCATGACGTTGATGGTTGTCGCCGGCCCATCCAGCCCCGGCCCGGGGGAACGGGAGCAGATGCTCGAAGTGGCCGCCAAACATCTCGCCAGACAGGGCGTAGCCCGCGACCAAATTGTCCGAATCGACGTTCCGGGTCGGGGCGCAGGCGAGGAAGGAGATGGCAGCCTTCGAGCCGAGCTGGAGCCGATGATCCCGCTACTCCAGTCTGGATCATTGTTTGGGGATGCCCAGGGACTCGAATTGATGGATGCGCAGAATTTGCAGAAGTCCGAGCTGGAAACGCTGCTCGACCTTCTCATCGGGGCGGACCTCTCGATCATCGAGGTCGTCCTCATCTACGGCGGGGCTGTCCCAAAGGCTGTCAAGGACCTCGATGGCCAGTCGATTTCGGTCAAGAAGATGTGGGAGCGTCAGGCGGGCCAGTGGCTGGACGCCGAGATCAAGGAACGAGGTCTCGACCTCGACAAGTCGGTGGCTCGAGCCCTGATTCAACGTTTCGGAAGCGACACTGCCAGTCTGGGCCAGGCGCTGGATCAGTTGACGGAGACACCAGGAAAGATCACCGCCGGGTTGGTGCTCGACCGATTCAAGAACCGACCAGACGAGCCCACCTGGAACATCACCGATGCAATCTCAAAAGGTGATGTCGGGACGGCTCTGCGACGTCTCTCCGACTTCTTGGTCCATGGTCACCCGCTCGTCTATCTGGCTGCTCTCGAGACCGACCTCAAGAAGAAGGCGCTCGCGGCAGCCGCTCCCGATCAGGAGACGCTCAGGTCGTGGGTCGGGGGCTCTGACCGCCAGGTGTCGATGCTCTGGTCACAGCGGGGTCGGGTGAGGGAGTCGGCCTTGAGACGCGCTCAGGATGCGCTGGTCAGGGCGGACCGTGTGGTCAAGACCCAGCCCGAGGAGGTCCATCGGGTCACTCTGGAGCGGTTGACCGTGGCGTTCTGCCGCTGGTACGGCTAGCAGGCGCGTTGGCCGTGCACCATGTCTCGGAAACCGCTCGGTGTTGCTATAGCAACGCCGGAAAGGTCAGGAGTTGATCGAGGCGGCCAAACGAGACTTGCGGCGGGCGGCGGCTTTGGGGTGAAGGACACCTTTGCTGGCAGCAGTGTCGATCTTCTTCTGTGCAGTGCGGAAGAGCTCGTCGGTGGGCTCACCGTCAGCAGCAGCCTGCTGGACCTTCTTCATGCTGGTCTTGAGGTCGCTCATGATCGCCTTGTTGCGCTGACGAGCCGTCTCGCTCTGACGATTGCGCTTCTTCTGTGACTTGATGTTGGCCATATCGGAACGTGTGAAAACCTAACTGGCGTAGGGGATCCGGGTGCCCGAACCACGTCGGTTCCCGGGACCAGCCAGAGTAGCAGTGCCGGGGGTGAAGGTACAATGCCAAGCTCACTCACCTCACATGACCGATCAATCGCGCATACGCAACTTCTCCATCATCGCCCATATCGACCATGGGAAATCGACGCTGGCCGACCGTCTGCTGGAGCTGACAGGTGCCGTCACCGAGCGTGAGATGCGGGAGCAGTTGCTCGACTCGATGGACCTGGAGCGTGAGCGGGGGATCACCATCAAGGCACAAACCGTCAGGCTCGAGTACAACGCAAACGACGGCCATGACTACGTGCTCAATCTGATCGACACCCCAGGGCATGTGGACTTCTCCTACGAAGTCAGTCGCTCCCTGGCCGCGTGCGAGGGCGCTCTGCTACTCGTCGACGCAGCACAGGGCGTTCAGGCGCAGACGCTGGCCAACTCGTATCTGGCCATAGACGCCGGGCTCGAGGTCATCCCTGCCATCAACAAGATCGACCTCCCGGCCGCCACACCTGACAGGGCGGCTGAGGAGGTGACCGGCATCATCGGCGGCTCCTCAGAAGAGGTCCTCCGCATCTCGGCCAAGACGGGCGAAGGGGTTGCAGACCTCCTCGAGACCCTGGTGAAGGAGGTTCCGCCGCCGAGCGGAGATCCAACCGCCCCACTCCGAGCACTCGTCTTCGACAGCTACTTCGACGTCTACCAGGGGGTGGTTTGTTACGTGCGTGTCGTCGACGGCACACTCGAATCTGGCGACGACCTTCGCTTCATGGCCACCAACGAAGTCCACGAAGCGAACGAAATCGGCTTCCTGCGACCAAAGGCAGAGCCGGTGGCTTCGATGGGCGCGGGCGAGGTGGGCTACCTGATCACCGGGGTGAAGGAGATCGACAGGATCAAGGTTGGGGACACCATCACCAGCGCCGCCCGACCCGCCTCCAACCCCCTTCCCGGATACGACGAGCCCAAGCCAATGGTCTTCTCCGGTCTCTTTCCCACGGATGGTGACGACTTCGAAAAACTGCGAGAAGCCCTCGAGAAGCTTCGGCTCAATGATGCGTCCCTGGTTTGGGAGCCCGAGACCTCCAAAGCCCTGGGATTCGGGTTTCGTTGCGGATTCCTCGGGCTGCTGCACATGGAGATCGTCAGGGAGCGTCTCGAGCGCGAGTACGACCTCGACCTGGTGGCGACTGCACCGTCGGTGGCCTATGAGGTGACGATGCCCGACGGCTCGGTGAGGGAGCTTCGCTCACCTCAGGATTTGCCAGAGCCCAATGACCGGGAGTCGATCTTGGAGCCCTACGTCAAGGCAATGATCCTGGCACCGAGCGAATACGTGGGCCCGATCATGGAGCTGGCCACCTCCAGACGGGCAATCGTGGGCAACATGAACTATCTGAGCCCCGAGCGTGTCGAGTTGGACTTCGATGTGCCGCTCGCCGAGATCGTCTTCGACTTCTTCGATCTGCTCAAGTCACGCACCAAGGGGTATGCCTCCCTCGATTACGAGCCGGCCGGCTACCGGCAATCCGACCTGGTCAAGGTTGACATCCTGCTCAACGCAGTGCCGGTCGACGCGTTCTCAGCGATCGTGCATCGTGACAAAGCTCAGGAATACGGCAAGAAGATGACCACTCGTCTTCGGGAGCTCATCCCTCGTCAGTTGTTCGATGTGCCGATCCAGGCCGCGATCGGTGGCCGCATCATCAGCAGAGAGACCGTGAGGGCCAGGCGCAAAGACGTCACGGCCAAGTGCTACGGCGGCGATATCAGTCGAAAGAAGAAGCTCCTCCAGCGGCAGAAGGAGGGCAAGAAGAGGATGAAGATGGTGGGATCGGTCGAGGTTCCACAAGAGGCGTTCGTAGCCGCTCTCAAGGTCGACGACGAGCAATGAGACTCACCGACGCCGACCGGTTCGCAGACTCTGCGGCGGCCTACGTCCACATCCCGTTCTGCTCCGCAATCTGCCCCTATTGCGATTTTGCCGTGGTCGCCGGGCGAGACGAGCTCGTCGCCCGCTATGTCGCCGCGGTTCGAGCCGAGATCGAAAGGTCAGAGGCCTGGCGGCCCTTCGATGCGGTCTACTTCGGAGGAGGCACCCCCAGCCACATCGACCCGCCTGTGCTCGGCTCGATCCTGCAGAGTCTGGAAAAGCGCCATGGAATCTCATCTGTTGCCGAGATCAGCCTGGAAGCCAACCCGGAGGACTTCGACACCGAGCGGGCCCTAAGGCTGCGATCGGCGGGTTTCAATCGCGTCTCCTTCGGTGCCCAGAGCTTCGATGCCGGCGTCCTTGCCGGCCTGGGCCGCCGTCACGGCCCGCGCCAAATCGAGGAGTCGGTCGAGGCCGCTACCTCCGCCGGTTTCGACAGCGTCTCGGTCGACCTCATATTCGGGACGCCGGGCGAAAGCGACGGGTCTTGGCAGCGATCACTCGAACGCGCCGTTGGCACCGGGGTGCCCCATGTCTCCTGCTATGCCCTGACCGTGGAACGGGGAACGCCACTCGGCCGTGCCGTCCGCTCCGGTGCCATCGCCCCGGACCCCGACGTCCAGGCCGAGAGGTACGAGAGGGCTGTGGCGATCCTGGGCATGTCGGGCTTCGAGAGGTACGAGGTGTCCAACTGGGCGCGTCCGGGTCATGAGTGCCACTACAACCTCGTGGTCTGGGCCCAGGGCCAGTACGAGGCCTATGGCAACGGCGCACATGGATTCCGTGCTGGTGTCCGCTATCGCAACCATCGTCGCGTCGACGCGTATATCGACAGAATTGAATCCGGCCGGTCACCCCGGGCGGGCGCGGAGCCTGTCTCCGGCTGGGACGCCGAACTGGATCGCTTGTTCGTCGGGCTGCGTAGGAGTGCCGGTGTATCCCCCGGCCCGGGCACTGAGGCGCTGCTCGCGTCGGCGGATGGGAAGTCATTGGTCGAATCCGGGATCATTGACGTGGAGGAAGGGTGTGTACGAGTCCGGAACCCCCTCGTCACCGATGCCGTCCATCGTTCGGTTCTGGGGCTGACGCCCCTATCGTCATGATCATGGCGATGCTCGAGGACCGTCGCTCGGAGGTGCTCCGCGCTCTCGTGGAGGAGCACATCAAGACCGGTGAGCCGGTCAGCTCGCGCGCCATCCTGGAACACAGCAGGCTGGCGGTCTCGGCGGCGACGATTCGAAACGACCTGGCCGCTCTCGAGAACGATGGGCTGGTACTCCAACCCCATACCTCTGCAGGTCGTGTCCCGACCGTTGCCGGTTACCGGTATTACGTGGATCATCTCGGTCCGAGCCGTCTTCGCCAGGCCGCCCAGGAAAAGGTGAGCACCTTCTTCGGCGACGTGCATCTCGAGCTGTCCAAGCTGCTCAAGGCGACCTCCGATCTGCTCGTGGAGATCACCGACCTGCCATCCGTGGTCGTGGCGCCGGGAATCGCCCGAGAGCAAGTGCGCGCGGTGCACACGGTCCAGATCTCCAATGATCAGGTCCTCGTAGTCGTTGTCACCGAGGGTGGTCGAGTCGTTCAACAGCGGGGGAGGGTCAGGGTTCCCGTCACCCCGTTGGAGATCGAGGAGGCCCAGCAACTGATCACCGGGGCCGTCGTCGGTCGAGAGTTGGGGTCTCCGCCTTCGTTCAGCGAGGGCTATCGCGAAGATCTATCGAGACCGGTTGAAGAGACGATTCTCACCATCACCGACTGTCTCCATCTCGCCGCCTCTGGCGGTTCGGAGATGTTCCTCGGAGGCACGCAGCGGATGGCACAGGTATGGCAAGACCTGTCCACCGTGCAGAGAATCCTCGAGATCATGGAACGCGAGGCCGAAGTGATGACTCTGATGGCGGCTGCACCCGAGACATCGATCCAGATCGGCGAGGATCTCGATTTAGCGGTTGTATCCAAGTCTTACGAGAGCGGCGGCGAAAGTGGGGGCTCGCTTGGTGTCATCGGTCCCATGCGAATGAACTACAAGCGGGTGATCTCGGCGGTCGAAGAAGTGACACGAGAGCTTGAAGAGCAGATCGGCACCAGGTCGGACTGAGATGGCAAAGGACTATTACCGAATTCTCGGTGTCGAGCGGTCAGCCACAACCGAGGAGATCAAGAAGGCGTTCCGCAAGATCGCCCGCGAAACCCATCCCGACGCCAATCCCGACGACCCGGCGGCCGAAGGCCGCTTCAAACAGGCCGCTGAGGCATATGAGGTTCTCTCCGATCCGGCACGCCGGCAGCGTTACGACCGAGGCGACACCATCGATCTGTCCGACTTGTTCTCCGGAGTGGGCGGTCTCGACGATCTCATCCGATCCGTGTTCGGAGACTCCGGTCTGTTCGGGGGAAGGCCCTATCGCCCGCCCCGGGGCCGCGACATCCTCCTGAGGGCGTCGGTGACGCTCAAAGAGGCGGCGTTCGGTACAGAGGTCGAGGTCGAGTACTCGGCGTTGTCGATCTGTGAGACATGCGACGGCTCCGGTGCAAGTCCCGGCACCCACCCGGTGACCTGCCCGGACTGTGGTGGTGGCGGCCAGGTGCGGATGGCTCAGCGATCGGTCTTCGGGACGATGATGTCGGTCACGACCTGCCCGACCTGCAACGGCGAGGGCTCCATCATCGCCGACCCGTGCCCCGACTGCTCTGGCTCAGGGGCGAGACCCGGCAAGAAGAAAGTAAAGGTGGAGGTGCCTGCAGGAGTGAGCAGTGGCACTCGTCTTCGTCTTTCAGGTCGGGGCGAGTCCGGCGGACGCTCGGGACAGTCAGGGGATCTTTTCGTCGAGATCGACGTGGAAGCGGACGAGCACTTCGAGCGTCGCGACAGCGATCTCGTCCATGCGATCAGCGTGAGCGTTCCGGAGGCCGCCCTCGGAGCGCACATCGAGGTTCCGACGATCGATGGCGAGCTGGAGAGCCTGGAAATACCTCCCGGGACCCAGCCAGGAGCTGTGTTCACTTTCTCCGGAAGGGGAATGCCTGTCCTGGGGCGTCGCCAGAGAGGGGACATGCATGTCGTGGTCGGCGTCGCCATCCCCGAGGTTCTGACCTCTGAAGAGGAAGAGCTCCTCAGAAAATGGGCCGATCTACAGGGGGACACGGCCGAGCGGCGCGCCTCGACCCGGTGAGACACGTCCCGCACCTGGTTGTGTCCGCCCCTTGGGAGGGTCCGACGCTGAATCTCTCGGTGATTCAGTCCAGACATCTGAGCAAAGTGTTGCGCATGTCGCAGGGAGACGATCTCACTTACACCGACGGTCTCGGCACCATGGGGAAAGGCGTTCTCGGCCAGCATGTGATCGATCGCGGGGAGGAGGAGACGCTTAGGCGACCTACCGAGCTCACGGTCGTGGCGGCCCCACCGGCCAACAAGGACCGACTGCGTTTCCTCGTCGAGAAAATGGCGGAGCTCGGCGTAGCGCGACTCCGATGGCTCGACACCCGCCACGGGAAGAATCGGCTGGCGAGTGGGTCGAAGATGTTCTCATGGGTCCTCGCGGCAACCGAACAGTCTCGTGGAGCATGGCTCATGGAGGTCGATCCGGATCTGATGACACTCTCAGATCTCGAGCCAGGCTCGGTGATCTGTCACCCCGGCGGAGACGATTCGCCTCCGGACGTGACGACAGTCGTGATCGGTCCCGAGGGCGGTTTTGCCGACGATGAGCTGGCCACAGACATCCGAAAGTGGGATCTAGGACCAACCATCCTTCGTGTGGAGACCGCGGCGATCGTTGCTGTGGCGAAACTGTCCGGTAGATAGTGCAATCGGCGTTGCCGCCAGATAGGATGACACCGGCGAAATGGGAGCGGATACCGTTGGTCGAAGACTTTAACTACGCGCTTGGGCAAAGGCTCAGGGCAGCCCGTCGTCACCGCGGATGGTCTCTGGGTGACGTCGAGTCGCAGACCGAGGGCGAGTTCAAGGCTTCGGTCGTCGGGGCGTATGAGCGGGGAGAGAGGGCGATCTCGGTGCAGCGTTTCGCCCGTCTTTCGGAGATATACGGAACACCCGCGTCCGAGTTGCTTCCCACGGCCAACGAGCCCGATCTCATAATCGATCTCGAAGCTCTCGCCAACGATGAAGGCGATGTCGTCGAGCGATATCTGGCGGCGATCCAGATGTTGCGCAAGAAGCCTGGTAGCGATGAGGTGAGAGAATCGGACCGAGCTGTCATCGGCTCTCTCTTGCAGTCCGTCAGGGCCGCCCACTCCGACTGAATCATCGTGCGGCGGGTTCTGGCTCTAGGGCGGATCGTCGGTAGAATGGACCACTCACCCGCCTGAACAGGGCGTCTACCCGTGTCACCAGACCCAATCGAATCGCGGTTACGCGTACCCAGCCATCATCTGCTTCTCGACCTCATAGGAGAGTCGGATCGACACCTGCGGCAAGTCGAGGACCTCATCCCCGAGGTCCGGTTCCTCGCGCGTGGTGACGAGTTGGTGTTGACCGGCGAACAGACCGACGTGGAGCGGGCGAAGACCGTGCTCGACGAGCTGCTGATCCTCGTCCAGGAGGGTCAGAAGCTGGACGAGCGTCGTGTCGCCGAGGTCGTCAAGATGGTGACAGACGAGGTCCCCAGCCCTTCCGGAGTCCTCAGTGACGGAATTCCGGTGGGTAGGGGCCGAATGATACGTCCTAAGACCCATGGCCAGCAGAGGTACATGGAGGCGATCCGGGAGAACACCCTCACGTTCGGGATCGGCCCGGCAGGGACTGGGAAGACCTACCTGGCCATGGCGGCGGCCGTCGACAGTCTCATCAATGGGTCGGTGCGACGCATCATCCTCACCCGACCTGCCGTGGAGGCGGGGGAGCGGCTCGGGTTTCTGCCCGGCGACCTGACCGCGAAGGTCGACCCCTACCTGAGGCCTCTATACGACGCCCTCTGGGACATGCTTGGCCCTGAAGAGACAGCGTCTCTGATCGATCGGGGAACTATCGAGATAGCTCCACTCGCTTATATGCGAGGAAGGACCCTCAATGACGCATGTGTCATCCTCGACGAGGCCCAGAACACAACGCCCGAGCAGATGAAGATGTTTCTCACTCGACTCGGGTTCAATTCCAAGATGATCATCACCGGCGACATCAGCCAGACCGACTTGCCGACAGGCAAGCATTCGGGTTTGAGGGTCGTTCGTGACATCCTTCGTGGCATCCCCGGCGTCTCCTTCGTCGAGTTGGGCTCCCGAGATGTCGTGCGTCATCGCATCGTCGCCTCGATCGTCGAGGCGTACCAGCGGTTCGAGTCGTCCGAGAACTCATGAAGCGGTCCACGCTCGTCCGTGGCGCGGTGTTTCTGGCAACGGTGGCGGCCTCTTGGGCCGTCCTTTCTTTGGGCACTGCAGACCCTGAGCCTGAGTTCACCGTCGGCAGGCTCGCTCCTCAGACCTTCAATGCGGAGCGAAGTGCCACTGACGTACTGGATGAGGCAACCACCGAAGAGCGTCGTCAGGAAGCCCAGGACGAGGTAGACCCCGACGATGCACGGGAGCGGAACCAGCAGGTGGAGACTTCGGTTAGTGCCTCGGTCGATGATGTGTTCGCCGATGTGGCGACACTGGTGGTTGGGGATGACACCGGAGTCGAGCAGTCGCCCGTACCCGAGCTCCCTGAGCCAACCACTGACAACACCGAGACCAGCGAAGGGTCGACAACGACGACCGCCCCGCCGGAACTGGTCTCACTCTCCGGCCGGGTGTTCGTCGACCTCGATGCCGATGGTGTGTTCGACGGAGCGACGGACGAAGCCCAAGGCGACGAAGGTCTCCAGGGCGTCGTCATCGGGATCGAGACCCACGACGACACCTTCACCGTGACGAGTGGCTCCGATGGCGTATGGACCGCACAGGTTGCTCCCGGCCCGGCCGTCGTGACTCTGTCCGGCCCGGCTGCCATTCCTGATGGATTCGTGCCAAGCGGCGACAATCTCGCGCAGCTGGTCGAATGCACGCCGGGCGAGGAATGTGTCGTGGCTCCAATGGGGTTCATGGTGTCGCTCACACCGGCCGAGGAGGTGTTCGAGGTGATGGCCACGGAGCACAGCGCCGTGCCCGACCAGACGCTCGAATATCTCATCCAGACCGCATCAGCCGATGTCACCCGTGCCGCCCTGGGTGAGATGTCCCATCTCCAGAACATCAGAGTGGTTGCCCTCGACCGTCTCTCTTCGGAGTTCAGCCGAAGGATCACAGAGGAGGACCTCCAGGAGGTGAAGCAGGGGCTGGTGACCAGTGCTTCACCCGTACTCCAGGACGATGGGCCCGATGCTGAGGGAGGGGTGGCGGCAAGCGAGGTCGTCGCCGCCTATCTGCAGGCGAACTACCTGGTCAATGAGTCGAGACTTGCCGAACTCAGGGAACAAGCTGCCGATGAGGTTCCCGACGTGACCGTGGACTACACGGCGGGCCAGGTCATCGTGCAAGCCGGGGAGCCGATGACTCAGCTCCACATCGACGCCATCGACGCCACGTCCGCCCCCAATCTCCAAGAGCAACCAGAGGCGGGGCTGTTGGCGGTCTTGATCGTCCTCGTCTCCTTGATCGGGGTCTATCTGGCCACCTTCCGCCCCGAGTTCTGGTCGAGACCACGGATGGTTTCATTGCTGGGCATCATGATCGTGCTGGCCGCCGCATCGGTCCGAGCAACCGTCGCGGCTCAACGCGCATTGGAGGGCGCGCCCGGTGACCCCGGTTGGTACGTGCTACCTGCGGTGGCCTTCGGATTCGTCACCGCGGTGTTGTTCGATCAGCGGATCGCGGTCCTGATGGCGTTGGCGGTGGGAGTTCTGACAGCTGCCGGGACACTGGACACAGGCGCCACCACCTATGCGATCCTGGCAGCCCTGGCGCCGATTCCGTTCGTGTCGTCGGTGAGCACCCGTGGGTCGTTCCGGAACGCCGTTGTCCTCTCATCTCTGGTTGCGGCAGGGGTCGCTGCCGCCACGTCGTGGTTCTTCCATGTTGGACCGCCCAACGAGCCGGTGTTCGAGGTCGTGGGCATTGCAGTCGCCTGGGCTTTCGGTGTTTCGGTCCTCGCCTCTCTTCTCGGTCTCGCAGCCCTTCAGTTCTTCGAGTCCGCCTTCGACATCACCACCACCCTTGGTCTTCTCGACCTCACAGACCGGAATCACAAGGCCCTGCAGATGTTGCAGGACAAGGCGTTCGGCACCTTCAACCATTCGCTGATGGTGGGGACGCTGGCTGATGCGGCGGCGAGATCGATCGGCGCCAACGCCTTGCTGGCTCGGGCGATGGCCTACTACCACGATCTGGGGAAGACGGAGAACCCGACGTATTTCATTGAGAACCAGTTCGGGATTCCAAATCCGCACGACCTGCTCGATCCGAAGGAGTCCGCCGAGGTCGTGCGGAGCCATGTCACCGCGGGTGTCGCCTTGGCTCGCGACTACAGCATTCCAACCGAAGTCACCGAGGGGATCGTCAGCCATCACGGGGACGGCGTGATGCGCTATTTCTACGAGAAGGCCCGTCAGGAAGAGGGGGTCGATGTCAATATCGACGACTTCCGCCACATCGGGCACAAACCGCGAACTACAGAGACTGCCATCCTCATGTTGGCCGACTCGCTCGAGGCAGCATGTCGGGCCAACTTCCAGTCCGCCGAGCCCACACCGGACGCCATCGAGAAGGTCGTCGACAGAGTGATGGATGAGAAGCTCGAGGATGGTCAGCTCTCGGAGTCGCCTCTGACCCTGGGTCAGATCTCGAGGATCAGACAGGCCTTTCTCGAGTCATTGGTCGGTCACTACCATCAACGCATCGCGTACCCGAATTTCCCCGGCAGCTGATGGACGACCCGTCGTCTAGTACCGAGGGGCCCGAGCCCCGACCCCGGATTGAGCCCCCATGAGTGTGTTCGTGGCCGACGAGCAGAGGGAAGCCGTAGGGTTAGCCGATCTCCACGCCCTGGCCGAATTGATTCTGCGCGAGGAAGGCTTTCCGGAGGACGCCGAGGTCACGCTGCTCTTCGTCGATGAGAGCGAGATCGCCTCGTACAACGGGCGCTTTCTCGATCGGGACGGCCCCACCGATGTGCTCGCCTTCCCGGTCGAGGAATTGCTGCCCGGTGTGATTCCGGACACCCATCCGCAGGGTCCACCGCTCATGCTGGGCGATGTCGTGATTGCCCCCTCCTATGTCCGCCGTCAAGCCGACGACCACGGCGTCACCTTCGAGGATGAGATGGCGCTCATGGTCACGCACGGGATCCTGCATCTCCTCGGCTATGACCATGTCGACGATGACGAGGCAGAGCGGATGGAGGAAAGGGAGCGTCAACTGTTGGCCAGGGTGGGTAGGCAAAGACGATGACAGTCGGCGCCTTGATCTCGGCGGGTGTCTTCCTGCTGATCGCAGCATGGTTGCGGAGTGCGGGCACGGCGATCACACGGGTTCCACGTGCCGACGCCCTACGCGATGCATCCGAGGGCGTGAAAGGGGCAGATACCGTCGCCCAACTTCTCGAGAACAGGGAGGCCATTTCTCCTGCGGTCGGTGTCGTGGCCTCTGCCTTCATGATCGTGGGTACCGTGCTGGCCACGGCTGTTCTGGTTGCGGACACCGGCATCGGCTGGGAGACGCTCGCTGTGGCAGTGAGCTTTGGTGTGCTTTCGTTTCTCATCGGTGACCTGATCCCACGTCGTCTCGGCCGTCTCAATCCCGCCCGTCTCGCCTACGCCTCACACAACGTGCTGCGACGTGCTGTGAGGCTCGGTGATTGGGCCAATGACCTCATACCCGACGTCGAGAACGGGGACATCTCCGATGAGGAGGAGGAGCACGAGGAGAGCGACGAGCAGGAGCGAGAGCTGATCGACTCGGTTCTCGAGTTCAGCGAGACCATCGTCCGGGAGGTCATGACCCCGAGACCGGACATGGTGACCATTGCGGTCACGGGGACCATCGAGGAATTGATCGGGATCTCGACCTCGGAGGGGTTCTCCCGGGTGCCGGTCACCTCCGACGGTGATGTGGTCGGCATGGTCATCGTCAAAGACCTCCTCCGCATGCTCACCGACGCCGATGAACGCCCCCGATCCGTGGCACAGGTGATGCGACCCGTCGAGTTCGTGCCGGAGACCAAGCTGGCTGCCTCGCTCCTCAGCGAGATGCAGGACACTCACACCCATCAGGTGATGGTGGTGGACGAGTACGGCGACGTTGCCGGTCTGGTGACCATCGAAGACCTGCTCGAGGAGTTGGTCGGTGAGATCGCCGACGAAACCGACCTCGAAGAAGAGCTCGTCATCGCCCTGGCCGACGGCTGGTGGGTGGACGCTCGTCTGTCTGTCGACGAGCTGAGCAAGGTTACAGGAGTCGAGGTCCCCGAGTTCGAGGGAAATACGGTCGGCGGTCTGATCCTGGGTCTGGCGGAGCGGGTGCCCGAGGAGGGCGAGGTCTTTGCGTTCGAGAGGCTGGCCATGACGGTGACTCGAATGCAGGGTCGCCGCGTAGCCGAAGTCGCCGTCTCACTCTCGGGGGCAGCGAGCGGTCAGTGAAATCCGGGTTCGTCGCTGTCGTGGGGCGCCCTAACGTCGGTAAGTCCACATTGGTCAACCGGATGGTGGGATCGAAGGTGTCGATCACCTCATCGCGGCCTCAGACCACCCGCAACGCCATACGGGGCATCGTCCATGGAGCCGACTACCAGATCGTCCTCGTCGATACACCGGGTCTCCACAAGCCGAGGACCGAGCTGGGCAGCCGTCTCAACACTCTCGTGTACGGGTCGCTGACGGACTCCGATGCCGTGCTCTTCATCGTCGACGCGACGATGCCGATCGGCCCGGGCGATCGTCTCATCGCTGAGCGTCTGGCAGACGCGAGAGCGGACGTCGTGGTTGCGGTGAACAAGGTGGACGCCGCCAGTCGGGAACAGACCGTGTCCCAATTGGTCGGGGCGGCCGAGTGGCCGTTCGAGGACTACTACCCCGTTTCGGCCAGGACAGGGGAAGGGGTGTCCGAGCTCGTGGATGAGCTGGTGTCACGACTGCCTGAAGGACCGCAGTTCTACCCACGAGACATGACTTCGGACCAGCCGGAAACTCTGGTGATCGGCGAGATCGTGCGAGAGAAGTTCCTCGACCGGCTGCGTGACGAGTTGCCTCACGCTCTGACCGTGATAGTCGAGGACATGGAAACCCGCGATGACGGGGTCCTGGACATCGCCGCAGACGTAATCGTCGAGCGCTCCAGTCAGAAAGGCATCGTCATCGGAAAGAATGGCCGTCTCCTGAGAGACGCCGGCACCGAGGCCCGCGTCGAGCTCGAGTCCCTTCTCGGCACCAAAGTCAACCTGAGGCTGCATGTCGAGGTCGAGAAGGACTGGCAGCGATCACCCCAGCTCCTCGACCGGTTGGGTTTCGAAGAGGTCTGAAGACTGTCGACTCAGACCATCGTCAGTCCACCGGAAACCGAGAGAACCTGACCGGTGATGTGGCCGGCATCTGCTGACCCCAGGAATGCGATCGCCGAAGCAACATCTTCGGGTGTGGCGAGCTTCCTCAAAGGCGTCTGACGCTTCATGGCATCGGCCAACTTCCCGGTGGGGTCAAAGCCGGCAAGAAATGGCGTGTCGGTCGGACCCGGTGCCACCACGTTGACCCTTATGCCACGGACGGCCACTTCTCGGGCCAGCGCCTTGCTGAATCCGATCACGCCACCCTTGGCACCCGAGTAGACCACCTCCCCGCTGGACCCCACCCTTCCCGCGTCGGATGAGACGTTGACGATGGCACTGCCGTCTCCGAGATGGGGGAGGACAGCATGGGTGAGGGCGATCGGTCCCAGCAGATTGATGTCGATCACCTTTCGCCAAAAGGAGCCGTCTGTGTCGACGAAAGGCATGGCGCGGTCCCATCCGGCGCAGTTCACCAGGAGGTCGAGGCCCTGAAGGTCCGCCATCAGGCCCTCGACGGCTGGCGGAAGCGAATCAACGTCACCGAGGTCGATGCCAAGAGTCAGTCCGCCGATCTCGTCGGCAACGCGGGATACACCTTCTGTGTCGATGTCCAGACCGGCGACCAGCGCCCCTTGGGCTGCGAGCAGCCTGGCGGTGGCGGCGCCGATCCCCGAAGCCGCACCGGTGACGATCACCCGCTTGTTCTCGTACGTCATGCGTCGATTATCGCCATTGCTCTACTGTCACGTGATGGACAACGACCGCTTCGAGTATCTCGACCTGGAATTGCAGGACAACGGCGTCCTGGTCGTGACGATGGGCAACGAACCACGGCTCAACGCCGTCACCGTGGCCGGCCATCGGGAACTGGTGGACGTCTGGCCCCAGGTGGACGCCTCTCCCGAGGTACGTGCGGTTCTGCTCAGGTCGAAGGGCCGCGCCTTCTCCGCCGGCGGGGCCTACGAGATGATCGATGAGATCATGGAAGATCAAGGCGCCCACCGACGGGTCCTCAAGGAGGCCCGCGAGCTCGTACGGAACGTCATCGAGTGCTCGAAGCCGATCGTGTCCGCCATCAACGGGCCGGCGGTAGGAGCCGGGTTGGCCGCAGCCTTGCTCGCCGACATTCCGGTGGCAGGAAAGGCGGCCCGGATCATCGACGGTCACACCAACATCGGTGTCACGGCGGGCGACCACGCAGCCGTCATCTGGCCGCTCTTGGTCGGGATGGCGAAAGCCAAGTACTACCTCATGAGCAACGAGCCACTCACCGGCGAGGAGGCGGAGCGGATCGGGCTCGTCGCAAAGGTCGTGGACGACGACGAGTTGGAGCACTTCACCGTTGAGCTGACCAAACGTCTGGCCACGGGCCCTGCGGAGGCATTGAGCTGGACCAAGCACACGTTGAATCACTGGCTGCGCATGGCCTACCCGATCTTCGACGCGTCGGTGGCCTACGAGTTTCTCGGCTTCCACACCCCCGATGCCGCCGAGGGCATGGCTGCGGTCAGGGAAAAACGCCCACCCAGGTTCAACTGAGAACTGCGAACCCGGGGTAGCTCAGGCCATATCTGGCCCAAATCAGCTCATCTTCAGACGAGGCCCTCGGCGATCGTGGCCAAGTCGAGATCCTTGTCGGTGATGCCACCCTCGGAGTGGGTGGAGAGGGTCAAGGTCACTTTGTTCCATCGAATGTCGATGTCGGGGTGGTGGTTGGCCTTTTCAGCCTCCATTGCGATTCGGGTGACGAACCCCATGGCCTCGTTGAAGTCCTCGAACTCGAACGTGCGGGCTATCTCGCCGTCGGACCAGTTCCAGTCGGGATTGTCCTCGGTGAAGCTCTGGATGTCTGCGTCGGGTAGCGGTGCCATGAACCCGAGACTACGCCGCTCCCGGAATACCCTGTATCGGCAGTGCCAATCGTCCACGACCAGGGAATCGTTCTCCGCTCCTATCCGTTCGGTGAAGCCGACCGGGTGGTCGTGCTGCTGAGCCCGAACAACGGTAAGATCCGGACTGTCGCCAAGGGTGTGCGTAAGACGAAGAGCCGATTCGGCGGGCGCCTCGAGCCTTTCACCCACGTCGATCTCGTCCTCTACGAGGGTCGCAACCTCGACACCATCACCCAGGTTGCGGTGCTCGAGCCATTTCCTCGTTTGCGTGGCGACCTCGATGCGGTTGTCGCCGCTGGAACCATGGTCGAGGCCGCAGATGCCGTTGCCCAGGAAGACGAGTCGGCCGTTCGGTTGTTTCTTCTTCTTCAACGTGGGCTAAAGACCCTTGAGGCAGGTGTCCGCAGCCCGGACCTGATCACGTCGTACCTTCTGAAGCTCGCCGAAGTCGTGGGAGTCGCTCCGTCCCTGCTGCAATGTGCCGGATGTGGCCGGGTCGACGATCTCCATCGTTTCTCCTTTTCTGGCGGCGGATCGATCTGTGACCGTTGCCGGGTCGATGGGGCGGTCCGGCTTCGCGACGGGATCACCGGCTATCTCGCCGCACTGGCCGGCTCCGAGTTGATGGCCCTGCCTCCCACCGACGCAACCTTTTCCAGTGAGGCGATGGGCATCGCCAGGCGATTCGTCGAGTATCACCTCGATCGCAAACTGACTTCACTGGCGGTGATGGAGTGAGTGTCGACCTGAGCCGCGTCGACCTCGACCGCATCCCGCGCCACGTTGGGTTGATCCTGGATGGGAACGGCCGTTGGGCAAACGAACGCGGCCTGCCCCGGACGGCGGGACACCTCGCCGGCGAGGAGGCCCTGTTCGACACTGTTGAGGGAGCCCTGGAGATCGGCATCGAGTGGGTGACCGCATTCACGTTCTCGACGGAGAACTGGGCCCGTTCCGACGATGAGGTCGAGTTCTTGATGTGGTTCAACGAGGACCTCCTCACCCGAAGACGAGACGACCTCCACGCTCAAGGAGTGCGGATGCGCTTTGCCGGAGACATGGACGATCCACGGATCCCGGATCGCAACCGCAAACACATGGTCGATGCGGCCGATCTGACCAAAGACAACGACGCTCTCCAGCTGGTTTTCGCCTTCAACTATGGGTCGCGTCGGGAGATCGTCGAGGCTGCCCGCAAGCTGGCCGGCACCGAATTGGAGGAAATCGACGAGGAGAGCTTCGCACGAGCCCTCTACATCCCCGATATGCCTGATGTCGACTTGGTCATCCGCTCCTCCGGTGAGCACCGACTGTCCAACTTCCTTCTTTGGCAGTCGGCCTACGCCGAGTTCTATTTCCCCGGCATCCTCTGGCCGGACTTCAACCGCCACGCCCTCGTCGACGCAGTCCTCGACTACCAGAGTCGGGAACGTCGATTCGGTGGTGCCGAAGACCTCCGTTCAGATTGACTAGGGAAGAGAAGTAGGCCACCGTTCCCCACCATGACCGAAGTCACCCTCGACACCATCTCCAACCTGGCCAAGAAGCGCGGGTTCGCCTTCCAGGCATCCGAGATCTACGGCGGCATCAGGTCTGCCTATGACTATGGGCCGCTGGGTGTCGAACTGCTCCGCAACGTCAAGGAGGAGTGGTGGCGGTCGATGGTTCAGGAGAGAGCAGATGTGGTGGGTCTCGATTCGGCGATCATCCAGGCCCGGCAGGTCTGGCAGGCATCGGGTCATGAGCAGGTCTTCACCGACCCGATGGTCGAGTGTCGCAACTGCAACTCCCGGCATCGCCTGGACAAACTCGACGACCCCAACAAGTGCCCCACCTGCGGGGTGTCGGGGCAATTCACAGAGCCCCGTGACTTCAACCTCATGTTTCGCACCCATATGGGTCCAGTGGAGTCTGATGAGAACCTGGTCTATCTCAGACCCGAGACCGCTCAAGGGATATTCACCAACTACGAGAACGTTCGACGCACCCAGCGGTTGAAGCTGCCCTTCGGTGTGGCTCAAATCGGGAAGAGCTTCCGCAACGAGATAACACCCGGTCAGTTTGTCTTCCGGACCCGAGAGTTCGAGCAGATGGAGATGGAGTTCTTCTGTGCACCTCAGGAGGCCGACGAATGGTTCCAGTATTGGCTGGATGTCCGGAAGCAGTGGTACATCGATCTCGGCATGACCCCGGATCGGCTTCGGCTCCGCTACCACGACGCGGATGAGCTCAGCCACTACTCGGCCGGGACGGCGGATCTGGAATACGAGTTTCCGTGGGGTTGGGACGAGTTGGAAGGCATTGCCAACCGCACCGATTTCGACCTCCGACAGCATGCCGAGCACTCAGGGGAGGACCTTCGCTATTTCGATCAGGAGGCCAACGAGCGCTTCTTTCCATACGTGATCGAACCGGCAGCCGGGGCCACCCGTGCGACGTTCGCCTTCCTCATCGACGCATATGACACCGAGGAGGTGGAAGGGGAGACCCGAACGGTCATGCGTCTTCACCACAGGTTGGCGCCCTACAAGGTGGCGGTGCTACCCCTGTCCAAGAAGGACGAGCTGATCGAGCCGGCGGAGCGGATCGCGGCCGAGCTGAGATCGCATTGGATGGTCGAGCTCGACATCACCCAATCGATCGGACGACGCTACCGACGTCAGGACGAGATCGGCACCCCCTACTGCGTCACCGTGGACTTCGACTCACTCGACGACAACGCGGCGACCGTCCGCGATCGGGACACGATGGCCCAGGACCGGGTCTCCATGGACAAACTGGTCTCCTATCTGCAGGAGAAGCTGGGCTGACCGGCGCGGGCCAGTGGAAGAGATTCGCCCCACATGAACAGATCCGTCGTCGGCTGGCTCGTCGCGGCTCTGCTGGTCGTAGGCGGAGCTGGCTTCGGTATCTCTTCTGGATCGCCGGGGGCAGCGGCGAGCCCACCACCGACCTGACCACGCCAGAGCTCGCGGTGACGACAACTTCGCGGGAAGCCGAAGGAGCGGTCACGACCGATCCATCGATGGAGACCACGAGTACGGCCGAAGCCAGGTCGTTCGAGATCGATCAGACCAGGAGCACCGCCCGGTTCGAGATCGACGAGGTCCTCAACGGAAGCCCAAAGCATGTCGTCGGCACTACCGATCAGGTCGTGGGCCAGATCCTGGTCGATCCCAGCGATCCGGGAGCGTCGAATTCTCCGACATCGTCTTGAATGCGCGGACGCTGACAACCGACTCCGAGCGACGGGACCGAGCGATGCGCGGCCCGATCATTCTCGACTCGGGTAGTGACGAGCACGAGCTGATCAGCTATGTGGTCACCTATGTCGCCGGCCTGGGCGCTGTGACGACTGATGGGACCGTCGATGTCAGTATCACCGGAGATTTGACGATCAAAGGGAACACACAGCCGGTCGTCTTCGATGTGACCGCGGTCATGGTCGACGCCAACACGATCGAGGGATCGGCGGTTGCCGAGATCACTCGGGACATGTTCGAGATCGGCATCCCCAGCGTGCCCAACGTCGCCGATGTGACGAACGAGGTCGTCATCGCATTGGACTTCGTTGCCGTCGCCGGCTGAGCCGTTCCTCCCGGTTCCTCCTTATGATCGACCGCCATGACCGAACGCGGAGACATCGACCGGGTAAGGGAGGCGACGGATCTGGTCGAACTCGTCTCCGAAGTAACCCAGGTCAAGAAGTCTGGCCGCTCGTACATGGCAGTATGCCCGTTCCACGAGGAGAAGACCCCGTCGATGTCGATCGATCGCGCCAGGGGCCTCTATCACTGCTTCGGATGTGGAAAGGGGGGAGACGTCTTCGAATTCGTTCAGGAGACCCGGGGCGTCGACTTCAGGGAAGCTCTCGACCTCCTGGCGTCCAAGGCGGGAATCACACTCGTCCGCGACCCGGCTGACGCCAAGACGCGAGGCAGGAGGGCGGCGGCAATCGACGCACTCCGACGTGCGGTGGATGTATATCACCAGAGGCTGAAGAAGGCTCAAGACGGCGGACCGGCCCGCTCGTATCTTCGCAGCCGGGGTTACGACGTCGACCTCATCGACGAATGGAAGCTGGGCTTCGCCGGCACCGATTGGGACACTCTGGCCAAGAACCTGCGCACCGGGGGCATCGAGGAGCGGGCATTGATCGATGCCGGTCTCGGTCGACGGGGGCGGCATGGTGTCTACGACTTCTTCAGGGGTCGGCTCATGTTCCCTATCCACGATCTCCGTGGTGACCCCATCGGTTTCGGCGGCCGCAAGATCGACGAGGTAGATCGCAATTCGACGAACAACCCCGACGCCAAGTATGTGAACTCGGCCGATTCACCGGTGTATCAGAAGTCGCGGGTGCTCTTCGGGCTCGATCGTGCCCGTCAATCGATGGACGACGAAAACCCGGCCGTCATCGTCGAGGGATATACCGATGTGATTGCCATGCACCAGGCGGGTGTGACCACTGCAGTGGCTACTTGCGGCACCGCGCTCGGCGAGGGCCATTTCGACCTTCTACGGCGCTTCACCGAAAGGGTCGTCCTCGCCTTCGACTCGGACGAAGCCGGTTCGAGGGCGGCCCTTCGCAGCGACGATCTCGAATCTCCATTCCGACTCGACCTCGACCTTCGGGTGGCGACCATGCCCGATGGTCTCGATCCGGCCGACCTCTACCAGGAGGGCCGCGGCGATGAGCTCGCCAAGGCGGTAAAGACCGCCCGGCCTCTGCTGGAGCATCGCATCGAGAAGGAAGTGTCGAGACACGACCTGTCCGGTCCCGAAAGTCGGGCCCGGGCCCTTCATGCCGCCGTTGAGCACCTGCGGCGAGTGAACGACCCGATCGCACGTGGTGAGTACAACCGCTATGTGGCCAGGCTGGTTGGGGTCGACCTGTCCACAGTCGAGGACGCCCTCCGTGGTACGGGTGGGCGACGGGCGGAATCAGGGCCTGCTCGTGAGACCCCCCTCGATCGGGCCGAGGCGGAGCTCTTCCGCGTGGTACTCAACAACCCCGCCGGCATGGACGTGACTGTCGAGGACTTCCAGGACCCTCGACTGAGAAGGGCGATCAACGCTATTGCCGGCCAGCTCGCTTCGAATCCGCCAGGAGTCCCGGTCGACCCGTCTCGCGTCGAGGATCCCACCCTGCAGGCTCTGGTACGGGCTTTGGCCATGGATGGGCGGCCACTCCCGGATTGGGCCGAGATGAATACTCGAGTCCGGTTGCGACGGATCGAGGCCGAGATCGATGCTCTCGAGGCCGAACTGGCGAGGGAGGACGCGGACTCGTCGGAAACCTATTCCGAAAAGCTCAGACGCTTGATAGCTTTACAACAGGAGAAACACTCTCTGAGCCAATGACAGAACAATCTCTCACCACAGCGACTGCGGCCCTGATCAAACGCGGCAATCACCGCGGCTTTCTGACCATGGCGGAAGTGCAGCAGGAGCTGGAAGAGATCGAGGCGCCGGGAGAGGCTTTCGAAAGAGTCGCCGACGAGCTCCGGATCAAAGGCATCAAGCTGATGGAGGAAGGTCCGGGAGTCGTCGAGGAGGCCATCGAGGTCTCCCAGATCTCGGTGTCCGATCCGGTCCGCCTCTATCTCAACGACCTCGGCCGATATCCGCTGCTCACCGCCCAACAGGAGGTTGAGCTGGCGATGCAGATCGAGTCGGGAATTCGCGCCGAGGACCACTTGCACGAAAACGAGCCCCTGAGCAACGAAGACCGGGCGATGCTCAATCACCAGATCAGAGTGGGCAAGTCGGCGCACGATCAGCTGGTCAACTCCAACCTGAGGCTGGTGGTCTCGTTGGCGCGACGGTATGTGGGCAGGGGCATGGCGCTTCTCGATCTCATCCAGGAAGGAAATGTCGGCCTCATGAGAGCCGTTGAGCGTTTCGACTATCGCCGGGGGTTCAAGTTCTCTACGTATGCGACCTGGTGGATACGACAGTCGATATCGAGGGCGATCGCCGATCAGGGCCGAACCATCCGGATGCCTATCCATGTGCTCGACTCGGTCAACAAGCTGACACGTCTGCAGCGGGAGATGACCCAGTTGCGAGGTCAGCCACCAAGCGTCGAGGAGCTGGCCGATGAGCTCGACCTGCCGGTTGAACGGGTCGTCGAGTTGCGTCGGATTGCCCAGGACACAGTGTCTCTGGAGACGCCGGTGGGAGAGGATGAGGATGGGACACTGGGCGATCTGGTCGAGGACCTCGACTCGGAGATGCCGGCCGATGTCGCCACCTTCGGAGCGCTACAGACCCAATTGGCCCAAGCGCTGGAAGGGCTCAGCGAGCGGGAGCGTCAGGTCCTGATCATGAGATTCGGCCTGGCGGATGGTAAGCCGCGCACCCTCGAAGAGGTCGGCGTTCATTTCAACGTGACCAGGGAGCGCATCCGCCAACTCGAGACCAAGGCCCTCGCCAAACTCCGCCACCCAGACAAGTCGGGCCGTCTCCAAGGCTTCCTCGAAGACGCCTGAACCTGTCGTTGCTATAGCAACGTGTAGCGGTTTCCGAGACGTTGTGCACGTGCAAACCGTGAATGGGAGTACCAAGGTCCCATTGGTAACCTGTGCTCTCGCCAGCTGGCACACCTTCCGCGGTAGCTCAATTGGCAGAGCAGTGGACTGTTAATCCATTGGTTGTAGGTTCGAGTCCTACCCGCGGAGCCCAACTCAACAGAAACCCCAACTAGTAATTGGTGGTTTCGGCAATACAGCGGTGACAAGCGTCGAGCCAGGTTCCTCGTTGATGAGGGGTCGTTCGGAGATGGCTTTCTCCGTTACCTGGGGCGAATCGTCCCGTCGGTTCGACTCACCCAACCGTATGGCGTTTCGGGTTATTCTGTCGACGACAAACCAGCGCATTTCGAGCGCAAATCGTTCGGCTTCTCGTCGCTCCAAGAGTGACGTCCTAGAGGATGGGAAGTCGGGCAACTCGAATACTCCCATCACCCCGGCCAGGTCCTCAGCGTCGGGGGAAGGCTGGTGAAGACGTAGCCGACGATCTCGCTCCCAGCCGGTCATGTGCTCCCGTTTGTCGTGCTTGTTCAGGCTTGCTGGGTGATGAGCATGAACAGGCCTACAGTTAGGCCGGCGACGACGACGCTGCCGAGCAGCACCAAACGTCGAGCGCCTTTCGACTGGGGGACTCTTCTCAGCCGTATAACTCCGTAAACGACAATCATGGAGGAGACCGCAGCGCTTGCGGTCAGCGACAGGACTGCGAGGTTCGGATGACTCATACCGAGCACCCACGCCGTGCCTCCTAATCCCAGGACCAACCCCACCAGTCCGCTCATAACACCAATCGCGGTGACCGACCTAGCCGAACTGCTCACGACTGACATCTCAGCGAACCTACCCACCCAAACCACTCGAGGACGACAGTCGAAGTCGGTATCAACCGCCGAAAACGGTGTCGACTCTGATTTCGGTCAGCACGGCTGCAAACGGGATTATCAGAGGCACGAGGTGAGCGGTGCGTCTCCGGAACACCCAGCGGTTGACCGCCCAAAGCAACAGTCCCCATCAGCACCCCGACGTCTCTAGCTCATAATGACGCCCTCACTTGAGGGTCGACAGCCGGACCGACGGAGAGCGTCTCAGAGAAGCGTTCTCTACGAGTGTGACCTGCAACAAGGTCGACGCCGCGGATTGCGGTTGGTCGCAGATCGGTGCTCTACTTTCCACCTAGCCGGATGTAGCCACCGAGGGCCCTGGGGCTCAGAACAACATCGACGCCAGGAGCACTCTGCAGCATTGTCAGAGTCTCCGCATTCGGCGTTCCATAGATCTCAAACCCATACGTGTCGAGGTACTCATTCGCCCTACCAGACCGCTCGGCGGCGCCGACCATGTGCCCATCCATCGCATCGGCATCCGGGAACACGTGAACGAAATGAACGCGGGCTCGATCCTCGCTGACGTACCCCTCGTGCAGGACCGTCCCGGGCTTCTCGGCCTCTAACACCGGGAACATCTCCCGGGCGAATTCTTCCAAAGCGCCCAGTTTCCCTTCCTTCACCATGCTGTGGCTGATCAAGACGATCGAGTCCGACATCGACGATCCCTTCGTTGGCTTCGGAACAGGTCGGTGCACCGGCATCCGGCACTGAGAGCCTATTCAGAAACGATGCCGCCCGGATTCGGGTCCACATGCCGCCAACCCGGTCCCGGTCAGTTCGCCTGACTCCATCCCCAACCCCACGCCCGCGCCAGCTCCCACTCCGGCTGTGTCCAGAGCTCGTCGAGGTCCAGGTCGGGCCAGTCGGCGAGCGTGTCGAGCAGTTCCAACATGGCCGGCGTGACAGGTGTGCAGGACATTCCTGCGAAGTTACGAGCCGCCTACGACTAATTTTGACCGTAACCCGGAGGTCTTATCTCTCGCTTGGTGGCTCCGGGGATCTGACACCGACCGTTTTGACAGTCCTGAGAGCAAGCCCCGGAGTTCTGTCCCCCCAGTTCGCCCCCTCCGGGGCTTCGCTCATCGATCGACACGAATCTGAAGGCTCAACCGAGCAAAGGCACCGGCTCATTGGGTGTGGACCGCAAGGTTCCACCGGCCGGAGCAGCACGAAACCCCCAGAATCTCCGACCCAGCCGGCAAAGCGGGCTCGGGACGCTGGGGGTTTCTCGTTTACGTTGTTTGGGTACTGGGTATTGGCATCCAACCCTTTCGAGGGCCCCAGCAGAGAAACCCCCCGATAACCCCCCATGAACACCCACCCGGGGGGTTTCCTGCGTATTGAGCCGCTAGCCCCAATCAGTCAGACCGGCCAGGTCGTCGATGAAATCGACGACCCCCGATCGGAAGCTCACTCAAAGAGGCGAATGGTCCCCATGGCCGTTCTCTAAGTCGGCTTCCAAGCGAGGGAACCCCCGGGGCCCATCTCAGCCGGGGGTTTCCTCACGAACGTCATATTCGTAAAGACCTGTCAGTTCAAGTGAGCGCTCACCCTCCGTGACAGATCCAGGTGAGAGATACCGCTCGATGATTTCCTCAAAGGAAGCGACAGGGTCGTTGTCTCGGTCGCCTGAGCGCCCTGGCAGCCGTTTGGGACCAAGTACAGCACAATGAGGACGGCCACTCTCGTGGCACAAAGTCAGAGGGTTTGACCACGTCCCGATCGTTCCGTGAAGTATTTCGCGGCTGAACCGACAAAGAGTGCTCGTGGCCGGGATTGCCTCGTCGAGCATCGCGACTGACTTATGACAGTGCTGAGTCCGGCACCACGCGGCGGTCACGCTCCAAAACGAAACCGGCTCGAAGGCTATTACCCGAAACGCAATTGGCTCGAACAAGCGCGGTTGGAATCCTTGCTTCAACCGCGAGCGACATGGCTTCGCCGGAAATGCCAGACCTTCGAGGATGCCCCCCAGTGATCGACCGCACGCACTTTCGCTATTCGGTAGGTCGTGACCTGGGGTTTCTCGCTCTGGCACACCGCGTATCGCCTCTGGACTGTTAGTCCATTGGTTGTAGGTTCGAGTCCTTACCCGCGGAGCAAGCATCTGAGCAGAGCGTTCGCCCGTTTCGGCAATAAGCAGCAGGCCAAACGTACGACTATCGCATCTCAGTACATCTTCCACCTTGTGGCGGGCTCTTGGGCCATCTCTCCGATACCGCGGCCCAAACGCGGAACAAGATTTGGCGTATGACCGACTAGACCTAGTGCACCGAAAAACGCAGGAAACCCCCCGGGGGGAGTTTCATGGGGCGGATCGGGGGGTTTCGCTGCGTGGGGGCCCTTGAAATGGTTGAAGCCGCATACCCGATACCCAAACAACTGAAACCTGAAACCCCCCAGTTTCTCGACCCCGCTTGTCGGCGGCTAAGACTATCGGTCTTTCCTGCGATTCGGCCTTCCGGTCTTCTCTCAAAGACGGGGCCCTTGTGCTGGAAGCCTTACAGTGCTGGCCGATGCTCCGCGTCCCGCGGCTAACCCACTGAGAACGCGAGAAAAATCAGGCGTTCTCGTCCCGGCCGTTTGGTAGACCTGCAGGAACAGACCCGTCGGGCCGTTCCGATGTGGAGGCGGCGACCTCCGGTGGGTCGGACGAAAGGGGAGATGGGGAGGCGCCGACTTACCGTTCTGGCCATCGTTTTCGGGCTCGTGTTTGCGATTTCAGCACCTGCCCTCGCCGAACAGCTACGCAAGGAGACCGATCGGTTCACCGATTCATTCGAGGGGACGATCCCTGCGGGGGAAGTGTGTGAGTTTCCGGTTGGAATCGACGAGGAAATCAAGGTCAGCGACACCGCTTGGTTCGACGCCGACGACAACGTCGTGAAGGCTCACATCTCGGTCAATGGCACGACGATCTGGTCTCGTCCCGGAGGGTCTGCAATCGAGCACTGGTCCTGGAGTGGGTGGTTCGATCCGGTGACCATGACATCCAGTCAGGCCGGCAACGTCTGGAATGTTCACCAGAACGGACTGGTGGTTCACGACAAGGCTCTCATCGTCTTCGACGACACCACTGGCGAAGCCATACGCGTATACGGTCCACATGAAGTCTACTTCGACGGCCTCGGCGCCCTCTGCGCGGCGATTGGCTGATGCACCGACGAACGGTGACCTAGGCGGGTCATCGAGAATTGGACGGGACTCCAACGGGGGGATTGGAGTCCCGTTCCCATATCAGGTCGCAACGACACACTCGCTGCGGGCGGGGAGGTCCGACCCGAAGGGGCGGAGGGCGAACCTCCGCGATCCAGCCCGCTTTTCTCCGGGCCGCCAGGGATTTGGGATGTCGTACCCGGAGTGAGTACCAACCTATGCATGCGCCTCGGCACTCACAAGAGGGTCGACAGTCCCATTCACCCGGAGTGAGCAGTAAGTCACTGAACGAAGCCGACGCGATCGCGGGTCGATGACTGGTTCCTGGCCACAGCTTCCTGGACAAGCGTCACGAAGGCAATTGGCGGGCTCAATCAGAGTCGCCTGATGACTCACCTGTCTTGTTGTCATCGTGTTTCCAACAGACCTGGAGATGTCGGTTGTCATCGACCGACCAGACCTCTGTGACAGCGGCGCCTGAACATCCCGCGACCTCACAGAATGTCTGGACCTTCTCTGCTCCTTCACTCATCGCGTGAAGGTAAACCGGTCGGGTTACAGGAAGAAGAACGGGGTGCCACCATGTGGCACCCCGTTGGAAACTGATAGGTGGTCTGCGTCGTCAGACTGCTACCCAGCCCTGACCGCCGTAGATATCGACGCGGCTGGCACCTGCCGTTCGAAGCACGTCGGTGACTTCGACATCCGAGTCGTCGTCGACGTTGACCGACACCATGGTCTCGCCGGCCGAGACACGCTCCCGGTAGTGACGCGAGGTGTCGTGATCGGCATCCTCGTGATCGTCCACGGCGCCGAAGATCGCCCCTGCGGCGCCACCAAGGGCCGCACCGCCTGCCGCACCGACGGCCGTGCTCCCCAGAACTCCAGCAAGAGTCCCTGCTGCGAGTAGTGGTCCGACGCCCGGCACCAGCACCAGCCCGGCAGAAGCCAGCAGGGCAGTTCCCGCCCCAACGGCCGCTCCGCCGACTGCACCTCCGGCGGCGCCCTTGCCGGCCTCGTGTGCCACGTCGTTGTCCTCGTACACGAAGTCGTCGTCGAAGTAATCCTCGTCGGTGACGACCTCACCTGTCTCATCTCGATATCGATCGACGTACCCCAAGTCGGTGGGGTCATAGCCGCGGTCCCGGAGCTCTTCTATGGCTCGCTCCGCATCTGTACGACTCGGAAAGAGTCCTACTACTTCACTCATGTTCGCCTCCAAAGTCGATTGGCGGCGAATTGATACCCGTGAGCTCACGAGCCGAAACTGGCTATTCCCCCCACTCTCCGAGCTCGAGGCTCTCGATGTCGAGCTCACCGTCCTCATGCTTCCAGCACACGGCGATCTGGCGTTCGACATCCGGGCCCTGGATGATTGTCCGCTCCCTGGTCGCCGGGTCTGTACAGCCCGGGACCACACAGAACGACGTGGCCGCGATAGGTCTGTCGTCACTCATGCGCGCAACCATACGCAGACTGGAGACGACATCTCAGCCCCATGTGGTGCCTCGATGCGGAAAGCCGAGACTGCGATGTTGGGCACTGTCTTCGCCGAGTGCACCGCTAACTTCGATTGACGATGACTGACAGACTCGACAGCTGGATGGACCAATACGTGCTCGCCTGGAGCAGCAACGAGAGCGAGCACATCAGGGCACTGTTCACCGACGACGCCGTGTATGACCCGCAGACGGCCGGCGGTGAGTGGGACGGGATCGACGAGATCGTCGCCAGATGGCAGGAGATCGACGACTCCGAAGACAACTGGGACTTCGAGTGGCGACCGATCGTCGAGGCCGAGGACATTGCCGTGATCAGGGGTCGGACCCACTACTTCGACCCGGAGGCGATTTTCCGCAATCTGTTCGTGATCCGCTTTGTCGAAGATGGGCGTTGCTACGACTTCACCGAGTGGTACATCGAGGAAGACCTGGAACCGGCATGACGACGGCCTTCGTCCTGGGTGGCGGGGGCCGTTGGGGAGCTGTTGAGGTCGGGATGATCCAGGCCCTCCACGAAGCGGGGATCTCGCCGGATCTGATCCTTGGGACATCCATCGGAGCCTTCAACGGGGCGGTCATCGCCGACTACCCGGGACAGGAAGGAGTCGACAGGCTGACCGGGTTCTGGGAGGAAGTCACCGGTGTCGACCTGTTCCAGACCAGCTTCATAGATCGGGCAAGACGGGTCGCCACCCTGAAGCCGTCGCTTCACGAGTCAGACGAGTTACGGGACCTGATCGAACACGCCGTCCACCCCGACACCTTGATCGAGGACCTCCACGTCCGTTTCCAATGCGTCGCGGCCTCGATCGAGAAGTCGAGAGAGCACTGGTTCGACCGCGGGCCATTGGTGGATGCGGTGCTGGCGTCGTCGGCCGTGCCGGCCCTGTTTCCACCGGTGGAGATAGATGGTGAGCACTTCTACGACGGGGGTTTGGTCGATTCCGTGCCGCTGGGGAGGGCAGTGGATCTGGGCGCCGACGTGATATACGTGCTCCAGGTGGGGCGAATCGAGTCGCCACTGCGCCCTCCTGAGCGTCTCCACGAGGCGGCACTCATCTCGTTCGAGATCGCTAGACGGCATCGCTTCGCAACGACGATGGAGCGCCTCCCTGACGGCATCGGCGTACATTTGCTGCCGACGGGGAGTCCGGTGGCATGGGACGACCGTCGTCAGCTCAGGTGGAAGGACACCGGCGGGATCGAGGAGAGGATGAGACTGGCCTACGAATCGACCGCCGCATACCTCAGGGACCAAGGCGTGGCTTGAGACCACCACCCCTTTTGATTCGCCGTCTCGTGATCGGGCCCGGTGTCGTCCTCGGTGTCGTTGCCGCAGCCGTGACCCTTCCGGTCATCGTTGTGGCCGCTGCCTTCATCTCTCGATACGTGCCTGGGAAATGGCGTGTGCTGCGGATCGTCTGGTTCCTCTTCCTCTACCTCCTCGTGGAAGCGGCGGCACTAACGATGATGTTCTCGCTGTGGATCCTCTCCGGTTTTGGGCTGAAGATTCAATCACCCGCCTTCATCGATGCTCACTACGCACTGATGGGGTGGCTGATGAGACGCATCGTTGCCTCGGCCAAATTCACCTTCAGGCTCAACATCGTTCGGGAAGGGTCGGAACGCTCCTCAGTGGGTCCTAGACCTGGTCGGCGACCCATCATGGTTCTGAGCAGACATGCCGGACCCGGTGACTCGATACTCCTCATGGATGCCCTTGCCAACTCTTTCAAGCGACAACCCAGGATCGTGTTGAAGGAGTTCCTCCAATGGGATCCGATGATGGACGTGATGCTGAGCAGAATCCCGTCGGCGTTCGTGGCGGGCGGTCGGGAGGGGCGGGACCAGCTGTTGACGAAAATCGAGGAGATGGCCTCGACGATGGACGACAACGACGCATTCGTCATCTTCCCCGAAGGTGCCAACTACACCGAGAAGCGAGCGAAGCGCTCGATCGAGAAGCTGAGGCAGATGGGTCGCCCCGATCTGGCCGAGCGAGCCGAGGAGCTGAAGAACACGTTGCCTCCCCGCTCGACCGGGGTGAAGACGGCCCTGGCTGTAGCCCCGGAGAACACCGATGTTTTCTTCGTGGGTCACGCCGGTTTGGAGACGTTCGTGACACCGGGCGATATCTGGCGTGGAATCCCGGTGGACACGAACGTCGCTGCTCGTGTGTGGCGAGTCCCCGCCGAGGAGATCCCCCCGCCGGAACGTCAGGAGGATTGGCTGTTCGACATCTGGGCCGAGATCGACGCCTGGATCACCGACCGTCTCGTCGACACCGAAGAGCCGTTCGACGACCCTCACGCCTACTGAACCCCTTTCCTCGAACACGGGGTACGTGGGCCCATATACCGGCTGAGCAACCCCGGGTTCGCTACAGCCAGGCCGGCCGCTTCGCCTCGTAGGCGGTGATGGCGGTGTCGTGTTGGAGGGTGAGGCCGATGGGATCGAGACCTTGCAGCAACTTCTCTTTGGGCTCGGTGTCGAAGTCGAACTCGATGGCGAAGTCACCCGACTGCACCACCTGATTCTCCAGGTCGATGTGTATCTCGGCGGTGGGGTCCTGAGCAAGATCGAGGAGTTGTGCAACCACTTCGTCGGGCAGCTCGATCGTCAACAGGCCTACGTTCATCGAGTTGTTGCGGAAGATGTCGCCGAACGATGGGGCGATCACGGCGTCGAACCCCCAATCCTGGATGGCCCACACCGCATGCTCCCGCGAAGAGCCGCATCCGAAGTTGCGTCCGGCGATCAGAACCCTCGCACCTTTGCGGTTGGGGTCGTTTGTGAAGAAGTCCGAGCTCGGCTTGCCGTCTTCGGTCGTCGCCCAGTCGTAGAAGAGATAGTGGCCGTAGCCGGTCCGCTCGGTGCGGGTGAGGAACTGCTTCGGGATTATCTGGTCCGTGTCCACGTCCGCCTGGGGGAGAGGCACCATCGTCCCGTCTACGACGGATACGGGTTTCACGACCACTCGCGAACGTCGACGAGATGGCCGGCGATGGCCGCCGCCGCCGCCATGGCCGGGCTCAGCAGATGAGTGCGGGCGCCGCGTCCTTGTCGACCTTCGAAGTTGCGATTCGAGGTCGAGGCACACCTTTCCCCCGATGGGATGACGTCGTCATTCATGGCCAGACAGCTGGAACAGCCGGCCTCCCTCCAGGAGAATCCGGCCGAGGTGAAGATGTCGGCCAGCCCCTCTTCCTCGGCCTGAGCCTTGACCCGCATCGACCCGGGGACGACCACGGCATTGACGCCCTCCGCCACATGCCTACCTGCGACGACCTTGGCCGCATTGCGCAGGTCCTCGATGCGACCGTTGGTGCACGAGCCGACAAAAACGTGCTTGATGGCGATGTCGGTGAACGGGGTGCCGGGTCTCAAGGCCATGTATTTCAGAGCCCGCAGCACGGAGTCCTTCTCGACCGGATCGGCAATGGATTCCGGATCTGGCACCGACGAGGTGATCGGCGCGGTCTGACCGGGGTTGATACCCCAGCTCACATGGGGGGCGAGCGAGGATGCATCGATGTGTCGTGTCGTGTCGAAAGAAGCGTCATCGTCGGTCGCCAGACCGGACCAATAGGAAACGGCGTCGTCCCAATCCTTGCCTCGAGGAGCGGCAGGACGCCCCATCAAGTAGTCGAAGGTCGTCTGATCAGGAGCGATCATGCCGGCTCGAGCTCCGCCTTCGATCGACATGTTGCAGATGGTCATTCGCTCCTCCATCGACAGATCGCGAATCGCCTGACCCCGGTACTCGATGACATGGCCGACCCCTCCCCCCACACCCAACTGAGAGATCATGCCGAGGATCATGTCCTTGGCGGTGACCCCGTCGGGCAATGCGCCGTCGAACTCCACGGCCATGGTCCGGGGGCGCTTCTGCCACAACGTCTGTGTGGCCAGCACGTGCTCCACTTCCGAGGTCCCGATCCCGAAGGCGAGTGCTCCGAAGGCCCCGTGCGTTGACGTGTGGCTGTCACCACAGACGATGACTTTGCCAGGCTGGGTGTACCCGTTCTCCGGCCCGACCACATGAACGATGCCCTGACGCGGGTCGTCAAGGCCGAAGAAAGTGATGCCATGTTTTTCGGTGTTGGCCTTGAGAGTGTCGACCTGCTTCTTCGACTGTGGATCGCGAATCCCCAAGGAACGCCCGGTCGTGGGTATGGCGTGATCGACGGTCGCCACTGTGAGGTCGGGCCGTCGCACGGACCGACCGCTGAATTCGAGGCCGGCGAACGCCTGGGGCGACGTGACCTCATGGACCAGGTGGAGATCCACGTAGAGCAGGGCCGGGTCTTCCCCGGTGACGACATGGTCGTCCCAGATCTTCTCGAACATGGTGCGTGCGATCACGCCGGCACCTCGGCGTTCACACCCACCAGATCGGCAACCTGATCTCCGACTTCAGTCGTGGTCTTTCCCATCTCCCCGGCTCGTAGGGACGGTAACGAGCCGGCCGTCGTGGACACCGCACCGTCGATTGCGTCCGCCGCATCCACCTCGCCCAACTGACGAAGCATCATGGCCGCCGCCCCGATGGCGGCCAGCGGATTGATCTTCCCGGTGCCTTCGAAGCCGGGGGCGGTGCCCCCGATCGGCTCGAACATCGACACACCTTCGGGGTTGACGTTGGCACCGGAGGCGATGCCCAGACCCCCCTGTATCGCGGCGGCCAGATCGGTGATGATGTCCCCGAACATGTTGTCGGTCACGATGACGTCGAACCGGGACGGGTCCTCCACCATCCACAGACACGTCGCATCGACATGGGCGTAGGCCGTCTCGACACTTGCGTACTCGCCCGCCACCTCGTCGAAGACGCGCTGCCAGAGATCCCACGAGTACTTGAGGACGTTGGTCTTCCCGCAGAGCGTGACGTGTTTGGCCGGTCGGGTGCGGGCCAGCTCGAAGGCATAGCGAATGCAGCGCTCCACCCCGTTGCGAGTGTTGACCGACTCCTGGACCGCTACTTCGAAGGCTGTTCCTTTCGCTGTGAAGCTTCCTTTCCCAACGTACAGGCCCTCGCTGTTCTCCCTGACCACGACGAAGTCGACATCTTCAGGTTCGACGTCGGCGATTGGGGAGCGGACTCCGGGATGGAGCTTCACCGGTCGCAGGTTTATGTACTGACCCAGCTCGCGACGCATGCGAAGAAGGATGTCCTGTTCGAGGATCCCGGGCGGGACATCCGGGTGACCGACTGCCCCGAAGAGGATCGCGTCGGCTCCACGCAGGGATTCCAGCACCTCACCGGGGAGCGTCTCACCGGTACGCAAATAGCGCTCACCACCGAGATCGACCGGATCGAGGTCGAGCTCGAAGCCGAAACGGGGCGAGACGGCCTCGAGCACTTTGATGGCCTCAGCCACTACCTCCGGACCGGTTCCATCTCCTCCGACGACGGCCACCCGGTAGCGCTGTGTCATCGGAAAGAGTCAGCTACACCTTGCTGAAAAGTCTCCATGCCTGACACGACGTCGTCGACGATCGCTTGGAGCCGGTCTCCCTGCACCTCGCCATTGTGATCGGCGGCGTCCTTGGTCCTGGCGAACGCCCGCTCGAAAGAGGAGGCCGAGGTGAAGCTCACCCCCATCTCGTTCAAGGCGCTCTGAAAGGCGGCGCGCTTTTCGCCGTCCTTCATCTTCCTGTCGAATGTGATTGTCCTTGTCATTGGTTTCTCTCTTTGATTTCCTGGTATCTCGAGCGCGTCACGCCTGGCCCACCACCGTTCGTGCCACGTCGGAGAGCTTCTTCATCGCCACTCGACCCGACTTGACGAGGTCCATGACCCCGTAAGGCTTCATGTGATCGAGAAACGAGGCGAGCTGATCTGGAGTGCCGGAGACCTCGAACGTGATGGAGTCAGGGCCGAGGTCGATCATGCGGGCACCGAAGAGCCCGGCGGTATCACCGATCTCCCCGCGTGTCACCGGGTCGGCTGAGATCCGGGCGATCATGACCTCGCTCTCGAGCGCATCGCTCGTGTCCAGCTCGGTCACCTTGATGACGTTTACCAGCTTGTGGAGCTGTTTCTTGAGCTGCTCCAACTCGGGGGCGTCGACCACCACCGTTATGTGAGACCGTCCTGGAACGTGGGTCGGCCCCACGGCCAAGGAGTGGATGTTGAACCCGCGGTTGGAGAACATCGCGGAGATTCGGGCCAGAACCCCGGGCTTGTCCTCGACGATCACCGACAGAGTGTGCTGGCTCACAGATCCTCCCGGCTCATAACGATGTTGTCGTTGGATCCACCGGCGGGGACCATCGGGAAGCACATCTCGTCGAGAGGTGAGACGACCTCGAGTACGACGGGACGGTCATCGACGCTCATCATCTTGTCGATGGCGCTCTCGACCTCGCTGGGATGGTCGACCTGAAGACCCACACAGCCCATCGCTTCGGCCAGCTTGGGGTAGTCAGGAACGGTGGTTCCCAGGTCACTGGCAGAGATGCGCCCGCCATAGAAGAGGTTCTGCCACTGCTTGACCATTCCGTAGCCGCCGTTGTTGAAAACGACGACCTTGACGGGAATGTTCTCGGTGGTTGCCGTGATCAGCTCCTGGAAAGTCATCTGGAAGCAGCCGTCGCCGTCGAGGGCGATGACGGTTCGATCTGGTCTCGCCGTCTTGGCACCAATCGCAGCCGGTACGGCGAAGCCCATCGTTCCCAGACCGCCCGAGTTGATCCAGGTACCCGGTTGGGAGAAGCCCCAGAACTGTGACGCCCACATCTGATGCTGCCCGACCCCCGAGGCAACGATGGCATCCCCTCCGGTCATGGTGTGGAGTCTTTCGATGAAATACTGGGTCTTGACGGGTCCGTCCTCAGCCTGGTCGTAGGACAGGGGTTTCTCGGATTTCCAGATGCCGAGTTGGGAGAACCAGTCGTCCCGTGTCGGGGCGGATGCCCCAGAACGTACGGAGGCAAGCCGGCCAGACAGAGCCTGGAGCACACGTCGGGCATCACCGACGATTGGAACTTCAGGGTTGCGGACCTTGCCGATCTCTGCGGGATCGACGTCGATGTGGATCACCTTCGCGTTTGGTGCGAAGGCATCGACATTTCCAGTGACCCGATCGTCGAAGCGAGCCCCGATGCTGACCAGGACATCCGACTTCTGAATCGCTGTGGTGGCGGTGTAGGTGCCGTGCATTCCGGGCATTCCGAGGGCGAGCGGATGGTCGTCGGGGAACGCACCCCGGGCCATGAGGGTGGTGACCACCGGGGCATTGGCCGCCTCGGCGAATGCGAGCAGCTCCGCCGATGCACCGGATCGGATGACGCCGCCGCCCACATAGAGCACCGGCCGTTCCGCGCCCTCGATCATGTCGATGGCGGCTTTGATCTGCCTCGGGTGACCGTCCGAGGATGGGGGCTTGTAGCCGGGCAGGCCTGCCAGCGTCGGTGTGGACCAAGTGGTGTGCTGGTTGAGAACGTCCTTGGGGATGTCCACGAGCACCGGACCGGGACGACCGGTCGAGGCGATGTGAAATGCCTCATGAACGATGTCGGGAATCGTGTCGGCGTCGGTCACCAGATAGGAGTGTTTGGTGACGTGCATGGCGAGACCTGTCGTGTAGGCCTCCTGGAAGGCGTCGCTGCCAATGGCGGCGGTACCCACCTGGCCCGTGATGGCGACCAACGGAGTCGAGTCCATTTTCGCATTCTGGAGGGGTGTGATGAGGTTGGTTGCCCCTGGCCCGGAGGTGGCCATAGCCACACCCACCCCGCCGGTCGCCATCGCGTAGCCCTCGGCCATATGGCCGGCCCCTTGCTCGTGACGGGCCAATACATGACGTATCGGACTGTCGAGCAGAGGATCGTAGGCGGGGAGGATCGCCCCGCCGGGAACTCCAAAGATCGTCTCCACTCCCTCGTGCTCGAGGCTCTCCAGGAGTGAATGCGATCCGGTGTAAGGCTTTTCTGTCATTGGTTCATGTGGGTACTAAAAAACCCTCCGGTCACGGAGGGTTCAGCGCACGCAGGGTTGTCTGCGCGCGCTACTCGATAAGGAGTACGAGGTCGGCGGTGAGGTAGGTGCTCTTCTTCATCTGGAGTCCATGAGTATTGCTGGTATCGGCAACAAATGTCAAGGCAATGAGGACTTTTCATCCGTTCTGTGCGGGTCTATCCGGACTCTGTACGTGCAAACCTGCACAGAACGGCTAGTTGGGGGCTTTCTTGGGCTCGAGGAACGGCATGAGACCTCGAAGTTGCTGCCCGACCTGTTCGATCTGGTGGGCACGGTTGGCTGCCCTCTGTTCGTGGAGGAATGGGGCGCCCTCGCGAGCTTGAGCCAGCCATTCGTTGGCGAAGGCGCCGGACTGGATCTCGGCCAGGACCTTCTTCATCTCATCCCGGGTCGCTTCAGTCACGATCCGGCCTCCACGGGTGTAATCCCCGTACTCGGCGGTGTCGGAGATTGAGTAGCGCATCCAGGAGAGACCTCCCTCGTAAAGCAGGTCGACGATCAGCTTCAGCTCGTGGAGCGTCTCGAAATAGGCGGACTCAGGCTGATATCCCGCTTCGACGAGTGTCTCGAAAGACGCCTTGATCAATTCGGCGACGCCACCACACAGGATCACCTGCTCACCGAACAGGTCGGTCTCGGTCTCCTCCTTGAATGTGGTTTCCAGGATGCCGGCACGGCCCCCACCGATGGCGGACGCGTACGACAATGCCAGCTGCAACGTGTTCCCGGAAGGGTCTTGGTGGACGGCGACGAGACATGGTGTGCCCGAGCCCTGCTCGAAGGTGCGCCGCACCAAGTGTCCCGGCCCTTTGGGAGCGATCATGGCGACGTCGACGTCTTCGGGCGGCACGATCGCGTCGAAGTGGATGTTGAAGCCATGTGCGAACAGCAACGTGTCACCTTCGTCGAGATGAGGGGCGATCGACGTCTCATAGATCTCGGCCATCACCTGGTCGGGGACGAGGAGCATTATCACATCGGCGTCCGCGGCCGCCTCGTCCACCGACATCACCTCGAGACCCGCCTCCTCCGCCTCTGCGACGCTCGACGACCCAGGTCTGAGCCCCACGACCACATTCACACCAGAGTCGGCCAGGTTGCGGGCATGGGCGTGACCCTGGCTCCCGAAGCCGATCACGGCCACTCGCTTCTCCTTTATGAGATCGGGGTCGCAGTCGGAGTCGTAGTAGATGGTTGCCATGGTCGAATTGTTACCGCTTTCCGTGAACCCGACCAAATGGGGTGCCGGCGAGCACTTAGGATTCTGCCGATGACCACCAAGACCCGATCCACCGATGTGACCGAGGGCCCGGCCAAGGCAGGAGCCAGGGCGATGCTCCGAGCCGTAGGGCTGACCGATGATGATTTCGGCAAGACCCAGGTCGGTGTGGTATCAGCGGGGAACGAGGTGACCCCATGCAATGTCACCGGGCCGGAGCTTTCCCAGCACGCCAAGGAAGGAGTTGTCGAGGCCGGGGGAGTAGGCCTGACCTTTTCAACGATCGCGGTCTCCGACGGTATCTCGATGGGTCACGAGGGCATGCGGGCCTCGCTGGTCTCCCGTGAGGTCATCGCCGATTCCGTCGAGCTGGTGATGCACGCCGAGCGTTTTGACGCACTTGTTTCGATCGCCGGGTGCGACAAGTCACTGCCGGGCATGATGATGGCTGCGGCACGCCTCGACCTCCCCTCGGTTTTTCTCTACGGCGGCTCGAGTCTCCCAGGTCGCTATCGGGGACGCGACATCTCGATAGTCGACGTGTTCGAGGGAATCGGCGCCGAGTCGGAAGGGCGCATCAGCAGCGAAGAGCTGACCCAGATAGAGAAAGCAGCGTGCCCCGGTGCCGGCTCGTGCGCCGGGATGTTCACCGCCAACACCATGGCGTCGGTCGGTGAGGCCATCGGCCTGTCCCTGCCTGGCTCCGCTTCGGTGCCGGCCGTCGACCACAGACTTCGTGACTTCGCCAGGAGATCCGGTGAGGCAGTCATGGCGCTGGCCGCCGCCGGGATCACGTCGCGTCAGATCTTGACCAGGCCCGCCCTCGAGAACGCGATCACCACCGTGATGGCACTGGGTGGGTCCACCAACGCCGTTCTTCATCTGATGGCGATCGCCTATGAGTCGGGGGTCGACCTCGAGTTGGAGGACTTCGACCGAATCTCCCGCAGGACGCCCCACGTCGGCGATCTCAAGCCCTTCGGCCGATTCCACATGGTCGATCTCGACAGGGTGGGCGGAGTGCCGAGCGTGTTGCGAGCTCTGCTCGACGAGGGGTTGCTCAACGGTGATGCCCTCACAGTGACGGGTAGGACGATGGCCGAGAACCTTGCCGAGGTAGCACCACCGGAGGGAACTGACGTCATCAGACGGTTCGACGAGCCCCTCGCCCGTGAAGGTGGGATCGCGATCCTTCGCGGGAATCTCGCACCGGAGGGCGCGGTTGTGAAACTCGCCGGGATCGAGCTGGAGCGTCGCGAGGGCCCGGCGCGGGTCTTCGACGGCGAGCAAGATGCCCTCGCCGCACTGTTCTCACATCGGATCAAACCCGGCGATGTCGTGGTGATTCGCACCGAAGGGCCCAAGGGCGGGCCCGGGATGAGGGAAATGCTTCAGATCACGGCTGCAATCAAGGGTGCGGGTCTTGGCAAGGACGTGCTGCTCATCACCGATGGGAGGTTCTCAGGAGGAACGACCGGGCTCTGTATCGGGCACATCGCCCCCGAGTCGGAGGTTGGTGGCCCGATCGGTCTGGTGGAGGAGGGGGACATCATCAGGGTCGACGTCCCCGCACGCCGACTCGACGTCGTGTTGACCGACGCCACGCTGGAGGCGAGAAGGGCTGACTGGAAGCCGCATGAGGTCCGCTACCCGAGTGGCGCCCTAGCCAAATATGCGCATCTGGTGGGGTCGGCTGCCACTGGCGCCGTCACCGGCTAGGACATTCGCACGGGGGCTTGCGCGCTGTCTTGGGCTTTGAAGCGAGCTGCTTCGTAGTAGCTTTTTCGGGATGACACGTCCGGGACGGGACACCGAGCGGGGCCTCCTGGGCAGGATGGCATCCGGAGCCAGTGAACGCGTCCTCGACGTGGTCGATCCCAACATCATTCTCGATCATGTCGATGTCGACGCCATGCTCGACAGGATCGATGTCAATGCATTGCTCGATCGTGTCGACATCAACGAGTTGTTGGATCGGGTGGATGTCAACCGGCTCCTGGATCGGATTGACGTGAACAGTCTCATGGACCGCGTCGACGTCGATGCGCTCATGGCCCGGGTCAACGTCCCCGACCTGGTGGACAGGGCGGGGATCCCCGACATCGTCATGGAGAGCACGAGCCATCTCACTGGCTCGGCTCTGGACTTGTTCCGCCGTCCCATCGTCGGTCTAGACCAGATCACATTCCGGGGCCTCAATCGAGTCGTCGGACGCGATCCAAACCAATTCCCACCGGGACCCGGTGACCTCCTCCTCTGGGTCGATGAGCACAAGGCCAAGAAAGGTGGTGTGACGGGGCGGTATGCGGGACCACTCACCAGGCTCATCGCAGTGATGCTCGACAGCGTGGTGGTGACCTTCGGGTTCACCTTGCTCGTCGCCGGCCTGGTGTTTGTCATCCGTCTCTTCCTACCAGAGTTCGCGATTCCGGAGTCCTCGGGCATCGTCTACGGCATCACGTTGACCGTTTGGTCGTTCCTCTACCTCTGGATCGCCTACACGGTGTTTGGGAAGACGATCGGCAAGATGATCCTCGGGGTGCGTGTGGTAAGTGCTGACGGCCATGTCGTGCTGCGAGCGCGTCAGACCTTCGTCCGGGTGATCACGTACCCGCTCAGTTTCATCCTCTTCGGGATTGGCCTTCTCGGCATCGTCTTCAACCGAGAGCGACAGGCATGGCACGATCGATTCGCCAAGACTGCTGTGGTCTACGACTGGGGTTCGAGAACCGCAACCATGCCGACACCCCTCGCCGACTTCCTGGAGCGGCGGGGAGCAGGTCTGTAGTAATCAGGGGTCGGCGTGGGCCGCGCCGCTCCGGAACCGCCCGGGCGAGGTCTGCTCGGGGTCTACGCCCGCTTTGGCCAGAGCCTCAGGGAGAGTCGAACCAACCAGGAGGCAGGCGAGCAGTGCCCCGTAGGCGGGAGACGTTTGGACACCTATTCCTCCCAACCCAACCAGCCAATGAAACCCGGGAGCGGTTGGATCCTCTCCAATCACCAGGTCCCGATCAGGGGCGAAGGTCCGGAGCCCGGTCCACTGCGAATTGACGGTTCGGATGTCCAGCGTGGTCGCGGTGTTGATCCGATCGATGGCCAGAGCCACGTCCTCCATGCGGGGCCGTGGGTCGGTCGGCTCGGAAGGGACTTCCTCGGCCAGCGAGCACAGGAACTGGACCCCATCGGGTCGCAGGTACCAGTTCTCGTGGGTCTCGACGACCATGGGCCAGTTCGCCGACACCGCACTCCCGGGAACCATGAATGCCGTGCGCCGGAATGGCTGTAACCCGATGGGCTCCACGCCCGCCATCTCGGCGATGACATCGCCCCAGGCTCCGGCGGCATTGACCACCGCTGAGGCCGGCCACGATCTGTCTCCGGCCACGACGACCCATTGCGCACCCTGACGTGTGATCGAGGAGACCGGGGCCGAGGTGATCAACTCCGCGTCATGGCTCCTTGCGATACGCACGAACGCCTGGTGGAGCGCAGCGACATCGATGTCTGCGCCGGACGGCTCGAAGAGCGCTCCTGCAACCCAGTCGGGGCGCAACGCAGGCATGAGCTCGATGGCCCGTGACGGCTGGAGCAGTTCGTTCTCGGCGCCGTTGGCCCGTCCCATGGCAGCCTTGGCCTCGAGATCTACCAGACCGTCGCGGTCGGCCACCCACATGACTGCTCGATCTGACAGCAACGGTGAGT
>DASPGH010000073.1:0-2852 GCA_035620735.1 Acidimicrobiia bacterium | reverse complement strand
ATCAAACTCCGTAAACATGTTCTGACCACCAACACGCTCAGCCAACGTCTTCGTAATCGCAGCCGTCAACGTCGTCTTCCCATGATCAATATGACCCATCGTCCCCACATTCACATGAGGCTTCGTCCGCTCAAACTTTGCTTTAGCCATCTTCTGTTTCTCCTAGTTGCTCAGGCCTCACCGCGGCGATGGGCCACGATTTCCTCGGCGATCGAATCAGGCACGTCCTGATATGAGTTGAACTGCATCGAATAGGTGGCACGCCCCTGAGTCTTCGAACGGAGATCGGTGGCATACCCGAACATCTCCGACATCGGGACCTGGGCCCTGATCACCTGGCTGTTGCCACGCTGATTCATGCCCTCGACCTTCCCCCGGCGGCCGTTCAGATCTCCTATGACATCCCCCATGTACTCCTCGGGAGTGGTCACCTCTACGTCCATCACCGGCTCGAGGAGCTTCACGCCGGCCTTGCGTGCAGCCTCCTGCAGCGCCATGGAACCGGCGATCTTGAAGGCCATCTCCGACGAGTCGACGTCGTGGGAGGAACCATCGATCAGAACCGCGCGAACATCGACCAGGGGGTAACCGGCGAGGATTCCCTGGTCCAGGGCCTCTTCGATCCCGGCGTCGACGGATGGGATGTATTCGCGGGGCACAGCCCCGCCTTTGATCTGGTCGACGAATTCGTAGCCACCACCGGGACCGGTGGGCTCGAGATTGATGACGACGTCGGCGTATTGACCTTTACCGCCCGACTGCTTGACATGCTTGTACTGGATCTTCTCGATTCCCTTGCGGATCGTCTCCCGATAGGCGACCTGCGGCTTGCCCACGCTGGCGTCCACCTTGAACTCCCGGAGGAGACGATCGACCAGGATCTCGAGGTGGAGCTCGCCCATGCCGGAGATGATCGTTTGACCCGTCTCCTCATCACCGCGGACGAGGAAGGTTGGATCTTCTTCGGCGAGACGGTGCAGTGATGCGGACAGTTTCTCCTCATCGGACTTGGTCTTGGGCTCGATGGCCACCGAGATGACCGGGGCAGGGAACTCCATCGACTCGAGCTGGATCGGGCTGTTCTCGGCGGCCAACGTGTCGCCGGTAGTGGTGTCCTTGAAGCCGATCCCGGCCACGATGTCCCCAGCGAAGATGTCGTCGACGTCCTCGCGGTGGTTGGCGTGCATCTTCAGGATTCGTCCGATCCGCTCCTTCTTCCCCGTAGTGGTGTTGAGGACGGTGTCACCCTTGGAGAGATGGCCCGAGTACACACGGAAATAGGTGAGCTTGCCGACGTGGGGGTCGCTCATGATCTTGAAGGCGAGAGCTGAGAACGGCTCGGCGTCGTTGTTCTCCCTGTGCATGATCACGTCCTCGTCTCCAGGTTTGAAGCCTTTCACCGCAGGCAGGTCGGCGGGACTGGGCAGATAGGCGACGATGGCGTCGAGCAACAACTGAACGCCCTTGTTCTTGAATGCAGAGCCGCAGAAGACCGGGGTGAAGTCATTGCCGACTGTCCCGTTACGAACACCCTCGTGTATCTCCTTGGAGGTCAGGTCCCCGTTCTCGAGGTAGGCCTCGAGCAGTTCTTCGGAGGTCTCAGCGACGGTTTCGAGGAGAGTCTCCCGGTAGCTCTGGGCCTTCTCGGTCAGGTCCGCGGGGATGTCGACCGTCTCCCACTGCTTGCCGTCGTCGCCCTTCCACACATGAGCCTTCATCTCGACCAGGTCGACAACTCCGGAGAAGTCGGCCTCGGATCCAATGGGAAGCTGCATGACCAATGGCTTGGCGCCAAGACGATCCCGGATTGTGTCGACGTCGAAATAGAAGTTGGCGCCGGTGCGATCGAGCTTGTTGATGAAGCAGATGCGAGGGACGTGATAGCGGTCTGCCTGACGCCAGACCGTCTCTGACTGGGGCTCGACGCCGGCGACGCCATCGAAGACGGCGACAGCGCCGTCGAGCACGCGAAGCGCCCGTTCCACCTCGACGGTGAAGTCGACGTGACCGGGGGTGTCGATGATGTTGATGACGTGCTCGTGCCAGATGCAGGTGGTGGCGGCGGAGGTGATGGTGATGCCCCGCTCCTGCTCCTGCTCCATCCAGTCCATGGTGGCGGCGCCCTCATGGACCTCACCGATCTTGTAGTTGCGGCCGGTGTAATAGAGGATGCGCTCGGTCAAGGTGGTCTTGCCCGCGTCGATATGAGCCATGATCCCTATGTTCCGGGTACGGCTCAGCGGCACCTCGCGAAGGTGATGCAGCGCGTTGTCGTTGCTCATTTTTCTTCTATTACTCCAGCTCGATATTCAGTTTTGAACGCCGGCTCATTTCGTGAACCGGTTGCAAACCCTCTCGGACCTGCCGCCCGCTGGTTTAGGCCGCTGGATTTTGGGCCTGCCTGGCGGAACCGTTCAGTTGTAAAAACTGTGCCTGCTCACTTCGTGAGCGGGTTGCAGCTCACTTCGTGAACTGCCTCTCTCTAACTACCAGCGGTAGTGGGCGAAGGCCTTGTTGGACTCCGCCATCTTGTGGACGTCTTCCTTGCGCTTGACCGCGGCGCCCGTGTTGTTGGAGGCGTCGAGGATCTCGTTGGCGAGACGCAGCGACATGGTTGGCTCGCGGCGCTGCCGGGCGTAGTTGACAAGCCAGCGAATCGCCAGCGAGGTCTGACGACGCGGCGGCACTTCCACCGGCACCTGATAGGAACTTCCACCGACGCGCCGTGATCGAACCTCTACAGCCGGCCGGATGTTGTCGACTGCCCGCTTGAGGACGACGGTCGGGTCCTGGCTCGTCCGCTGTTCGATAGTCTCGAGAGCGTCGTAAACGATGGCCCGGGCCAGATCCTT
>DASPGH010000072.1:0-26079 GCA_035620735.1 Acidimicrobiia bacterium | reverse complement strand
TCGGTGTCGGTCGAATCCACCCCATCGCTATCGGTCGAGTCGACACCGCCGCGATCAGACGAATCCATCCCATCGCTGTCAGTCGAATCCACCCCATCGCTATCAGTCGAATCGACACCGTCGCGATCAGAGGAATCCACGCCATCGCTATCGGTCGAATCGACACCATCGCTATCAGTCGAGTCGTCACCGTCGCGGCGCTTCGTTGTCGCTTCGGGGGTCTGGCCGGCGACTGTTCGGATGTCTTCGTCCGACAGACTCTCTTGAGTCCCTTTTTCCTCACTCATGTCTACCTCCGGGTTCTCGCTTCGTTCCGTCCGAACCTAGTCAACGCCCAGTACCCCGGATCACGACGCGACATGCACGCGATCGGAGCGGCTCGACAGAGCGACGGGTGAGGAAGAGTGCCACCGGCGCCTGGCAGGTTGACTCTGCTCGAGACGGGTCGGGACTGACCAACGACCTGAGATGCCGGCTCGTGCCAGACTCGTGGCTCCCATCTTGTCTGAGTTTGCCCGTCGGCACTATCTCGTTCCTGTTCACCGACATCGAACAGTCCACCGAGCTGGCGAGGCGATCGGGGTCCGACTTCGTCCGGCTGATCAAGACGCACTTCGAAATCATCGACACCGCGGTACGTCTGAACGCATGACGCACGGCTGACAAGGACAGACTGGCTCGCATCGAGCGTTGACATGGCGCCCTGCCGGCCTGCAACAGGCAGTCCACTCCTAGCCACATAGCCCCCTCGATACCGCACTACGAGCGAGAATCAGTTTCCGCCTCCCTCTGGCGTTTGGTCGATTCCCCCCGAAAGCGCCTGCTCCCAGGCTCGCGGCTCCGGTCAACTGGCTCCGCCCGACCCCCTGATACGAAACCCGCAACCCCCTTCCGGATGAGATCTGGATGGACCGTGTCTCCGCAGACCACACGTGGGCACGCTTGTTCTTTCGCCTGGCCAACTCCAAGCCGGAGTCGGCAACCGAGACGACATCGAGGTCAGCACTCGACCCTCGAACCAGTTCCACTAGAACGTCCGGCTCATACTCTTCTGGTGGTGGATGGAGGCCTGACCCAATTTCTCTAGGAGTCGGCACCCTGATCGACGAATAGTGGCACGAGCTCTTCACGGAGCTTTCGTTTGTCGATCTTGCCCACACCGGTCTTGGGGAGGTCGTCGACGAACTCGACACGGTCCGGCACCTGCCAGGAAGCCACCTTGGTGGAGAGGAAGTCGAGGATCTCTTTCGAAGTAGCGGTCATGTCGTCTCGCAGCACTACGAGCGCCATAGGGCGCTCACCCCATCGCTCATCGGGCAGAGCAACGACTGCCGCCTCGGCCACCGACTGGTGCGCCGCCAGATGTCGCTCCAGCTCGACGGAACTGATCCACTCCCCACCCGACTTGACCAGATCCTTGGTGCGGTCCACGATCTGAAGTGTTCCGTCAGGAGCAACACGACCCACGTCGCCGGTGCGAAGCCAGCCGTCGACGAAGCGCTCCTCATTGGCGTTGTCCGGCGGGTCGAGATAGGCGGAGGCGATCCAGGGGCCACGGACCTGGATCTCGCCAACGGTCTCCCCGTCCCACGGCAAGATTTCACCGCGCTCCGAGACGAGACGCATCTCGACGGTGGGTGCGGGCACGCCCTGCTTCCCACCCCGCTCGACATCGTCGCTACGGGCTCTAATCCACGAGCCCGTGCCACTCGGAGACATCTCGGTCATCCCCCAGCCGTGGAAGAAATCGATTCCGCGGTCTGTGTAGCGCTGGATGAGTGCCGGATGGGCCTCGGCACCCCCGCAAAGGATCCGTTCCACCGAAGACAAGTCGTACCCATCCGATGCGAAGACCGGGTCCATCTGCACCCAGAAGGTGGGTATACCGGCGAGGACGGTGGGACGCTCCACCTCGATCAGGGAAGCCGCAGCTGTCGGACTGGTGTCGGCACCGGCGAACACCAGGGAGGCCGGAGCAAGACCTGCCGTGTAGGGCAGACCCCAGCAGTTGACGTGAAACATCGGAGTCAGCGGCAGCATGACGTCACCACGACGCACGGCGTGGCCATCGACCATGAGCTCGCCCATCGAGTGGAGCACGATCGACCGATGGGAGTAGACGACTGCCTTTGGCTTGCCGGTCGTTCCACTCGTGTAGCAAATGGACGCGGCGTCGTCCTCCTCGACGCTTGCCGGCTCGGCCGGGTCTTCGCTCCCGATCAGCTCCTCGTATGTGGGGTCGGAGGCGAAGGATGAGTGCACTTCGTCACCGTCATCCATGACGACGAAGGTCTTCACATCGAGACGATCCCGCACCGGCGCCAGCTGGGCTGTCAGGGAGGCGTCGACGAATACGGCCTCATCCCCTGCATGGCCGACCACATACGAGACCACGTCGGGATGCAGACGTATGTTGATGGTGTGGAGCACCCGCCCTGAGCAAGGGACGGCGTAGTACAGCTCGAGGTGACGGTGACTGTTCCAGCCGAAGCTGCCCACCGACGCGCCAGGGGACACTCCGAGAGTATCGAGGGCAGCGGCAAGGCGGAGCGCGCGATCTGTGACGTCGGGCCAGCTCCTCCGTTCTATGCCGGCAGGTGTGACCGATGTCACCGTCATCGCTCCACCGAATGTGGCCGCCCGCTGCAGGATCATGGGGATCGACAGGGGAATGTCCTGCATTAGACCCTTCATCTGAGGCCTATCCAGCCCGAGGCGGCGGCCTCGCCTGGGCTCATCTTGGTTCTTGGAGACATGTGGACACATTCTGTCGAGGTTGCGTGCGCCGATGCCATCTCATCCGCGGTCGCAGCCGGCTTTGTCAGGAGTTCGGCCTCGAGTCTGGGGCTCTCAACGCGCATGGCATTGCAGGAGGCGTTCACCAGGTGTCGCCAAGGCTCCTCGGTGACATCTCCGTGTTGCCTCTGGATGTTCGGCGACTTCCAGGGATTCTCCGTGGATCGGTCCTTTGGGAAACGTGATCACCAACCAAGCCATATCCGGTGAATTGATGAAGTGTCGACAGGCATGCAACGTGGTGCTTCCAGCAGAGCCTTCAGCTCGTTGGTGGTTCACTTTGATCATACGATCCGGCCGATTGGGCTCGCCGGCGAAGCCGGCGAGCCCAACGACCCTTCGCCTCAGGGCAGCTCGTATTCGTCGACCAGAGGCGATGTGACGTCCTCGGCCACGACCTCGAGCCCGCCTTGGACATCCGGGTTGGGGCGTGCGATATACACAGCCGTCCCCGATGGCCCGCCGACGTTGTAAGACAGCGGAGTCGACACACCGGTCTCCACGTCGACAAGCGAGTGAAGGGCCGCGGTGTAGCCCGCTCTCGTCAGGTCACCCTGATCACACGCTGCCTCGAGTGCCTGGTGCCACATCGACGCCAGGGCCCAAGCGAACGGGATGTCGATGGAGATACCAACATCCTCGAACTGGTCTGCCTGGGCCGCCAGCTCCTGGCCTTCAGGCGTGTCGACCCCAAAGGGTGCAATCGGTGTCGCCTCGTAGTAGCGGTCTACGAGAGGGCCTGCCAGATCGGGATTGTCCAGCAGCGGAGGCACGAAGGGGGGGACCTGGCCCAGGATCGGCACTTCATAGCCCAGGGCGACCTGGGCGTTGACTACAGCAGTGAGCTGAGGCGGTGCCGCCCCGATCAGGATGGCCGTCGCACCCGCATTCTGGAAGCCGGTCACTTGTGCGGTGAGGTCGGTCACCGTCGGGTCGATCGCCGCCTCCTCAATGGTCATTCCGTGCTGTTCCGCGAAGAAGCTCGACCCGCGCAGCCCATTCTCTCCAAAGTCGCCACCGAAGTAGACGTGGGCAATGGTGTCGCCGTCGGCGATAAGCCCCTCGTCGAGGAAATACTGGAGTCCCGCAATGAACTGGACGTCGTAGGTGGCACCAGTCGTCACCACTGACTCGCTGTCAAGGAACGACGACGACCATCCGACGATCCCGATGGCGACTTCGTCTTCTTGCGCCTCCGGGAGCACGGCCGCTTGGACCGGCGAACCAAGAAGCTGGTGAAGGGCGAGGATGTTGGGTTCCATCGCCTGGTAGGCGGCCACGGCTCGCTGTGGGTCGTAGCCGTGATCCTGCACTTCCAGCTCGACTTGACGATCGCACACCCCGCCAGCCTCGTTCACCTGGTCCCAATACAGATTGGCGGTGGCGACATGCTGGTTGCCGGGGGCGGCGAATATTCCGGTGAGATCGGTCAGGATCCCAAGGGTGATCGTGTCGTCGGTGACTCCGGGACCTGCCTCTAACATGGCCCCGCTGGTGGTTGTCGCCTCCGCCGCAGTCGTTGTCGTCCCATCCGAAGGGGCGCTGGTCGTGGCTACATCACCGGTTGTCGTCGTCTCCCCGTCACCAGCGCAGGAGACGACGACGAGGCTGATGACGATCACGCCGATCAGCGACGTCGAGCGGAGCCACTTTCGTCGTTTTCTCATTCCTTACCTTTCTGTTGGACTGGCCGGGATCAACCGGCCTTGGCGATCTCCTCTCGGGCAGATCGTGTGTGTTTGGTTCCGTTGTCCTCGCCCCGACGTCTTCTTCGCAGCCCGGCCAACCCATCCGGCAGGAACATGAGAGCGAGCACGACTGCTGCTCCATAGACGACCCGGGCCGCGGTGGCTGCGTCGAAGCCACCGGAGCCAACGGGGGCGACGAGGGGGATTACGTCGGCGTACTGGTTGAGAGCGAGGGGCAGCGCAGTGACGAATGCTGCGCCCAGCACTGCTCCCCCCACTGAGCCCAGACCGCCTATCACCACCATGGCCAGGAAGTCGAGTGAGTACACGAAGCCGAAGGCCTCGGGCACGATGTGGCGGAAAGTCAGAGCCAGGATGGCTCCGGCCAGGCCTGCGTAGACCGAGGAGGCAGTGAACACCTGGGCCTTGGCCATCGCCACCCTGACTCCCATGACGCCGGCAACTATCTCGCTGTCACGCACCGCTTCCAGAGCGCGTCCGGGACGATTGCGTTTTAGGTTGCCGGCATACCAGTAGGCGACCACGAGCAGGACCAGACCCAGGTACCAGAGTCGTTGCAGCGAGTCGAATCGGAATCCGAGCACCTCGAACTCAGGTACGGCGCGGCCGTTGAAGCCGCCACTGACTGGTTCGAGCGGCTTGACGTTCTTCAGGAGATGCTGGCCGATAAATACCAGACCGAGGGTGGCGATGCCCAGGTAGATCCCCCGCAGCCGACCGGCGATAGGGCTGAAGATCGTCCCGGCGAGCCCGGCGATAGCCGTCCCCCCGACCATGGCGAGGAGTGGCGGCCAACCCAACCCCGATCCCCCGCCCACACCGAGACCCCCTCCCTCGCCTGCGAGAAAGGAGTAGCCATAGGCTCCGACGGCGACGAAGAAGGCGTGCCCCAGCGACAACTGGCCGGCAACTCCGATAAGGAGGGTCAAACCAATCGCGCCGACCGCAGCCGCCATGGCGAAGAGACCGGTTTGCAGCCAGAAGGCCGATGCCACCAGCGGCACCGCCAAAGCCACGAGAGCCCCCCCGACCAGCACAGGCAGCTTCGCAGGGATGGAGAACTTCCCCGATGTCGGCGTGGCCTCAGACACGGTGCAACTCCTTGGTTCCGAAAAGCCCAGTGGGACGGATCAGCAGGACGATGAACATGAGAATGAACGGAGCGGCCTCGTGCACGCCGCGGCCGAGGAACGCGATCTCGTTCTGGTATCCGGCAGCGAAGGTGACTGTCATACCGACCAGCACACCGCCGGCAACCGCGCCACCCGTCGAGTCAAGGCCCCCGATGATGGCGGCAGGGAAGGCCCCCAGGATGGCCAGCTCCGCCAGGTTGCTGACACCGCCTCCTGGGAAGGTCAGGAAGAAGACTCCTGCGAGTGTGGCTAGGGCGCCAGCCACGATCCATGCCGCGATGGACACCCGTCGCAAACGCACTCCCATGAGAGCAGCCGCCTCGGGGTCCTCCGAGGCGGCGCGCATGGCGACACCCCAGTTAGAGAAGCGGAACACAAGGGCGAAGAGGACGATGACGACGATCGCAATCACAGCCGCGGCCACACGGGTCTGGGGAATGAAGGATCCGCCCACCCGGATCACTCCGGTGCCCCAGGGATCACCGAGACCATACGTCTGAAATCCGATCTGACGACGGAGCTCGGCGCCGATGAGGATGTCGAGACCGATCGTGATGATCGAGAGGGTGCCCGGATCCGGTCGGCGTGCGTTCCCCAGCACGACGACATCGATCGCGACATTGACCACAATTGCCGCGGCGATACCGACCAATAGCGCCAGCCAGAAGCCCAGGCTCTCATGAGTTCGCGCCACGACGTACGCCCCGAATAGGGCTATGGCGGCATGGGTGAAGTTGACCACCCGCGTGGCTTTGAAGATGATCACGAAACCGAGAGCAATCAGGCCGTAGACGAACCCGATCGAGATCCCCGAGACGAGGAGCGATAAGAAGTAGCTCACCCGTTCCCAGCCTCTCGTTCCAGGGCCTTCCTGATTTCTCGGTCCCCGCTTCCTCCGAGGTATGCGGAGATCACATCCGGGTTGCGCTGCACATCGCCAGGGGGCCCGTCTGCGATGAGTCGGCCGAAGTCGAGCACCGTTACCCGCGAGGCCAGCCCCATCACGAAGGGCATGTTGTGCTCGACGACCACCATGGTTACGCCCAGCTCGCTCTGGACCTGGCGGATGATTGTCGCCATCTCCAATGATTCGGATGCGCTCATCCCTGCCACTGGCTCGTCGAGAAGCAGGAGATTCGGTTCGGTGCTGAGAGCCCGCCCCAGCTCGACGAGCTTCTGGTAGCCGTAGGCCAGGTTTCCCGCATGCTCGTCGAGGACACCGGCGAGACCCACCAGCTCCGCGATCTCCTCGACCCGGGACCGATGGGTGCGTTGCTCCCGCATGGCCCACGGCATTCGGAGTCCAGACCCGAAGAAACCCGCCCGTGTCAGTCGATGCCGGCCGAGCATGAGATTGTCGGCCACCGAAGCGTCCGGCGACAGTGCGATGTTCTGGAAGGTCCGGCTGACTCCGATGCCGCCAATCTGGTGAGGCCGCATGGCAGTCAACTCAGCGTCGCCGAAGAGAACACGTCCCCGGTCTGCGGTGTAAACGCCGGTCAGGACGTTGATAAGTGTCGACTTGCCTGCTCCGTTGGGCCCGATTACTGCATGGATCGTCCCCGGGTCGACGACGAAGGAGACGTCGTCGAGGGCTTTGACTCCGCCGAATCGAATGCTCAGGTTTTCGATACGGAGCCCACGCGCCTCCCTTTCTTCCGGTTCAGGCCGGACAACGTCCTTCTCGACGGTTAGTTGCCCACCCAGGTAGGCGTCGTGGATCTCGGGTGAGTTGGCGAGCTCCTGCGAGCGGCCTTCGAGGGCCACCCGACCCACCTCCAGCACATATGCCCACGCGGCGATGTCCAGTGCCATGGCAGCGTCCTGCTCGACAATCAGGACCGAGATCCCTTGTCGATTGATGTCAGTGATGACTTCAGCGATATGTCCCACCAGGTTCGGAGCCAACCCCAACGACGGCTCGTCTAAGAGGAGGAGCCTCGGAGAGGTCATGAGAGCCCGCCCAATGGCCAGCATCTGCTGCTCACCTCCGGACAGGAGGCTGCCACGCTGGCTGCGTCGCTCGGCGAGCCTGGGGAAGAGGTCGTAGACCCGTTCACGGGCAGCCGTCCGTTGTCGTCGATCCTCTGTGGCGAGAGCAGCCACACGGAGGTTCTCCTCGACGGTGAGCTCCCCGAAGATCCTCCGACCTTCCGGGACCTGGACCACGCCGGCCCGGACGACTCCAGCCGGATCGATCCCGTCGAGAGAGCCGCCCTCGAACTCGACCGTGCCTTTGACGATGCTCCCACCGTGCATCGACAAGGTCCCCGAGATGGTCCGGAGCAAGCTGCTCTTTCCGGCACCGTTGTTGCCCAAGACCGCGACGATGGAGTCGCGGGGCACCTCCAGGTCCACGCCATCGAGGGCCCTGACCGCCCCTCCGTATGAGACATGCAGATCGCGAACCCTGAGCGTGATGTCAGTGCTGGGCCCGGTCTTCTCGGTGGCGGCGGTTTCGGCTATCACGGCCTGAACAACCCCTCCGACTGCGTCGGTCGCCGATTGCGCTCAGACGTGATCATTTCAGGCACGGGTGAAGGAAATCGCGATGGCGGAGATCGAGCCGAGCGGTCTAGTAGAACCAAACACCACATCGACGAATATATCAGGTAGCTTGATAGTGTGACCGGAGAAAAGCAAACAATCGAAGATGTGGTGGCCATTGACTTCCACGTCCACGTCGAGCTGGGACCGGACGGTGTCGACCAACTCAGCCCTAAGCTCCGCGAGGCGGCCAGCCGCTACTTCAAGGGCGACGCCTCATTGCCCACCATCGACGAAATTGCCAGCTACTACCGGGAACGGAACCTGATGGCCGTCGTCTTCGCCGTCGACTCCGGCCTGACGACCAACCAGCCTCGAATCCCCAACGGGTTCGTGCTCGACAAGGCTCGCCAGCACCCAGATGTGTTGATCCCTTTCGCCAGCATCGACCCCCGCCGGGGCAAAGAGGGGATCGCCGAGGCCAAAGAACTGCTTCGAGACGGCTCGGTCCGGGGCTTCAAGTTCCATCCCAACATCCAGCAGTTTCACCCCAACGACCCCGAGGCGTATCCGCTTTACCAGATGATCGAGGAGTCTGGTGTGGTCGCTCTCTTCCACACCGGTCACAGTGGGATCGGCGCCGGTCTGCCCGGTGGTGGTGGCATCCGGCTCAAGTACGGCAACCCGATGGCGATCGACGACGTTGCCGTCGATTTTCCGGGTATGTCGATCGTCATGGCCCACCCATCATTTCCCTGGCAGGACGAGGCCCTGTCCGTCGCCATGCACAAACCCCAGGTCTCGATCGATCTCTCCGGTTGGGCCCCGAAACGCTTTCCACAGTCGCTCGTTGCCGCGATCAGCCGGAGCCTCAGCGGACAGGCCCTCTTCGGATCCGACTATCCGCTGATCACACCGGAGCGATGGCTGGGGGAATTTGGCGAGATCGACGTGGAGCCGTCGGTGCGGGATGCAATCCTCAAGGGCAACGCGGTGCGCCTGCTCGGTCTTGGCTGAATCAGTCGGCTGCGGGAAAGTCCCTCAGATTGCGGGCCGACCGGCGCAAGATGGCGACCACCTCGGCACGCTGTGACGACGGCACTCCGGCCAACATCACCTCCTCCATCTCGTCCACCGCGACATTGCACTGGTCGAGCAGACCGCGGCCGCGGTCGGTCAGATGGATGTGACGCATCGAGCGATGGGACTCCGAGGAAGGTCTCTCGAGTAGCTCTCGCTTCTCCAACGAGCTGACCATCTCGTGCATCGCTTGCGGAGAGACGAAGGATCTGCGCGCCAGTTCGGCGTTGGAGTAGCCGTCGCGCCTGCTGATGAGGCTGAGAGCCGTGTACTCGGCAACGGTCAGTTGAAAGGGACGAAGAATCGCCACCAGGCTGCGCCGAAGACTGCGGTCGAGGTTTCCCACCGCATAGCTGAAGCGAGGTCCTTCGACGGTCTCCTCCGCCGACGGGATGGCCGAGGACGATGTCGTTTGCTGCGACCGCTCGCTCACGCCGCGAAATGGTGACGCAATACGGCCCGGGCCACGCATGCCGGACGCTCCTGGCCCTCGACCTCGAACTGGCAATCGACTTTCACCTGAACTCCTGAATCGACGTTGGTCGCCTCTGCCAGGGTCGCGGTCATCCTGACCCGGGAGCCAGAGGGCACCGGTGCGGGGAACCGCACCTTGTCGAGACCGTAGTTGATCGACGACGTGCGATTCTCGATTGTCAGGATCTCTTCGAGTAGGGGGACGAGCAGCGACAGGGTCAGATACCCATGGGCGATCGTGGTTCCAAACGGCCCGGTGGCGGCCCGATCCGGATCGGTATGAATCCACTGGTAGTCGCCGGTCAGCTCGGCGAAATCGTCGATTTGATCCTGTGTGACGTCGATCCAGGCAGAACTGCCGAGCTCCTCACCAACCAGGGCATGGAAGCCCTCTGCACTCTCCACCACGACGCTCATGCCGGCTCCGGCATTGAGATCCCGTAGGGCTGGGTGATGTTCCCCAGTTGGCCGGCGAACTGACGGGCGATGCCATCGGCATCCCAGCCACCCTCATGGAAGACGGTGGCCGCCTCGTCTGGATAGCTCCAGAGGGCGAGTCGATCGCCTCCGAGCCCGATGGTTTGCCCGGTGATCTCCGCGCTCTCATCGGACACCAGGAAGACGACCAGTGGGGCAACCTCATCGGCCGAGCCAATGGCGTGGCCTCGCCGCAACCATTCGGGAAGTGGGGTTCCCTCCGACTCCCAAGCCTCGATGTGGGGGGCGAACGCTGGGATGGTCTTGGTCATCTCCGTGGCCGCGGTGGGGATGATGCAGTTGACGGTGACCGCGGTTCGTGCCAACTCCATCGCCCAGGTGCGCGCCATCGCCGTGACACCCGCCTTGCAGGCCGAATAGTTCGATTGCCCGAAGTTCCCGTACTGGCCGGCCGGCGACCCGACCAAGACCAGACGACCACCGTGCCCGGCCTCTCGAAAGTAGACGGCGGCGCTGCGAGCACAGGTGAAGGTGCCACGGAGATGGACATCGACAACCTCGTCGAAGTCGTAGTCGCTCATCTTCCACAGAACCCGATCCCTGATCACGCCGGCGTTGGTGATCATCGCGTCGAGGCGACCGAAGTTGTCAAGCGCCGTCTCGACGAGCCCGTCGGCGGTCTCATGGCTGCCGACCGGGCCGACGTGGGTGGCGACCGCGCCGCCATTGGACTCTATGGATCCCGCCACGGTGAGAGCCGAGTCACGGTCGACGTCGTTGACGACGACCGACGCACCGGCAGCAGCGAGCGCCTGGGCGTAGGCGCGACCCAACCCGCGTCCAGCTCCGGTGACCACTGCGACTTTGTTCTCGAGCCTCGTACCTACCTCCATTCAGGCGGCCTGATGTTATCAAGCTACTTGATAGCTGCCAACCATACCCCGGGGCCGGACGGGCCACTCAGGGCTGGAAGAGGTCGCTGCGGTCGCCGATGAACACACCTGGCCCGAAGTGCACGGGTGTTGACTCCCCGAGACCGAGTGAGGAGGCGAGCTGGTTCAGCTTGCCGGCGTTCACACTTGCCGCGCTCCACCTTCCCGTTTCGACTATCTCCTCGAGCACTCTCATCCCGGCGGTCAGCTCGGCTGGGGTGAACTTGCAGTGCCCGTCGCGATCGACGAATACCTGACGGAACAGACCGCGATTCCCTTGGGAGCGCACGTCATCGGCGTACTCCTCCTCGTGCTCGGCCGGGGGTCGTAGGTGGTGTGCATCGACATGACCGGCATCTGAAGACTGCCATCGGGCTGGGAATGGGAGAGCATCGAGTGGACCGCCGTCTCGTCGAGGGCGATATCGGCGGTCTGGGTGATTTTGTGCAGATCTGCCCGCCCCCGGTATAGGGCTTCGACCATCCCCCGGTAGGGGGACTTCGCGAATAGACGTTGATAGTCGACGCCCTGGTTCCATCCCGAGTCACCACCGGCGGCGGTGATCAGGTCGAACCGGGCAGGTGTGACGAAGCCGATGATGCCCTCGAGCTCGGAGGGATCCAATTGATATAGCGCGGCGGCCAGCGCGACTCGGGCGCGAACTCGGGGGTGTCCGCCTTCACGGCACCATCGACCACGGGCTGCAACGCGCCGGTGGCGGCGAAAGCATCAGGCAGAGCGGCATGACCGGCGATGGATGTTCCCATTGGCGAGAAGATGTCAACAGCGATGGGCAGATCATGACGGCATGGCTCCCTCGGCGAGTTTCAACCTGGTCCAGATGTTCATGTTGATGACGATTCCGACGATGTCGAGGATCTGATCCTCCTCGAAGTAATCGGCAAGCTCGTCGTGATATGGCTGGAACAGAGAGTGGGCCGTCGTGTCGGCTATGCGAGTCAGGGCCTCGGCATACGCCAGAGCAGCTCGTTCCGCCGGTGAGAACAGCCCTGTCTCCCACCAAGCGGTGAGCGTGTCGATCTTGCCCCGCGGGAGACCCAGTTCGCGTGCCGTCTCGTAATGGAGGTTGAGGCAGTAGGTGCAGTTGTTGATCTGGGCCACCCGCAGCCGCAGGAGTTGGGCAAGCCCTTTGTCGACACCGAGATCCGCCTTGTAGCCAAAGGTGTCCGCCCCCAAGCGGGACAGTGCTGTGAGGCCATCATGTCTGCTGCTGTCGACTCGGGTGATCTCGATCGTGGGTTCGGTTTCCATGACGTCCTTTCGTCTTATTCGTCGAAAAGTGCGACGAGTCTCCCGGTGTCTTCTGTTGTCCACACGACGGGTGGGGCTATCAGCGACCAGGCCTCGGGTTGGGCTGATCCGAACTTGTGCCCGTGACCGGGCGGCGCGTTGGTCCCTACTGCCAGGTCGACTGCCAACTGCCAGAAGGTCACCACGGGAAGATATGGCATGTGTCGGGAGATGTCGCTGCCGCGCGGAGGGTCGAGCCACTCGGGTCGACGGAACATGAGCTCTGTCGTCCACCATGTGATTGGATCGGAGGGATGCTGGAGATAAGCGACCCGGGGCGGGTCCCATTGACCGGTCGGCGCAGCGAGTGCTTCGCCGTCGGCGCCAAACCTGACCGTCTGCCCGCGCTGATACACAGGCTGCCAAACCGGGGTACCGGCGTCCCGGTTGGAGACGAGACTCTGCCACAGCCTGCCAAACCGGGGCGGACCGACCCACAACGCCCCGTCAACGGTTTCGACGACTTCGTCGAGGTCGTCGAAGAGTCGTTCCCAACCGAACGCACCGAGGCTCTCCCCATAGAGGAGGAGCGTGGGTCTGTCCTGCTCTGGCAGTCGACCGAGCCGTGCGGTGACTCCGTTGAGCAAGGCATGTGTCGCTTCGACGGCGAGGTCTTGATTGCCGATCAACACCATCCAGCTGGCGAGGTAGGAATACTGAACCGCGACCGCGGCAGTGTCTCCGTTGTACATGTACTCGATTCCGTCAATTGCATAGGGGTCGACCCATCCACTCCCCGTAGGAGCGATGAGCACGATCACGGCCCTGTCGAAGGCACCTGCCCGCTCCATCTCGTCCACCGCCAAAGCCGCCCTCGTCTCAGCGTCAGGAGCAGATTCCAGGCCGACATAAACCCGGACGGGCTCGAACGGTGCTTCACCCGAGAAGGTCTCGAGCTCGTTTGGTGTGGGGGTCTGAGCCACGAAGGCCCGACCCTGACTGCCCATCGTTTCCCAGTCGATCAGCGATTCCGGACTTCCCGCAAGCGAATCCGAGTCGGGGGGCACGAGGCCCGGTTCGAAACGATGATCAGACGTCCGATGTGCTTCCTCGATAGCGGGAACCAGCCGGCCGGCGACGACCAGATCGAAGAAGAGAATCACCAGGACCGAGGCGGTCAGCACGGTGGCAGCTGCAGCCAGCCAGCCGGGAACCACGCGGCCGAGGAGCCGACGGAGCGATCTCAACACGGCATGGATACCCCTACCAAGCTGAACCAGGACGAAGGCCAGGACAAAAGCCACGACGAGCACCAGAAAGAGGTACGGGAGGAGAGTGAGGTCCGTATCCATTAGAGAGGCGACGTCGACCCGCCAGATGGAGTGGATGACCAGGGCCCAAATGATCAACAGTGTGGGAGGGATGAGCATTGCGAGTGCCGTCGGCCTGCTGATCTCGGGTCCGCGACGGAACCGGTGCCAGAGGCTTGCCGCCATCGCGCCGACGCCGTACCCGACAGCGAGACCGATCGCCGACACCACACCCTGCACCTGCCATGGGCGCGGGAGCATGCCGGGAACCAACGAACCGGCGAGGAAGGCCAGTCCAACGACCAGCCCGGACAGCGACGGCTGCCACGAGAGGAGTCGCCTCTTCCACGTGGTCTCGGAGGTGTGCATTCGAACTGCTTTTCGTCGGCCAGTGAGCATCGTTCGCGTCAACGTCTAACCATTCTGCCGGTTCGGACAGAACCGGCGCCAGCTGTCGGCGTGGCGTCACCAGGGAAGAAACCCCAACAGCAGCTGGTCCCGATTGGAGCGGTTTTAAGGGTGGCCGTTCAGGGTGTGTCCCCGATGTGCAGATGATGTCGCTCCCCGATGATGTTCTAACCGGGTAGCGGCAAGAAACCCGCGGTACGACATAGCAGAGTCCCGGGTGGGAGACCGCACCCACTTCGAGGAGGATCGACTCAAAGGCCCCGACCATCGAAGAGAAGGAGACAGCGAAGTGACTACTACATCGCGGTCCAGAACCATCAGCACGGTCTTGTTCATCGTTGCCGCCATCCTGTTGGCGGCCACGATCGCCCTAGGTTGGCTATACGGGACCCAAAGAAGCCCCGACGGCTATGTCACCGGCCAGGACGCAACCTTGTCTTCCGATGGCTACGCCATCGCTTCGACCGACATCCTCTTGGGAGCATTGCCTGACGAGTGGATTCCTTCCACCTTCCTAGGGACATTCCGAGTCGAAGCAGAGTCGGACGGAGGAACACCCCTCTTCGTGGGCGTTGGCCCCTCCGAGGAGGTCGCCGCATACCTGACGGATGTCGAGTACACAGAGGTGACTGACGTTGAGGCTTTTGGGGCCGAGGTCATCAGAATCGGAAGCAGCGGGCGGGACTCGCACATCGAACACACCGGCTCCGCGACTCCCCAACCACCTGCAAGTCTCGACTTCTGGACAATCAGCACACAGGGTGAAGGCCTCCAGAAGCTTGACTGGGAGCCTGAAACGGGGGCATGGACGCTGGTGATCATGAACTCCGATGCCGCCTCCGGCGTCGGCATCACGACATCGGTGGGTGTCAACACCCCCTGGATCTTGATTGGATTGTTGATCCTGGGGTTGATGACCATCGTCACCGCCATTGGCGCCGTGATCCTCGCTGTGATCGCTTCGAGACGCCCGGCGCCGGTCGACACTACCGGGCCGACGCCGACCCGACCAGCAGCGCTCTCGGGCTGATCCCGAGCACTGTCGACAGAGAGTCTTCACGACCCTTGACGGGAGCGAAACCCAAAGGAGGATGGACATGACGGATTCACCACTCTCACGATTTGCAGCGCCCATTGCCATCGTCGGTGGCGCTCTGGTCGCCATCACGCGACTTGTCAGCCTGGCCATCCCGACCGAGCTCGACGCTCTTAAGGAGTACGTCCTGACTGTTACGCATGCAATCAATAGCATCGGATCGATTTTGGCCTTCGCGCTATTAGCCCTTGCCCTCGTCGCGGCATACGACCACGAAGCGCGCCCTGCCGGCACGCTGGGCGTCGTCGCTTTCGGCGCGGCGATCATCGGCACGGTGTTCATGGCCGGGGACTGGTGGTACGAGGCGTTCGCCGTGCCTCGGATGGCGGAGGTCGCTCCTCAGGTGATGGACACCTTTGTCGGCGGTCGGCTGCTCATGGGCGGCCTATTGAGCTTCGCGCTCTTCGGGTTGAGTTGGGCCCTGTTCGGCATCGCCAGCCTGCGTGCTCGTGTCTTTCCAGCCGCCATCTCAGTCGCGATCCTCACTGGTGGCCTCGTGTCTGGCATTCCCATCGGCAAGACCTACCTGATCGGCGGCATAGTCCTTGGTGTGGCCATGGTGTGGCTAGGCGCCTGGATGGCGCGGACGACCGCGGCCACCACGACGGTTGGCGAGTCAGTCGAGGCCCGATGAACGCGGGATCCTCTCGCTGCTGAACGTGGCCGTCACCGGCCGTACCTGGGTTCTGAACGACCCTCGTTGACATGGGGCCGAGATCGAGGTCTTCAGGTGGCCACGAGGTCTCGTTTGCGGAATGAGACCAGACCCACCGCAACCTGCGTCGATAGCCCTTGCCTACTCGGAGGCGCCGCCGTCGAACCAGCAGGACGGTCAAGCGAGCGAGTCGGTGAGGAGAATGGTCTTCGAGTCGACGCAGTAAAAGGTCGACAAGACAGTCAATCCGAGATCGTCAGCCCTCCTACGCTTTGGCCTCCCGAAGTGAGGTGTCTGAAGCCAATGACGGAAGCGGAGAAATGGCGCACTCTGACGGGCGTCCTCGCGGTCATGGTCCCCATAGGAATGCTGATCGGGCTCGGGCTCGGCTGGCTCATCGGCGGCAGATCGGGCTCCTCGTTGGCAGCGGGAACCTTGATCGGTCTCCTCGTCGCCGTGGGAATGGTGAGCTTCGATGTGAGCTGGGCGGTCGGGCTCATCCCGCGCGGCTGGCGCGAGGCTCCTTTTCTCGTGGTGATCGTCACAAGGAGTCTTGTGTGGCTGGCAGTCATAGTCATTGGGATCAGCCTGCCACTCCTCACCATCGCTGGCCTGTCGTTTGCCGAGCTGGTCGACCAGCAATTCGTAATTGTCGTTGCCGCCAGCTTCTTCGCCGCCTTGCTGTTCAATTTCGTGGGTCAGGTCAACCGGCTTCTAGGGCGCAGGGTGCTCGTGCGCCTGATTCTCGGCCGGTACCACCGGCCCCGGGAAGAAACTCGTGTCTTCTTGCTCATCGACCTTCGCGGATCCACTCAGATCGCCGAACGGCTCGGAAACCTGCGTTATCACTCCTTCCTTAGAAGGTTCATCAGTGACGTCACCGGGAGCGTGGTCCGTTACCGCGGTGAAGTGCACCGCTACGTAGGCGACGAGGTGATCCTGACGTGGACCGCAGAGGAGGGTCTGCACAACGCCCGCTGTGTCGAAGCCGTGTTTGCCATCTCCGACACCCTGGAGACGGCGCGCACGGAGTACGAAGCCAGTTTCGGTGTCGTGCCCAGGTTCTGGGCCGGTCTCCACCTCGGTCCCGTCGTTGCCGGCGAGATCGGAACGATCAAGCATGAGATTGCTTTTCTCGGTGACACACTCAATGCCGCCGCACGCATCGAACAAGCGAGCAAGGAACTCCAACGCCAGTTTCTCGCGTCGGCCGAAGTCGTCTCGGCACTCGAATTGCCAGACGACATCGCAACCGAGAGCCTCGGCCCGATCGAGCTACGCGGAATCGAGAACACCGTGGAGCTATTTGCCATGACACGCCCCGCCAATCAGCCCACGAACGCCTGAAAGGCCTCGTAGCGCGTGAATCATGTCTTCGTCGTGGACACCGTGTTTGCGTGCGCCCGCCTCGATGTCCACAACACCTCGATAGCCGCGAAGGAACTACAGGGTCAACACTCGTTGACGCTGAAGTTTGCTGCGTTGTCGGACAGGCGAGACCTTGGCCTGACGAAGGGTTCATTGTCCTAGGGCCGCCCGGGGACTGGCTTGAGTTAGTGAGTTCCCGCTTCGAGCGCGAGCCGTGCCACCCACACCTTCCCCGACCTTTCCGTCCCGGACATTCCAGGCGCTCGCGACTTCTAGTCGACCACCTCGGCCTAAGCGAAGAGCGGATCAACACGGGCTGGGTCACCAGATTCCAGTCGCCGGACGGCTTGGCCGTAGGTCAACTGGTCACCCAGGACGCCACCGCCCCTCACAACCCGGCGATTTCCGTCGCCGTCTGCGAGGACGTCGACGAGGCATACCAGGAAGCGAAACGCCGCTGATACGAGATCATCCATCCACTAACTCCCGAACCATGGGGAATACGAAGATTCCTCATCCGCGCGCCAGAGGGCAACGTGATCGACATCAACAGCCACCAGGATGACTAGGCCAAGCGCAGAGCTTTATCCGCCTGTCTTGTGCCGGAAGGAAAGGGTTCCCGGATCCGCCGCGTGGCGTGAGTTTCAGGGTCCAGACTCGAGTTCGATTTGTTCCTAGCTTTCTCGGGTTGGGAGCCATCGCGGTCGGTGAAACTTGCGGTTCGGTGCCGCCGCATTGATCGATGCCAGTTCCTACCCTGCTGTGCTACTCGGTGACTGTGGGTTCTGTGAGCCGGCTGTAATCGCGGCCTCTGAATGCGCCTATGGCAACGGCGAGGAAGCTGACTGCCCAGGCGAGTAGAGGATCCACTTGATCGATGACGGCGGTGATCACAAACGGATATATGAGTCCCGTTACAACCACGCCGACGAATAGCGCCAGAACTTTGCGCTCAGCAATGCCCAGGCGTACGGCGATCCAACCTCCTGCCCAGGCGCCTAGCGCAAAGAACACGCCGTGGGCGAGACCGACGGCGGCGCCGATTGGGATGAGGAAGAATGCACCTGCGAGGGACGGCAGCAGTCCAACGACCCCACCGGCCAGTGCCCCCAGCCAGCCTCCATCGAAGACGACACGACCGAATGCTGGGGGCCCTGACCAGATCCGGATTCGCTCTCGATCCTCCATAACGCTGTCCTTCGCCACACGTCTTGGGTCTGCCTTCAGTCTGGTCGGGCTGCGCCCGCCGTGACGGTGCTTGTCCTGACGAACACGGCCGGAATGCTCGGTGACTCAGAACCCGGGTGGTTTGGCAACTAGCCCTGGATCGAAGCTATGACGGCGACAGCGCGGCTATCGAGGTGATAGGCATGGTGAGCCAGGGCCACTCAGCACGGAGCTCTCATACGCGGTTGTGGGGCGGTCGTGGGGGGAGCCACGAGAGACTTTGTGAGTCATCGTGAAGTGGAATCGGCCAGATACCGTTCCGCGCCCACCGTCTGGGCTCAGGACACGGCCTCACGGCGAGGGTGGAGACGAATCCGGCGACCTCATCGCCCTCGTCCTGTCGGACGCCTGATCACCGAAGCTTCGGACTTTTGATGAGGCTGAGCCTCGAACGAGGGTGTGCGCGTGTCAGCGCCAACCCAGTCCTGGTGCGACATGCTTCACGATGCTCTCCAAGGCGTGAGCGTTGTATTCGACGCCCAGCTGATTGGGCACGGTGAGTAGGAGCGTGTCGGCGGCTGCGATGGCCTCGTCTTCAGCCAGTTGCTCTATGAGGACATCCGGCTCGGCTGCGTATGAACGACCGAAGATGGCCCGGGTGTTCTCGTCGATGTACCCGATCTGATCGCTCTCCTGCCTGCCAACGCCGAAATAGGCTCGGTCACGATCATCAACGAGAGCAAAGATGCTCCTGCTGACAGATACCCGGGGCTCACGGGTATGGCCGGCTTCCTTCCAGGCTTCCCGATAGACCTCGATCTGCTTCCGCTGTTGGAGGTGGAGCGGCTCACCGCTCTCATCGAACTTCAAGGTGGACGTCTGCATGTTCATCCCTTTCTGAGCAGCCCAGACCGACGTGTCGTTCGAACCTGAGCCCCACCAGATCCGATCGCGCAAGCCTTCTGAATGCGGTTCGATCCGGAGCAAACCGGGCGGGTTGGGGAACATGGGCCGCGGGTTCGGCTGGGCAAACCCCTTCCCCTCCAGCAGCTCCAGGAACAGGTCGGTGTGTCTTCTAGCCATGTCGGCGTCGGTCTCACCCTCAGCAGGCGCGTACCCGAAGTGGCGAAAGCCATCGATCACTTGTTCCGGTGACCCCCGGCTGATCCCCAACTGCAGGCGCCCACCCGCGATCAGGTCGGTGGCCCCGGCATCCTCGACCATGTAGAACGGGTTCTCATATCGCATGTCGATGACTGCGGTCCCGATCTCGATCTGGCTGGTGCGTGCGCCAACTGCCGATAGAAGAGGGAACGGCGAGCCGAGCTGTTGGGCGAAGTGGTGTACGCGGTAGTAGGCGCCGTCGACACCGAGGTCTTCAGCGGCGACAGCGAGCTCAACCGACTGAAGGAGGGCGTCGGAGGCGGTGCGCACCTGGGAGTGAGGTGAGTCCGACCAGTGGCCGAACGAGAGAAAACCGATCTTCTTCACGATGCGGCCAGTCTGGCGCATTCGGATTGGATGTTGGGCAGGGACGGCGCGCCCGACCCTGTCAAGTGCCGTTTTGTCAGCAAAGCTCGACTCACGGCCGATGGCTCTGGACCCAGGCTGGAGTGCAGCTTGTTGAACGTCTGTGAAGTGTGGGTCCCTTCGTCCCGGTAGCTGGAAGGGACACAAGGCAACTCCCGGGGTTGAGCGTGAACAAGGTGAGAAAGCGCGTCGCAGGCCTTGGCTGCTTCACACAACACCGTCCAGACCCGGACCCCGTCATGGCTTGCTCGGCTCGAGTCATGTGAGTGGAAATGGAGATTGAACCCACCATGGCACGGCTGATGGCTGGATCTCGATCACCCACTTGACCCACCAGAACCCACGGCGGCCGGGGGCCACGATACGCGCCGGATATCCGTGTCCGGGGCTCAGCGGTTCGCCTCCGAGATGCGTCACCAGCCATAGCTTTTCGACATCCCGTGCAGGGAATCTAAGTCGGTACCCGGTCTCTGAAGTCACTGCGATGGACCTGGATTCCCCGACGTCGAGTAGACGGTCGAGTCGGACACCGGTCCAGGTCTGGTGGGAATACCAGGCGCTGGTGCAGTCGAGGACGGCGTCGAACGTGTCGTGTTCCATCGCCTGGATGTCCACCAGGTGGAGACGACGGCCGGCTACGTCGAGCGTCCACACCTCGGCATCGACGCGCTGCACTCGGTCATTCAGCCAGGAGGTCACCGGCAGACGGGCCGGGTCGAAAGATCCGCGTTCGTGAGAGCCGGTGAATCGTCGGTTGCCACCCCGGAGCCCGAACACGTCCAGCGCGCCTTCCAACCCGATCCAGACGACCCCGGCGGCAGCAGTGAAGCCCGCGGTACGCAAGAACCCACGCCGGGTGAGGTCAACAGCCCTCTTCACACGAACCGGATGGGACCGGTAGTGGAACCACAACAGAGCCAATGCGATCACAGCGCCACCGATGTGAACCTGCATCAGCGTCAACGGGCCGATCCGGCCCTGATAGCCGAAAGCATGCATGATCCCTGTCGCCAGCGTGCTCGAGATGAAGATCAGAAGGGCGATCGAGGTCCAAGAGCTACGCGTCCACATCCTCAGACCGCGACGGACGATCGCCTGTTTCCATGGGGCCAGGATGAAGATGGCCAATGCGATGACACCGTGATAGACAGACGGGTGAATCCCCCATCTCGTACCCGCCGTATTCGCGACGAGTCCGGTGAAGATCGCCAGCGGCACCAGAACCAGCAACGCCAGGTTGGTGCGACGACCTGACCCACTCGTCAGACGCCTGAGCCTTTTCATGCGTACTCGTACTGTATACTCTGTGAGTTAGTAGTATGTCAACAGAGAAGAACATCCTCATCGATGTCTGGTTGATCTCCTTGCTTGCCAACCGAGTCGTCTCGGAGATCCTCGAAGACATCCCTCTGTCAGTTGACGAATTCGCCATGTACGGCCTGATCTCCGACCTCCAACCAATCACGGCCGCCGACCTGGTTCGCGCCACGGGGCTATCTGCTACCACCGTCTCCGGCATGGTGCGCCGTTGCGAAGCCCGTGGCGAGCTCATTCGCCAGGACAATCCGGCCGACGCACGTTCAGCGTTACTTGACCTGACTCCCAGCGGATACCGCCTGCTAGGTGAGGCGGCGCCCCTTCTCGTAGAAGCCATCGAAGCGGTCAAGAAGGGTCTCGGCGGCGAGCACGATGTGGTCAGAGAGTCGCTCAGCGATCTCGACCGTGTCCTTCGCAACCGGCTCGATCTTGGCGCAAGGCCTTACCAACTCGACTCGAAGAAAACCGGCAGCTCCGCCATCCCCTATTCAGGCACCCCGTTGAGCTCAGAACAAGCGGAAGAAGTGCGTCAATACATCGAGTGGATTCGCAATCGCGACAGCTGAGCTCATTCCTTCGTAGGGATCAGTCGTGGGTTCATCCATCATTCGCCGCAACGACTCCTCGGTGGCGACTTGTACGATCGCCGCAGCCTCTCCGATCACGGGTTCCCGCTGTCTCAATGCGTGGAGGATCTCGGTGTGCCCTGCGACTGTCTTGCCTTTGGCATCTTCCTCGATGATTCCGCACCACAAGACGACGATCAGGGTGAGACACAGGTGCCGCTTCGGGCAGCTCCGACGTGTGGTTGCGGGGCGGGGCCTTCAGTCGGTTTCCAGCCCCAACTCCCCGAAGATGCGCTCACGCTCTCTGTTGAACTCGTCAGTGGTGATGTGGTCGGCCTCGAGACGCGCACTCAAGGAGGCGAACTCCTCCATCAGGGCGTTCTCCTCTGACTTGCTGACATTCTCGTCGTCTTGGGTCGAGGACTGGCGCTTCTCTCTCTTCTCGGCCTGTCTTTCTTGACGTGCCTTCTCACGGGCTCGCTTCTGGAAGCTCTCCCGGGTGCGTTTGGCCACTTAGTGGCGCCGGCCGGTCAGCGGGACCGGGGCTTGGCGACGTTGACCTTGAGGTTGCGTCCGTCGATCTCTCTTCCGTCGAGACCTGAGATGGCGCTGTCGGCTTGTTCACTGGTCTTCATCTCGACGAATCCGAATCCGCGCGACTGGCCGGTGTCACGGTCGGTGATCACCTGTGCGCTGGTCACTTCTCCGAAGTCGGCGAACAGCCCTTCTAATTGGCTAGTCGAGGTTTGGAACGAGAGGTTCCCCACGTAGAGGTTGGTTGACATTGCATGCTCCTTTGAGCGTTCCGTCGTTTCCGGTCACCGAGCACCAGGTACCTGCCGGAGAGACAGTTGAAATCTGGCTGCGACATTCGACGGGTAGAAGAAGCAGAGCAAGGCGCGCACGCAACCGATGCGTACCTATATGACTCTAGTGCCCCGATGCCCTTATGGCTGGCGGGGCTGTCTCGCCGGTCCCACCGTGAGCTGGCACCCGCCTAGGGAAGCGCAGTGGAGAAGCTCGATTTACATGTCTGGGTGTGCTCGCGGATGTCGACGAAGCCGAAGCCTTTGGACCGCAGGTTCTTCGCTGTTTGTTGGTGATGGCCCGCTCGACGATCCCGAATTCTGAATAGCGCATTCACAGTTCATCGACAGTGGTCTTCTAAGCGAGATTGCCCACGAAGATGCTCCACTGACCGGCGGATCCGCGGCTGGAGTCGCCCGTAGGACGGGAGCCGATCGCCGCAGAGTTGCCGGAGTAGGTCCTCAGCCGCCGCCCGAGCACTGCGGAAAGCTGAAGTCTTCGAGAAGCGCGCCGGGATCAGCTACGCCTGGGCGGCGTCATCCTCCCGCTCCTTTCGTTCCTGTTCCTCGCGACGTTCAAGTTCGTGACGTTCATGCGCCTCCTTGCGCTCACGTTCGTGACGCTCGGCGTCCGCAAGACGTTCCCGCTCGTGGCGCTCGGCCCTCTCTCGCTCGGTTTCCGCCATCCATTCACTCCAGTCTTCCTGATGCCCCACCACAGTCAGTTACTGATCCCGAAAATCCTCCCTCATCTCCCCCACAGCCTGATCGTGATCGAGAATCTGCTCCAAGCCCTTGTTGAACTCCTCCACTATCCCCCATCTGAAGAAGGCCCGTTGGGTCGGAGACAGTTTCGACATCCTCTGAGTGAGAGCCTCACGATCGATCCAAAACTCGCCGCGGCTTTCCGAGTCGAGATTCTTCGTCCATCCGCAGACATCAGAAACCGAGTAATCCACAAGGAGATCCTACCGCCCAAGCTCTCCATGCCGACTCAGCCGGCGGACGGGAGCGGCGTGGTGAACTCATGGGCCTGTAATCTGAATGGATGAACCGGGTACATCTCGGAAAGATGCAGAACCCGGTACGCGGATTCCTCCACGGAGCGGCAGCCCTGGCGTCCATCGCTGGGCTGGTAGCCCTGGTCGTCCGAGCCAACGGTGCAGCCAACACCGCAGCAAGCGCCATCTACGGCGCAACTCTGATCGCCATGTACTTGACGAGCGCGCTTTATCACTCAGTACCGTGGCATCCCACCTGGAAGACGAGGCTGCAGAGCCTCGATCACACGTTCATCTACGCGCTCGTTGCCGCCACCTTCACGCCTCTGGTCATCGGCACGGGCGAGGCCGTGTGGGTCGTCCTCGGCCTTGCGGGAGTTTGGACGCTCGTGGCTCTCGGGTTCCTGCGGGAAATCGTCCACGGGCGGGCACGCAGGATTCTGCTGCCACTTCAGTTTCTTGCAGTGTCAGTAACGCTGGCGCCCCTATTGAGCACACTGCTGACCATCGACACCGCTGCCGCCGCCATGACCATCGTTGGGGGAGCCGTCTATCTCGTGGGCGTTTGCCTGTTCGTAAATGACCGGCCGAGACTCTCCCCCGGGATCTTCTCCCACCATGAGTTCTTCCACGTCATAGTGATCATCGCCAGCCTCATCCACTTCATCGCCATCTGGAGAGTCGTAGCGATCCTGTGATCTTCCACCCCACCGGGTCAGGGCGACGATGGTTTGAGGCTTCGTGCTTGAGAGGAGGGCGGGCCGCGCCACCGGCGTGCACTGGCTAGTATGGTCTCAACAGTTCGTGGGTCTGTCTTCCCACGACGCCCGTTCCGCTGCGGTTCCGTCCGGCGGGACAACTGCGTGCCCAGCGGCTTCCGCCCCAGCGCCCGAAGTCGGAAGGCGAGCGGAGCGTCAATCCCGGCGGTCCAACCCCCGAAGGGAGACCTCATGACCCCGGTCACCGCCAGAATAGAAGCCGACCTGTGAGCCGTAGGAGTTCCGATCCACTGCCAGTGAGACTGCGGCGATGCGGAGTCTGCGGTCACCCCAGTGAAGAACATCGCGGCACACTCGGCTGCACCGTCCCCCGCTGTGAGTGCGACGACTTCGCCGCCATGGATTTGCATCCTTCGGGACAAAAGTCTCCCCGGTAGACGGTGACGGGGGCCGCGATCGGTTGTCGGGCCCGAATGCCCAGAATAGGCTGACGTACTCGAGGTTCGGTCAGCGACCTAAGTACTCCCGGCGGGGGACGGCCGCCCATACTGTCTTGCCTTGGTCATCGAAGCGTGTTCCCCATGTTTTGCTCATTTCCTGAACGATACGAAGACCGAGACCACCGTGAAGCTCGGACAGTCCGGGTTCTGGAGCCTGCAGGCACGTGTCGGAAACCTCGATCTGCACCAGCCCATGGACTCTTTGGACCGATACGGTAAAAGGGGCTTGCGCGTGGATGATGGCGTTGGTTGCCAATTCTGAGGCTACCAAGGCGGCAGGATGAGAAGTTTCGACCCGCGCCGCCTCCGTAACGAACGTTCTTACCTCGGTAACCGAGGATGGAGAAGCAGGAAACCGGCGAACATCCTGCATTGGGCAGGACTCCTCACATTGAGACTACGTCGATACCCGGCTGTTCATGGGTTTCAAACATCAGCCCACCCTCGCGTTTTGGGAGAGAGGACTTGCGTCCCGACTCACATAGAGCGAGCTGGGTCCCTTCCGGGATTTCAGAGCTCGAACCTGGCCTGAGCGCGAGGAGGTGACAGCCCGGGTACAAGCCGTCCTCCGTAGAACGGTGGAGCCGACGGATTCAAACCCGTGACCCCCTCGTTGCGAGAGATGCGGTCATATGGCCCTGGGCAGGAGAACCACGGCTCATTTGCAGTCTGTGGGGCGGCTGTGGGCCCCGAGCGACGTGAGGCAAAGTGAGACTCGAGAGGTAGGGATTCCGCGCCCTGAGAGCGAGAGCGCGGGACTGCTTAGAGGGGGGCGGGTGACCACGCCGAATAACATCGAAACTCCTGGCGTTGCGGTGCCCATGTAGACGAGGGCTGGGATAGCGGCCCCGAGCACCTCCAGAGCCAGTCCGCCTACACCGAGCATGATGAGGTTGTTCGCAGGGAGAGGGATCTCAGATTGTCTGCGCCGAGATGTGGTCCCGCGGGTCTGGCCCATCAGATCGACTTGATCGGCGAACATCGCTAACCATGAGCAGGACCACGGCGAGATACCAGATTCCGGTGAAGATGCCGACGTGGGGGAAACCCTAGCGACGTGAGGCACGGTGAGACGAGGTGAGGCGAGACAGCAACGTCATTTACCCCGCCGCATGCCGCACCAACGTACACGGTTGCCCTGTCCTCAGATGACGCACAATGCCGGATAGCGTGCGGGTCGTCCCTGCGGTCGTTTGTAGCCCTGGGGATGGTACCCAAACCGGATCCAACATCGGTTGGCAATCCGATGTCGCGCGACGGTCAGATGGCTTCCTGGACCAGTCCCCCAGCGGCTCCGGCTAGGGCGATGGACCCAGCAAGGAGCCTGTCTGCGGGC
>DASPGH010000071.1:0-41745 GCA_035620735.1 Acidimicrobiia bacterium | reverse complement strand
TGACATCGCGGCCCTCGAGAAGCTCGAGGTCGTCTGCGATCGCACGCGCGGTGACCTCGTGGTCACCGGTGATCATGACCACCCTGACTCCGGCACCGGTTGCCTCGTCGAGAGATGGTCTGGCTTCATCTCGCACCTGATCGCTCATCCCCGCCACGGCGACCAGTACCAGGGCATCCTCGGCATCCTCCAGTGACGACGGTTCATGGTCGAGCGGGCGATACGCCAGGGCAAGGGTCCTCAAACCGCGTGCGGCCATCTCCTCTGCCGTTTCCAGCCATCGTCTCGCACCGTCATCTCCCAACTCGGTCGGTCCCGACTCGGTGAGGACCGCCGAGCAGAGGGGGACGACACTCTCCGGAGCGCCCTTGACAAGGTTCAGGAAACGACCGTCGTCCCGGTGCAGAGTCGTCATCCGCTTGCGTGAAGAGTCGAATGGGATCTCGTCGATTCGGGGCCACCTGGAACGGATCTCACCGGCGTCGACGAGACCCTGGGTGGATCGAAGCAATGCGATCTCGGTGGGGTCTCCTGCCCACCCGTCCGCACTGGAACGGGCGTCGTTGCACAAAACGGCGAGCTTGGCATAGCGCTGGATTCTCAGGTCCCCGGCCCGGGCACCGAGATCATTGGCTGTCAGCCCCTCCAAACCCACCTCCTGGACCCGTATCTCGTTTTTGGTGAGAGTGCCCGTCTTGTCGGTGCAGATCACAGTCACGGCACCGAGGGCCTCCACCGCAGGCATCCGTCGCACGATGGCGTTGAGACGCGCCATTCGCTGCACGCCGAGCCCCAGGGTCACCCCGACGACGGCGGGTAGGCCCTCGGGGATGGCGGCGACGGCCAGGGCGACCGCGAGCAGGAACATCGATTCGAGTGGCCTGCCTTGCACTGCTCCAAGGACGAACACCACTGCAGCAACGAGCCCGGCGAGCACCCCGAGTAGACGACCGACGTGATTCAGCTCCCTCTCGAGGGGTGTGGGCGGCTCCTCCTCCCGCAACATGCCCGCAATGCGGCCGATCTCCGTCCCTTCCCCGGTCGCAACAACAACCGCTCGCCCCCGCCCCGAAACGACCACGGTCCCGGCAAAGAGGAGAGATGAGCGATCACCGAGTCCCGCCTCCACCTCGACGACCTCGATGGCCTTGTAGACAGGTGTCGACTCGCCGGTGAGCTCGGACTCGTCTACCTGGAGGCGCGATGCATCGACCACCCGAGCGTCGGCAAACACCCGGTCGCCCGCTTCGACCAGGATGACATCTCCGGGCACTATCGATTCGGTGTCGACCCTCGACTCCGCTCCCTCCCTCACCACGGTGGCGCTGGGGGAGGCAAGCCGTCTCAGTCCTTCAGCCGCATCCGCAGCCTTGACTTCTTGAACGAATCCGATTGCGGCGTTGATCAGGACGATGGCCACGATGACCGCCGCCTCCAGCCAGTCTCCCAGCAGGACACCGCTGATCACTGCAGCGGCCAGCAGGATCAACACCAGGACATCGGTGAACTGTCTCGCCAGAAGCGCCCAGCGGCTGGGACCCTCGTCCTCGGTTATCCGATTGGGACCGAACCGATCGAGCCGGGTCCTGGCCTCGGTGGAGGAGAGCCCTCTATCGACGTCAGTGCCCAGTGCCGACTCGATCTCGGCGACGGCAACAGCATGAGGTCTCGAGGGAATCTCCAACGTGGTGAAATCCGCTGTCATCGTCGTTCGGTCATAAGCACAACCTGATACTGCCAGTCGCCGTATCTATGCGGATGTCCCGGCTGGCCCACTGTCGGTCCGGTTTGGCTCGATCCGGGAATCCGATTCGACCATGTCTCGATGGACCGGAGGGGCCGTCCTCGGCATCGCGGCGATCCTCGTTTACTGGCTCATGTTCACGACCTACGGGTCGTGGACAGGAACCTGGCGATCGACAGAATCCGGGGGTCTGGTCAGGGTGAACGTCGAATGCCCCATGCCTTTCGCGATGCTGGTCTTGGGCGCAGAGCCGGAGCGAGCGGAAGACGAGGGGCTGTGCGATCCCCCGGCACGCACGCTCGCCCTCGAGGCCGGTCTCGTCGTGCTGGCGGCGGTACTGGTCGCCTGGGCCGCAATCACCCGCCCCCGGCCGAAGCGACTGGAACCCATGTCATCGAAGCTCAACCTGGGCCGGGAGGCGTCACGGGATTGGGCGCGTGGGGGAACTCCAGGCGATAGCGGGCCAGCAGAGAGGAATTCATGAGCATCTCAGCGGTGTCCCCCGACGCCACGACCCGACCTTCGCTCAGGATCACCGACCTTGTGCACAGCTCCATGGCAAGCGCCATGTCATGCGTGATGAGGATCTGTGTCATCGGCAAGCCACGCAACATCTCGATCAGCTCCCGGCGACCTGCAGGATCCAGCCCCGAGGACGGCTCATCGAAGACGAGGATGTCGGGCTCCATCGCCAGCACCGTGGCCAGGGCTGCTCGGCGCTTCTCTCCTCCGCTGAGATGGTGGGGCGGTCTATCGGCGAGCTCCAGAGCGTCGACAGCATCGAGCGCGGTGGCGACCCTCGCTCCGAGGTCTTCGTCTCTCAACCCGAGGTTGGCGGGACCGAAGGCGACGTCATCTCGGACACTCGGCATGAAGAGCTGATCGTTGGAGTCCTGAAAGACCAGCCCGACCCGCCGACGGATCTCCATCAGGTTCTCGTCGTTCAACTCCAGACTTCCAAAAGATATCTCGCCCCGCTGCGGGCGCAGAATCCCATTGAGATGGAGGGCAAACGTCGTCTTCCCTGCTCCATTTGGCCCGAGAATCGCCACCCGCTCCCCTTCTTCGATCGTGAGATCCAACCCACGCAGAGCCGTGCGACCATCGGGATAGGCGAACTCGAGACCCTGAACCCGAACCGCTCCGCTCATGTCGACACCAAGGCGACGATCGCGACCACAAAGACGGCTCCGACCATTACCGCGACACCGATCCACTCCTCCCGGCTTGCCCGACGTTTGCCGAAGTCGGGCATCTCGCCGTCGAACCCACGAGCGAGCATTGCGGCGTGGACGCGTTCGCCGCGCTCGTAAGAGCGGACGAACATCGCACCGGCGGAGACGGCGATCGGGCGAGCCTGATGAAGCCAACGTGGGTCATAGCCACGTGATGTCATGGCCACCCTGACCCTGGCCAGCTCATCCGCAACCAGCTCGAGATAGCGAATCATGAAGGTGGCGATGCCGGTGAACAAGGCTGGGACCCGGAGCAGCCCGAGACCACGGATGATCTCGGGGATCTCGGTGGTCGCAGTCAGGAGGATGCTCACACTGGCGCCGAGAATCGTCTTGGCGATGATGTTCCATGCACCCCAGAGACCCTCCACCGACAGGCGCATCCCCGCCACAGCGGTCTGCTCGCCGGAGGCCACGAAAGGGATGATCAGCGCGACGACGATGAATGGGAGCACAGCGGTGAGACGAAACGCCAGGAAACGGATCGGGACCCGCGACCAAACCGCAAGCGCCAACACCGTCGCCGTGTAGACGCCAAACGCCCAGACGGCCTGTCGAGGAGTGACCGCCACCGAGACGACGAACCCCAGGGCAGCGAGGATCTTTGCTTCCGGGGCGAGCTGGTGTGCACGACTGTGCTCGTGCACGAAGAGCGCGTGACTATGCCCTGCTCCCAATGTCAGACCATGGCCGGATCGCGGCCACGCCGATCGCGAACCGCGAGCAGTATCCCTGCCCCAACCGCAATCGTGACGAGGGCGCCCACCACACCGGCGACCGCAAGACTGACCTTCTCGTTGTCGATCCCGGCGGTGGCGTAGTCGGCAAAAGGCGAGTCGGCGAGAGTGTGTTCGCTACCGGACGCCGCAAAACCGGTCTCCTCGGCAACGGACTCGAGACCGTCGGGCCGGTCGAAAGAGAACTGGCTCACCACCCCTGCGAAAACGAGGGCCACCAGCAAGCCGCCCACCACGAAGGTACGGGTCTTCATCGCTCGCCGGTCAGCTAGTTGGGTCGAGTCGAGGTTGCGGGCTCCGTGCACGAGATCGGGTCGTGAGGCGAGGACGGCCCCCACCGCAAGTGCGCTGATGAGGCCCTCTCCGATGCCGATCAAGAGATGAACGCCGACCATCGCCGAGAACACATCGTCGAATGCAACGGGTGCAGAGGCGCCGAAGAGCCATTGGATGGAGAAGGCCATGGCCGATAGGACGACCGACGACCACGCGGCGAGCCCGCTTGCTCCGGCCACCCCGCCGAAACTGGAGGGGAACATCCTGCGGAACAGGCGAAAAGCGGCATAACCGCCGTATACAGGGACGATCGCCAGGTTCAGGATGTTGTACCCCAGTGCTGTCAGACCACCATCGGCGAACACGAAGGCCTGCACCACCACGACGACGGTGACGACGACGACCCCGACGGACGGGCCCAGCAGGATGGCGGCAAGTGCCGCGCCGAGCAGGTGACCGGTCGTCCCGGCCAGGACAGGGAAGTTGAACATCTGGGCGGCGAATATGAATGCCGCAGTGATCCCGGCCAGCGGGATGGCCCGATCGGCGAGCTGGTCTCTGGACTGTCTCAGCGCCAGCCCTACCACCATGACGCTGATGATGGCTGTCGACAGGGCAGTGGACGGGTTGAGAAAGCCGTCGGGTGCGTGCATTGCCAGGATCATCGTGCGCAACGATACACACTATTGCGACTCACTCGCAACAGACAGTGGCTCGCAGAGGACCAGGACCGCTAATACCATGGGGCATGATGGAAGCCGCTACCGAGTTCGGCCATCTCCTCCGCGACCACGGCTATCGACTGACCAGCCCGCGATGGCTGGTCTGGTCGGTGCTGCGCTCCGCCAACGGTCATCTCACCGCCGAGGAGATCGCCGAGTCGGTCAACCGGGCCGACCCTACCGTCAACATCTCATCGGTCTACAGGTCCCTTGCCTTGTTTGCAGATCTCGATCTGGTCAGAGAGTCTCATCTCGGCATCGACGACTCGGCCCGCTGGGAGATCTCCCACCCCGATGACCACTTCCACATGGTTTGCCGGGTATGTGGCTCCGTCGATCACCACGTGGGCGAGCTGGTCGACCAGATTCGATCCCATCTCGAGGAACATCATTCCTTCTCTGCTGACAACGTCGACCTCGTGGTCACAGGTGTGTGCGACAACTGCAGCTGAAGCCATCGCCGCCAGCTACCCGAGCAGGCCCATGGACCGACTTGTTTGTGACCTACGCCCCGGAGGCAGGTCCGGGAACCGCGGGACGATTGGTACATTCACCCATCGAAGGAGGAAACCCCGATGAGAGTTCGTGACCTCATGACCGTCGACGTGATCACCATCGGTCCAGACGCGTCACTCAAAGAAGCAGCCCGAAGGATGATCGAAGCCGGCGTGAGCGGTCTCGTCGTCACCGACGGGGGCGGTCTGGTGGGAGTGATCACCGAAGCCGACTTCGTCAAGAGCGAATCCGACCGTCGTCCGAAGAAGCGGGCCAGGGTGCTGAGCTGGTTCAGTCACGACGTCGAGGTGCCACACTTCGAGCGTCTGGTCGGTGACGTGATGACCTCCGATGTCGTCAGCGTCTCCCCAGAGACCGATCATGCCGAGGCAGCTCGGCTCATGCAGTCCAAGAAGATCAAGCGTCTCCCTGTGGTCGACGATGGAGAACTGCTCGGGATCATCAGCCGCTCGGATATCCTCCGCGCCTTCGCACGTCCCGACGAAAGCATCATCGAAGAGCTCAAAGAACACGTCATGAAGAAGGTCCTGTGGGTCGACCCGAAGCGGGTGGAGATCCACGTCGTCGAGGGGAATGTGGTTCTCGAAGGTCGGCTGGAGACCAAGAGCGATGCGGTCCTTCTCGAAGACCTGGCAGGTCGACTCGACGGGGTGGTATCGGTGAAGAGCCGCCTCACCTGGGAGGTCGACAACACCAAGCTCGAGATGGTGTCACCGCCCCCGGGGATGCCACCCCACGGCAACTGGGCCTGACTCCGCAATGAACGCAGTCGCCAGCGGGCCGGTCGTCGTCGGGGTGGACGGCAGCGAGCAGAGCATTCACGCAGCGCGCATGGCGGCCGAGGAGGCCCGACTCCGCGGCTCTGAGCTCCATGTGGTCCACTGTGTCGACATCAAGCCCGCGGTTCTCCACCTCCCTGAGGGGACGACTGACACCAGGGAGATCGCCAAGCGTCAGCACGACGCGGTGCACGACGCGATCGGGGACGCCCTGGGCAACATCGCTTATGAAAGAGTTGGCCGAGAGGGGTATGCACCCGACGAGTTGACCGACTACACCGAAGAGGTCGGGGCGGGTCTGCTCGTACTCGGCTCGAGGGGCCGGGGCCGGGTCGCCGGTGCCGTCCTGGGCTCCACCAGCCTCCGCTGTCTCGAACAGGCGAAGATCCCGGTCCTCATCGTGAAGTGAAGACGCTCAGGCCCTCACTTCCTGACGCATGAAAGAGACATAGGCGAGTGCAAACAGACCGGCTGTCATCGCAAGCAACACGACCATTTGTGGCCAGACCACGCCCAGGCTCTGTGTGAGGTTCAGCTCCGAGACGATGGCCCGGTCGACTTGCTCCAGGGTGAGTAAGCCCGTGGTCCGCACCTCCGGATCGAGGAGGACGGTCGAGCCCTCCTGAAAGAGATTGATTGGAGAGATCTGGGATATGGCGTGCTCGGTTTGCGCGTTGGCTAGCGCGGCGGCGGGAGTCCCATCATCCGGGGAGACGACGTCGGCGATTGCACTGAAGATGAAGGTCCCGAACAGGGCGAGCACCAGCCAGATCCCGACCGGGATCAGCGCAGAAGTAGCCGCCCGGTTGGTGCGAACCGAGACCAGCGTGGCCAGACCCTGCCAGAACGCCACATAGACGATGGTGAAGAGGAGCCAGACGATGAGCCTCGAGATCTCCGCCATCGACGGGGTCACCCCGAGTCTGAAGATGCCGATCCCGGCCACCAACACCACGAGGGCGGTCAACATCACGGAGATGACACTGATGCCTGCGACGAACTTCCCGAGTATCACCTCGTCGCGGTGGATCGGCTGAGCGAGCAACCTGGGAAGCGTCCCCTGAGCTCGCTCACCGTTGACCGAGTCGAAGCCGAACATGATCCCCAACAATGGAGCCAGCAAGCTCACGAAGATGATGAGCGGGAACGGCACCGGGTCCGTGGTCACGGTGAACAGCTTGAGAAAGAGCGCCGATACCTCATCCGCCTGTTGGGCGACCTCACGGATGCCACCCGAGGCCGCAAAGACCGCTGCGGCCGTGGCAATGCCCAGGACACCGAGAAGGACCACGAACCGTCCTGAGTAGATGTGATCGGCGAACTCCTTGGCCGCAACGACGCGCCAACCGCCGCCTGGTGTCGGGGGCAATGCGTCCCTCTCCCGGATCGTCTCGGTCTCCGCGGTCATGCCGTCACCTCCTCCCGCGTCTCGAAATAGCGTCGGTAGATCGCGTCCAGGTCCTCGTCGACGCGCCGGACTCCGACGATCTTCGAGCCACCAGCCACAAGCAGGTTGACGGTTTCGGGGAGTGTTCCGACATCGAGTGTGGCAATGAGTGAGTTGGGCACACGCCCGAGCGCCACATCCTCGACAGACTGGACATGGGTGAGACGTGATCGCGCCTCGTCGATCTCGTCGGCGAATCGGAACTCGACACGCACATGGCCCACCTGCTCTGCCGCCAGGTCGTGTGGTGTTCCCTGGGCAACCACCGTGCCGGCGACGAAGATCGCGACTCGATCACACACCGCTTGCACCTGGTTGAGAAGATGGCTGGAGAGAAGGATGGTCACCTCCTCCTCGACTGCGAGACGTCTGATGAGGTCGAGGATCTCGGCGACACCCTCGGGGTCGATTGCGGTGGTGGGCTCGTCGAGGATGAGAATCGAAGGGTCCTTGACCAGAGCATCCGCCAGACCGAGACGTTGCTTCATGCCCCTGGAATACTCTCCCGTGGGTTGATCTGCGGCGTGGGCCAGACCGACTTCGACGAGGAGACGCTCGATGGTGTCGTCCATATCTTCGATGTGGTTCAACCGGGCCGTGAATCGCAGGTTCTGGCGACCGGTGAGATCGTCGTAGAAGCCAACGGCATCTGGCAGGTAGCCGACTCGTCTCTTCACCTCGAGAGGATGACGTCGCGGGTCGAGACCCAATATCTCCATCGTCCCTGCTGTCGGCTCGGTCAAGCCGAGGAGCATGAGGATGGTGGTCGTCTTGCCCGCCCCATTTGGCCCGAGGAGGCCGAATACCTCACCGGTCGGGATCTCGAGATCCAAACCGTCGACGACCGTCGCTTCCTCATATCGCTTGGTCAAGCCGACCGTGTGAATGGCGGTTGCCACCTCTACCTCCGGCCGAAGCGACGGAACACCCAGGCCAGCCCGACCAGGACCAGGACGATCAGGGCGACGCCGACGAAGCCCCAGATGGCCGATGGGTTCACTGTGGTCCGGATGTCAACCGTGCTGTTTGCCTCGGCGCTGTCCGCCCGGAACGTGATCACGTAGTCACCGGCTATGGCCTGGTCCGACGGGGTGACTGTCGCCGTGACGTTGGCTGACTCACCTGCTGCGAGTTGGGGGACGACTTGCTCGGCAAAGGTCACGTCCCAGCTGGACGGTGCGGTCGCTGACAGCTCGACGTTGCTGATCGGGGCAGTGCCGCTATTGGTCACGACCAGGATGATGTCGGTGGACCCGTCAGAGCTCACCTCGGTGCTCAGTCTCTGATCGGGAGTTCCCAGTTCGAGTGAGAACGATCCCACGATCTCGACGATCATGTCTGCCTGCACCTCGGTATCCGGGGACGAGGCCTGCACAGACACCGGATACTGACCCGACTCGACACCGGCGGGTGCGGTTGCATCCACGGTTATCTGGGCCGTCGAGCCTGCCTCCACCTGCATTGTGGTGGCCTGCGGCTCTGTTGCCGGCTCAGCGGTCACCTCCCAACCGGCCGGCCCCGACGAGCTCAGTTCGAACTCGAGATCGCTTGGAGTGTCGTTGCGAAGCTCGACGCTGAAGCTCGCCGTCTCCCCGGTGGGCACACGCAGCCCGGGAAAGTCAGGAGTGAGCGTGACCTCACCACCGGCCTGGGCCGACACCCGGATCTGCAGAGCCAGGCTGAGCGAGGCCCCTCCTCCCGAGGCGGAGACTCCTATGTCGTATGTGCCCTCCGCAGCGTCGACCGGGACACCTACGTCGAGACTCAGTTCCGGCGCCTCGGGGCCGGCGGTGACACCATCGATCTCGAAACCACCACCGCGGAACACACCGGTCCACCCGTCGGGGAGCCCGGTTGCCTCCAGCGTCATCGGCGTCGGCTGTGGAGCCACCAACGACAGGGCGAAGCTCGCCTGGTCACCCGCCTCCACGGCCACACTCGGATAAGGGGTCGATATTCGGATGCTCTCGACAACGGTGGGCTCTTCCTGGGCGAGTGCGGGCATGGAAACGAGCATCAACGCCATCGCGGTCAGTGATACCAATGTGCGAGTCATGCGCATGGCTGTGGTTCCTCCATTAGCAACTGTTCGTTCCTGAAACGCGCACCAAAGCTAACGAGATTTAGAAAACTGTTAAACGCGGGAAAAAGAATTTCCATCGTCGGCCTGGAGCCCGATCTCAGTCGCTTTCACCGCAACCCAGACCTCTCTTCCCGTTTGGATCCCCAATTCATCGGTGGCGGCGGCGGTCACCTCCACTGTCAGGGGCAGCGGATCTCCCGTGCTAAGACGAACCCGTGTCCCGAGACGCTCGACGGCCGTCACAGTCGTCGACCAAGTGTTGCGAGGGCTGCCGCCGGGCCTCGTGACATGGACTGCCACCGCGGTTGGGGGAATCGTCACGAGGACGGGACCTCGCATGTCATCGTCGGCCACACTCAAGCGATGCCCGTCGACTTCGACCGTTCCGGCTTCCGCCACGCCCCGCAAGAAGTTTGCACCGGCGAGTTCGGCCGCGTACGAGGTGGCCGGGCGAAGTCTGATCTCATCGGCGGTGCCGGATTGCGTCACCACCCCGCCCTCGATCACATGGATGTCGTCTGCGAGGAGGAACGCCTCGGTCGGGTCGTGCGTGATCAACAGCCGGGGGCCGGCGAAGCCTTCGAGGTGTTTCTGCAACATATGCCGGGTCGAGGACCGAGCGCCGACATCAAGAGCCGATAGTGCCTCGTCGAGCAAAAGGAGGTCGGGCTCACCCACCAGGGCTCGAGCCAACGCGACTCTCTGCGCCTGACCACCTGACAGGTCAGCGGGTCGACGCCCCTCCATACCCGCCAGACCGACCATCGAAAGCCACTCCCTCGACCGCTGCATGGCGTTATCGCGAGGAATCCCCCGGCTGCGCAATCCGAAGGCGACGTTCTCGAGTGCCGTGAGATGCGGGAACAGCAGGTAGTCCTGGAACACGACGCCGACATTCCTGTCCTCGGCGGCCACGAAGACACCGGAAGCCGGATCGTCGAACACCCGTCCTTTCAACGCGATGCGCCCCGAGTCGATGGGGACAAGACCGGCGAGGGCGGCAAGCACAGACGATTTGCCGGCGCCATTGGGGCCAAGGAGCGCAACCGTGGCGCCCGTAGCGATCGAGAGATCGACCTGGATGTCCAGCTCCTCGGATCGACGCAGCCTGATCCGGGCCTCGAGACTCACCACGACCTCCACCAACGATCACGCAGAGCGATGAGGACGACGAGGGACACCACGACCATGAGGAGGCTGACGGCGACGGCGGCATCCCGATCGCTCTCCAAAGTCACGAAGACGGCGAGTGGAAGGGTTTGTGTCTCACCCTGGAGGTTGCCCGCGAAAGTGATCGTGGCCCCGAACTCGCCAAAGGCCCTGGCCCACGTGAGCACGACTCCGGACAGGATCGACGGTCCGATCATCGGGAGGGTGACCTTGCGCAGGACCGTCCAGCGCCCGGCACCGAGCGTGGAGGCCACTCCCTCATACCGCAGATCGAGACCGCGTAGCGCACCTTCGACGGTGATCACCATGAACGGCATGGCCACGAAGGTCGTGGCGACGATGACGCCCCAGGTCGAAAAGGGGAGAAGCAGACCCGTGGCTTCATAGACCACTTCGCCGAGGAGACCGCGACGCCCCAGGGCAAAGAGGAGGGCTGCACCGCCGACGACGGGTGGCAGGACCAATGGAAGGGTGACCATCCCTCGAACAAGGGCCCGGCCCGGGAACTCGACCCTGGCCAGTATCCAAGCCAGGGGAATGCCCAGGACCAGAGCGATCGCGGTGGCCGCAACGGAGGCAACCATGGAGAGCCGGAAGGCATCCACGACCACCGCACTGCTCAGAAGTTCTGGGAGATTCGCCCAGGGGACCCGGCCGACGAGCCCGATGAGAGGCACCGCGAAGAACGCGATGCCGACACCGGCGAGGACAACGAGGAGAGTCGGGGGGCGTCTCGGATCGGCGGAGCGCTCCGGTGCGCTCATGGCGTGGAGAACCCATGATCGGTCAGGATGGCACGGCCCGTATCAGAGAGGACGAACTCCACGAAGTCGGCAGCACGCTCGGGATTGGACTCGCCGATCACCGCAATCGGGTACTCCGCCACCACGTTGTCTTCCTCCGGGAGGTCGACACCATCGACGGCGCCATCGGTCGAGGCGACATCGGTGACGTAGACGATCCCGGCATCGAGCTCACCCACCTCTATCTTGGTGAGCAGGGCGCGCACGTCCGGCTCGTTGGTATCGATCGCTGCCGTCACGTCTGCGGCGGCCAGAACTTGGCGGGCGAGGTGGCCACAGGGCACCTCGGCGGCGCAAAGACCGATCAGGAGCTCCTCGTTGGCTAAATCTGTGAGTCCGGTCACGCCGCCGGGGTTGCCGACAGGCACCGCGATCTGAAGCAGATTCCTGGCGAAGACCACGGGATCCTCGTCGAGAAGACCCGACTCGACGATTGCATCCATGTTCTCCCGGTTGGCCGAGGCGAACACGTCGACCGGAGCCCCCTCGAGGATCTGCTCGCGCAGCGCCGAGCTGCCTCCGAAGTTCAGGATGACGTCGACACCGGGGTGGATGTCCTCGTAAACGCTCTCTATTTCGGCGAAGACGTCGGTGAGGGATGCAGCCGCCGAGACCAGCACCCTCGGGTTCGATTGCCCGGTGCAGGCCATCAGTGACACCAGAAGGAGAGGGGCGCAGGCTGATATCGGAAGTCTCTTCATCGCTAGTATTCACATTGTGACTAGTAGATCGGCAGGTCACACTAACCCATGACTGGGTCGATGCTCTCCGTGACAGACCATGCGGTCCTGGGGATCCTTTGTGAGGGCGCCAGCCATGGCTTCGCCATTTCGAAGCACCTGGATGTAGACAGTGAAGTCGGAAGTGTCTTCACCGTCCCCAGGAGCCTCGTCTACCGGGCCCTCGTCCGTCTCGTGGAGAATGGGTATGCAGGACGGGTGAGCACCGAGAAGGGCGGCGGTCCCAACAGGGTCGTCCTCGAAGCCACCCTGAAAGGGCAGGAGGAGGTTCGACGCTGGCTGGACGAGCCGGTCGCCCACATTCGGGATCTTCGAATCGAGTTCCTCCTGAAGCTGACGCTGTTGCGGCGAGCGCGCGAATCACCACTCCACCTCATCAGGTCACAGCGGGAGGCCCTGGCTGCGACGTTCAACGCTCTCGACGACCCCGCTATCGACCGGCGCGACCACGTCGAGCAGTGGAGGAGGAGCAACGCTGCAGCCGCAGCTGCCTATTTGGACACTTTGGAGGATGCCCACCAAGAGGCGTGACAAAGAGGGTCGTCCTCGTCCTTGGAGATTCGCTCAATCATTTTTGACTCAATATAGTTTGATGTTGTGACCCTGACCGATCGAGCAGCAAGACATGCGGCTCTCGGCGATCCGAGACGTCTGCTGATAGTCGATCACCTGGCGACCGGAGACCACACGGTGGCCGAGCTGGCCGACCTCGCCGAGATGCCGGGGAATCTGCTGGCCCATCATCTCGACGTGCTCGCCGACGCCGGGATCATCTCGCGGCACATCTCGGAGGGCGACCACCGGCTCAGGTACGTCACCCTGAATCCGGGCTCGCTTCCCTTGCTAGCACGCCCGCCGGACTTCGGTGATGTCGTGGCCTTCGTCTGCACCCACAACTCGGCCAGGTCGCAGTTCGCTGCCGCCCTTTGGCGCGAGGTCACCGGTGGCAGGCCGTCGTCAGCGGGTACCAACCCCGCCGACCGGGTCCATCCAAAGGCGATCCGGGTGGCGACGGAGTTCGGGATCGACATCGGAAGCGAGCCTCCGCACGGCTATGACAGCCTGCCGGGTGACCTCGATCTCGTCGTGAGCGTTTGTGATCGAGCACGTGAATCTGGGATGCCCAAGGCAGCATCGACCCTCCACTGGTCTGTACCGGACCCGGTGCCGGTGGGCACGCTTGGAGCATTTCGCCGCGCATTCGGCCAGATAGCCCGACGAATGGAACAGCTGGCGGCCACCCAACCATGAGAAAGAAGTTGTCCGCCGAAGCCCTCGGAACGGCTCTCCTCCTCTACCTCGTAGTGGGCAGTGGTATCGCCGCTGAGCAGCTGACCACGGATCCTGGCCTCAGATTGTTTGCACACGCGATCGCCGTGGGGCTCGGGCTCGGGGCAATCATCGCCATGCTGCAAACGGTGTCGGGGGCGCACCTCAACCCATCCGTCACCATCGCCTTCTGGCGGGTCCGGGCGATCGACAGCTCCGAAGCCGGCGGGTACGCAGCTGCCCAGATCGTCGGTGGAATCGCCGGGGTCGTACTCGCCAACTGGAGTTTCGGGGAGCCTGCGATAGCTCTCTCATCCACGGGGAGAGATGGGTGGGGGCTGATCGTCGCCGAGGCGGTCGTCACCTTCGTCTTGGTCCTTGTGATCCTGGCACTGGTGCGAACGGGACGGGCCCAGGGCGTTCCGGTCGCGGTTGGAGCCTGGGTGGCCGCCGCCGTTTTCGCGACCTCGTCGACCGGGTTCGCCAACCCGGCGGTGACTCTGTCGCGCCTCTTCACGGACACCTACACAGGGATCGCCCCGGGATCGGCGGCAGGGTTCGTGGCAGCCCAGTTCGTCGCCGGCGTGATGGCCGCACTCGCGGCACTGGCCCTGTATCCGGAAAGAGAGACGATGTCCGCCACCGTTTGATGGAGGAATGCAATGCCCGTGACACTGACGACCGGAGAGAAGCTGCAGATCAGGGAGGCCGCCGAGCGGCTAGAGAGACGCTTCGAAGGCCAACTGAACACCGAGACCATCGAGCGATTCATGAACGATTCCCTCGACACCCTGGTGTCGCGGGCACACACGTCGACGTGGGTTCCCCTGCTCGCCGAACGTTTCGCTCGGGACCGTCTTCGTGCTCTGATCAGGCTCGAGTCCCAGGACGTGACCCTCAAACCGAGTGTCCTCTTTCTCTGTGTGCACAACGCAGGGCGGTCACAGATGGCCGCCGGCTGGATGCGGCACTTGGGTGGAGATGATGTGGACGTGTTCTCGGCTGGCTCCGAGCCTGCCGAGAGTGTCAACATGGCAGCGGTCGAGGCGATGGCCGAGATGGGAATCGACATCGGGGGTGAGATCCCCCAACCCTGGGCCGACGAGATCGTGAGGGCGGCTGACGTCGTGGTGACGATGGGCTGCGGTGACGCCTGCCCGGTATTCCCGGGGAAACGCTACGTCGATTGGGAGCTGGAGGATCCCTCGGGAAAGACCCTGGAGCAAGTCAGACCCGTACGCGATGACATCGAAAGACGGGTGCGCGGTCTCATGGCCGAGCTCGAGATTCCGACCCGATCATGATCGCCCCCGGCAATCAGGTCAGGATCTGAGCGAGAAACCCGTTCGGGTCGTGGCTGGCCCCGATGGGTTACGTGGTGATCACGACGAGGCTGATGCCGGTCTGGCTTTGGCCGCATCCTCGTGGTCGGCGGTGTTGGTTACGTTCTGAGTGCCTTCGTCGGGTTCGGGTCTGAGGGCGCTCCCGGCTGGGCCGTCGATAGCCTCACCTACCCGGCCACGGTGGGCGAGCTGTGGATGATCGGCTACCTGCTGGGATGGGGCATCCGTCGTCCCGACGCTTTGATCGCAAGCTGAGCATCGCATGGGTCTCGGACGTCGCTCGTCCCTCGACCGTAGGACGAAAACCCGGTTGGCACGTGGAGACGCCCTCGCGATTCGGAAGCACCTCTCGCGAGACGTATAGGAGGCGGACCCCGGTATAGCCTCCGGCCAACGCAGGTGATCCCGAGTTGACCGACACGAGCTACATCCTTTCGAGCGAAGACGGGCGACTCGTGCCCAAGGGCGCAATCTGGGTCTGGCCTGACGGTCTGAGGCGATGGGGTAACCCCGTCCTCTTTGCCACTGTCGTCGCCGCCTACGCTGTCGGATCTCGGCTGGCATTGCTTCTGATCGAGGCCTCGGACCTTCAAGGGGTCCTGTTCATACCATCGGGGATAACCGTTGCATTTCTGTTGCGGCTGCCGCGTCGACGCTGGTGGGTGGTCCTCTTGGGAGCGGGGGTGGCCGAGTTCGCAATGGATGTCGTCAGCGGGTTCATGCCATCCGAGGCTCTCGGATTCACCACGGCCAACGTGGTGGAGCCCCTGGTGGGCGCATCGATCGTGTACGCCGCCTGCGGAGCCGTCGATCTGGCTCGACGCAAAGACGTGCTCTGGATCATCGCCGGCGCGGTGATCGTCGGGCCGGCGGCGGGAGCAGCCATCGGAGCAGCGGCCGACCGCCTGTTTGGGGGAGATGACTTCCTGATCACGTTCGGTCAATGGTGGCTGGGAGATGCCCTGGGTGTCATACTGGTGGGTGGCGCCATCCTCGCCTGGGGGTCGAGCCTCGATCGCAGGCGGATCACGTCCGTAGGGGGGCTGACCCTCATCGCCGGCTCGATCGCCCTCACCATCGTGGCGTTTGGGCTGACCGATCTCCCGGTGGTCTTTTCCGTCCTGATCGGCGTGGTGGTGGCCGGTGTGGCCTTTGGCGTCAGAGCCGTCACGACCACCGCATTGGTGATCGGGCTCACCATCGCCGTCGTGTTGATCTTCGACGGCGAACCCGTCCTTGTCGGCATGACGCCGGCATCGGCTCTCGTCCTCATCAAGCTACAGCTCGGACTGTTCACGCTCGCCGGGCTCCTCATCGCGGCGGAATCGCATGAGGGCGAGCTCGCCAGCAGGCAAGCGGCCCGGTCAGCTCTCGAGTCTCTGGCGTGGCAAAAGCAACGAGAGCACGATCGCGAGCTGGCGCTCACCCTGCAACGTGGTCTGCTGCCCGACAGGGTCCTAACAAGACCGGGCATCGACATCGCAGCCAGATATGAGGCGGCGGGCGAGGCCCAGGAGGTCGGAGGTGACTGGTACGACACCATCCAGCTCCATGACGACCGTCTGGTCCTGGTCGTGGGTGACATGGTGGGTCACGGGATCGAGGCCATGATCTCGATGGGCAGGACACGGACCGCATTGTCTGCATTGGCGGTCCACAGCGACAGTCCTTCCGCCCTTCTCACCGAGTTGGACCATTTCGTCACTCAATCCCCAGGGTCGACATACGCCACCATCTTCTACGCCGTGCTAGACCTCGACGCCTGCACCATCTCTTACTCGTCCGCGGGTCATCCTCCGGCGCTGCTGGTGTCCCCTGACGGCGAGACGAGGTGGCTCGACCAGGCGCAGACCGAGCCAATCTACGGTCGGCCCTCCAATCGGATCCATGAATCGGCTGAGTTCGATCCGGGCTGCTGTCTCGTCCTCTATTCGGATGGGCTCATCGAACAAAGGGGTCAGTCTTTGGCCGTGGGCCTCGATCTCCTCGAGAAGCACGCCGTGGAACTGGCCGGTCAGACCCCCGACGTGATCTGCGACGAGTTGTTCCGGCGCCTTGCCGGCACGGACAGGGACGACGACGTCGTGGTCCTGGTCGCCAAACCAGGGATGGATCGCGATGAGTATCACCAGGTCTTTCCGGCTCGACCCGAGCAGCTGAGCGAGGTCAGATCCTCGCTTCGGGCCTGGAGCGAGACCCGTGGACTTCCCGAAGAGGTGACAGACGACCTCCTCATCGCAGTGGGGGAGGCCGTCGCCAACTCGGTCCGTCACGCCTATCGCGACGCGGTAGGTGGCGATGTCACCATTCGAATCACTCTGGTCAACCATTTTCTCAACGTTGCGATCGCCGACACTGGAAAATGGCGGGAGCCCTACGACGACGAGGCCTTCCCCGGGCTCGGGACCAACATCATCGACTCGATCAGCGAAGATCTGGGTGTCGACAGGAGCGGCTCTGGAACTGTCGTCACCTTCCGTCTCTCGACATCGGCGCCAACAGGGGATATGCGGACATAGAGGACTCCGTCTAAACTTTTCGCTACGGGCGACTCCTCTGGACCCTGGGAGTGGGCGTCGAAGTAGCGGTTCGGTATCGACTCGCAGAGGGATGGCAAGATGGACATGGAGAGTGGAGACCTCCTCGTGGTGGAGGTACAACCCGTCAGACGAGATGCGGTCATGGTCAGACTCAAAGGTGAGGTCGACATATCCTCCGCCCACCTGCTGACCAGTCAATTCTCGACTCTGGCGGCAAGCACACCTTCATCGGTCATACTCGACGCGACAGAGGTCACCTTCATGGACTCGACAGGTCTTCACGCTTTGGTCGAAGGTAAACGGGCCCTCCACGACAACGGATCACGCATATTCCTCGTCCCCTCGCGCCAGGTGCGCAGGGTCCTCGAACTCGTATTTCCCGACCCATTGTTCGCGTTCCGTCTGGACTCGGTCGACGAGGCCCTTGGGATGCTGGACGAGGAGTCAGCCGAGCCTGCTTGATCAGTCGTCCGGCTTCAACGCAGAGTCGACGTCGAGCTGTCCGCGGTAAGGCGGTTCGAGAACCTGGATCAGATAGGGCGGCTGGCCGTGGCTACCACCTCCGAGGCGTCTGTCTCGCCCTGACTCTTCGTCTCTCTAAGGGCGCTGTGATTCCCGAGCCACCGTGCCAGGTAGGACCGGGCCACATGAAGGCTTGAATGACGGCCCGAGGCCGCGATGTAGCCGTCCGGGCGTACCAGGACCCAACCGGACTGTTTCCCGTTCGGCCCGACATGATGCAGAGTCAAGATGTTGCCGTAGCCATTGGCGAGACGTTCGTATGGCGATGCGAGTGCATTGTCGAAGATCAGGAGATGGAACCTGTCAGCCTCGATCAAACGGTGAGCTCGAGATGCCTCCCCGGAACGGATCACGCCGTCGGGGAGCCTCTTCCCCGGCCGGTATCGACCACATCGATTTCGTCTCTCGAACGCGCCAATCCGATATCTCGTATCGAGGCCAGACGCCAGTCGAGCGAACAACGAGACGAGCCAGGGACGGGGTAGGAGAAGCCGGGCGGCCGGCAAGGCAACCCATCGCCGTCCCCACCGCAGAAGGGCGATCTCCGAAACCTCTAGAGCAAAGGCAAGCCCGGTCAGACGCACGACGCGTTTCGCCACCGGTCGTCGCTCTTGCTGGTATGTGTCGAGAAGAGCCTCAGGTGCACCGTGGAGCGCCAGCGCTAGCTTCCACCCAAGGTTCACCGCATCCTGAATACCCGTGTTCATGCCTTGGGCGCCTGCGGGGCTGTGTACGTGGGCGGCATCGCCGGCGAGAAACACCGGCCCCCGTCGATAGGTCTCTGCCACACGATGCTCCGGCGCGACGATGCCGACCCAATCGACTTCAGCGATGCCGACCCGACCACCGGTGTGCTGATCGACCATCGTGGCAACACTCTCGGAACTGGCTTCGGGGGAGCCCGGCCCGATGAGACGCCACCGTCCCGTCGGGAGTGGAAAGAGAAACAGGATCCCGCTGTTCCCGACGAAGGCGTGGGCGGTCGAGCCCTTCACCGAGACGTCTGGCTTGACGTCGGCGATCGCGATCGACTCGCGATAGCTGTGACCACGGAAGACGATTCCAGATAGATCACGTACCCGACTCCGTGCCCCGTCGCAACCGGCGACATAGCGAGCCCGGATCAGTCTCTCTTCTCCCCCGGCGTCGACCCGGCAGACGATGCCGTCGTCCCGGGGGTCCATGTCGAGGAAGGTGGTTCCCCACTCGATGGCCACCCCGAGAGACACAAGTCTCTCTCGCAACACATTTTCGATCTGGGGCTGCGGAGCAAAGAAGACAAACGGATACTCCGTTGCCGGCAGACGGAGATTGCTGAGACTCCCCGACACCACCGAGTCGCCGACGTGCACTTCGAGAGCGACCTGCGACAACCCCTCCCCGATCAGCTCGTCTGCCACGCCCAATCCACGAAGGATCTCCATCGTCCTCGGATGCACCGCCAATGCCGGCGCTCGCACTCTCGGTTGCAGGCGACGTTCCAGGATTCGGACCTCAGAGCCCATCATCCTGGCCTGGATTGCCAGGGCCAGCCCTGTGGGACCGGCACCAACGACAAGGAGCTCACAGGATGCGGTCATAACCGCACTCGGCGCGCGGATGACGGGAGAAACCAACCGTCGTCCGCATCCGCAGACCCGTGCTGGACATCTCCCGCGAGATATGCGTCGCGCGACCAGCCCTCGATGATGCGGTAGGCGAAGCTCCCGGTCACGACCCAGGGTCGGAGCACGACTCTCAGTGTCTCGACGTACTCCTCAGCGGCATCTCTCCCTTTCCACTCGTAAATGCCCCGGTAGAAACCGGTCTCTTTGTCGGTCAACCAGAGTTTCGTCTGAAAGCCGGCATGCGCCGCGAAGAGCAGCGTGTTGAGGATCGACTCACGGCGAAACAGCCAATGCCCGAATCGGCTGAGTCCGATGAATCGGAGACGGAACCGAACTACAAGCAACACTAGATCGTCGTAAGAGCGCTGGCGCACAACCGTTTCCCGATAGATCCGGGAGCGACTGTCATCGGCAAAACGAACTGAGCAACCGACACGGCTACGAGGCATCGCCAATGCTCGGCGCGATAACAGGAGGAGTGTGCCCACCACACAACCCAGCTCCGCCATCAGGACGACAAACCGTCCTTTGTGTAACTGATCCGGTCTGCCGGTAGGGCTCATGTCTCGATCATCCGTCAGCCTGGAGGAGACCTCCAGAGTCCAAGGTCCCCCCTTGTGCGTCCGGAGACACATCTGGTTCGGTGCTGGTGAAAGGGCCGAATGACTCTGGTGCGTCCAATCCGACCGGCTGACAATCGCAGAAGATCCCAGTGTGACCGGGCCCCCACCGGGTTTTGAGTCGTGGCCCAAAAGGAGGTGAGTCAATGGATCTCAAGACATGGGCGCCATTTGATTATCTCGATAAGGAATGGCGTTTCGACTTCCCCCGCTTCATACGCGAGACCGGCGAGTTTCGCCCTTCGATCGACGTCGTGAGGACGAACGGGACATTGGTGCTGACCGCCGAGCTTCCCGGGATGACGGCCGACGACGTCGATGTCTCACTCGACGGTGACATCCTCACCGTCAAAGGGGAGAAGACCGATGAGCGGGACGTCTCCGAAGCGGATCGGTATGTCCACGAGCGGACATTCGGCTCGTTCCAGCGGCGGATGACACTGCCCGACGGCGTTTCTGCCAAGGGCATCTACGCCAACTTCGAGAACGGGATCCTGACCGTGGAGGTCACCCTTCCCGAAGCCAAGGAGATCGAGCCGAAGAAGATCCCGGTCAAGACGACCTAGACATCTGACTGGGTCGGACGGGGAAGGGCGGGCCGACGGCCCGCCCTCCTCGCGTGCGCGCCCTCCTCGCGTGCCCTGGTCAGGCCGCGGGATCGACGTGCTCGGATCGGGTCCGACGGAGTATCCGGACCACCTCATCGTCGGTGGTCTGCTCGAAATTCAGGTATGCCTGACCAACTGCGTAGAAGGGCGAGGGAGTCTCCAAGGTAACGACCTCGTCCGCCACCCCGCGGAGCCTCTCCACTGTGTCCGCCGGTGCCACCGGCGTTGCGACCACCACAGGCTGCGCTCCCAGGGCTCGGGCCACCCTCACAGCAGCCATGGCGGTAGAACCGGTGGCGATTCCGTCGTCGACGATGATCACTGTCCTTCGATCCAGGTCGGCACGAGGCCCATCGGCCCTGAACTTCACTGTCCTGTCCCGGAGCTCGGCCTGTTCCCGCTCCACCACCCGGGACAGCTGAGAAGCGCTCACTCCGAAATCGGAGACGACGTTCCAATCCACATATCGGACATCGCTCTCGCCAATCGCTCCCATCGCATACTCAGGATGCCCGGGAAGACCAAGTTTGCGAACGAGGAGGATGTCGAGAGGAGCTCTTAGCTTCTTGGCCACCTCGGCAGCGACCGGAACCCCGCCTCTGGGGAGCCCCAGCACCACAGGGCTGAGAGACACGTAAGACGCCAGCCTCTCGGCGAGACGCCGTCCTGCATCGACTCGATCGCTGAACATCACATCCGCCTCTCAGCCCAGCATCGTCCAATGCATGAAGCTCGAACAGAGTCGAGAGTCACATTCGATCGGCAGGAGATGCTTTGCCGTCGGATTCGAGAGCCCTCTTGTGTCGCTGGCGCCGGGCCACCCAGATGCCCACGGCGGGCCCGGAGAGCAGCACACCCGTCGCCAGGACTCCCGCAAGGAGGCCATGTTCGAAGACATCAACCAGGCTCGCCTGATATCCACCTTCGACTCCCAGGAAGATGGAGAGGTTCCAGACGGCGATCAGTCCCACCAACGCTCCAACCAGAACGCCCGCAACGGTGTCGATGAGCCAACCGCGCCACGCGGGATGGCCTGACACCCTGCTCAGTCCGTTTCGAGGATGGCTTTGACCACGAGCACGTCGCACTCGGCAAGGTGTATCGCCCGATGGCTCGTGCTACCGAGGATCAACGAGGCGAAATCGCCTCTTCCTCGAGTCCCAACGACCAGCAAAGAAGCTCCGACGTCGTTGGCATAGGCCACGAGCGTGTCGGGGGGATAGCCCTCTAGATCGACCTTGACGACCGGCGCGTCGGAGCCCCCGATTGTCTCTTCGAGCCCCGCCCACACCGAAGCGCGTTGGGCCTGAGCCACCTCATCCCAGTTGATGGCGACCTCGGTGTAGACCATCGGGAGTTGCGTCACGTAGACCAGGTGCAGGTCCGTGCCCCTCCACTGGGCTTGTTCGATCGCCCTGGCAACGATCTCCGCAGAGATCGGGGCCTCGTCGACTCCTGCAACAACTGTCATCGTCGCTCCTTTCCAGTGTGAGCATCCGTCAACCTCCGCCCGGTGTACACGGTCCGAAGGCCCTGATCACAGGGACCTAGTACCTCCGAACCATCATGCGTGTGCAGATACGTGTGCCAGAGCACCGTATCTGCACACGCTCGCAACCCCCTGACCTCGATCGGGACCAGTGGAGGCGCGATTAGGGCCGATCGACCCTGCACTGGCAGGCGCCAATGATCGACGATTGTCAATGAGGCCAGAAATGCAGCAGACCGCTCCCGAAATCAGCCCGATCGACGACAGGTCCATCGACTCGGTGACGGCGCTCGCCTACGCAACCACCAATGTGCCGATGGCATATCCCGACGAGACGGTGGCCGACATTCTGCGCCAGCTCGGTCAGGCTCATCGATACGACAGCATGGTGGATGTTGCGGTAGTCGAGGCAGGCAGGCTCGTCGGGATCATCCCCATCGAATTTCTGTTCGAAGCCTCGCTCGATTCCCCGGCCTCGACGCTGATGATCTCCGATCCGCCGGTCATCGGCCCCGGGGCGGACCGGGAGACGACGGCTGCGAGAGCAGTCGATCACGGGAACATCAGTCTCGGTGTCGTTGACATAAATGGGGTGTTCCTGGGCCTCATTCCACCTCGCGGGCTGGACCCCTCCGCCATGAAGGACTTTCGCCTCTAGCCCGGTCGCAAACCCATGGCCTAGGTTTGGGCTCATGATGAGCTGGGACGTCCAAGTCACGCGTTCTCATCACCGGCCAACACTGCGATCGATGGCCCCACTCCTGCCGGCTGCGATGCTGGTGGTGTGGGCCTTGATCCGAGCCTTCGTCTGAATCAGTTGTCCTCGATGGGACGCACCGAAGACATCGATAGATGGGTGGATGCCGGAATCATCGACTCAGCGACCGCCGAGGCGATCGTCTCATTCGAGGCAGACAGAACAGGTTCGGGTCGTATCGGGCGCGGGATCGAGGCAGTCGCCTATCTGGGTGCCGTGCTGGTCATAGTGGCCCTCGGTCTCCTCGTCGGTGAGTTCTGGGATCGGATGGAGCCATGGGGGCAGTTCACCCTCGCCGCGATCGGCACCCTCATCCTCGTCGGGGTCGGCTTCGTCTTGGGCAGAAGTGATGAGCCCGCGGTGAATCGAGCGCAGACCTTCGCCTGGCTTCTTGCCGTGGCGAACCTCGCACTAACCGGTTATGTGGCCATAAGTGAGATCATCGCGATCGACGAGTCCGCCACCTTCCTCATCGTGTCTCTGGCCGCCCTGGCCGGAGCCATCGCTCTCTGGTGGTTGCGGAAGTCGGTGTTGCAGATGGTGGCCATGGGGATCACGGCCGCGTCGTCGGTGGTCGCTGGAATCTCTCTGATCGAGACCGCTCCGGACTTCGCCTTCGGCCTCTCCTTGGCGGGTCTCGGTCTCATTTGGTTTCTTCTCACTTGGGGGGGCCTGTTTCAACCGCCCCGGACCAGCTATGCGCTCTCCGGGATCGCCATGCTGTTGATCGCGTTCCCCGAAGGCGCGGCTATGCCCTGGCCGCTGCTCGGTCTCGGCGTCGGCCTGTTTCTCATGGCTGCGTCGGTGCGTCTCAACCAAGGAGTCCTCCTCGGATTGGGAGTAGCCGGGCTCTTCATCTACATCCCGATGACCATCTTCGAGCTATTCGGGGAGAGCCTCGGGGTCCCGGTGGCGCTCCTCGTAACCGGGCTGGTCCTGCTTGGTGTCGTAGTGGCCACCGTTCGTCTCCGTCACGCCACCGAACAATGAGCCGAATCGCCGTCGCGGTCTTCTCCGTTGTCGGCGTCATGGCCCTCGTTGTGACTTCGTCGGCATGGGAGGGATGATCGGGGTGGCCTCACTGGCCGGGCGAGTTTGGATGCTCGCCTCAGTCGGCCTGTTCTTCGTCGCCGCCGTCCTCGCCTTCATTTCGAGATGGGTGACAGGGATGTGACACCGGGAGGCCCGGATGAGCCGATGCTCGCCACCCGGAAGGACGACGGCACGGCGAGAACCGTCGGCCCTGGCACTGCGTGAACGCGATACCCTCACCCACAGGAAGCCATGGTCGTAGATCAACTCTGAGCAGCTCGTCTGATGAGAAGCGTCACCGACCTCGATCAGCCCCCGTCTCCGGACGGAAAGGACATGCTCACACCGGCCAGCAGGGCCGAGTGGCGTGCCTGGCTGTCTCAGAACATCGATCGGCAAGAGGGTCTCTGGGTGGTGTACCGGAAGAAGTCAAGCCTCATCGAAGGACCCACGTACGACGATCTCGTCGAAGAGGCTCTCTGTTTCGGATGGATCGACAGTGTCGCACGAAGGGTGGACGATGAACGCCGATTGCAGTGGTTCTCCCCCCGGAGGAAAGGGGGGTTGTGGTCGAAGCTGAACAAACAGCGGATCGGCCAACTCGAGGCCGACGGACTCATGACGGAACATGGCCTACGAGTGATCGACCAAGCCGTCGCAGATGGTTCATGGTCCCAAACCGACGAAGTCGACGCGCTCGTCGTGCCACCCGACCTCGAAGCTGCGCTGAACGCAGACTTGGGGGCAAAGGCAGCCTTCGACGCGTTGCCCGACTCGGCAAAGAAGGGCTATCTGTGGCGGGTGTACAGCGCAAAGAGGGAGAAGACTCGCTCCGCCCGCATTGAATCGGTGGTGTCGGAGCTCTCTGCAGGACCGTGAGGCGTTGCCGCCGAACGCTCACACATTCTCGGTCGCCAACCGGGTCGCGTCGCATCCGTGGAGATTTGGAGGCGGCGAGAAAGGCCCGGACTCGTCGATCGCCGGATATTGCGTCTCTATACGACTCAACGTGCCATGCCCGGGGTCCGGGGCATAGGGTCGAAATGCCCGTGTTCGCTCTCAAGGCCCGTTTGGGCCATGCTGGTGATGACTATCGCCTCTAGTCATCGTGATCCCCCGTGATCGATCCTCGGCCTATGGAAACCCGAATCATCGACACCCGGTCGATTGGAAGCCGCAAGACGGCAGTTCGCATCGCTGAACTCGACGTTGACGTGCTCGGCGAGTGGTTGCCAGAGACCTTCGGCAGTGTCGCCCTATATCTCGACAAGACCACGAACCCACCGATTGGCCCACCATTCGCCCGATATCGCCGGCTTGGAGCCCGAAGATTCCGCGTCGAGGCTGGGTTTCCGGTCGAGCGTCGCATCTACGGGTCGGACGAGATCGTCGGCTCCAGTCTCCCTGGCGGCACTGTCGCAATCACGACCCACACAGGTCCCTATGACGGGATGGAGGCCACCTACGAGGCTCTGGCCAGCTGGCTCTACTCCAGAGATGCAATCCCAGTAGGAGACCCGTGGGAGATCTATTTCAGCGAACCCACGGACCCTCCCGGCACCTGGCGCACCGACATCGTCCAGCCCTATGTGAGACGCTGAGTTCGAGCGCCGGCAACGTCCCGCGTCCCCGGGACCAATTCCTCTGGTCACCACCCGACGACGGATGGAGGATCTCCCCATGGGACGCATCAGTCATCTTCTCCCCGGGCTCGTCGCCGTGACTCTTGTGTTGTCGGCTTGCGGCTCGGACACCGGAGAGCCAACCACCACCAGCGAAGACGTGACCTCGACGACCTCATCCCCGATGACGAATACGACCACGACAGCCTTCACCACCTCCACGGAAGCCGCCACGACTACATCCGTGGCGCCGGGTGAGACCGGGCTCGTGGTCTACTTCCTCCTCGAGGAGCTCGAGGAGGAAACGGGCGGACCGTTCCTGGTTCCGGTCTATCGGGATATGGCCCCTGGCTCAGATCCCGTCACTGCCGCATTAGGGGCACTGGTGGAGGGCCCGACGACTGGTGAGGCAGATGGCATTCCCTCGATCTCGTCGGCGCTTCCCGAAGGGACCACTGTTCTCGGTGTCGATGTCGACGCCGGGGTGGCCAATGTCGATCTGAGCGACGAGTTCGACGACGGAGGCGGCTCGTTTTCGATGATTGCCAGACTGGGTCAAGTCGTCTTCACGGCTACCCGTTTCGACGATGTCGACCGTGTCCAGTTCCTCATCGAGGGTGCGCCGGTAACCGTGTTCTCGTCGGAGGGGATCGAGCTCTCCGGACCACAGGACCGCTCCGAGTTCTACGATCTGCTGCCACCGATCTTCGTCGACTCGCCGGCTTGGGGCGAGCCCGTCACCAGCCCGGTGGCGGTGAAGGGTCTCAGCAACGTCTTCGAAGCCGTGTCACAGGTGATGTTGACCGACGACGATGGTCTCAAACTGTTCGAGGACAACGTGATGGCCACGTGTGGGACCGGGTGCTGGGGCGATTGGGAGGTAGAGATCCCCTACACCATCGACAGAGAGCAGTTCGGCTCCCTGATCGTTTGGGAAAACTCGGCCCGGGACGGAAGCCAGATAAACGTCCGCGAGTACCCGATCCAACTCCGCTGAAGACCCAAAAGTCTCGGAGGGACGCCCTTCCTGCACACACGAAGGGCCCAGACCGTGAGATCGGTGCTCTTTCTCACCCTGGCCGGCCTAACACCGCTACCTCCGTCAACTCCTGGCTTTTGGCCCTATACCCCTCGTAGAAGAACAGTGACGATCGTTGGGAAAGGAGCAAAATGAGAGAGATCTTGCTGGCTACAGACGGGTCCAAGCACTCGCTTCGGGCCGCAGAGACTGCCGGAGTGATCTCGTCAGCACTCAGGGCGCGGGTGAACGTGATCAACGTCGTTTCCGACGCGAGGGTCACCGCCGGACCGATCGATGAGTACGCCCGCGCCGAACAGATCGCAATCACCCAACGCGACCTACTCCAGTCCTTGGGGGCTGAATTCGTGAATGAATCCGCAGACATCGTCCGCAAGGCTGGTGGCGTGGTCGGATCGACACGGGTCCTCATCGGATCCCCAGCCAGAGAGATCGTTGGTTATGCCAACGACAACGATGTCGACTGCATAGTCATGGGGCGTAGGGGCCTGGGCGACGCGGCCGGACTGCTCATGGGCAGTGTCTCACACAAGGTTGGGCATCTCACCGAGCGCACCCTCATCACCACAGAGTGACCACCGGCAGCGCTCAGGGGTTGTCGTTCGAACGCGAAACCGGGACTCCCGAGAGAGTCCCGGTTTCGATCTGTCCGTCTAGATGATCAGGATCACAGCGAATGTGATGGCACCACCGATCGCGGCCAACGCCAGGATCGTGCTGATGACCACAGGGGCCGTGTAGGCCCGATCATCGAGATAGGTCATCCGAGCGAAGAGCCCGAATGCAGTTGCGAGCAGCAGTCCCGCTGCGATGAACATGCCGAAGTACCAACCCTCAGCAAGCCCACCGAGGAACCAATCGGCCGGCACGTAGTACATCCACGCGCCGACTCCTGCCGCCAGCACCCCGACAATCCCAACCACCCATTCGGTGACATGGGAACGCCGGGTCGACATCCGGGTGACCTCCGTCGTCGGCCTCTCACGAAGAGCTGTCACAGAGATCACCTCCTTTCTTGGAAGGCCCGTTCTTGGGCCCTCCAGTGCGATCCTCGCCAAGATCGGGCTCGTCGGCTAGAGGCTTTGGTCCCTTCAGATGACATTGGCTATGAGGAAGTAGGCAACCAGGAAAACGACGGTCAATATCACCCCAGAGACCCGATTGTGCTCTCTGCGCTGAACGAGTACCAGCACTGCGAGGCCAACGGCCGCGGCAGCGACCAACGATCCTGCCACGGCCACCCCTGCCGACAAGGCTATAGGCGCGATCATGGGCCCGACCCCGAGGGAGAGGGTCGCGTCGATGAAGCTCGAACCGATGGCGTCACCAACTGCCATGTCCCATTGACCTCGCCGTACGGCGCTGATTTCCACGGCCAACTCGGGCAGGAATGTCCCCGCGGTGGGTTCAGTTGACCGACTCGAGCGCCCGGCGCGCATAGAGCCGGACGATGGTCTGGACGCCATCACCCTGCTCGACCGAGATCGCTCTGATCACTCCACCGTCCTCCTCCAGCCACAGTCTTTGCGGGTCGTGGATCTCATGGCGAAAAACCACCGGAATGCTGCGCCCCCGTGCTCCCACCGACAACTCGAGGACCCGAGCGGTCGGGTCGTAGATCAAGGCGTGCCACGGGAGTCTCTGCACCTGGATCTGATCACCGATCTCCTCGCCGACGATCTCGATGGTCACGTCTGCAGTTCCTGGTGCCGGCAGGCGCGCTGAGAGCGCATCGATCGAACCAAGAGGCAACTCCTTGGTTGTGGACATGCGTACTCCTTACTTGCCTATGACCAGCGTGCGATGCTGCCGATCTCAGGTCCAGAGGCGAAGGTCCCGACTATGCGGTCGGTGACCGCTCTTCATTCTTCGCCAGCACGCCGAAGGGTGTTCCCGACTTCTTGCGAGCCGATGTGGGTTGGATGCCAACCCAGGGCTAGGGCTCGAACCCCTCGGTCTGCTGGGTCTCGCGGACGAAAGCCACGATGGCGTCGACATCGTCCTGGGTGAGACCCTCTATCGGCGGCATCGCTCCGAAGTTCCAATGGTGGGGCGGCACACCACCAGCGACGGCAGCATGAAAGGCAGCATCGCCGTGGTGACTCGGCACATAGACCTCGGAGAGGAAGGATGGCCCCTGGTCGGTTCCTCTGAGGTCGGTTCCATGGCACTGGGCACAGTTGGCTGCGTAGAGGTCCGCTCCCTTCTCCACGAGCTGTGGGTCAGGGGCGTTCTGACCCAGCTCTCCTGTCCCGCACGCCGTGACCACTACGACCAGGGTCAGGATGGCTAGCAGAGGGCGGAGAGTCATCGGCCCGGCCGTAGATCGAGACGACGGAGGAACTGAGCGTTGATGGCCACGATGACCGTCGACGCGCTCATCAACACAGCCGCCACGGCTGGTCCGAGGACTATGCCGGCCCACGCCAGGGCGCCGGCGGCGAGCGGAATTGCAGCCGCGTTGTAGCCCGTAGCCCACACCAGGTTCTGAATCATCTTGCGATAGCCCGCCTGTGACAGGCTTCGCACTGCGACCACGCCGCGAGGATCGTCGGAGGCGAGGACAATCCCGGCCGACTCGATGGCGACATCGGTGCCGGCGCCGATGGCGATGCCCACATCGGCCTGGGCCAGGGCAGGCGCGTCGTTCACCCCATCCCCGACCATGGCCACCTTCAAGCCCTGCTCCTGCAGATGCGCCACCTGCGAGTGCTTGTCCTCGGGGAGAACTTCGGCAAACACCTGGTCGATCTCCAACTCCGCCGCAACCGCCTCCGCCACCTGATGGGCGTCACCTGTGACCATCGCCACCTTGACGCCGAGCCGGTGCAGCTCGTCGATCGCGTCTCGCGACTCGGAGCGAATCTCATCCTCTGTCGCCAGAGCCCCGATGACCTGGTCGTTCTCGATCACATAGAGAATTGCGGCACCCCTCGCTCGCCATACCTCGGTCTCGGGCTCGAGCGCAGCCGGCACCTCGAGACTTCGTTCTGCCAACAGAGCCGGACCACCGACAGCCACTGACCGCCCGTCGACCATGGCTTGTACACCCCTTCCGCTCATCGACTTGAAGTCGGAGGCGGTGGGAATCGGCCCTCGCTCACTGGCCGCCGTCACAACAGCCTTCGCCAATGGATGCTCCGAGTCGGACTCGACCGCTGCGGCAAGCGCGATCATCCGGTCTTCGTCATCGGAGACGGACGCAACACCACTGACCCTGTGGCTTCCCTTGGTAAGAGTGCCGGTCTTGTCGAAGAGCACTACGTCGATGTTGCGCATCCGCTCGAGGGCGAGCCGATCCTTGACCAGAATCCCGTTCCTCGCCGCCATCGACGTCGAAATCGCGATGACCAGTGGGATGGCCAGGCCGAGGGCGTGGGGACATGCGATTACGAGAACAGACACTGTCCTCACCACGGCCTGGTCCGGCTGGTCGATCGCCACCCAGACAATCACCGTGATGATCGCAGCCGCGACTGCGACGTAGAAGAGGAGTGCCGCCGCCCTGTCGGCGAGAACCTGGGCGCGTGATCTCGACTCCTGCGCCTCGGCCACCAGCCTTTGGATGCCGGCGAGTGCAGTGTCCTCGCCCACTGCCGATATCCGAACCCTTATGGAGTTGTCCGTAGCAACTGTGCCGGCGACCACATGATCGCCTGGCTGTTTCGTGACCGGGTTGGACTCGCCGGTGACCATCGACTCGTCCATCTCCACCTCTCCGCTGACGATCTCACCGTCCGCTGGAACGCGACCACCGGGACGGATCAGAACCACGTCGTCGACCGCCAGCTCGGCCAGGGTCGCCGTCCTCGTGCCCGAGTCGGTGACTATCTCTGCCTCGTCAGGAAGGAGCTCGGCGAGGGCAGCCAGGGCACCCCGGGCCTGGCCTATCGCGCGCATCTCCATCCAATGCCCGAGCAGCATGATCGTGATCAATGCAGCGAGCTCCCACCAGAAGTCGAGCTCGAACCAACCCAAGGTCGTGGCCACAGAGGCCAGGAAGGCGACGGTGATCGCCATCCCTATCAGCAGCATCATCCCGGGCTGGCGATCGCGCGCCTCCTGCACCGCTCCTTTCAGGAACGGGGATCCGCCATAGAAGAAGATGACAGTTCCCAGGACCGGGGCAACCCATGTCGAGCCCGGGAAGGAAGGGGCGGTATACCCGAACCACTCCTGAATCATCTCGCTGTAGAAGACGACCGGGATGGTCAAAGCCAGCGATAGCCAGAAGCGGTCTCGGAACATGGCGACACTGTGACCAGCATGTTTGTCGTGGCCACCATGCTTTTCGTGGCTGTCGTGGTCTGCGTGACCCTGTGGCCGGCCATGGTCGGTGGCGGTCATCGACCCGTGATCGCCCGCTGCCTCGTGGTGGTCTTGACCGTGCTCTCCGATCGCAGGGTGGGCATCGTGGCCGGGGGTTTCGTGATTCGGGTGGTCGTTCACAACAATGAATCCTTCTCTCAGGAGCGAACCAGCCGCTCTATCGCCTTCGTCGCCTCGGTGACCATCTGATCAGCGGTGCGCTCATCGCCTGCTTCCGTCGCCTCGCGGACACAGTGCCGGACGTGCTCATCCAGAAGACCCACCGCAACACCCTTCAGGGCTGCAGACACTGCGTTCACTTGCGTCAGGACATCGATGCAGTACGTGTCTTCGTCGATCATCCGCTGTAGCCCCCGTACCTGACCCTCGATGCGGGCCAGCCGTCGCAGATAGTCTTCCTTGTTCATCTCGTACCCACGCATGAGGATACTCCTCTATTCTGATACTCTAGGGGGGTATAGTATACTGAAGGTGAACACTTGTCAAGATCGGAGGGGCACGGCATGCGCTTGTTGGGAACAGACAGCCCTTGAGCTCCACGACGAGAAGGAACCTGCGATCGGCATCATCGCAATTGACCATGTGCCTCTGGCGCCAACGCCACGTTGGACAACGACTTCGAGGCATCAAAGAAGGCCGGCTCGCCGGCTCATAGCGCCAAGATTTGATCAATTGGGCCGGACAATCGGCGTCTCGCTGAAGTGCGCAACGCCGGCGAGAACGAACCATCCCGGAGAGTCCACCCCGCGTCGATGCGCCAACGCGGCTTGGGCCTTTGTCCTCTGGCGCGAGTCACAGCGTGCATGCACAGTTGCCTCAGAGGTACCAAATGGTGTCGAAATGGCTGACTTTTGTTGCTGTTTTGACTCTTGTTGGCTGTGGCTCGGCCAGCACCGCAGAGACCTCATCACCGACGTTGGCGACCACGTCATCATCCACCACCACAGCAATTGACGCCACCGGGCCGCCGACAACGACTGTGGCCTCCCCCACCAAGACGGTGACTCCAACTGAGCCCGGGATCACCATGGAAGACGTCGTGGCGAAGATGCAAGTCATCATCGACCAGAGTTTCGAGGCTTCCGACCCTCCGGAGGGGGTAACGGGCCCCGACAAATTGGAGTGTCTCGACACCGGACCGTTACACCGAGGATCGGTGTTCGCATGCGTACTTTGGCCGCAGGCCGATCCAGGTCTTGCACTCGAAGCGGCCGGGGTGGTTGCCTACGTAACCGACGACGAAGGGACCGCCGCATGGGTGGCGGGAACCGACACGCCGGGCACCACCGAACAGTTGAGGGGTGTGTACGACGCAAGTTCGAAGGGCCTCTACTGCCGTGATCTGGTCAATCCTGAATACCAATACTGGTTCAACACCGGTGACCGCGGCCCAGCCAGTTACGTCCTCACCCTGGTGTACTGGGCACTTGAAGACGAACCCGACCGCATGGACGAGGATCGCAACGGAGTGCCATGCGAGACGGTGTTCGATCCGGATGTCGTACAGGAAGTTCTGGCCGGGGGTCCGATGCAATGATCGGCCTCCACATCAGACTCGCCAGTTCGGAAACTCCACCGGCGCACGACCCGGTCCTCCGCCCTCCAAACCAGCAGGCCGCTCCGGAGAGCGGCCTGACCTGGGGTTTCTGAGTCGGGACGGCGGGATTTGAACCCACGACCTCAGCGTCCCGAACGCTGCGCGCTACCAAACTGCGCCACGTCCCGATCGGTGCGAAGTGTACCGATCGCCCTACTTCACGCCAGATCGGGTTCAGCCGGTCTTGATCGAGGCATCGTCGGCCTGGAAACAGACACCGGCGGGCGCGTTCGTCGTGTACGCCTCGAAGTCGAGTGTGGACCCGGGCGACGTCACCGTGTAGGCGACGGCGACTTGCTGCCAGGTACCGGTCAGCGCCAGTGTCTCGGTGACGGTCCCCAGCCTCGTGCCTGCCAGGAATTCCCGCACTCGCAGTCTGAGAGTGATTCCAGGCGTGTCGGAGCGGACCCAGATGCTGGCGGTGTAGGTTCCGGCCGCAGTGACAGCTACCCAGTTGGGGCTGTCGTCGATACCGCAGCTACTCCCGGCATCGCTCTTGGAGACCTCAACTGCCCAGTTTCCGGAGTGGCCTCCGGCCACCAGCGCCAGAGTGTTCGAGGCAGCTTGGCCCCGCCAGCCAGATGTATCCGTTTCGAAACCGGGGTTCCCGATCAACTCGCCCGGCTCCGGATCCGGAGGGGGCTCCCCAATGATCCACGTCCGCATCGCCGGAGTTGGATCGACATTCGCCGACACGTCGGTGGCAACCACTTCGAACGTGTGCGGGCCGGCGGACAGACCCAGATAGTCGACCGGCGACGTGCAAGAAGTCAACGCAGCACCATCGAGACGACACTGGAACGTCGACGGCTCGGATGCCGAGAACGTGAAGGTGGCCGAGGTCTCAGCTACTGAGCCCGAGGGACCCGAGTCGATGAAGGTGTCAGGAGGAGTGGCATCGCCCGGCGCGGGCCCCGCATTCTTGGACAGAGATGCGTCATCGGCCTGGAAGCACACACCTGTGCCGAGGCCCGTCGCATATGCCTCGAAGTCGAGCGTCGATCCGGGAGCCACCGTGGTGATCTCCGACGTCACCCGCTGCCAGGCCGTCGTCAATGACAGGGTCTTGCTGACCGTCTGCTGGCGCGAACCTCCGAGATATTCCCTCACTCGCAAGGTGAGCGTGACGCCGGAGTTGTCCGAACGAGCCCAGATGCCCGCCGTGTATGTGCCTTCCTCGGTCGAGGCCAGCCAGTTGGGGCTGTCATCGACGCCACATGTCCCGCCACCAGTTGTGTTGGCGATCTCGACCGCCCAGCCACCCGAGTGCCCACCCTCGACCCGGGTCAGCGTATTGGAAGAGGAGTCACCCCTCCATCCAGAGAGATTGGCCTCGAACCCTGGGTTTCCTATCAGCTCGCCATCTGGGTCGAAGACTGTCCAGTCGCGCACCGCCGGCGTTGGATCGACGTTCTGGTTCGGCGACGCATCGGTGGCTACGACTTGGAAGTTGTGCGAACCGACGTTCAGGTTGTCGAAACTCACCGGTGAGGAGCAGGCACCCAAGTCGACACCATCGAGACGACACTGGAAGGTCGCCGGCTCATTCGCCGAGAAGGTGAAGGTTGCCGAGGTGTCGGGGACCGAACCCGAAGGGCCCGAGTCGATGGTTGTCTCTGGTGGTGTCGTGTCGGGTGGCGGACCGACGTTCTTGGTGATCGAGGCGTCGTCTGCCTGGAAGCACACACCGGTACCGGCGTCAGTGGTGTAGGCCTCGAAGTCGAGCGTTGATCCTGGCGATACCGGTGTGATCTCAGTCGTCACCCGCTGCCAGACCGTCGTCAAGGGCAGAGTCGCACTGGCCGTTTGCTGGCGCGAGCCTCCGACATATTCCCTCACCCGCAGAGTGAGCGTGATGCCTGAAGTATCGGTCCGAGCCCAGATACCTGCCGTGTAGGTACCTGCCTCGGTGGTGGCCACCCAATTGGGGCTGTCGTCGATGCCACAGGTCCCACCGCCCGAGGATTTGGAGATTTCGACTGCCCAGCTACTTGAGTTTCCGCCAGGGACGCGGGCCAATAGGTTAGAGGAGCCGTCACCCCGCCAGCCGTCGAGGCCTGACTCGAATCCGGGGTTCCCGATCAATTCGGTTCCCTCGGTGACTATTTCCCAGGTCTGCTCCGCGGGTGTGGCGTCCATGTTGTACGAGGCATCGACGGCAAAGACCTGGAATGTGTGCGGCCCGGCAGACAGGTTGTCATAGGTGAACGGAGAGGTGCACGGCTCGAACGTTCCCCCATCGAGACGACACTGGAAGGTGGACGGCTCATTGGCCGAGAAGGTGAACACAGCTGTCGTATCCGACACCGAGGAACCCGGCCCGGAGTCGATCATTGTGACCGGCCGAATGCTGTCATTGCTCGGGTCCAGCGGGGCGAAGCCGATACCAGCGTGGTCTTCACTACCGAACCGGGTGCCGTCGCTGCCGGCCCAGAGACCATCGGGAGTGACGTAGAGGGCGGTGACGCCGTTGTTGCGGGAATGGGTCGGATTCCAGGCGAGCGCTTTGCCAGTCTCCGGGTCGATGGCCCCGATGCCCGGGCGTGAAACTGCTCCCGGACCGGGCGAGTCGCTGCCTTGCGGGTTGTCCAGCCAGCGCTGATGACCACCGACATACACCGCCGCTCCGGTGATGGCCACCGACCACAGGGTGTCACCACCGGTCCAGTTGATCCACTTCGGCTGGGCATTGCTGCTCACGTTGGCGGTGTCGAATCGGGCGGCGGCATCACAAAGGCCGTTGGTCCCGGTAGGCCCACCGGTGGACACGATCACGAAGTAGCTGCCGTCAGGGGAGAAGTCGACGCCCCGGGCGCTGATTCGCCACTTGGTTGCCACGCAGTTCACGTCGAAGCGGGTGTTGTACCAGGTGCTCAACGTGGCGCCACCGGAGGAGAGGTTGAGCATGAAGGCCCGTCTCCGGTTCTGACCGTTGACGGAGGTGAAGTTGCCGGTGGCCACCAAGCGGGTGCCGTCCGGAGAGACCGCGATCTCCTTGACCCTGGTCTCATCTGTGGTGTCGACGACCCCGGCAACGGTGATGTTGATGGTGCCGGCGTCGGCACCGGTGACCGGGTCGAGCGCCATCACGTGCTTGGAGAAGTTCCCGGCAGCGATGACGGTCCCATTGGCGAACGCCAGGTCGGAGACCGTACGCATGCCCTTTGGTGCGAAAACGGGGTCGATCCGCTCGTTGACCAGGTCGTACTTGGCGATGCCGCGACGGACTATGCCGTTGACGCGGGCGAAGGTACCCGAGATGAAGAGGGCGGATCCGTCGGGGTGGGCCACGATGGAGGTGACCATCCCGTCGAACGACAGCTCGAGCGGCAAGACGTTTCCTGTCTTGGCGTCGAAGGCGACGAAATTCTGTCGGGCGAAGGTGGTCGTCCGTGTCGGGTCCTGGATCTGGTTGAACTCACCACCTGCATACATGGTGTTACCCACCTGGGCGAAGGCAAAGATGCTCTGCGAGGGTGCGTCGTATATCAGGTGAGGAGTGGTGTCGGCCGGGTTGTCCGAAACCACGGCGTTGTGCGGGAATGAGGTGGCCTGGGCAGGCAACATCCCCGCGAGGAGCGCCAACGAACAGATCGCCGACGTCGCAGCCTTATTGAAGAGTCTGGTCTTTGCCCCCACGGTTTGTGCCCCCACGGTTGATCTGCCCCCCCGGGATACCCGGGATACGGCCAAGATACCCAAGGACATCGATGGGGGCAAGTGGCTGGTTTCTCACCGGGAGTCAGGACTCCTCCGACATGAGGACTAGACCAAACGGGTCACTCTCCGTAGCCACCCTTCACTCAGGGGATCGGTGCGGTATTCTGACCGACGACAGGGATAGGAGCGAAATGACCGTATATGACGCTCGGCTGCAAATCGAGGGAGAGGACTCTCCCCCTCTCAGTGTCGTCGTCGACCTCACCGACGACCGTCTCACGATGAGCGTGGGCGAGCAGGAGGTCGCCGATTGGTCGCGGGAGGAGATGCGCATCTCGGCCATGCCCGATGGGTTCCACATCAGGGCGGAGGGCGAGGCGATCGTATTGGACGTCACCGACGATGCCCGGTTCGCCATCGACCTGGGGCTCCGCAACGCACATCCGCAGCTACGTCAGAAGATGGCGGCGCTTCTTCGCTCGGAGGAGCCGACTAGCTGATCAGCTCAGCAACTCGGCGATCTGCACTGCGTTCAACGCCGCGCCCTTGCGCAGGTTGTCGCCGACGACCCATAGGTTGATCCCACCAGGCGTCGAGACCGTCTCTCTGACACGACCGGCCAGGACATCATCCAAACCCACGCTGTCCAGGGGTGTCGGCGTGCGGTCCTTCCAGAGTTCCACACCGGGAGCCGAGCTCAATGTCGCCATCGCCTCATCGGAATGGACCGGTCTCTCGAAGTACATGGTCGCCGCCACCCCGTGACCCACCAGGACTGGCACCCGGACACATGTCGGCTCCACGGCGAGGCCCGGGATGCCGAGGATCTTCCGCGACTCGTTGACCAGCTTCATCTCCTCGTCCGTGTAGCCACCCTCCGCCTCGTTTCCGGCGAAGGGCAAGACATTGAATGCGATGGGGCGCTCGTATACCTCGGGCCCGGGGTCACTCCAACCTCCGACCATCAAGCTGTGAACATCCGAGCCGAGTGTTGCCTGTTGGCTCATGAGCTCGGACACTCCCTGGTGACCCGATCCGGAGACCGACTGGTAAGAGGTCGCAACCATCGATCGAAGCCCGGCGGCCTCGTGGAGAGGGCCCGCCGCCATCATCAGAGTCATCGTCGTGCAATTTGGGTTGGCGATGATGCCTCTGTGTTCGCTCGCCGCCTCATCGTTGACCCCGGCGACCACGAGCGGGACCGTCGGGTCCATCCGGAAGGCGGAGGAGTTGTCGATCACCACCGCACCGCCTTCGGCGAACCGCGGGGCATGCTCCTTCGACCTCGCACCACCGGCTGAGAAGAGGGCGATGTCGACGCCCGAGGGGTCCATCGTCTCCAGATCCTCGACACCCACCGGACCTACATACGTCTCGACGGTCTGTCCGGCCGATCGAGCGGACGCGGCCAAACGCAACCCGTCGGCAGGAAACCCTCTTTGGGCGAGGATCGAGACCATGGTGCGCCCCACGGCGCCCGTAGCTCCAACCACGGCAACAGTTGTCACGAGGTGGCCTCCATCTGAAAGAGCCGAGCATGTAACAACCGCACGGCACCATCGATTTGTTCCGGGCTCACCTCCAGTGACACCGATTGCTCGTCCGAGCTGACCAGGGCGCTGACGATGCCGGCTTCATGCATGGTGGCCAGCTCGTCGGCGGCCGCCGGGCGAGCTTCAGAGCCGACGACGGTGATCATCCCGTGGCCGTCCTCGACACGGTGCGCGATGCCGACGAATGGGCGGTCAGGAACGGCTGACCTCACCCAGGTCCCCTCCTCATGGGTGAAAGAGGATCTGACATGGACAGGGACGTCGTTGTCACGTGCCGTTTCGATGGAATGCGGCATCAGGACACCTGCTCCGGCCTGGGCCAGCGCCAGCATCTGCTCGTAGCCGACGTCGGCCAGGAGTCGGGCACCTTCGACAACGCGGGGGTCGGCGGTGAACACGCCGGCAACATCGGTCAGGATCTCACAGGACTCGGCGCCCAGCGTGGCGGCAAGGGCCACCGCAGTTGTGTCTGATCCGCCGCGACCGAGGGTGGTGACCTCTTTGGAGGTCGGGTCCACACCCTGAAACCCGGCCACGATCACTACTTTGCCTTCGTCTATCGAGGTCCGAACCCGTTCACCGGTGATCTTGGTGATCCGGGCGCCACCATGAGCCGAGTCGGTGAGGATGCCCGCTTGCGAGCCGGTATAGCTGACGGCAGGCACGCCACGGTCGTTGAGCGCCATCGCAAGCAGAGCCATCGAGATTCGCTCACCCGCGGTGAGCAGCATGTCCATCTCCCTGGCGTGCGGCGCCATGCTGACCTGGGCCGCGAGGTCGAGGAGCGCATTGGTGGTCTGACCCATCGCGGAGACGACCACCACAATGTCGTTGCCGCTTTCCCGGGTCCGGACCACCCTGTCGGCGACGGCCTTGATCCGGTCCGGATCGGCGACCGAGGTGCCTCCGTACTTCTGCACCACGACTGGCATGACACCAGTTTGGAGTGTCGGCGCCGCGATTACGAAAACCCGATGGGGATTTGACCACGCCCGTGTCCTAGAGTCGCGCCCACCCATGTCGGACCGACGTCAGCGTCAGAAAGAACAACGCACGGCCAAACGCGAAGCCGAACGCAAACAGGAGTCGCGCCGTGCCTTGTTTCGTTCGATCGGGACCGCTCTCGTCTTCGGACTCATCGTCGTCGCCATCTTCACGTTCGGCGGGATCTTCGACGACGGCTCCTCTGCGATACCGGCGTCCTACGAGGATTATCTGGAACAGGAGACCGCATGCGGGGGGACTCGACCCCCACCGGAACAGCTCATGTCGTTCGAGGGACCCGAAGATCAGAACATTCCCGACGATGCGGTGGTGACCGCAACCATCACCACATCATGTGGGGAGGTCAGCCTGGAGTTGAACAACGCAGAGGCACCGGAAACCGTCAATTCGTTCGTCTTCTTGGCTCGGGAGGGTTTCTACGACGGTCAGGTGATCCACCGCATAAGCGAGAATTACGTCTTCCAAACCGGCGATCCGGAGGCGGACGGGACGGGTGGACCGGGCTTTGTGGTCCCCGATGAGTTCCCGGCGGACGATGACTTCGTGTACGAACCGGGTGTGGTCGCCATGGCCAACCGCGGGTCACGCAGCACCGGTTCCCAGTTCTTCGTGGTCAGTGGTGAGGACGGGCGCTTTCTGACCAACAACTTCAACGTTCTGGGACGGGTGACCTCCGGTCAGGAGACCATCGACCGGATCATGGAGGTGCCCACGGCCACCGCACCGGGCTCCAGCGAGCAGAGCCGACCCCTCGAGAGCGTCTACATCGAGTCGATAACCATCGACATAGCCGATTCTTGACGGTCGGACCCGTCATCATCGGTCCAACCCGATGAACATCGACCTCCACGTTCACTCGACCGCATCCGACGGTTCCGACTCTCCTCGCCGAGTCGTCGAGTTGGCAGCCGAGACCGGACTCGATGTCATCGCACTCACCGATCACGACACCCAGGAGGGTGTGGACGAGGCACTGACTGGCGCGAGACGCATGGGCATCGAGGTGATCCCAGGGGTGGAGCTCTCATTGCAGTTCGATGACGGCGGGATGCACCTGATCGTTCTCTGGCTGCAACCCGGTCGTGGACCGCTGCAAGACCGTCTCGAGGGACTCCAGCACGGTAGAGGCGCCCGCAACGAGCGAATCGTGGAGCTGCTGGAGGACGCCGGGCTGCCGTTGACCATCGAAGAGGTGTTGGAGGAGGCCCGGGGAGGGACCGTTGGGCGCCCCCACATCGCCGCCGTGATGATGAAAAGGGGCTATGTCCCCGACATACGAACCGCGTTCGATCTTTGGCTGGGCGCGGGGAAGCCCGCATACGTGGGACGAGACCGTCTCTATCCCGAAGAAGCGATCTCCCTGGCGCGAGAATCAGGCGGAGTGCCTGTCCTGGCCCATCCCCACACGCTGGGCATCACCACCGCATCGGCGATGGCCGATGTGCTCGATCGGCTCAGACACGCAGGCTTGATCGGGCTCGAGGCTCATTACTCGACATATAGGGCCCACGAGAGAGCGGGGTACGCCGACCTGGCGCGCCGGTTCGACCTCCTCCCTTCGGGTGGGAGCGACTACCACGGGACTTACAAGCCGGGTTTGTCCATCGGCTCCGGATATGGCGATCTCGTCGTCCGGGGCGATCTCCTGGAAGCCCTCAGAGATCGGGCCGGCACGTGAGCAGGCCCATTCGAATGGGCACGGCAGCGGTCGTGGTAGCGGCGAGCGTTCTCCTGTCGCGAGTGCTCGGGCTGGGACGCGACGCCCTGCTCGCAGGGCTCATCGGGGTCGATGCCGAAGCCGACCTGTATTTCGATGCCTTCCTGGTTCCCGACATGCTCAACTACCTGCTGGCGGGGGCGTATCTCACCATCACGTTGGTGCCGATCCTCAGCAGACACATCGAGGCCGGTGATCATGAGCGGGCGAACGGCGCGTTCACGTCTGTGTTTCGCTTCGTCGCCCTGGTCATCGTCGGTCTCACCGTCCTCATGTGGGTGTTCGCCGGCACGCTGGTCGATCTGGTCTTCCCGGAGGTGGCCGACCCGGAACGACTGGTGTCGCTGACCAGGATCGCCCTCCCGGCCCAGGTCTTCCTGGTGCTGGGAGCGCTCCTGATGGCGGTGCAGTACACGCACAAGCGCTTCGTGATACCGGCGATCGCACCCATCGTCTACAACCTGGGGATCATCGCCGGCGGTCTCATCGGCTGGGCGACTGGCGATCCGACCCCCGAAGCCTTCCTTCTTGGCGCCGTGGTCGGCGCCGCCGTGGGCAATTTCGGTATGCAGTGGCTCGGCGCCCGACGCACCGGCACCTGGTTCTCGTCGTCGCGGCAGGGGTCTGCGGTGGGTGAGTACCTGGTGCTGGCGATCCCCCTGATGATCGGCCAATCAGTGGCAGTTCTCGACGAGCAGTTCGTTCGCTTCTTCGGCCAGTTCGGCGATGAGGGCTCCACGGCGGCGCTCTCCTTCGCCAGGCGTCTCAACATGGTGCCCGTAGGTGTCATCGCCCAGGCAGCCGGTGTGGCGGCATTCCCGTTCCTGGCAAGTCTCGCCGCCCGGGGCGCCGACGACGAGTTGGTGGAGACCACCTTGCGTGCGGCACGAAAGACGCTCTTCGTCGCCGCCCTGGCAATGGCGGGGCTGATCGTCCTGGCGCGGCCCGCGGTCAGGCTGATCTATCAATACGGGGAGTTCACCTCGGCCGACTCCGAGCTCGTAGCCACACTTCTCACGATCTACGCGTTCTCTATCCCGGCCTGGGGGATGCATCAGCTCCTGGTACGTCACTTCTACGCCAAACGCCGCATGTGGACTCCGGTGCTCATCGGCACCGCCTTCTCGATAGCCGCCGTCCCGATCTGGCTGGGTCTGTACGACGTGATGGGAGTGGAGGGTTTC
>DASPGH010000070.1:0-13126 GCA_035620735.1 Acidimicrobiia bacterium | reverse complement strand
CCTCGTGAGATCTGACTCGAGGGGCATCCCCCACGAAGGGCTCCACCTCGACGAGACAAGTCTGCGCAGTGGGCCCCTGCGCCAGCGACGAAGTGCCGACATCCCTGGTCAAGACGTTGGGGTTGCCGCTCCGGCAGAGTCCGCCGGCCTCCGTCGGATCCCACCAAGCGCCGGTCGGCAGTTGTACCACACCATTCATGAGGTCGTCTCGTATTGCGACGGCCGCCAGGGTTGCGCCTCGGTCGTTGAAGACTCTGGCTAGATCGCCATGCGTGAGTCCTCGGGCAGAAGCATCGGCGGCGGTCATCCCGATCTGTTCCCTACCGTCGACCTTTCCGTTGAGACTGGTCTCTCCATGGTCCCACTGCGAGTGGAGCCGGGTCTTGGGCTGATTCGAGATCATGTGCAACTGGCCGGGAGCAGCACTGCCTAGCCACTCGGCCGGTTCGAGCCACGACGGATGGGGTGGACAGTCGGCATAACCGAACGATTCGATGGTCTCTGAGTACAACTCGATCCGCCCCGACGGTGTCTTGAGGGCGGCACCGCTCGGATCCTCCCGGAATGCCCTCAGCTGAGATGGATTCGGCGGGTACCACTCATCTGGGATCTCGAAATGGCCTGCAGACTTCAACTCATCGATGCTCGGGTATTCGGGGTGCATCTCGTGAAACCGGCCATATAGGTGCTCCAGCCACTCAGCACCGGTCCGACCTTCGGTGAACTCTTGGCCGACACCGAGACGCCGGGCGAGATCGGAGAAGATGTCGTAGTCGTTCCTGGCCTCTCCCACCGGATCGATCACCTTCTCCATCCAGAAGATGAAATTGTCGTCGCCACTCCCTCCGATGTCCTCGCGCTCGAGGGTGGTCGTGGCCGGTAACACGATGTCCGAGAATCGGGCAAGTGCGTTCCAGAACGGCTCGTGGACCACGATGGTGTCGGGCTGCTGCCATGCGGTCGCCAGCCGGTTCAGGTCCTGGTGGTGGTGGAACGGATTCCCCCCGGCCCAATAGACCAGCCTCGTTTCCGGATAGGTGAGGCGGCGGCCGTTGTAGTCGTACTCCTCTCCTCCGTGAAGCAGGAGATCGGCGATACGGGCAACCGGGATGAAGTCTGAGACGTTGTTCTTGCCCTGGGGGAGCACCGGCAGCGAGTGATATCCGACTCCATGGCCATTCAGGCCAACAGCCCCGTAGCCGTAGCCAACGCCACCTCCGGGCAGGCCGATCTGGCCGAGCATGGCCGCGAGGGCGGCCGCAGCCCAATAGGCCTGCTCGCCATGGTCATTTCGTTGAACCGACCAGCTCACCGTGACCAGGGTTCGGCTGCGAGCCATCTCGGCCGCCAGCGACCTGATCCGGTCGGGGCTCACGCCGGTGATTTCGGCGGCCCATTGCGCCGTCTTGGGCACGTCGTCGACTTCACCAAGGAGATAAGTCCGGAATCGATCCCAGCCGTGGCAATAGGTCACGAGGAACTCTTCGTCGTGGTCCTCGGCCACGAGAAGGCTGTGAGCGATGCCGAGCATGACCGCGGTGTCGGTGGCGGGGCGGAGCGGAATCCAGTCCGCGTCCACAGCTTCGATGAGGTCCTCGGCCAGTGGGGACAGATTCACGAATCGGACCCCACGGTCGCGACAGGTCTCCAGACGACTGGAGAGCAAGTGCCGACCCTGGCCGCCATATTGGACCTGACTGTTCTTGATCGGCATCCCCCCAAATGCCACGACCAGTTCGGTGTTCTCAGCGATCTCAGCGAAGGGTGGCATCTGGTCCAGGGCGTCGTCGAGCGAATACCCGAAGACGTGGGGGATGATCACATGCCCTGCAGCGATCGAGTAGTCGTCGACCGAATACGTGTATCCGCCGATCGAGTTGAGGAAGCGATGTACTTGGCTCAGGGCATGGTTGAAACGGCCGGCGCTGGCCCATCCATAGCTGCCCCCGAAGATCGCCTGATTCCCATGCTCGGAGCGAACACGGTCGAGCTCGGCGGCAACGAGATCCAGAGCAACGTCCCACTCCACTTCCACGAACGGCTCCCAACCCCGCCCCTCGGGGTTCGAGCCAGGACCATGGCGAAACCAGGACTCTCGTATCGCCGGCCGCTCGACCCGACTTCTGCGAACTGCTTTGAGCGACTGTCCGATCGGTGACGGATCAGGGTCTTTGGCAAAGGGATGAACGGCCGTGATTTCGCGGCCATCGGTCTCGACTTCGTATGCACCCCAGTTGGTGAGGGTTCTATGGCGTGTGGTCATCTATCGATTCGATTCGAGGCGAGGCTAATAGGGAAGGGGAGGTCCGAGTTTGGTTCGGACCTCCCCCACAACCGTGGGCCTATCCCCTGCCAGGGGGTGGTGAAGGAGACTGTGCCTGCGCCTGTCCGAGACAGAACGACGCCCCCGGTCCCACCTCCGGTGGATGGTTGAAGTGGGCGGGTCCGCCTTCGGCTCCACCCGGGTCCCCAGGATGCACGTAGTCATCCTTGATGTGGTCACCATGGTTTCCCAATGGACCGTTGCCGAGGTCCACGCCGGCGCACGTGGGTGCTCCGGCGTTGGCCGGTGGCTCCCCAGCCATCGCCACGGCTCCAATCGTCAACACCATGACCGCCGCTAGTGCGAGCGCTCCGATGATTCGTCTCATGAGTGTTCCTTCCTGTCTCTAGCTGTGCTCGCTCACCCGGAAGATCTCGTCGGCGACGAGACCATGCGCCTCACGGTGAACGGTGTGAGCGTCTTCTGCGGTGTCGGCTTCGACAAGGCAGAAGATCTTCCCGGCGCCCTCGTCGACCCAGTAGCGGAGATAGCTCACCCCGTACTTGCCCTGCGTCTCGAGATCCTGCAAGTGGGCGCCGGCGACGTCAGCTGCCGAGACCCCTCCCTCGATGGTGTGAACGTCCATGAACAGCGACATCGATTCTCCTCTCTGTGTCGCGCCCTACTCCGCCGAACATATGGTCTCGAGTTCGGAGAGACATCGGGGTGACACCCCTAAATCTGCTATCGGCACCCCCAGATTTGGGTTGGCTAGATCAATGACCGCTTCCGGGCCGTCTCGACAGCCTGCTCGCGGGTCGAGGAGTCGAGTTTGGCAAGAACCGCGGATACGTGGTTCTCGACTGTTCGTGGTGAGAGGAAGAGACGGTCGGCGATCTCCGAGTTGGTCAGGTTTGTGGCGAGTAGTTCCAGAATCTCGGCCTGTCGGGCGGTGAGGCCAGCCGCATGCCCCCTGGTGGCTCTACTCCTACCCCGAGGCACGGTTATGCCCTCGTTGCGAAGGCCTCTTCTGACCTTTGCGGACACGGCGTCGGCGCCGAGCTCGTCGAGTATTTCCAGAGACTCCAGACGCTCACTCGCCACTCCGCATCCGAGCACGGTCGCCAGCCTGTATGGCATCCGCCTCGACCTCCATATCGACGCGGCCTCTGCCACGTCGCCCGCCATGACCAACGCGTGCGGTTTGGAGACTCCGGCTGGAGCCTCATCGATCAGGTTCATCCGCCACAGCCAGAAGGCAAGCCAACCCGACGGCCAAGGAAACTCCTGGTAGATGCCGCGCTCGACCAGGTCGATCAGGAGGTTGGCCAGTTCCTGGTCGACATCGTCGTGAAGCCACATCTGCTCGGCAAGACCGGCTCCGACGTGGAGCAGGAAGTCGATCTCGTCATACCGCACCGCGATCGACCACGAGTCCGAGAGATACTCGCTTGCTCCGGTTCGGCCTGTCCTCAGCCGGAGGAGGCCGAGCACCCTCTTCAGGTGCAGGTCAGAATTGGCGTGAGAACCCAGGGTTTCCGTGGCGAGCTCTTCTGCAGCTGACCAGTCACCCCTCCTCATGAGAGCATCGACATAGACGGTCTTGGCCTCGGCTTCGAGGATGGGCAACTCGTACCGTATGGCTGTGTCCCGCGCCCGTCTCGCCAAGTCCTCTTCCATGGTGAGATCGCTGATCTCGAGGGCGATGTATGCGAGATTCCGAAGAGTCTTGGTCTCTTCGAATCTGAATCCACCATTCTCCGCTTCGCTTCGGGCTTGCTCGGCCAGACTGAGACCGCCGGGCTGACCCCTCACCACGGCCAACTGACCTTTGACACTCAGGGCCCTTATGCGGGCGAGCTCGTTACCTGTGGCCGTGGCCAGCTCCAGGGCCTCCTCGGTCGCCCGATCCGCAGGGCGTCCCTCTCCGATATGAATGAGCAGGTATGCGAAGCGAGACAATGCTTCAGCGAGGTAGTACGGCTCACCAGCAGCCCTCAATATCTCGATCGCTTCGTCGGCGTGCTGTCTCGCGGCCGATGCAAAACCGTGCGTTTCGTGGATCGTGATGGCGAGTGTCAGCGCCTTGGCGAGGGCCAGGCGATCTCCGCGACTCCGGTTCAGGGCTATGGCCCGCTCGAGGATTCCGACGGACTCTTCATGTGCGAGGTAATACTCCATCAAGGCCCAGTCGACCAACAGCTGAGCACGCTTTTCGTCCGGTAGACGTTCCAGCTGGGGCTCAACGGCCCGGTAGTGGGCGGACGCCTCCCGATGGGCACCTACGTCGGAAGCAGCCCTGGCAGCCTTCGGCGCGACGTCGATCAGCCGGGCTACATCGTTGGCTCCGATGGCGTGATGCACCAGCCGGGACGGATTCGTGTCCTCGGGTAGTAGGGCGAGCAATCGTCTATTGATCTCGGTTTTCTCGGTCGAAGTCAGCGACGACTCGACGGCGCGTCGGATCAAATCGTGCCGAAAAGCGACCGTTTCGCCGTCCACTTCGAGCAACCCGAGACGTTCGCATTCCGCGAGTTGGCTGTCGGCCGCGCCCATCAGCGCCTCCAGCTCGTCACGAGGCATCCTCTCCGGGATCACCGAGAGACATCGCATCATCTCCCTCGAGAGAAGGCTGAGACGTCCAACTCGAGCCATCACGGAGTCGCGTACGGATGCCGGTACCGGGTCATCGGCCACGAGTGCCATCTCCGTCACCAAGAAGGGGTTACCTCGCGTGAGCTCGAGGACGGTGTCGGGATCCAGCCCCGATTCGGCCACTATCTCGGTCACAGCCGTCTTCGACAGCCCGGCCAATTCGATTCGCTCCACTGTTTCAGGCGGTAGGTCCCCCAGTACACGCCTCAGTGGATTGTCCAGATCCACTTCTTCGTCGCGGTAGGTGAGGATGAGAACGCCGTTGGAGCGAGCGATGCGACGGCCGACGTATTTGATAGCATCCAGAGTCGCCTCATCCGACCATTGTGTGTCTTCTACGACCACGACGTTGGGGCGCAGTGAGGTGGCCAGCAGGTCGAGGAAGGCCTGCATCACTCGTTGCCGGTCACTCGACTGCAGCGCCTCGGAAAGAGCTCTGTGATCAGGTGCCATGTCCCACAGCGGCCCGTAGGGCCGAGGGGTCTCGAAGTCGTCGCAAAAACCGACCTGCACATGTGCCGACCCGGTGACGGAGGCGAGGAAGGCCCTCACGAGGGAGCTTTTACCGATCCCGGCTTCTCCGCGGATGAGGACCACCTTGCCGCCATGTGTGGCGGTTCCCTCGAGCAGGGCCCTGAGAAGACCCAGTTCCTCATCCCTCTCCAGCAGCACCTACTGAGCCTAGATGTGCGCCCACGACCCCGGAATACGTGCAGCCGCTGTCCAACTAGCTCCGCGCATCGAAGTCGAGTTCGCCGACATCGCCGTCGAGCTTGCCGCGGCCGGTCTCGCAGACACCTACGTTCCTCAGATATTTCGCTCGGGCGGGGCGGAGCAACCGAAGATCAGGCCGAGTGATGCCCAAAGGTCGCCCGGTCGGCCGCCTGCTCGAACAGGCCGAGGACTCTCCCGGTCGCCTCATCGATGCTCATCGACCGGCCCGCCTCCACGTGGGTCTCAGGATCGGCGCCCAGGGCGTCCTCGAGGATCTTCTCGACGACAGGGGCGTTGCCGCGCCAGATCTCGGGGACCTCCAACTTCTCGTGGCAATCGAGAATTGCCCCCCAGATCTCCGCTGCCTCGCTTGCGTGGCCCAGCTCGACGAGGAGGGGCACGGCACCGTCGAGGAGTTGTGCCACCCCCTCCACGTCCTTCGCCTCCAAGAGGACGGGGAGACCGTCTCGATAGAGCGAGACGGCCTCCAGCGAGTTAGCCGTGTGCTCGGGGTAGAAGGCGAGGATCTGGGCGAGGATCACCTGCCCGCTCGCCACTCCCACTCTCGCCTGCAAACCAGAAAACATCTCGATCGTATCCCGGGCGGACGTCACGGCAGCTTCGATGTCGCCCAACAGGAAGAGGTCCCGTCCCTCGGCGCCGTAGGCCTCGGCACCCTCATCGATGATTCCAGCGGCGAAGAAGAGCTCCTTGGCCTGTCTGTGGTACATCACGGCCTCGTCCAACCGCCCTTCGTAGCGCGCGGTGTGGCCGAGCCACCGGTAGCAGTCCGCCAGCCACTTCTCGTCCGTCGGTCCGTCGAGATATCCCAATGCCTCCCCCAGCATCTGGTTCGCCGATTCGTAGTCGTGTCGGTCGATCAGGTTTCGCGCCACCATGGCCAGGGCGCGGCCGAGAAGCGTCCGATCCCCCGCCGCCTCGGCCAGAGACCGAGCTCGTTGCGACGATGTGTAGGCCTCCTCGAAGTCGTACTGCTCCCAGGCCAGCTTGGACACCGCCATGTGAAGCCGGGCCCCGAGGGCAGGGTCGACACCTATCGACAGGGCGTTAGTCAGCCATGTGCGACCTTCGGTGAGGTAACCGCGCGTGTACCAGAACGGCCCGAGGTCGGCGGTCATGCGCGCCCCGAGCAGCGGCTCGTGCTCGAGGGACCAGGCCAGGGCGGCGCGGATGTTGTCGAGCTCCGTCTCCATATGATCGAGAGCCTCCCGTTGCGACTCGCCTGCGACCTGCTCTTCGGCCTGTTCCACGAGAGCGGCGAAGATGTGCGCCTGGGCCCGGGATGCCTCCTCGTCCTCACCTTCACCCCGGAGACGTTCCAAGGCGTAGGCGGTCACCGTCTCCAGCATGTGGAAACGCCGACCGCGCGGTTGGAGCCACGACTGGTCGGCGAGTGACAGCAGTGTCTCCAGGGGAGACGAGGCTCCAGTCAACAGTGTTGCCGCCGTGTCGTGTGTGACCCCGCCATGCAGCACGGAGAGTCTTCGCAAGGCCCACTGCTCCTCCTTGGTGAGCAGGTGGTAACTCCAGTCGAACGTCGCCCGCAGCGTCATGTGATGCGGATAGTCGAGGTGAGCTCCCCCGGTCAGTAGCTCGAATCGTTGGTCTAGTCGCCGAGCGATCTCCTCGGGCTCGAGCAGACGGACCCGAGCCGCCGCCATCTCGATCGCCAGAGGCAAGCCATCCAGACGCTCGCAGATGTGGCGGATGGTCGACTCGTCGGCACCCGCCGTGAAGCCGGGCTTGGCCAGCTCAGCTCGATCCAGGAAGAGATGGACCGCGGCATCGTCCACATCGAGGGGCTGGAGAACGTAGGTGATCTCACCAGGCAGGGAGAGTGGCCGGCGTGAGGTCGTGATCACGGTCAGATCCGGACAGGTCGTCACCAGGTCCCGGATGAGGGTTGCCATCGGGACCACGAGATGCTCACAGTTGTCCAAAACCAGGAGCCCACTCCTGTCGAGGAAGAATGTCTGCAGCGCCTCCTCCGGTGTGTCGTGGACGTCTTCGGGTATGCCGAGCGCCCGGGCCACGGCCTGGGACACCAGACCGGCATCGGTGTGGGTGGCCAACGAGACGAACATCACCCCGGTGGTCGACCCTCCCACTTCCTCCGCCACCTTCGCGGCGAGCCGGGTCTTCCCCACTCCCCCCACTCCCAGGATGGAGAGAACCCGCCCCTTTCGCAGCAGTTCGCCCACCTCGGCCAGCTCCCGGTCTCGTCCGAGGAATCGGGTCAGCTGCGCCGGGAGGGAGTCGACCTTGGATAACGCCCGCCGGCGATCGGCGACATCGGGCTGGGGCGGACCAGCGTGTTGTCTGTGCCGATCCGACGGGAAGTCGCCGCGGTCACCATCGATGGCGATGCCTCCGCCCGGGACAGCGACTGCCTCCAGGGACACGCTGTGGGCAGATCTAGCCACGAGATCGGCGTCGTGGCCGAGCATCTTCTCGTAGATGGACTCGGTGTCGGGCATCGGATCGACCCCCAGCTCCTCACGGAGCGTCGCCCGCAGCCGATCGAGCACACCCAACGCCTCCCGTTGTCGTCCGTCGGCGTACAGGGCTCGCGCCAGTTGGGTGGCGAAACGCTCGTTGAACGGATGCGTCGCCACCACCACCTCGAGCTCGGGTATGGCCGCCTCGGGCATCCCGGTGTCGAGGAGGCACTCGAAACGCAGGGCCGATGCCACGATGCGGAGCTGCTGGAGACGGCTCGCTTCCGGCCGGACGAACTCCTCACCGTCGTAGGCGGCGAAAGCGGGGCCGCGCCACAACCCCTCGGCAGCGCCGAGTCGTTCCGCCGCATACCGGCGGTCGCCCAGCTCATAGGCGACCTCCCCCTCTCTGACCAGCTGCTCGAAGACCGAAGCGTCCAGCTGGTCGGGGTGAAGGACGAGTTGATATCCGGGGGCCCGGGAGGTGACGACGGTCGGATCGGGGAGCGCCTTGCGCAGGCGGGAGACATGGACCTGGAGGGCGGCTTCCGGGTTGGAAGGCGGGGAGTCCCTCCACAGGGCATCGACCACGCGATCCACGGAGACGATCTTGCCCGCATCCACCAGCATGACCGCGAGCAGGCGTCGCTCCATGGGCCGCACCGTTATCGGCTTGCCGGAATCATCTTCCAGCTCGACTCGCCCAAGGACCCGGAAGAACACAGCAAATCGAGGATAGCTGTGGGCCCCCTGGCCGATCCGGGTGGATGGGCCCGCGATTCGCTGTAAGAGGGCTGTAAGAGGGCTGTAGGACGCTCCTGTCACTCTGGAGCATCGATGACAACAGGCTGGGACATGCCGGAACGGAGGAAGACGTGAGACGACACACGGTGGCGAGGAGAGTGGTGGTGCTCGGGGTGGCGGTGCTCATCCTCGCAGGTGCCTCGGTGGCCCAGGCGGCGCAGCCGGAGCGATCGCCGTACACACCCGATCCAACCCTGCTCGAACCGGGTCAGGCCTGTGGCTTCGGTGTCGAGATCGCACAAGAGGGCAACTACACCCAGACGGTCTTCGACGACGGAACGTTCGTCGTCACCGGCTCGGGTCAGGACCGGGTCACCAACCTCGACGACGACATCTCTCTGACCCTGAGAACCTCGGGGAAGCTGACCATGTCCGAGTCGATGGACGGTGATCTGCGCATTCAGGCCTCGGGCCGCACCGTGTTCTACCTGTTCGAGGGGGACCAGGGCCCGTTCGGTCTGGTCGACTTCCCAGGGGCGCTCTACTACATCGTGGGTCACGTCGACGAGATACTCGACCTGGATACCGACACCGTGACCTCGTTCGAGTGGAGCGGCCGAGCCACCGAGCTCTGCAGCCTGATATCGCCGTAGGGTGGATGGGCGGGCCGACGACGTCGAGCGGCCGGACTCACCCGACCAACAAGCACGCGGTCATGCCGCGTGCTTGTTGGACGCAACCGGCTGTTGGGCGCCACCTCGAGCTGGCCTCATACCGCAACACGATCGGGCCTCATTGGGGGCCAGTAGATCAATCGGATCGGTTGCCACGGCCGAGGCCATCGGCACTGCCCAAGCCATTCGCGCGGCGTTGACCACGGCTTTTGTGGAGCCGCGTCAAACGCGCGACGGCGGATTCGGTGCCGTAGGCCACCAAACGCCAATGACATTGGACGAAATCGAGGAGCGCCCGACATGCGCGTCAAACATGTGTCAAAACGCAAGGAAGGCTTTCGCGAGAGCGTATTGGACGGCGCCGCTCCCCCCGCTCGATATGTGCGGAAACGGGCGGGTCAGGCTGTCAGCTCGTTGATCAATATCACCACGATCAACCCTGCGACGATCCCCCAAACAGACAGAACCACCATCCGCCTGGTCGACCTTTCACGAGCGACCACAGTGCCAAGAATCGCAAGGGACGGTGCTATCAAGAACGGGATCGAAAATTCCAGACTGTCGGGCCGCATGAGGCCATAGATAAGCAAGATTGCGTTCGTCAACGCCACGCCGCCGACTGTCATCTGGCTTGCTCGGCTAACGATCTGACTCATGGCTTTCTCGACGTAGCTCGCCACTGTTTCCATTTCGAACGACGCAAAAGAACGAAAACGACCAGCAACACGGGTAGCCAGAAAGTCAGGGCTAACGCTGCTCCGGTTGGCACCTGTGACTCCTGTCTCTGGCCTGCTCCCACGAAGTCAATCGGAGCCGTCTGCAGATTCAAGGGCCAAAGGTCACAAACATGGTTCTCATCTTTGTGAGCCGTTCGATACCTACAAGAATTGGCTGCAGTAGACGTCCGAACGTCAACAACCGCACGTGGTTTCCGACCATGGTCTCGGCCCGCTTCACAGGTACGTCAAACTTCGGTCGCCACTGAACGCGACCACCGCTCCCCCGTTCGATGTGTGCCCCTGTGTGCTCATGCCAGGTCTTCGTCACCACCCGTGGCTGCGGAGTAGGTTCAGACTCGGTGGTCTATGGCAGCTGTTGAGCCTGGGACAGTTCTGAAGTTTCCGACAGAAACGATGGAGATCACAGCCACTCCAGTGCAAACGGGGGATCGGTACCGGGTGAGAATGACTGTGGCCAGGGGCGGAGGACCAGGAATCAAAGGGTTCGGACCTCATATACACGATGGATCCACCGAGATCTTCAACATTGTCTCTGGGAACATGACGTATCGATTGGGCCGAGATTTCGGTGACCTCGGGGAGGGCGACACTGTGGAGATCGCTCCCGGGACGGTTCACGGCTTCACAAATTCCGGCGACGAGCCGTTGGTTGTCGACGTTGACATTGTGTTCGGTGCTCGCGGTCCGACACCGGAGACCGATCCGGTTCCTGTGGGAGTCACGATTTCCAGGCTCATGGCGGAAGGGAAGAAGAGCCGGATTACCGGCTACACGCCGATTCTCCAGCTTGCCGTTGTTGAGTACGCCACACCGAAGGCAATGCGAGAAGCCGGATTGCCCGGCCTCGTGATGCCAGGTCTGGCCTGGCTCGGTCGTCGTGTCGGTTACAAGGCAGATCCATTCGCAACGAGTTGACTGGCCTGATCGCTACGAATCCGACCGGACACCCCACCAGACCAGACCAATACCAGCAACGACAGCGACAGCTCCGACCCAACTCCAGGACCGGTCTCCCGTCATGAAGCTCTGCGGTGCGAAAGCAACATTGAGACCCTGGAGTATCCATATCGTTCCGGCGAGAACCAGGACTACACCCGAGACGATTCTCAACATCTCAGCATTTTCGTACCAAGGGATGTGGACGAGTGCGTAGACCTAGTCACAGACCCGACGACGGTGCCGAACTGCATGAAATTCAAAGTCTGAAGCGGTCGTACTTTCGTTGCGCCATGAACTTGTCGCCCTCGTCGTAGCGTTTTCGGTACCACCATGAGCCGGGTCTGGCGACCCCGAGCAGCCCGACCACAGGTGCCCAACCGAGGAGAAGAAGAGCCGCGACGAACCCGACTCCCGCCACGTAATCCTCCTCAGCAGTAACCAGGCCAAACATGATCAGGATGAACAGGACTCCGAAGAAGCTCGAAGCCCTGAGACCTTTCAACCCGGCAAGCACCGAACCAGAAACTGACAATCCGAATGTGATCACGATCAAGGCCACCGCCACCCACTGATCGGACATCGCCCACCTCTCCACACAGCTGAAGCTCTTCCCACCCTCCCAAGCCAACTGCACACGGCGCATTTTCGGTATGGGGAGTATCCCCGATTGACAGTCACACTCGCCTCAACAGGCTCTTTGACCCGAGAGTCGACTCTCCAGGATGCGGACGACTGTCCGAACAACATCAGCAAATCCCGTCGATCGCTGACGGGGGGAGGCGAGGGGAGATGAGAAGGCTCGCATTGTTGGCGACGGTCATGATGCTGGTCATGGGGGGAGCGATTCCTGCCTACGCCGGACACGGAGATGGCATCGACGGGGTGTGGCAGGCCCGAGATCCCTACGACGGCAGCAGTCGAGTGGGTGGACACCCGGTCACAGCGAGGTTGCTCACCTGCAGCACGGTGGACGGCAGTCACCACCAACGCTCTTTACCACGGCGTTGACAAGCTCCTCTATGCCGATTTCACCGATATCAGATGTGGCGGCAGATCGGAGATGCTTGCCGTCGACGGTATCCACATGGAGTTTCGGCTCCTGGAGGACAACGGATCGTTGATGGAGATCTCAGACACGTCCGCCGTCTATGGGCACATATGAGGCTGACGAAGTGACGAGCCAGGTCCGACCATCCGGGGAAACAAGGGAGAGGGGGGGTCGGACTTGGCCGGGTCGCTTCATCGGTCATTGGAAGCATCCAGGATGGAGTGATCCAGGGGTGTCCGCAGACTTCGGGGCGAGATCATGAGGCAGAGAATCAGGCTCTACTCAGTCTTTGTCGCCGTGCTCGCCGTCCTAATCGCGGCATACATATTCCAGGGGAATCCGGGACCCCCACCCGATTGGCCCCACGGTCGACCATTTCCCACCATGAACCCCTTATGGGGCTTTGTCTTCGCAATCATCACAGTGGTTGTCGTTGCGGCGATAGTCGAAATCCTTCTCATGTCGCTGAGCATTCCGCGAAGGGACACAACCGAAACAGGTCAACTCGCCTCACTGTTCCGAAATTCTCGGCTGCCGCCCGTGATAACTTGCCAGATGCTGAGGAATCCGAATTTCCTGCAGAGACGTGTCGACCACGTGCGGACCGTGGATGGGACATTCCGGAAATCCGGCTTGGTGATAGCACTGAGCCTTTCACTGTTCGCTTGCTCACCTCCCGACTCAGGGCGAGCTACGGAGATCTTTGCCGACTGCCTGCAGCGCAATGGAGTCGAGGCAGAGGACGTCGAGGTGGTACTCAACTCAGATGGATCAGTGGGATCGATCTCGGCCAGGATCGTCAGTGAAGGTGGCGTCGCGTACGAGCCGACCGTTCGACTCGCCTGCACCGAAGAAGTCGAGCTCAGCCAATGACTCCCGGCGATGGCTAT
>DASPGH010000069.1:0-49443 GCA_035620735.1 Acidimicrobiia bacterium | reverse complement strand
ATGGCGACCACCGGCTACTCCGACGTCAAGGAGTTCCAGAAGGCCGAAGTGATGATCGCACCCTCCCTCCAGACCGAGGGCAAGTCGCTCCAGCGATCCCAAGAAGTCGGAATGGGGTGAAACGGCTTGCTGCGCAGACCGTGGTCGCCCTGGTTGTGTCACGGTTTGGGGTGGTCCCCTGATGTCGGATGCGACCGGGACGATAGGTGACACTCGGCCAAGGTCGGCCGGCAGCGTCCTGGTGCTCGACTTCGGGGCGCAGTACGCACAGCTCATCGCCCGTCGAGTCCGGGAGGCCCACGTGCACTCCGAAATCGTCCCCCGCGACATCACGGCCGAGGAGATCAGGGACCGCCGGCCACTCGGTCTGATCCTTTCCGGCGGTCCTGCTTCGGTTTACGCCGAAGACGCCTATCGCATGGATCCGGAGATAGTCGACCTCGGTGTCCCCATCCTCGGTATCTGTTACGGGCATCAACTGTTGGCGTCGCTCACCGACGGTGAGGTGGCCAACACGGGCAGCGCCGAGTTCGGGAAGACCTCCTTGGATGTCACCGGTGACTCACTCTTGATGAGCGGTCTACCCGCCATCCAGCAGGTGTGGATGTCACACAATGACGAAGTCACCGGCGTGCCGCAGGGCTTCATCTCGGTTGCCAGCACCGCCGGAGCCCAGGTGGCGGCGATGGAGAACCGGGAGCGGCGTCTCTACGGCGTCCAGTTCCACCCAGAGGTCGTTCACACGCCCCGGGGATCCGAGATCCTGAAACGCTTTCTGTACGACGTCTGCGACGCGACTCCGAGCTGGACGTCGCATTCCATCATCGAGTCCCAGATCGAAGAGATTCGAGAGCGGGTCGGTGACTCTCGTGTCATCTGTGGGCTCTCCGGCGGTGTGGACTCTTCGGTAGCCGCCGCCATCGTCTCCGAGGCGATCGGTGACCAGCTGACCTGCATCTTCGTCGACCATGGTTTGCTCAGAGCGGGCGAGGCGGAACAGGTCGAGGAAACCTTCAGGTCACACTTCGAGGTCGACCTCATCCATGTGAAAGCCGCTGACCGATTTCTCGAGTTACTCCATGGTGTGACCGACCCGGAGACAAAACGGAAAGTGATCGGCGAGACGTTCATCAGGGTGTTCGAGGAGGCAGCAGCCTCGGTCGGCGAAGCCGGCTTTCTGGTGCAGGGGACTCTCTACCCGGACGTGATCGAGTCTGGCTCGGGCTCCGCGGCGACGATAAAGACACACCACAACGTCGGGGGCCTGCCCGACGACATGAAACTCGAGTTGATCGAGCCGTTGCGGGATCTGTTCAAGGACGAGGTGCGCTCGGTCGGCGAGGAGTTGGGGTTGCCCGAGGAGATCGTCTGGCGCCAACCGTTCCCCGGGCCCGGACTCGCCGTGAGGATCATCGGCGAGGTGACCTTGGAACGCCTGGAGCTCCTGCGCGCCGCCGACGCCGTCATCCTCGATGAGATCAGGCGGGCCGGTCTTTATCGTGACATCTGGCAGGCGTTTGGCGTCCTGCCCGCGGTCAAGACCGTTGGTGTGCAAGGGGACGGCCGAACCTATGCCTATCCGCTGGTCGTAAGGGCCGTGACGTCCGAGGACGCCATGACCGCCGACTGGGCGCGGGTCCCCTACGACGTCCTGGAGCGCATCTCCTCTCGAATCATCAACGAAGTCCCGGGTATCAATCGAGTCGCCTACGACATCTCCTCGAAGCCACCGGCAACCATCGAGTGGGAGTAGGCGGGGGGTCCTAGGTCGAATCCGGCTTCCCTCAGCCGGCCTTTGTCGAACCCCCCCATACTGGCGACTCGCGACTTGGTAGATTCGACGGATCTCCCCCAAAGCGTCGACCACGCTTGACGCCGACCCCTTTCAACTCCCTCGACTGGGACGAGAGTGCACGGCGTTGCGCTGAACGCAACGCCGTGCCCGCGGGCAGAGCGAGAGCCTCATCCAGAACTCAGCTCGATCGTCGAGCCCAAGAGGACCAATCCCAGGACGGTGATCGGGAATCCGATGTCGCCCATTCTCTCCTGCCACACGCCGACGGCGAGGAGCGGCGCCCCAACGAACGGCGCCGAGCAGGCGGTCCCGGGCATGGCCGCGATGTTTGTCACCTTCACCGGAAGCTTCGCCGGGTTCACCTTCTTCAGAGAGCACGGGTGGAACACATGGGATCGTCTGCGCCTCAGCCGTGCCACCATCTTCTCCTCGTGCTGGGCAAGATCCTGTCTACGCTCCTCATAGCGATCGTGCAGGTCGCCGCTCTCTTCTGGCTCGGTGTCCTTTTCTTCGATCTCGTCATCGCCGGGTCGTTGGTCGGGTTGGGGATCATCGCCGTCACCTTCTCACTCAGCATGCTCTCGTTCGGTGTGGCTGCCACCTCGCTGAGCAGGACTTCCCTACAGCTCACCACGTCGGTCAACCTCTTCGCCATCGTTTTCGCAGGTGTGGGCGGTGCTCTCGTCCCGTTGGCGGTTCTCCCGGGTTGGGTGCAGTCGGTGGCGAAGTTCGTCCCCACCTATTGGGCCGTGGAAGGCTTTCTCGACGTGATCCTCGATGGGGCCGGGACAGCGGAGATTCTCCTGCCCGCATCGATGCTGATGTTGTTCACCATCATCTTCACGGTGGTGGCAGCAACCAAGTTCCGCCTTCGCGGAAACCAAGGTCTACATCGCCTGAATCCACGTAACCTCGGTGGAGTGTCTTAGGGAGGGTCCCATGGCTGCCGATAAAGACGACGTTGGCTAGGGACAGACCAATTGGACCCAAACACCCCTGAACTCACCCGGATCTTCCGGGAGGAGCTAGACGAGCGAACCCGGCGTCTGGTCGATGCTGCGCGCGCACTGGGCCAGGGAGAGTTGGCCAGCGACGCGGTGGACGACGTTCTCCGTGATGCGCACACGATCAAGGGCTCGGCCGCCCTACTCGGTCACGAGCTGATCCGGGACGGAGCGCGCAAGCTCGAGGAGCTATGGCGCGAGGTGATCGATGCCAATTCCGTCGATCCGGAGCAGGTGGTCGTGATGGAGGCGATCGCCGGTCGGCTGACGGGTGCGGTGGACTCTCCTGACGATCCCGAGCTGAGACGGCTGATCAAGGATTCCGTGCCGGGAGGGGCGGCGGCTGCGCCGGATCTGGTCTCATTGCGTCCGCCTGAGGTTGGCAGTCTCGGGGGTCTGCTCACGTCGGTGTCCGAGTCCTTGCTCGGGGGGGCCACACGTGTCGACACCGCCGACCTCTATCGGCTCATCAACCGCATCGTCGAGGTGTCACTCGACGCCGAGGCGATCGCCGACCTTTCGCTCGTGTCGATTGAAGGAGTCGACCCCGAGGTCTTCCGACGCTCGTGGAGGAATCAGCTCGAGAAGCTGAGCGACTCAATCGCCGACATTCAGGCTCAGGCAGTCTCCCTCGCCAACGTGTCGTTCTTCGATGCCGTCTCCACATTCCCCCAATTCGTTCGGTACCTGGGCCGTCGGTCCGCCAAGGACGTCCGTCTCGAGCTCACAGGTCACGACGTTCAGCTCGATCGTCAGATCGTGGATCTTCTTCGTGAGCCGCTGCGTCATCTCCTGGTCAACGCGGTGGATCATGGCATCGAGCCCACCGAGGAGAGACTCGCTGCCGGCAAACCGGGGACGGGTGTGATTCGGGTAGCAGCTCGGGTGGTCGATGACGGTGTCGAAGTAACTGTGTCGGACGACGGTGCCGGCGTTGATTGGAGCGGCGTCGCCGAGGTCGCCCGTCAGAGGGGTCTCTCATTCAGCTCAGCCGACCTCGCCCCGGTGCTGTTCCATCCGGGATTCAGCACCCTTGCCGAGGCGACCGAGTTCTCCGGGACCGGAGAGGGTCTCACCGAGGCCGCGGAGGCCGCCACCCAGGTGCACGGGGCGGTGAGCATCGCGTCCGAGTCGGGCAAGGGTACGACGGTCACCATGTCGCTCCCGCTGTCGATGGTTCTCCAGAACGTGGTCGTGGTTGCCGAAGGGGATCAGTTCTGGGGAATCCCTGAAGCCTCTGTCGAAGGCTCGATGCCCCTGTCCAACGCAGAGTTCACCACCGAGAGCAACGGCCGCGAGGTGCGCTTCGAGTCCGCGGCCGTGCCCTGTCTGTCACTGTCCGAAGCGGTAGGGGGTGACGAGCCCTCCGACACCTCGGAGATCCTCGTGATCAACACCCGGTCGGGCTTGGTGGCTGTCACCGTGAGTGAGATCATCGATCGTCGTCGCGTCGCGGTGAAGAACCTCGGCCCGATCATCGAAGGAAGTGGTGGAACCAAGGGCGCAGCCCTGCTCGGTGGCGGTCAGGTCCTCGTGGTTCTCGACCCGGATTTCCTCGGTGTCCTGGCCCGTCATCGCCCTCACCTGGTCAGCAGCAAACCGCGCGTGCTGGTGGTGGACGACTCGGCAGGGGTGCGTCAACTCCTCTCCGCAACCCTCACCGGAGCCGGGTTCGAGGTCGAAGTGGCGGGTAGCGCACGAGAGGCGATGCTTGCGATGACCAGGGACGGGTTCAGTGCAATGGTCGTCGACTACTCGATGCCCCGCTCCAATGGTGTCGAGCTCGTCCGCTCCATGCGTGCCGCCGACGTGCGCATCCCCATCGTCATGGTGTCCGGAGTCGCCACCTCTGAGGAGAAGGAAGCGGCGTGGGCGGTGGGTGTGGATGCATATCTGGACAAGTTCGATCTCCGTCAGGGCGTTCTCACCAAGACGCTCCGTCAGCTCATGGGCATGGAGGACGCCGACACAGCGTGAGGACAACGCTTGCGAACCGTGGCGAGGTCTGCCCCGCCTGGGGTTGGCGCGGTGGGCGGGTTGCGATGGCCCGGTACGGCGGTTGCGTTGGCCCGTTTGGTCCGTATCTCTGTTCTCGGGGCCGGAGACTTCGCTGAGCGAAGTCTGGAACCCTGGGTTGGCGCGAGGCGTGGTGGGTTGGCGTCGGGTGCGTCTTGGGGGGCCGGTGCGTTCCGCCGCTGACTGATCGACCACCTCGTACTAATGACTAATACCTCATACGACGGCTGCCGATACCTCCTGTGTAGAAATGCCCGACCTGCCGCGCCCCGACCAGCTGTTGATGATCTTGCCGGCCATCATCGGTCTGGCCACCGTCATCTGGGCGTGGCGAATCACGGCCGCCGGCCGGGAGCGGGAGCGTGAGGTGCGGCGTCTCTCCGAGGAGGCGCACACGATCAAGAACGACTTCGTGGCGTTGGTCAGCCACGAGCTGAGGACTCCGTTGACCTCCATCGCCGGGTTCTCGCACACGCTCGTCCAGTCGTGGTCCGAGCTCCCCGAGGAAGAGATCGACGAGTTTCTGACCATCATCAACCGCCAGGCCATCTTCTTGGGGGACCTGGTCGAAGATGTCCTGGTCATCCCTCGCCTCGAGGCAAACCGGCTCCGTCTCGATCCCGAACTGTTCGACTTGGGAGACCTCATCGAGGACGTGGCCCAGATGGTGTTCCCCAACAGCGGACGGAAGTCATCGCTCGTTTCTCTTCCTGACGGGGTCCGGGTCTTCGCCGACCGTCGCCGGGTCCAACAGGTTCTTCGCAACGTCATGGAGAATGCCCGGAAATACGGGGGCGATCAGATCCTCGTCGAGGGCTTCGTCCTGGGTGACCAGTATCTGATCATCGTCTCCGACAACGGGCCCGGCGTGCCCGACGAGGAAACCCAGAAGGTCTTCGAGGACTTCGAGCAACTCTCCAAGGGCGACGCGCGCGACTCGAGTGGGATGGGGCTGGGGCTGCCGATCGCACGACGTCTGGCGCGTGCCATGGGAGGCGACGTGTGGTACGAGCGCAGGTTCCCGACCGGTGCCAGGTTCTGCTACTCGCTGCCGCTCAATCGGCGAACCGTCCTGGTAGACGAGGATGCTCCCGAGAGCCCGGAGGACATGGTGCGGGTCGACGTGCCGGAGACCGCCCGTGTTTTCGAGGGAGGATGATCACACACGTGTGATTCGTCAGCGGCTACCGGTACCATCGGGCAGAGATGCAGCAGCAGACCCAGTGGTTCGTCGATGATGTCCCCACAGAGTCGCCCCTATTCGCGGAGCTCAACCCGACACAACGCGAGGCAGTAGCCGCAACGGAGGGTCCGGTGCTCGTGGTAGCGGGTGCCGGCTCGGGCAAGACTCGTGTCCTCACTTTTCGAATCGCCCACCTGATCCGGGATCTGAAGGTCGCACCCGACTCCATCCTGGCGATCACCTTCACCAACAAAGCAGCCAATGAGATGAAGGAGCGAGTCGGCCAGCTCGTAGGTGGCGTCGTACGCACGATGTGGGTGAGCACCTTCCATTCCTCGTGTGTTCGCATCCTCCGCAGAGAGGCACCACGTCTCGGTTACAAGTCAGGCTTCACCATCTACGACGAAGGCGACTCGCTTCGTCTCCTGAGGATGGTCATCAAGGATCTCGACCTCGACTCGAAGAGATTCCCCGAGAAGGCGATGAGGGCGGTCATCTCCAACGCCAAGAACGAGCTCGTCGACTTCGAGTCGTTCGCCGATCAGGGAGACGGGTTCTACCACGAGCAGGTCGCCGACATCTACCGGCTCTATCAGCAGCGTCTGGTCGAAGCCTCCGCCATGGACTTCGACGATCTTCTAATGGTCACCGTCGAGCTGTTCGCAGCTTTCCCCGACGTTCTCGCCCACTACCAGCATCGTTTCCGGTATGTCCTGGTCGACGAGTACCAGGACACCAACCGGGCCCAGTACATGCTGGTCAAACAGCTCACCGCCGCTCACCGCAACCTCTGTGTCGTCGGTGACTCCGACCAGTCGATCTACAAGTTCCGTGGCGCCGATATCAGGAACATCCGTGACTTCGAGCACGACTATCCCGATGCCCGGGTGATAGTCCTCGACCAGAACTACCGGTCGACCGAGACCATTCTCGACGCCGCCAACTCGGTTATCGCCAACAACACCAAACGGACGCCGAAGCACCTTTGGTCCGACCGCGGGACCGGCACCCCGATCGTCCGTTTCGAGGCCGAGGACGAGCACGACGAGGCCGGTTTTCTGGTCGACGAGATCGAGCGACTGCAGAACGACGGCTTCAACCTCGCCGACATCGCCGTCTTCTACAGGACCAACGCGATGTCACGTGTCATCGAAGACGTGTTCGTGCGTCGTCAGGTTCCCTACTCAGTCGTCGGGTCGGTCAAGTTCTATGACCGCAAGGAGGTAAAGGATGCGGTTGCCTACCTGAAGGTGCTTGTCAACCCAGCTGACGAAGTGTCGGTCAAGAGGGTGATCAACGAGCCCCGCAGGGGGATAGGGAACACCACGGTGGCCCACGTCGACCGTTTCAGCCAGGCGAAGGGCATCACGTTCTTTGAAGGGTTGCAGCACGCCGCCGACATCCCACAACTCAACTCGAGGGCCGTCACCGCCGTCCAAGAGTTCGTGGCCCTGATCGACATGCTCGGAGAGAAGGCCGAAGAGGGCGGGGTTCAGGCCGCGGTGCAGGCCGTGCTGGATGACACCGGGATGGTCGCCAGCTACGAATCGGAGCGAACCGTCGAAGCCATGGGGAGGGTCGAGAACCTGCGGGAGCTGGTGGGTGTGGCCACCGAGTTCGAGACCTCGAACGAAGGCGCGGTGATCGGCGACCAGGAATTCGACGAACTCGACAATCTGGCAAGACTCGAGATCTTCCTGGAGTCGACGGCTCTCGTCGCCGACATCGACGAATGGGAGGAGGGGGCGGGCGCGGTGACCCTGATGACGCTTCACACCGCAAAGGGTCTCGAGTTCCCTGCCGTGTTCATCGTCGGTATGGAGGACGGTGTCTTCCCGCACATGCGGTCGCTGGGCGAGCCAGAAGAGCTCGAGGAGGAGCGTCGATTGGCCTACGTCGGCATCACCCGGGCTCAGGACAAGCTCTACCTGACCTCCGCCTGGCAGAGAATGCTCTTCGGGGGATCCAGTTACAACCCGCCGTCGCGCTTTCTCCAGGAGATCCCTGACACACTGATCAGCAAGGCACCGAAGCGGCAGAGACGGCGGCCTGCCGATCGGGCCGCGGCGTCGGGCCCGAGAACGACGGTGGCGCCCGGACAGGTGGGCCCGGGCGATCGGGTCAGACACGACAAGTGGGGTCTGGGAACCGTTCGAGAGATCATCGGAGACGGTGACCGCGCCGAGGCCGAAGTCATGTTCGATACCCAGGGCAAGAAGCGGCTTCTTTTGGCCTGGGCGCCATTGGAGAAGGCGTGATCACCTTCCAGGCGACCATCGAAGAGGCGCCACGAGGAGGAGCTGTCGTCGAAGTCCCCTCCGAGGTGGTCGAAAATCTAGGAGGCGGGGGTCGTATCCCGGTGAGGGCATCCTTCGATGGCATTGCCTACCAGGGGAGCATCGTGACCTACTCCGGTCGACACATCATCGGTGTCCTCAAGGCAATCAGAGACGAGCTGGGTAAGAGACCGGGGGATTCTCTGACCATCGCGGTGGAACGCGATGGCTCCGAGCGGAAGGTCGAGGTACCCGAAGAGCTGACACGGGCATTCGATGCCGCTCCAGCAGCACGGAAGGCGTTCGAGGCTCTCAGCTACTCACATCAGCGTCAACACGTCGAGCACATCGTCGCTGCCAAGCAGCCCGAAACGAGAAAGCGGCGCGCCCTCCGGACGGTGGAGACACTGCTCTCCGAGGGCTGACGGTATGGCGGCCGGTGCCCGCAGTGGCGGTGTCTGCCAACCGGGTGCGCGCCTCCCGCTGCTCCAAACCCAGGGTTGGAGACTTTGCTTGGCGAAGTCCAGCGCCCGGAGAATGCGAGACTGCCTCCCTGCTTCTAACCCAGGGTTGGAGACTTTGCTGGGCGAAGTCCAGCGCCCCGAGAAGGAAAGGCCGGGCCGAAACGAAGCCTCTTGACCTCCGCCGCCAGGAAACGACCTAGAAAAGCTGCACGATGGGCAGGCTGAAGACGGCGATCAACCCACCGAGGAAGAGAACCAGACCGACTCCGATCGCAATCCACCGGTTGCGGCTCTCGTCGAGCTTCGAGCTGACACCGGCGAAGAAGATCACGAGGGCAAAGCCCACGGTGGTCAACACATAGTTGTCCCCGTTCTGGTTGGAGTCGAGGGCGTCCTGGCGATCCACCGCGGACTGCTCGAGAAGGTCTTCGGCTTGGGCGGCGGCATCCAATTGGTACTCGGGCATGGCGAAGGGCGTGGCCGGAGCCTCGGGGTCGTTCAGTGGGTCGGCAGCTAGCCAGGCATCCAGAGCCGGACGAAACTCGTCTCGCATTCGCTCGTAATAGAAGGCGGAGAGAGTGCCTTCTACGGGTTGGTAGCCGCTCTGGGACACCGGGGGAATCTCACCCGCAGCGATCTCGGCGGCAACCGCATCGAGCCAGGACGTGAAGACGCCGACGTCGATGGAACGTTGTGAGTTCGCCAGCGAGTCCGCCCGGGTCGACTCCACCCTGCCCGCGTTGGCATTGCTGAATTCGATCGACATGATTCCGCTCCATTTGGTGGCCTGAAAGGCGCACCATGCAGTGGCGATCGCGGCGAGAGCCATCACGATGGTGGCTATCAGCTCGATTCGATCCGAGGCGCCCAGAATGAGCTGTTCGTCCTCCCGGGTGTGGGTCACGCCTAGGCCTTCTCCACCTCATCGAGGAGTTCGAGCCAGCTCGCCGTGAACTTCTCGACACCCTCCCGTTCGAGAGTCTCGACCACGTCGTCGTAGTCGACGCCGATTTCGGCCATCTTGTCCAGTTGGTCGTTGGCCCGGACGATGTCCACCGCGTCGAAGCTGGCTGGAGTGGGATCCCCATGATCCTGGTAGGCGTCGATGGTCTCCAGAGGCATCGTGTTCACTGTGTCGTTGGCTACCAGACTCTCGACATAGAGCAGATCGCTGTAAGCGGGGTTCTTTGTCGACGTCGATGCCCAAAGTGGTTTCTGGGGTCTCGCACCCTGATTCGCCAGACCTTCGAACTCGCTGTTGGAGAACGATTCGAGGAACGATCCATAGGCCGCCCGGGCGTTGGCGACGGCGAGATGGCCTTTGAGGTCATGGGCGTCTTTCGAACCGATTTCCTCCAGACGCGGGTCCACTTCGCTGTCGAATCGGCTCACGAAGAACGAGGCCACCGACGCCACCGATGAGAGGTCTCCGCCCACTGAGAGGTAGTCGGAAAGCCCATCGATGTAAGCGCGGATCACCTCCTCGTAACGCTGCAGGGAGAAGATGAGGGTGACGTTCACCGAGATCCCCTCGGCTATCAATGCTCGGATGGCGGGGACACCTTCCGGCGTGGCCGGGACTTTCACGAACAGGTTCTCGCGATCGATCTGCTTCACCCAGTCGCGGGCCTCGGCGATCGTGGCGTCGGTATCGCCGGCAAGGGTTGGGGACACCTCGACGGAGACGAAACCGTCACGACCCCCGGTGGCGGTGAAAACCGTGGCCAGGACGTCGCACGCCCTTGTGATGTCGTCGGCCATGAGGCTCTTGGCCACCTCCTCAGGGGACAGACCGCCCGCCTTGAGGTCCTGCAGTTGGGCGTCGTAGTCGCTCGACCCGCTGATCGCCTTGGCGAAGATCGTCGGGTTCGATGTCACCCCGGTGATTGCATCCTCTTCGACACGGCGCGCCAGTTCACCGGAGTCGAGCATCTCCCGGGAGATCTGATCAGACCAGACACTGACCCCGGCGGCCGCCAGCCCGTGGAGGTTCGAAATGGGCATGGTGTAAGAGTAGGGCTTTGTCGGGTGGTCTACGCCAACCGAGCGATCGTGTCGCATGGCAACACCAACTCCGCATGCTCGATCGTTGCATGTAGCGAGCGTGGCTAGCCTCGTTGCTCCAAGATGCCGCGTCGCATACTCATCGCCAAGCCAGGGCTGGATGGCCACGATCGTGGCGCCAAGGTCATAGCCAGGGCATTACGTGATGCGGGTCATGAGGTCATCTATTCAGGTCTGCATCAGACACCGGCTCAGATCGCAGAGACGGCTCTTCAGGAGGACGTCGATGCGATTGGGCTCTCGTCGTTGTCCGGGGCCCACAGAACGCTCTTTCCACAAGTCGTCGTCGAATTGGCCAATCGGGACTCATCGGACATCATCGTCTTTGGTGGCGGGGTGATCCCGGAGACCGACAAGCCGGCTCTCCAGGATGCCGGCATTGCGATGATCTTCACGCCAGGCACCCCGCTCGACGAGATCACCCGGTGGGTGGACGAGAACATCCCCAACCGGGTCTGAGACGACAGGGAAAGGAATCATGAAGATCCACGAGCATCAGGCCAAACAGCTAATGGCCGCCAGGGGCATCCCGGTGCCGCTCGGCCGTGTGGCACGTTCGGTCGACGAGGCGGTCGCCGCGGTCAGGCCGTTGATCGACGAGTCGGGTAACCCCGTGATCGTCCTCAAGTCGCAGATCCACGCCGGAGGTCGGGGGAAGGGCACGTTCCGGGAGCATTCCGAGGTGCGGGGTGTGAATGTGATAACCGACGGAATCGAAGGTGGACCGTCCGCCGCCGAGGAAGCGGTCCGCGAGCTGGCCAAGAAGATGCTCGGGAGCACTCTGGTCACTATCCAGACCGGGGACGACGGGAAGAGGGTGAATCGTCTCTACGTGGAACAAGGCATAGACATCGAGCGCGAGCTGTATCTGGCGGTGCTCCTCGATCGTTCCACCTCACGCAACATCGTGATGGCATCCACCGAGGGTGGGGTGGAGATCGAGAAGGTGGCGGAGGAGACCCCCGACAAGATCCTGCGCGCTCAGATCGATCCCGCCATCGGTCTGGCTCCGTTCCAGGCCAACGAGCTGGTTCATGGGCTGGGCATCGAGGGCGACGCCGCCAAGAACTTCACCCGGTTCGTGAAGAACCTCGCCGACACCGCCACCGAGCTGGACACCGATCTGATCGAGATCAACCCCCTGGTAATCACCAAGACCGGGGAGGTCATTGCCCTCGACGGGAAGATGTCGTTCGACGACAACGCCCTCTATCGCCACCCCGACGTCGCCGACATGCGGGACGAGACCGAGGAGGACCCGCTCGAGCTGGCGGCCAAGAACGCCGGCCTGAACTACATCAAGCTCGACGGCACGATTGGGTGCCTGGTCAACGGTGCGGGTCTGGCTATGGCCACAATGGACACGATCAAGCACGTCGGTGGTGAGCCGGCGAACTTCCTCGATGTGGGTGGGGGCGCCACCGCCGATCAGGTGACCACGGCATTCCAGATCATCACCAAGGACCCGTCGGTGAAGGGCATCTTCGTCAACATCTTCGGTGGGATCATGCGCTGCGACGTGATCGCCAACGGGATCGTCGAAGCCGTGGAGAGGGTGGGGCTGGAAGTCCCGCTCGTGGTGAGACTCGAAGGGACCAATGTCGAAGAGGGCAAGAGGATCATCGAGGAGTCCGGGCTCGAGGTGACCAATGCCGACTCGTTGCGAGACGGCGCCGAGAAGATACTGGAGCTTTCGGCATGAGCGTTCTCGTCGACAAGAGCACCCGTGTGCTGGTACAGGGTCTGGGCAAGACGGGGGAGTTCCATACCGACAAGGCAATCGCATACGGGACCGACATGGTGGGGGTCGTTCACCCCTCGCGGGCCGGCGACGTTGCCAAATTCGAAGGGGAGACGGACCACTCGGGAGTCCCGGGACGTGATGACACCTACTCGGTCGAGCTCCCGATCTTCGCCACGGTCAGAGAAGCCGTCGAGCAGACCGCTGCCAATGCCTCGGTGGTGTACGTGCCGCCACCGTTCGCCGCCGACGCGGTCATGGAGGCAATAGCGGCAGATCTAGATCTGGTCGTGGCGATCACCGAGGGGATTCCCGTGGCGGACATGATCCGGGCCAAGCGCTACCTGCAGGGGACCAACACGAGGCTGATCGGGCCCAACTGCCCGGGAGTCATCACCCCGGGTGAGTGCAAGATCGGGATCATGCCCGGTTACATCCATCAAAGAGGGCGCATCGGCGTGGTGTCCCGCTCGGGCACGCTGACCTATGAGGCCGTGCACCAACTGACCCTGCTCGGACTGGGCCAGACGACTGCGATCGGCATCGGGGGCGACCCGGTCAACGGAACGAACTTCGTCGACTGCCTCAAGATGTTCGAGGCCGACGACGAGACCGAGGGCGTCATCATCATCGGTGAGATCGGTGGGACCGCCGAAGAGGAAGCGGCAGATTATGTCCGTTCGCAGATGAGCAAGCCGGTTGCCGGGTTCATCGCCGGCACGACCGCTCCACCCGGCAAGAGAATGGGTCACGCCGGAGCGATCGTCAGTGGCGGCAAAGGCACCGCCGAGGCGAAGATCGAGGCGATGAATGCAGCCGGGATCGTGATAGCCGACACGCCATCCGACATGGGGGAGGCGATGGTTCGTGCTCTCGGCTGAGAACCTGGCATCGATCGAGTCGGAAGGGCGTCGTATCAGCGCATATCTCCGGCGCGACCCGGAGCGACCCGTTCCCCAGTACCCGGAGTGGACCATGGCCGATCTCGCCTCGCACACGGCCTCGATCCACGGCCGCACCACACAGATCGTCACCGAGCTGCCGGTCGAGCGAATCTCGGCGCCCACTATTCCCAATGGCGCCGATGTGGCCGATTGGTATGACGAGACCCTGGAGGGCATGCTCGCCGCCCTCACGGATGCCGATCCCGAGTTGGAGTGCTGGGGGTTCGGACCCAGCCCGTCCATTGGATTCTGGGAACGGCGGATGGTGATAGAGACGGGCGTTCACAGGTGGGACGCCGCTCAGGCATTTCAGGAAGAAGATCGGCTCATCGACAACGTCGCCCGGTCGGGGTTGGACGAGTTCGCCGACATGTGGCTGCCCCATCTCGGGGAGGTCGGGACTATGCGAGTGACAGCCACCGACATCGATGAGTCCTGGGTCTATGGCGATGGGGACCCTGTCGCTGAGATCGAGGGCACCGCATCGGATCTCTACCTCAGACTCATCTCCCGCCCCTCGCCTGTCGGACTGCCCGAGGATTGGGCAACCGCAGTCGACGGCCTGGCTCCGCCGCCGAAACGGTGAGGGCGGGCAACACCAAGCCGGAAAGTCTGTCGCCCGTGGAAGGGGTCGGTTTGGCTACTTGCACCAAAAGTGGGGCCGAGAACCCGGTCAACCACGCCTTCTGCTCCAACTGCGGGTTCGCCCTGAACCGGGTCTGTCCCAATTGCTCGACGCCGAAGGAGGCATCGAACAAGTTCTGCTGTTCCTCGACGGGATTCTGAGCGAGCTTCCCGACACCGAGCATTGGTTCGAGACCGACCCTCTCGCAAGACAGGGTGTCTCTGGCAGCCAGGTTCTGTTCGCCCATGCAACTTTCCCACGATCCCTTTGGAATCGATCTGATCATGGGCCGACTTTGCCCGCCTGCCTCCCGGTCGAACTCTTAGACTGCCGGCATGCTTTGGGTCTGGATCCTCATCGGCGTCGCCCTCGTGGTGATCGCCTGGCTGGTAGGTGCATACAACAGCCTCGTCGGAGCTCGTAACCGCGTCGACAACGCATGGGGTCAGATCGATGTCCAGCTGAAGAGACGGTACGACCTCATCCCCAATCTCGTGGAGACGGTCAAGGGGTACGCCTCGCATGAGAAGGAAACCTTCGAGCGGGTCATCCAGGCTCGAAACGCGGCCCAGGCCGCGCAAGGCCCGGCAGAGCAGGCCGAGGCGGAGAATTTCCTGACGGGGGCTTTGCGTCAGCTGTTTGCCCTCGCCGAGGCCTACCCCGAGCTGCGGGCGACGGAGAACTTTCAACAACTCCAGGCCGAGCTGGCCGAGACCGAGAACCGAATCGCAGTCAGCCGCCAGATCTACAACGACACCGTGCTCAGCTACAACAACAGGGTCCAGCAAGTGCCAACCAACTTCGTGGCCGGGATGTTCAACTTCGATGCTCGTGAGTTCTTCGATGCCGGCGAAGGGGCCGAGGAGGCTCCCGCGGTCGAGTTCTGAGTTGAAACGACTGACCAGGCTCCTGGTTGCCATCGCCCTGGTGGTCCTGCCGGCGTTGCCGGCATTGGCCAAGTCGTATCACATCGCCGGCGCCCAGGTCGACATCGTCGTCGAGTCCGACGGCTCACTGCTGGTGACCGAGTATCTCACCTACGACTTCGACGGGTCGTTCAGCGGTGCCTATCGCGATGTTCCGGTCCGCTCCGGGGAGACATTCGAGTTCGTCTCGATCGGGGATGAGACCATCGCATACGACCCGGGCGGTTGCGTTGTCCTTGGCTGCTCCTCGCCTCCCGGGACCTACGGCGTCGACTCTCAGCCGGGGTTGGCCCGGATCGTCTGGCACCACTCGTCACAGGACGAGCTGCGCACCTTCAAGCTCGTCTACCGGATGTCCGGGCTCATCTTCGCCTACGACGACGTGGCCGACCTCCAATACCAGGTGTGGGGTGATCAGTGGTCGGTGAAAGCCGACGAGGTCACAGCAAACGTGACACTTCCCGCCGAGACCGAAGACATTCGGGTCTGGGGGCATCCTTTCGGCGTCGACGGCACCGTCTCGCCAGGGACCGGTGACGACACCGGGGAGCCGAATCTGGTCGCCCGCAACGTTCCGGCCTACCAGTGGGTGGAGATCCGGTTTGTCTTCCCCACATCGGTGTTGGAGACGACCTCCGGCGCGGTCGCCATTCCCGGCGACGGTCTCGACAGCATCCTGGAGACCGAGGCGGAGTTCGCCGAGGAAGCCAATGACGCCCGGGCCGCTGCCGGGCGGGGTCTCCTCGCCGGGGTGGGTGCCTTTCTGGTGATGACGTTTGGCGTTGGGGGTGCGGTCTACCTGCGCTACGGCAAGGAGCCAAGAACCGACTACGACCGGGAGTACGAGCAGTTTCCGCCCACTGACTTGACCCCTGCCGAGGTGGGTGCCCTGGTCACCCAGGGCGGTGTCGACGAGAAGCAGTTCACCGCAACGTTGTTCGACTTGATCCGACGGGGGGTCATCACCGCCGAGCCAACTGAGGTGCAACGGGTCACCTGGGCCGGGCTACGCACCGAGCAGATAACCGACCTCGTGCTCGGGCTCACCGAGACCGAGGAGCCGCTACGCGACTTCGAACAGTCGGTCATGACTGTCATGACCCGAGCCCTCTCTCTCGGGCCTCGACCGTTGCACGAGCTCAATGAGGCGATCACCGAAGATCGCGCCTCCAACGCCAAGACCTATCAGGTATTCCGCGAGCGGGTGCTCGTTGCCATACGACGCGGAAAGCTATTGGATGACACCGGTCACGGTGTGTCGTGGCTGGTGAGGATCGGGGCGATCGGGCTCGTGCTTGCGGCCCTCTTCTTGCTTCCGAGAGTGGTAGGCGACTGGCCGGGCGCTGGGGCTTTCGTGTTCCTACTGACCGCGGGTTTGATCGGTGGGGCGGTGATCCTCTTCATCCTCCTCAGTTTCCGAAGGGTCAGAACCCGTCGAACCCGGGAGGGGGCCCTCGAGGCCGAACGCTGGTTGGCATTCCGTCGTTACCTCACCGATTTCTCACGTCTCGAGGAGGCGCCCTCCATCTCTCTCGCCCTTTGGGACCAGTTCCTCGTGTACGGCATAACCTTTGGCGTCGCCCAGCAGGTGTTGGAACAGGCTCGTCTTCATGCCCCGGAGGAGCTTCATCAGACATCCAGCCTCTACTGGTATGGCCATCACGGATATGGGGGCGGACCAACGCAGAACGCCTTCGTTGGCCTCGAGTCGGCGTTGTCCGGTGCCTTCACTCCGCCGAGCAGCTCCGGGGGCGGGGGAGGCGGATTCTCCGGCGGTGGTGGTGGCGGTGGCGGTGGTGGCGGTGGGGGTGCCTGGTAGCCACATCTGTGGTGCGGAACCGTGCGCTGACGGTTGTCACCGTCCCACAGATCGACCCTGTCCTTCTGCGGGCGGAACAACGCGCTTACGGTTGTTCACCGCCCTCAGAGTTTCGGATGGCAGTCAGGCGGTGAGGAGATAGAACGCGGAGAACCTGTTCTCGATGCTGTCCAGTGGTTCAAAGGACGTGAAACCCGCCTGCTCCGCGTACTCCTCGGCCTTCTGGCGTCCCCAGGCAGCACCCAGACCCTCCCCACCACGTGCGAGTGACTGCGTCATGCAGTGGAGTGTCGAGATCCCGTACATCAACGCACCGTGCGGGTCGAGGTTGTCCTCGAGGTCACTGCTCATGTTTGGCTCCATCATCAGGAACTGGCCGTCCGGAGCGAGAGAATTCCGAACCCGGCTCATGCCGGCGAGAGGGTCGACGAGATCGTGGATCACGTCGAAGGCGGTCACCAGGTCGAATGGCGGCTCGAGAGGGATCGACTCGACCGCTGACAGGGTGAACGTCACGTTCTCGAGGTCCCGGGAGCGACTCCGTGCCACCGCGAGGGACTCTTCGGATACGTCGTAGCCGTTCACCGTTGACTGTGGGTAGGCCCCGGCGAGCACGATGGCTGCAGTGCCGACTCCGCAGCCGACATCGGCAACGTTTGCGCCGGTCTCCAGTTTTTCCACCAGGCCGGGAACCGCAGGAAGCCACCTCCGGATCAGGAAGACGCGTTGCGACGGGCCGTTGCCGCGGTCTATTCCTCGGATCATCCTTCCGCCGAACTCCTCGAAAGCGACGCCCCCACCATGCTCGGCCGCCTCGGCGATCCCATCGATCTGGCTCATAACCGAGGGCATCATGTCCACCCAACCGCCCATGAAATAGGGGCTCGACTCGTCAGCGAGGAAAGTGGCGTGCTCGGGTGGGAGGGTGAAGACCCCTGTCTCGGGCTCGTAGTCCAAAGCGCCGGCGGCGGCCAGCCCGGAGACGATCTCTGCGACATAGCGGGTCTGCAGACCGGCTCTTTCAGCGATCTCGGCAATGGTCCCGGATTCGTGCTCACCAAGCCAGACGAGAAGACCGCACCTATCGGCGACGGCCAGCAATCCCATCGTCGTGGCTCCCGATGCATAGCCCACGAATCTGTCGAGAAATGCTTCGATGCGACTGCGATCCATAACCGCTCAACCTACCGCTACCCCCTCTTTGAATGTTCCTGCCACGAGATTGGCCCCGGGTCGGTAGGGGATATGGACCGGTGTCGGGGCGTCCAGAATGACCAGATCGGCTTTGGCGCCGGGGCCGATCCATCCCCGGTCCTCGATCCCAAGCGAGACCGCGCCGCCCAGCGTGGCGGCGGTGATCGCCTGATCGACCGTCAGACCCATAAGCACGACTCCGAGAGAGATGATCGGCGCCATCGACTCGAAGAAGGAGGTGCCGGGGTTGCAGTCCGTCGCCAAGGCGACATTGCATCCGGCTTCGAGCAGCGCCGGACCGGGTGCCTGATGGGAGCGGAGGGTGTACGAGGCGCCGGGCACGAGGACTGCCGAGACCCCGGCGGCGGCCAGCGCTTTGGCGTCCTCTACGGTGGCGTGATCGAGATGATCGGCCGATTTCGCTCCGATCTCGGCGGCGAGGGCGGCCCCGCCAGAGTGTCCGAACTGCTCGACGTGAACTCTCGACTCAAGTCCGTGTTCGGCGGCCGCGGCGAAGATTCTCCTCGCCTCGTCGACCGAGAAGACCCCTTCCTCGACGAAGACATCGCAGTAGTCGGCGAGGTCACTGACCGCTGGGATCATCTCCTCCACGAGCCGGTCGACATATCCGGCCCGGTCTCCCTCGTACTCCACCGGCACCGAATGGGCACCCAGAAAGGTGGTCTTGACCGTGATAGGGAGCTCCTCACCGATCCGCCGGGCCACCTGCAACATCCGCATTTCGGTCTCCAGATCGAGCCCGTAGCCCGACTTGATCTCCAACGTCGTGGTTCCAGATCTGATCATTCGCCACACCCTGGCGGCGGCGAGGTCGAACAGTTCGGTCTCGGTGGCGTCCCGTGTGGTGGCCACCGTCGACAAGATGCCGCCCCCCGACGCCGCGATCTCCTGGTACGACTCACCCGCCAGCCTGCGGGCGAACTCGTCGGAGCGGTCACCGGCGAAGATCAGGTGAGTGTGTGCGTCGACGAACCCGGGCATGACCGCCCTCCTCGCACAGTCGATTCGCTCTCCGGTCTGGGAGGGGGCGTCCGCCTCGGGCCCTGCGTAGATGACCGAGCCGTTTTCGACAGCGACCACAGCCTCCTCGATGGCAGGGCCCCGATTTGTGGTGAGATGGCCGATGCCGGTGAGGAACAGGTTGCCCATCAGACCAATTCGCTGATGGCACCGGTGGCGATCAGATCGGCGACCCTCTCGATGTCATCTGCCGGCGAGCGATCGCCGGTCAGAGGAGGAGCCTCGCTGCGAACCAGCTCGACCAAACGCGCCGTGCCCGCCGCAGGAGTGAGGGGAGCACGGTGCTCGATCCCGGATACGGAGCACAGGATCTCGATCGCCAGCACCCGTCGTACGTTGTCGACGACGGTGAGCAGCTTCCGCCCCGCGCCCCAGCCCATCGACACATGATCCTCCTGGCCCCCCGATGTGGGCACGGAGTCCACCGAAGCCGGATGCGACAGCACCCTGTTCTCGGCGACCAGCGCCGCCTGCACATACTGGGTGATCATGTAACCCGATTCGACTCCGGGGTTGGCGGCGAGGAAAGGGGGGAGACCCTGAGACCGGGCCGGGTCGAGGATGCGGTCGGTCCTCCTCTCCGAGATCGAGGCCAGCTCAGACAGAGCGATCGTGGAGAAGTCGAGGGCGAAGGCGAGAGGCTGGCCGTGGAAGTTGCCGCCGGAGACGACCTCGCCCGTGTTCGCGAAGACGATCGGGTTGTCTACCACCGAGCCCAGCTCCACCTCGAGGACCGACTCCATGTGATCCAGCGTGTCGGTGACCGCGCCGTGTACTTGGGGGGCACAACGCAGCGAATAGGCGTCCTGGACGGCGTGGTGGAAGTCCTCGCTGTGACTCTCGACGATGCCCGACCCGGCGATGAGAGCCGCGATGCGTGCCGCTGACGCCACCTGACCCGGATGGGGTCTCAGAGCATGGATCTCAGGACGGAACGGCCGGGCGCTGCCGTACAGGGCCTCGACCGAGAGAGCGGCAGCCGCGTCGGCGGCTGCGGTCAGGTGACGACCGTGGTGCAGTGCGATCGCCCCCATGGACGCCATCCCCTCGGTGCCATTGAGAAGCGACAGACCCTCTTTGGTCAGCAGCTGAACAGGTTCGAAGCCCGCTTCGGAGGGGGTCATGCTGCGGCCGTCGACTGTCACCTGCCCTTCCCCGATCAACGGTAGGGCGAGGTGGGCGAACGGAGCGAGGTCGCCTGACGCGCCGACCGACCCCTGAGAGGGCACGACGGGGAGGATGTCCCTTTCGAGGAGCTCGAGCAATTTGCGAACGATGACAGGTCTGACGCCGGAGTGACCTTGAGCAAGTGTGCGAGCTCTGAGCAGGAGCATTGCGCGAACGACCTCGTCTGGCATCGGAGAGCCGAGCCCGGTGGCGTGTGATCTGAGAAGGTTGTACTGCAGAGCCTCGGCGTCGGCGCGGCCGATGTGCGTCGTGGCCAGGGCGCCGAACCCGGTGGTGATCCCGTAGACGATCTTCTCGGACGCGACCGCGTCGTCGACCAGCCTCCTCGCCGGCTCCAGTCTCTGGTCGAGATCCTGAGCGGCTCGAGCCTCGGCACGGCCGAAGGCGATGGCGGCGACCTGCTCGGGCGCAAGTGGGCTTCCGTCGACGATGACAGGTTTCACGCCCCGGGACGGTAGCTTCTGAACTCAACAGCACTATGTCCACCACCCAGAAGATCCGATACTCCGACTGCGACCCCCAGGGAATCGTGTTCAACGGCAATTACGCCCGCTACTGGGACGATGCCTTGACCGATTGGTTCGAAGAGGCGGGTTTCGGAGGCAGCGAGCTCGGCGACACTGGCGCCGACGTGGTTGCGGCCCGTCTCGAGATCGACTTCAAGGCGTCGGCGGTTCTAGGCGATGTCCTGGAGACCTCGCTCGACGTGGAGAGGATCGGGAACACCTCGATGACGGTTGGCTTCACGACGCGGCGCGGAGATGGCACCGTGGTGGTCGAGGGGAGGGAGATCCTGGTCTTCGTCGACCCCGAGGAGTTCCGTCCGGTCGACGTGCCGGACCAGATCCGGGCGGCATTTGGCGGGGAATCCGCCCGAACGGCAGCGCGTTGACATGTCCATGCAGGATCTGACCCCTCTTCTTTCCCAGCCAGGCACGTCCATAGCCGTCGTCGGCGCCACCGACAGGCCGGGCAAGTACGGCGGGATCATCTATCGGGACATGAAGGCGAAGGGTTTCCCGGTGTTCGCGGTCAATCCGTATCGCAGCACTGTCGACGGCGATGAGTGCTGGCCGTCGGTCAAAGTCCTACCGGAGACACCCACGATCGCCGTGTTCGTCGTACCTGCCAAGAGGGGTCTCGATGTCCTTGCCGACTGCGCCGAAGCCGGCATCGAAAACATCTGGATTCAGCCGGGCGCCTTCTCCGCCGACCTCCAAGCCGTCCTGGAACAAGGCAACTTCAACTGGATCGCCAACGCCTGCGTGATGGTCCGGGCTCGGGTCGCCGCCGTCTAACTAGCCCCGAACCCGGGGTTCCTCAGGCCAAATACGGCTCGAATCCGCTCATCTTCGCCAGCCCACGTTCAGACGCGGCCCCGAAACAGCTCCCTCGAGATGATGTTGCGTTGGATCTCAGAAGTTCCTTCGTAGATGCGAGGCGCCCTCACCTCCTTGTAGAGATGGGCCAGCGTCGAGTCGGCCTCGAGACCACGGGCGCCGAGGACTTGGATGGCGACGTCGACCGCCCGTTGCGCGGTTTCAGTCGCGAACAACTTGGCCATGGCGGACTTGGCGGTGAGCCCGTCACCATCGCTGTCATAGGTCCCTGCGGCGTCATAGACCAGATGCCGGCTCGCCTCGATCGACATCTTCACGTCGGCGAGCTGGTGTGACACTCCCTGGAATTGTGAGATCGGTGCGCCGAATGCCTCCCGGTTCCGGGCATGATCGACCGCGATCGCCAGAGCCGACTCGGCCATCCCGAGGGCGAAAGCACCGACGCTCGGGCGGAAGAGGTCGAGTGTGGACATCGCCACGTTGAAGCCACCATCGACCTCGCCCAGCACCTCGTCGGCGGCCACGAAGACCCCGTCGAAGGACCAGCGACCCAGGGCATGGGGAGAGATCATGTCGATGGTCTCCCCGGAGATGCCCCCGCGATCAATGGGAACGACAAATGCGGTTACGCCCTTGGACCCGGCACCGGGCGTGGTCCTGGCGAAGATCGTGGCGACGTCGGCATCCGGGGCGTGGGAGATGTACGTTTTCTCCCCGGTGAGACGATATCCGTCACCGTCCCGCTCCGCGACCAATTCCAAAGCGCCGGCGTCGGAGCCTGCACCTGGCTCCGTCAAAGCGAAGGCGGCCACGGCGTCACCCGTGAGAAGCCTCCGACCCCACTCTGCGACGATCCGATCGCTTCCGTGTCGCCGGATGGAGACTCCACCCAGACCTTGCACCGCAAAGGCAGTCTCGGCCTCGGTGCAAACCCTGGCCAGACCCTGTCTGATCTGACACAGGGCCACCGCGGTCACCTGGTCTGCGCCGAGAACCTTCTCGAACATCCCGGCAGCGCCGAGGGCGGTCACGAGCCGACGGTTGACCCGTCCCGGCGTCCCGGCCTCGGCGATGGGGACGAGTGCTGTGCCGAGACGTTCTGCCTCGGCGATCAGATCGTCGTTCGGGGGCAGGACAGTCATCGAGGGGACAAGGTACCCGCCCACGATCGAGCCTGCCCGGCGACCACGGAGAGGACAGTTACGCTGCCATCGCAGTGAGCCCATACCGAGCCAGCGCAGCTCTCACCGATGATTGGGAGCACTTCGGCTTCGACGTCGTCGAGGGAGTGGCGACCGTCACCTTCGACCGACCCGAGAAGCTGAACGCACTCACCTTCGACGTGTACGCCGATTTTCGCGACCTGCTGGTGGAGATCGAGCATCGTGAGGAAGTGAGAGTCCTCGTGGTCACCGGCTCGGGGAAAGGGTTCTGCTCGGGCGGCGATGTCAACGACATCATCGGCCGCCTCCTCGAGATGGACACAAAGGGCCTGCTCGAATTCACTCGAATGACCGGAGCGGTCGTCGAGAACATGCGACGGCTCCCCATCCCCATCATCGCCTCGGTCAATGGTGTTGCAGCCGGTGCGGGATCGGTGATCGCCCTGGCTGCCGACCTGCGTCTTCTCGCCGCCTCCTCCTCGTTCCACTTCCTGTTCACGAGGGTGGGGCTGGCAGGGGCCGATATGGGCTCGGCATACCTGCTGCCGCGCATTGTCGGTCTGGGCCGTGCCACCGAGCTCTTGCTCTTGGGTGAGAAGGTCGAGCCGGCCGATGCGGTGGCCATTGGTCTCGCCAGCCGCGTCGTCGACGACGATCGTCTCGCCGATGAGACCGCCGGGCTGGCCCGTCACCTTGCGGATGGCCCAACAATGGCCTTTGGCGCCACCAAGGTGCTGCTCAGTCGAGAGCTGGACATGGACCTGGGCTCGTCGATCGAGCTCGAAGCCTTCACCCAGGCGCTTCTGATGACGACTGAGGACCACGCCGAGTTCTATCGGGCATTCACTGCCAAGAGGGATCCGTTGTGGAAGGGGCGATGAGTCGTCACCGGCTATTCGACCCCGAGGGCATGCCACCTGCATCTGGTTTCTCCTACGGCGCTCTTGCGGATAGCGGTCGGGTGTTGCACATCGCCGGGATCACCGGCCACGCCGCCGATGGGTCTATCGACATCGATCTCGTCGATCAGTTCGGAGCGGCCTGCGCCGGCGTGGCGAAGGTGATCGCCGAAGCGGGCGGAGGCCCATCCGACCTGGTGTTTCTCACGATCTACACGACCGACATCGAGACCTATCGAGCACGACCCAAAGAGCTCGGTGTCTCCTACCGGGAGGTTTTCGGCCGGCACTACCCGCCGATGGCCCTTGTTGGCATCGTCGAGCTGTTCGACCCCCGGGCAGTGGTGGAGTTGGTCGGTGTGGCGGTCGTCCCCGAGTAGACACGCAACCCGGGTTGGCACCGTGCAGACCCCGTCCCCAACCCTGGATAGGCAGAATCACGGATCGTCAATCGTCGAGGATGTAGATCGGGCCCTCGTAGCGTCGAATGCGACCTTCGCTGGCTCGCTCCTCAAGAAGCCGGTCAAGAGCGGTCTGAGCGCCCGCCACCGAGTTCCCTTCCAGATGGTCGAGCGGCACGTTCAGTCGGAGAGCCCTGTTCGGTACGAGGAACCGGGTCACACCCGCCGGAAGCAAGTCATTGCTGATCGCAGCCTCCATCACGTCGCCGATGGTGACGATGGGGAACTCGATGATCGCGGCCCAACCGGGGTAGCTGGTCGCCACGTGCTCGCGCCGAGGATCGGTGGTTCGGGTGACCCGCCAGCGCCCGATGTAGGTGCGGACCAGTGCGGAGAGCGTTGCGTTGTCGCTAATCCCGTCCGCACCCGTGACGAGATGGCTCGCTCCCTCATATGGGTGGATCGAAGGTGTGCCGTAGTTCTCTGACATGTCCAGATCCGGGCTCGACTCGACCGCTTCGAGCAACTCCTCCGGCGTGCATTCACGGACAACGTGATGCCAGGTGCTCAGCTCGAGGGAGTGCGGCTCGACGATCTGCACGACGGCGAGGGTGAGCCCGATCCGCTTCAGCGTCTCGGTTCGGGTCGCTCCGTCCAGGAGCACCAACTCTCCTCCAGGTGCCTCGATGCAGGTCATGGGGTTGACCTGTACCGCCTCGGCGCTGATGCGACTCTGCAGGCGTTCGACCCGAAGCGGATCGACCTCTTCATGTCGCCGGATGCTCTCCAGGGGGACCACACGCAGCAAGGGCACGTGAGGCATTGTCAGACACTCTAGGAGAGCGAGATCTCACGCATCACGTCAACGAGCCGATCGACATCGTCGCTGTCGTGATAGATCCCGAAACCAATCCGAAGGCGATTGCCCCGGTAATCGGTGATGACACCGTTGTCGTGCAAGGTTTGATACACGTCGGCCGCGCGTTCGGTATCGAAAGCCAGGAAGTTGCCTCTGTCGAACGCGGGTCCGGGTGTTAGCTCCCCGGGAAGCGCGCCGCCTTGCAGAAACCTCTCCTGCAGCCGGTGGGCATGGCCGTGGATCTCAGGTGGGCCCATGCCCTCCTCGACCAACCATCCCAGGACTGCATCCATCCGATAGATCCCTGAGGGGTCATACGTGGCACCGGAGAAGCGTGTTCCGTCCTCTGCGTAGACGACGTCCTTGCCGACGCCACCCGCCAGTTGGCCGAAGCCGGCGTACCAGCCGGTGTTGACGGGTCTCGGTCCATAGCCCGACGGGCTGTGCATGAAGCACACCCCTTCTCCGGACATGGCGTACTTGTAGCCCCCGGCGATATAGAAAGCGCGGTCCTGGATCGATCCGAGGCCCGTCGGCAATGCCATGAACCCGTGATAGCCGTCAACGACGAAGAAGGCCCGCTCCTCGGACACCGATGCCACTATCCGGTCGAGTTCGGGCACCACGAAGCCGGAATCGAAGAAGACCTGGGAGAGGTAGATGAGGTCGTGTACTCCCGACCGGGCCTCCGCGGTGAACCGCTCTGCGAACGTCTCGTAGGGCTCGGCAGGGACCCTGTCGACGATCGCCAGACCTTCCTCCTCCCAGCGACGTGACTGTCGGGTGAACGAGTGAAACTCAGACCCGCTCGACAGCATGCGAACTGGAGGATCGAAACACGAGAAGAGCCTGACCAGGAACTCGTGGGTGTTGGGTGCGAATGTCAGGCTGTCGTCTCCGTCGAGGTCGAGGACCTTTGCGATCCTTGCCCTGGTTCGGGGGATGACTGTGCCAAACACGTGGTCCCACTTGTCATCCGCCATCGCGACAGCATCCTGCCAGGCGCGGGTGTGGGCTTCCAGGGTCACGTCCGGCCAAGGATGATGGGAGTGCGCCGCGAAGTGGAGCCGGTCGGGGTCGGCCTGGAGGAAGCGAGAGAACCCCTCCTTGAGGCTCATTTCTCGTATCGGAAACGCATCGACTCGACGATCCCGGTCGGGAGGTCGGGCCGGTCGGCGCGGGGGACCAGGAACGTAGACAGATTCAGAAGGTCTCCGAACACACGGCTACGTTGCGCCGACTTCTCCAGATACCTGGCGCCGGCCGAACCTCCGGTGCCCACTCTCCGCCCGATCATTCGCAGCGCCATCTGCGCGTGTCGGTAGCGCCAGGTGGTGAAACCCTCGTCGACGTCCATGAGCAGTTCGAGCAGTCGCGACGGCTCCTGCAGGGCGGGCTGATCTCGATACAGGGTTATGAAGACCGCCGCCTGGAACGCCCGCTGGCTCATCCGAAGCCGTCCTGCCGCTCTCTCGAGCTCGTGCTTGTCGGGGTCGAATAGAGCGTCGTACTGGCCGAGCACAGACTCGAAGTCCTCGAGCTGATCCTTCCGCTCCTCCTCGGTGAGGTTCGGGTTGGACTCGACGACGGCGCGATCTGCCTGGAGGCGATCGTGCACGGCTTCCTGATAGGCCTCCCAGAAGTGGAAGTCCTCGTGATCGAGAAATGGTGTGCGCTCCAGCCAACGCTCGACGAGGTCGAACAGGGATCGCTCCTGTTCCACCGCTTCCACCGCCTGGCGGTCCTCTGGGTCGAATCGGGCGGTGTACTCGTTGCCCGCCAGGAAGAGACGGTCGCTCCGACGCATACCCAACTTGTTCTCGACGATCCGAAACTGTGCAGACTGGAAGCCCGAGGCGGGAAACAGGTAGTCCCTGAAGTCGAGGAAGTCGAGTGGCGTCATCGTCTCCAGGACGGCGATCATGGAGACGAGTAGCCCCTGTATCTCTGTGATCCGACGAAGTCTGCTGACGGCGGTTCCCATGTGCTGTTCGTCCACGAAGTCCTGTTCGAAGATGTCGATGATGCTGTCGAGCTCCCAGAGGATCTGCTTGAACCAGAGCTCGTACGATTGATGGACGACGATGAACAGCATCTCGTCGTGCACCGTGTCGCCATGGGCGGTGCTCGCCAGGTTTTGGGTCGACAGGAGCCGGTCCAGGTCGAGGTAGTCGGCGTAATAGAGGCCCTCGTCGCTCATTGTGCGGACGCTAGTGCAGCCCTAGGTGAGCCCGCACCATCGTTCCGAGCGAGTCCACAACTCGCGGGCGAGGTCGTCGTCCTGGGCCGGCTCGGACGGTGAGCGGCTCTCCTTCCTGCGGTAGTACAGCCCGGTCTGGTCCTCGACATGGTCGGAGGTGGCGCACCATATGACAGTCTCGGCGCCCTGCTCCGGGGTGAACAGTCGCCGTCGGACGAAGGGTCGGACCCAACCCGGGATGATTCCCGTGTCGGTCATGCCAGGGTGCACGGCGTAGACACGATATTCGGGGTGACGTCTGGCCATCTCACGTACGAACAGCACGTTCGCCAGCTTGGAGACTCCATACTCCCTCCACCCGAACAGGCTCCGGGTGGGGGCGACAACACGTTCGAAGTCGATCCCATCGGCATTGAAGTGGGCGGCCGATGACACCTGGACGATGCGGGTGCCGGGTCGGAAAGATCGCTGCAGCTCGTGGGTCAACAAGAAATGACCGAGGTGGTTCACTCCGAACTGGATCTGAAAGCCGTCTTCGGTTGCCCCCCGGCCAACTCCCACACCCGCGTTGTTCACCAGCACGTCGAGGGTGCGGCCGGTGTCGACGACGACTCGAGCTGCTTGTCGCACCGACTGGAGGGAGGCCAGATCGAGGTGGAGAAACTCACCCGATCCACCCTCGGTTCGCATCTTGTCGACGATTGGCACGGTCCGTTCCCTGGAGCGTCCGGCTACAACCACGTGGTATCCGCTGCCGGCCAGGGCAAGGGCGGTCGCCTTTCCGATTCCGGAGGAAGCCCCGGTGACCATTGCGGTGCGCACCCGCGTCACCGTACATTTGGCGGAGTGACTGCGTGGCCTCAGGCTTTGAATGCCTACGAGTTCTTCCTGGCGGAACGCCTCCGTGAAGGTCGGGGCGGTATGCCCGCCCTTCGTTTGGACGATCGGGCAGTGACCTATCTCGAGGTCGATCGTCTCACCGCAGGATTCAGCAACGCCCTCAACGATGCGGGGGTGACCCGCGGCGATCGTATCTTGTTGGTCATGCCCGATGGTCTCGAGTTCGCCGCGGGTCTGTTGGGCACGATGAGGTTGGGAGCCGTTGCCGTGATGCTCAACCCGGGGTTGAAACCTGATGCCCTGAGCGCAATCGTCGACCTGTCGAAGGCCGCCGCAGCTGTGGTTGACCCTTCCCACGTCGACCGGTTCGAGGCCGCCGGCCCGAGTTGGAGGCCCTTCTTGGTCGACCCGACCACAGTGGAGGAGTCGTCGGTGGGGCATCCGACAGAGGAGACGGCTCCTGATGACCCGGCTCTCTGGTTGTTCTCCGGCGGGACGACCGGCGTGCCCAAGGCGGTCGTTCAGACTCACAAGAGCCTGGTCAACACAACCCGTCTCTACGGGCAAGCCTCCCTTGGTCTCAGCGACTCGGATGTGACCCTGGCGGTGCCCAAGCTGTACTTCGGCTATGCCACCGGTTCGAACCTGCTCTTCCCGTTCTCGGTCGGGGCGTCGGCGGTGCTCTTCGAGGAACACCCGACACCGGAGGCACTGTTCTCACGCATCGAGCGACACCGACCGACGGTCCTCGTGAACGTGCCGTCCGCGATCAACCAGATGGTCTCGGCGCCCGACGCCGGGTCACGAGACCTCTCGAGTCTTCGTCTCGCCACGTCCGCCGGTGAGGCTCTGCCGGTGAGTCTCTACCACCGGTGGAAGGACGTCTTCGGAGTGGAGCTCCTCGATGGGCTCGGCACGGCTGAGATGTGGCACATCTTCATCACCAACACCGTTGATGACGTCAAGCCTGGGACGCTGGGCAAGGTCGTGCCCGGGTACGAGATCAAAGCCTGCGACGAGGAAGGCAGACAGGTGCCGGCGGGTGAGGTGGGACGGCTTTGGGTTCGGGGTGAGTCTCTCGCCTTGGGGTACTACGAGAACCCGGAGCTGACCGAAGAGGTATTTCGCGGGGAGTGGGCGGTGGCTGGCGACCTGGTCTCCATAGACCCGGAGGGCTACGTCACCCATCGCGGTCGGGCCGACGATGCGATAAAGGTCAAGGGGAAGTGGTTCCGGCCTCAGGAAGTGGAGTCGGTTCTCCTTGAGCACGATGCGGTCAAGGAGTGTGCCGTGGTGGCGGTGGACGACGATGCCGGGCTGGCTCGTCCGGTCGCCTTCGTGGTGACCACGACGGTCGTCAGCGAAGAGGAGCTGACCGACTGGGCTCTTCAGCATCTCGAGGCCTACAAACATCCTCGGTCGGTCTACTTCGTCGACGAGTTACCCCAGACCCATCTCGGCAAGATCGATCGCGGCGCCCTCAAACGCGCCGCCCACTGATCCTCGCGATCCTCGAACCCGGGGTTCCCGGGGCCATATATGACCCAGATCAGCTCATGGTCATCAGCTGCCCCGTGTAGATGAGCGGATTCGGGCCATATACGGCCTGAGCAACCCCGGGTACGCGAATGCACGTGACTTCTTGTCACACCCGTCCGGCAAGATCGTGGAGTGGAGCCGAACATCCTCCATGCCGATCTCGACGCGTTCTACGCGTCGGTCGAGCAGCTGCTGAACCCGAAGTTGCGGGGTCGTCCCGTGCTGGTCGGTGGTGGCATAGTGGTTGCCGCCTCCTACGAGGCGCGTGCGTTCGGGGTGAAGGCTCCGATGACGACTCGCGATGCACTCGCCCTGTGCCCGAGCGCAGTCGTCGTCGATGGGCACTTCGAGCGGTACCTCGAGCTTTCCGAAAAGGTCATGTCGATCCTCGACGACGCCACACCCATCGTGGAGCAGATCTCGGTCGACGAGGCATTTCTCGATGTCTCCGGGACCACTCATCTGCTCGGATCCTCAGCAGACATCGCCCGAACCATCAGACGCCGGGTAAGGGATGAGGTCGGGCTGCCCATATCGATCGGGGTGTCGTCGACCAAGTTCCTCTCCAAGATCGCGTCCGCACGGGCCAAGCCGGACGGCCTCGTCGTGGTCGAATGCGGAGGCGAGATCGATTTTCTCCATCCCCTGCCAGTCGAAGCCCTGTGGGGCGTCGGCCGGGTGACCGCAGCCCGGCTTCACCGGCTCGGTGTCAGTACGATCGGAGAGCTCGCCGAGGTTCGCTCCTCAGCATTGACCCCGGTCCTGGGACCGGGTGCCTCTGGCGTCTTGCACTCTCTGTCCTGGAATCGAGACCCGAGACACGTCCAAAGGGGGCGACGGGCGGGGTCGGTCGGCAGTCAGCAGGCTCTGGGGCGCGGCCTGACCGATCGTGACGAATTGGCTGTCGTAGTGCTCGGTCTGGCAGATCGGGTGGGTCGCCGTCTGCGGGCCAAGGACAGGATGGGGTCGACACTGACCGTCCGTGTCAGGTTCCCGGGCCCGCGGGCTGTCACGCGAAGTCACACCCTGGGCGCGCCGACCGGGTCGACGGCCGCTTTGTCCAATCTCGGGAGAGCCCTCGTCGAGAGGGCTCTCGAAGACAATCCAGGAGAGAAGGTGACGCTCGTCGGGCTGTCCGTTTCCAAACTCACCACTGAAGACCACCGCCAACTCGAGTTCGATCTGGATGACGACGATGTCTTGCGCTCCGGCAGCGCGGCAGCCCTCAAGCGTGACAGGCTCGAGAGCAGCGTCGACGAGATAAGGGAGAAGTTCGGTCGCTCCGTGGTGCGCTTCGGCAAGGGCTCGGGCGGGATGAGCGACGACTTCAGGAGACTGGCAGAGCGGTCATGAGGTGGTTCGCTCGTCGGCGATCTGCACCGGGCCCTTACCGGCCGGGTTGATGCCGTTCTTGTCTTCGTAGAAGGCTCGCACCTCGTCCATCAGTTCCTGCCGGTCGACACCGACCTCGTGGGCCCGGCTGATGGTGAGCACCTTGTTCCGGGCGTCTACCCCGGCAAGCACCAGAGGCACCCCTGCGCGTTCGGCGATCTCGACGAACCCCGACTTCCAGCGTGGTGCAGCCCGCCGGGTGCCTTCCGGGGCGATGACCAGGATCATCCTCTCGTGGGCGTCGAATGCCTCTTTGACCTGCCTCACTATGCCACCTGGTTGATTCCGGTCGACGGGGATGCCGCCCACCTTGCGGAACATGGCCCCGAGAGGCCATCTGAACAGGGTGTGTTTTGCGAGAAAGTTCACCTGGATGCCGAAGTAGTAGATCGCACCCAGGAACAGGAAGAAATCCCAGTTGGAGGTGTGAGGGGCGCCGATGATGACCATTTTCGGGCGGTCCGGGAGGCTTCCGTCGATGCGCCAGCCCAGAGCCCTCATCACACGGTATGACAGCCACCTCATGGAGAGGATGCTCCCAGAGGTGGTGACATTGACGGAATCAGGCAGACACCAGCATGGGAGCGACGCGGAAACCGTCCTCGTCGACCCAGACGATCGAGGACCGGTTGTTCACCTCGGCCACGATTTGGTCCGCCATCTCCTCGTCGATCACGCCGAGGTCATCACCGCGATGGATGACCCTCAGTCGCGCCTGTGGCGGGAACCTGGTGGCAATCAGACCGGGATGGCCGCAGATGATGGTGACATCGAACGGAGTGATCACCTCGTCCGAGGCGGTCGCCTCCCGATCCCGGCCGTAGGCGGCCAGGAGATACCAGGCGGCCAGCGCGGCGTATAGGAAGATCGCGAAAGGAACCACCAGGGACGTCGACGCATCGTCCCCCATGATCCGGCGAAGCAAGATGAAGAGGGTGGTGATGAGGGCGGCCGCCGCTGCCAAACCGAAGATGACCCCGAGACCGAGGTTGTAGAGGCGACGCGGCCAGGCTGTCGCCTCCTCGCCGGGGTCACCTCGCTCGTGGCGACGGGAGAAGACCAGCCAGATCGTGAGACCGACCACCAGCCCGACGGTGGCCGCGATCACGTCGTTGGCCCCTCCGCCGACCAGCATCGATCGATCGAAGGCGATGACGGTCAAACCGATCGCGGAGAGCACGGCCGAAACCAGGGCAATGGCAGCAACGCCGTATTCGTATGACCTGAGCTGGCTGCTGCGTTCGGGTCCGAGGAGCCTCCGATGAAAGACCCAGACGGCGAGAGCGGTGATCAGCGTGGCCAGGAGCTCCGGTAGCGCTTCGAAGTGATCCGCCGCAGCCCCGGTATCGCCAAGCAGGTACTGAAGAGTGAGGACGATCACGGCCGACCCGGTTCCCACCGCAGCTGTGAAGGAGATGATGTCGACCAGGACCACCCACACGAGACGTGGTGGCCCCGGCTCCCCATCCCATCGCGGCAGCCAGCGATAGAGCCAGATCGGCGTCCCGACTACAAACATGGGAAGCCAGGGGCTGAGCTCGGGGGGACCGCCAAGGCTCAGCAACGGCGCAAGGAGGGTGGCCAGGGATCCGGTGAGACCGACGGCTGCTGTGATGAGACCGATGGCCGAACCGGCAACACGTGGTAGCTCCCACCCGTCTGAGCGCGGGGGCGTTCGCCGCGCCGCGACGTCGTGGAAGGCCACGATCGCTCCGAACACGATGGTCGAGGCCCATCCGTTGAAGGCTGTTTGAGTGATGATCTGGTCGATGAAGAAGACGGCGGACACCACGAACGCGGTCATGAAGACGAGCTCGATCGCGGTCAGATAGAGAGTCCAACCGGACGACTGCGGGTACTCGACCCGACGATCCGCCTGGCGACGCCAGAAGTACACGAGAAATGGCCCGGCCACCACGATTGCCGCCACTGACGTGGCCACGTTCTGCGCCGGATCGAATATGAAGCGGTCACCCGGGAACGCCGTGTTGGCCAACTCGACCAGAGCGAAGCCGGTGACCCCCATCGCCAGGGCGAGGAGCAGATAGGACACGAGGTCGGCGCCACCGCTCTTGGTTCCCCCGCCCTTCTTCATCGCTCTTTGTGTGGCGACGACCACCAGCAGTATCACCACGACGAGGGCCAGGAGGGGGAGGATGGCGAAACCCATCAGACTCCTCTGCAGTTCCAGACGAAGTAGGGCCAGGGGTCTCCGCTCACCCACCAGAAGTCGTCTTCGTCGACCATCTCGAAGACGACGTACTCGTCCCATCCGGGCCCGAAGACAGGGCTGTCACCTCGTCTGATTGTCACGTCTATCTGGGTGTCGACGACAGGGAACTCCTCAACCGGCTCGTCTTCGGAGCCTATGACATCGAACCGCTCTTCGACGACCACGCCTCCGAACCCGTTCGTGTCGCCGCGACCGAGCTCGGCCGTGAATTCGAAGTCGGCGTATTGGGCTAGATCGTCACCATCGCAGTCGCCCAGCCACTGCGGGTGGATCACTGCCACGGCATCGTCCCACCGCTTCTGGTTGATCGCCAGCAGGTACTCCTGGACGGTGCCTTCCGCCGTGTCCGGATCCAGCTCGGCCGGGCCTCGGTTCAGGGCGATCGCAACCAGGGCCACCACCGCCACTCCCAAACCCACCGGGAGCAACCATCGTCCCCAACCGGATTCGCTCTCGCTCATGCCTGCTTAGACGCCCGGGCGAGGACATCGGTTGCACCACCGTCGACGAGGGCTTTGGGCTCGAAGCCACGAGCCTGCAGGATCCCCGCTGCAATGGTGGCGCGATATCCGGTCCCGCAGACGAGCCATACGGGTCGGTCACCGTCTAGCTCGGTTGGTGTCGACCGTTCCAGATCGGGGACGTAGGAGAGGATGGAGCCTTCGAGGACGCCGGTTTCCCACTCCGCCGGAGCTCTCACGTCCAGCACCTGCTCGCCTCGAGCTACGGCCTCGGCTGTCTGTGCCACATCAACGAGTTGGTAGGACTCGGTGAAGGAGGAGTCGGGCCGCTTGATTCCCAGCACACGGTCGTATCCGATGCGGGCCAACTGACGAAGCGGCTCTCCGGCATCCTGATCCTCGTCTAGCACTAGCACCAGGGGGGTGTTGTGTTCTGTGATCCAGCCGACCCAGGTGCCGAAGCTGTCTCTGATGTCGACTCCCAGCGATCCCGGCAGATGCCCGGCAGCGTATCGCTCACGGGGGCGAGCGTCGATGACGGTGGCTCCGTCGGGGATTTCGTCTATCACCGGCACGTCCAGGATCGGTGGGCCGAGACCGGTCAGGTTGAGAGGACCCATGTGCCTGTAGTACGACGGGTAAGCGGGGAGATCGGAGAGCTGGCCCTTCACGAACGCATCCTCGTCCTCGTACGCCAACGCCGGGTTGGAGATCTTCTCGATGCCGATCGATGAAGAGACTCCGCCGGCGCGCGTCGTCGAACAGAAGCTGCCAGCTCCGTGGGTCGGGAACAGCCCGACGGCATCCGGAAGGGCGGCGATGCGGTTGACCGACCCGTATTGGAGACGTGCCAGTGTCTCGGCACGCTCCTCGCCCAACAGGTCGCTGCGTCCCGCCGAGCCCACCAGGAGGCTGCCTCCGGAGAAGACAGCGACCTCCCGCCCTTCGATCAACACGACATAGGAGGTGTGCTCCGGGGTGTGCCCCGGAGTGTGCAGGGGCCGGATCGACAGCTCCCCGAGATCGATTTCCTCATGGTGAAAAGCCGGGCGATGCCTAAAGACCGGGGCGGCGCCGGCGGGCATCACCAGCTCGGCGCCGTGCTTGTCGGCGAGATTTCGTCCCCCCGACACGTAATCGTTGTGGAGGTGCGTCTCGAGGACGATCCGCAGCTCGGCCCGGGAATCCTCGAGATAGGGCTCGTAGCGGTCGATGTCCCGCTGGGGGTCGACGACGACCGCCAACCCCTGATGGATGAGTATGTAGGTCGAGTCCCCGAGTCCCTCGGTGCGGATCGTCTCGATAGTCGGGTTCAAGCCTGCATCCCGAGCGCCTTCATGCCCCCCGCCATGTTGGCCGCTTCGTAGTCGTTGAAGGCGAGAAATGCCGCGACGTTGTTGCTCCGCGCACCCGAGCGGCAGATGCAGAGAACCGGGCGGTCCTTGGGTATCTCCCCGATGCGTTCGACGATTTCGCCTTGGGAGATGAGCATGGCGCCGGGAAGAGTTCCCTGACTCCACTCGTTGGGCTCACGGACGTCGAGGATGGTGGCGTCGTTCTCGTCGACCCACGACTCCCATTCGGTGGCGGGCACATGGGTGATGGATGTCACGGCGCCGAGTTTATCCGGCACCCGGGAATCTGGCTTGCGGCCTGCCTGCCTACACTGCCGCCCCGGCCGCCGGAGGGAAACAATAGACATCGCAGTGCTCGCATCGGGATCTGGCACCAATCTCCAGGCGCTGCTCGATACCCCTGAGGTGCGACCGCATATCGTCCTGGTTCTCTCCGATCGACTCGAGGCGCGGGCTCTGGAGAGGGCGGCCGCGCACCATGTCCCGACCGCGACGGTCCTGTGGTCGGATCATGAGGATCGTGACTCCTTCTCTGCGAGCGTGGCCGACGCTGTTGAGGACTCCGGGGCGAAAGGCGTGGTCCTGGCGGGGTTCATGCGGGTCCTCGGACCGTCGTTCGTCACCCGTTTTCCCAATCGGATCCTCAACATCCACCCTTCGTTGCTACCTGCCTTCCCTGGTGGCCGCGCCGTGGAGGCTGCGCTGGGTCACGGTGTTGCCATTTCCGGAGTGACGGTGCACATCGTCGACGAGGGAGTGGACACGGGCCCGATCGTGGCGCAGGTGCCGGTCCCGGTCGAGCCCGACGACACGGTGGAGACGCTCCACGCCCGCATTCAGCTGGAGGAGCATCGCATCTACCCGGAGGCAGTGACGGCTCTCGTGCAGGGACGGATCGATGTGGTCGATCGAAAGGTGGTGGTGCGGTGAGTCGCGCCCTGGTGAGCGTTTACGACAAAGACGGTCTGGTGTCATTCGTCAAACGTCTCGTCGCCGCCGGATACGACATTGTTTCCTCAGGGGGAACCGCTCGTGCCCTGCGCGACGCCGGCATCGAAGTGGTCGACGTGGAGAATGTCACCGGATCGCCCGAGATCCTGGGTGGGCGAGTCAAGACACTCCACCCGAAGATCCATGGTGGGATCCTGGCCCGTGGCGAGATCGACGACGCCGACCTGGCCGACAACGACATCTCGCGTTTCGACCTCGTTGTCTGCAACCTCTACCCGTTCCGAGATACCGTCGCCGATCCGGAGGCAAGTGAGCTGGACATCATCGAGAAGATCGACATCGGGGGCCCCGCCATGGTTCGGGCCGCCGCCAAGAATCACCGCCACGTCGGGGTCGTCGTTTCGCCGGCGCAGTATGACGAAGTGGCGTCGGCGGTCGAGTCGGGTGGGCTCGACGCCGATCTGCGGCGTCGTCTCGCGGCCGAAGCCTTCATTCACACGGCCTCGTACGACGCGGCAATCGTCGGCTGGCTCGGCGACGACCTGGTAGTGCCTCTGCGGCATGCCGGGGAGCTCAGATACGGGGAGAACCCCCATCAGGTTGCCTCGGTGTACCGGGAGGAGGGGGTCGAGTCGTGGTGGTCTGAGGCCAACCTCATCCAGGGGAAAGAGATGTCGTTCAACAACTACGTCGATGCCGAAGCGGCGTGGCGTCTCGCCTGCGAGCTGGGTGACGGTGCGGTCACGGTCATCAAGCACACCAATGCTGCCGGTGCAGCTCGTGGCGGCTCGGTAGTCGACGCCTTCCAATGGGCCTGGGACGGCGACTCGATGGCGGCATTCGGGGGAGTCATTGGGGTGAACGGAGAGATCGACAGGGAGACCGCCCGACTGCTCGTCGACCGTTTCGTCGAGGTTGTGGTGGCTCGATCGGTCTCCGAGGATGCGCGGTCTGTCATGGAGTCCAAGCAGAACCTGCGGGTTCTCGTCTCCCCGGCACCCGCCCCGGGCGGCTATGACTACCGGCGGATCGAAGGTGGTTTTCTGCGTCAGCAGCGTGACGAGGTCGACATGTCCGATTGGAACGTGGTCTCTAAGCGCGAGCCGACGTCAGAAGAGATGGCCGCTCTTCAGTTCGCCTGGGTGGTGGCGGCCCACACCAAGTCGAACGCAATCGTGATCGCCCGTGGTGAGCAGGCTGTGGGTGTCGGGGCCGGCGACCAGTCCCGGGTCGGCGCAGCCGAGCGCGCCGTCGCCAAGGCAGGTGAGCGCGCCATCGGCGGAGTGGCCGCCTCCGATGCATTCTTCCCGTTCCGGGATGGTCTCGACACCCTCGCCGATGCCGGGGTGACCGCCGTCGTCGAGCCCGGAGGCTCCCGAAACGACCAGGAGGTCATCGACGCGGCCAACGAGCGGGACCTCGCCTTGGTGTTCACCGGCATGCGGCACTTCCGGCATTGAGCGCTTTGCTACTCGACGGCAAGGTGGTTGCCGCTGCCGTCAAAGCGGAAGTCGGCGCTTCTGTCGCCGAGCTCGACTACACGCCAGGGCTGGCCACGGTCTTGGTCGGCGATGATCCAGCGTCGCACACCTATGTGCGTGGCAAGAGGCGGGATGCCCACCAAGTGGGCATTGCCTCGATTCACCACGAGCTGCCGGCAACGACGCCCCAAGACGAGTTGCTGGAGCTGATCGACACCCTGAACGCCGATGAGGACGTGGATGGCATCCTCGTTCAGTTGCCCCTTCCAGGAGACCTCAACGGTGAGACGACAGTCGAGCGCATCGACCCGGCCAAGGATGTCGACGGTCTGCATCCTTTTTCTCTCGGCAAACTCGTACTCGGCCAACCCGGTCTCCGCCCATGCACCCCCAGCGGGGTGATGAGGATCCTCGATCACTACGGAATCGAGACCGAAGGTGCCCGGACCGTGATCGTGGGGCGGTCTTTTCTCGTCGGTCGTCCTCTGGCGATGATCATGTCCGAACGCGGCGCCGACTCGACGGTATCGGTCGCCCACTCCAGGACGAAGGACTTGCCCGCGGTCACCAGGGAAGCGGACATCCTGGTCGCCGCAGCGGGTGCGCCGGGACTCATCGGAGCGGATCATGTTCGACCGGGAGCCACAGTGATCGACGTCGGGATCAATCGCACTGACGAAGGTTTGGTGGGCGACGTCGACTTCGAAGCCGTCGTCGATGTGGCAGGCGCCATCACCCCCGTCCCCGGTGGCGTCGGCCCGATGACCCGCGCCATGCTCCTCTCCAACACTCTGAGCGCGGCCCGCTCACGGAGAGGGGCTGTCTGAACCGTTCTGTGCGGGTTTGTGCATACCAGGTCCGGACAAACCCTCACAGAATGGTTGAAAACCTCCGGATCGCTAGTGTCTGACGCTCCGAAGTCACCTCTCAGGAGTCAGCTGCCGTGGCAACCACCATCACCATGGGGTCGGAGGGTCTCAACGTCCCTGACGATCCCGTTATCCCGTTCATCGAAGGCGACGGAATCGGTCCAGACATCTGGGCAGCCGCCGTCCGCGTTTTCGATGCTGCCGTCGAGAAGGCCTATGGAGAGGAGAGACGCGTCGCCTGGAAAGAAGTTCTGGCGGGGGAGAAGGCCTTCAACGAGACCGGTGATTGGCTGCCGGAGGAGACGGTCACTGCTTTCCAGGACCATCTCGTGGGAATCAAGGGTCCTCTCACGACACCCGTTGGGGGCGGAATTCGCTCCCTGAACGTCGCCCTTCGCCAGATCATGGATCTCTATGCCTGTGTCCGGCCGGTTCGATGGTTCGAGGGTGTCCCGTCGCCGGTGAAGAACCCGGGCGACGTCGACATGGTGATCTTCCGCGAGAACACCGAGGACGTCTACGCCGGGAAGGAGCTCGAGGAAGGCACCGAGGACGCCAAAAAACTCCTCGCCTTCCTCAAGGACACCTTCGACTGGGACATCCGGCCCGACTCCGGCGTCGGCATCAAGCCGGTCTCGGTCACCGGGTCGAAACGTCTGATCAGGGCGGCTATCGACTATGCGCTCCAGAACGATCGGAAGTCGGTGACCCTCGTCCACAAGGGGAACATCATGAAGTTCACCGAGGGCGCGTTTCGCTCGTGGGGTTATGAGCTGGTCAGAGAGGAGTTCTCCGACGTCGCCATCTCATGGGAGGACAGCGGCGGGGATGCGGGCGACAAGCTCCTGGTTCAGGACGTGATCGCAGACGCCATGCTCCAACAGATCCTCACCAGGCCGGCCAACTACGACGTCATCGCCACGACGAACCTCAACGGCGACTACATCTCAGACGCCCTCGCCGCCCAGGTCGGGGGGATCGGCATCGCCCCGGGCGGCAACATCAACTACGACACCGGAGTCGCCGTGTTCGAGGCCACCCACGGCACCGCGCCCAAATACGCCGGGCAGGACAAAGTGAACCCGGGGTCGGTGATTCTCTCCGGGGAGATGATGTTCCGGTATCTCGGTTGGACCGAGGCGGCCGAGAAGATCGTCGACGGTCTCGAAGGTGCCATCTCGGCGAAGACGGTCACCTACGATTTCGAACGTCTGATGGATGGCGCCACCAAGGTGAGCACCTCGGAGTTCGGAACCGCCGTCATCGACCACATGTGAGCGTTGACTGTGCACCGGGTCTCGGAATCCGAGACATCTTGCTATAGCAACGCCGATCAGTCCCGGCTCAGCGCCAACAACCGCAGGATCTCGAGGTAGAGCCAAACGAGGGTGACCATCAGCCCGAAGGCGGCAAACCACGACATCCAACCAGGTGCTCGGTGTTCGATGCCCCGCTCGATGGTGTCGAAGTCGAGAAGCAGGTTGAAGGCCGCGATACCGACGATGACCAGGCTCAGGACGATGCTCAACGGCCCGCCATCCCAGATGAGAGGCATGTCGACCCCGAAGAAGCTGAGCCCGATCGAGATCAGGTAGAAGAGAAGCACTCCGCCGGTAGCGAGCACGATGGTCGAGCGAAGACGCTGCGTGACCTTGATGACCCGGTTGGCGTACAAGAACAGCATCGCCACGAACACGGCGAATGTCGCCAAAACTGCCTGGACCACTATGCCCTCGTAGAACTCCGAGTAGATGCGGGAGATCGCGCCCACCAATACGCCCTCAGCGATGGCGTAGAGCGGGGCGGTGAACCGCGACCACTGCGGCTTGACGACGGTGGCGATCACCAGGATCAGTGATGCGATCAACGAGCCCCAGAAGACGCCGCCCAGCGTCCCCACTTCGGCCTGTTGCCAGCCGAAGACGGCGGCGGCCAGCAGCAGCAAGAAAAGCAGGCCGGTTTGTCTGAGGACCGACGACATGGTCATCGTGTCCCCGGTATCGACGATGGGTGCCTGCCCCGATGTCGGGCTCTTCTCGGTGCCGAATTCCCTGGTCAGTACTGGGTTGGCCATGAGGGCGATTGTAGGAATCTGGAACCAGTTCGGCACCAACTAGAATTCACCCGAATCCGGGAGTCTCCTTGACCACAATTCAGATCACCCGCGCCGCCGACGTCCTCCCAGAAGAGGAGGTCGCCGCGCTCCAACCGACGATCGACGAGATCAACCGTCTCAAGACGGAACGGAACGCCGTCGTCGCCGCCCACAACTACATGACCCCGGACATCTATCACCTCGCCGCCGACATCACCGGCGACTCCCTGGCCCTGGCATATCTCGGGCTGGAGACCGATGCGGATGTCATAGTCCTCGCCGGGGTCCACTTCATGGCCGAGACCGCCAAGCTGATCGCACCCGAGAAGACCGTCCTGATCCCGGACCTCGAGGCCGGGTGCTCGCTGGCAGATGGCATCACGGGTGCCGACGTGCGGCGTCTGAAGGAGCAGTACCCCGGCGTCCCTGTGGTCAGCTACGTGAACACCTCAGCGGACGTCAAAGCCGAGTCCGATATCACCTGCACTTCGTCGAATGCGGTCGCCGTCGTGGAGTCGCTGGGTGTCGACCGGGTTATCTTCACCCCCGATCAGTTCTTGGGGGCCTGGGTGGCGACACAGACCGACGTCGATGTGATCCTCTGGCAGGGCTCGTGCATGGTCCACGACAAGTTCACCGGTCAGGAGATCAGGGACTTCAAGGAGCAGAGTGGGTCGATCCCGGTCATCGCCCACCCCGAGTCACCGCCCGACGTCCTCGCCGAGGCCGACTATGTCGGCTCCACACACGGGATGATCTCGTGGGTCACCGAGAAACAGCCAGACCAGGTGATGATGATCACCGAATGCTCAATGGCGGACAATGTGGCCGAGGCGACCCCCGCCACCACCTATGTCCGACCCTGCAACCTCTGTCCGCACATGAAGCGGATCACCCTCGACAAGATCAAGCGATCTCTCGAAACCATGACCTATCAGGTCGAGATCCCCGAAGACGTCGCCGAGCGGGCAAGGCTCGCCGTCTCCCGGATGCTCGAGGTAGGCCGACAGGACTGATCGGCATTCCATGACCCAAGTCGTCCGGCTCGATACGCCGATCGTCGTAGGAGCCGGAGTCGCCGGCCTCTCCGTCGCCCTGGGGCTCCCCCGAGCACTGGTGATCAGCTCCAAGGAGATGGGGTCCACGTGGTGGGCGCAGGGCGGCATCGCCGTCGCCCTCGCTGAAGATGACTCGCCTCAAGCCCACGCCGCCGACACGCTCGCCGCTTCCGGCGGTCTCGCCGTCGACGAGGCCGTGGCCGCGCTCACCGTGGGTGGGCCCGAAGCCATCTCCAGGCTCATCGCCATGGGAGCGGAGTTCGATCGGGACGACGACGGTGACCTGCTCCTCGGACGCGAGGGCGGCCACCATGTCCGACGTGTGGTCCATGCCGACGGTGACGCCACCGGCGCCGAGGTCATGCGCGCGCTGAACGACGCTGTCGCCGATGCGACCACAGTCGACCTGATCGAGGGTCGGGTCGTCGATCTGGCCAGGGATGGGGACCGAGTCGTCGGTGTGCTCACCGCCGACGGCAAGAAACGGGTCGTCTACACGGGCACTGCGGTGATCATGGCGACCGGTGGCGCCGGTCGGATGTATGCGAGGACCACGAACCCGCCCGGGGTCACGGGTGAGGGGATCATGATCGCAGCTCGTGCCGGCTCCAGACTCGCCGACCTCGAGTTCGTCCAGTTCCACCCCACTGCCCTGAACGCCGGGAAGGACCCGATGCCCCTGCTCACCGAGGCACTCCGGGGTGAGGGGGCGACGCTGGTCGACGCCTCCGGGAGGAGGTTCATGGATCAGTATCACCCCATGGCCGAGCTGGCACCACGGGACATCGTGGCCAGGGCGATCTTCTGGCAGTACGACCGCGGCTCGTCGGCCTATCTCGACGGTCGCTCCATCATCAACTTCCACGAGCGATTCCCGACCGTGACCGCACATGCCCTCTCTGTCGGTCTCGACCCCAGCGAAGACCTGCTGCCCGTCTCTCCCGCCGCCCACTATTACATGGGTGGCATCGACGCCGACACCCGGGGCCGAACCTCAGTCCCGGGTCTCTGGGCTGTCGGGGAATGCGCTTCCACAGGCGTCCACGGTGCCAATCGTCTTGCATCGAACTCGTTGCTCGAGGGTCTCGTGTTCGGGGCACGTGTCGCCGCCGACGTAGCCGAGCGGGAGAGTGGCGAGATGTCCGCGGTCGAAGTGCCGAAGGAGGGGCTCGACCTACCCGTGCTCGCCGGTCCCGTCGTCGAAGAGCTCCGTCAGCTCATGTGGGATCGCGTCGGCTTGATCCGGACCGGCGACGGTCTCTGGGAGGCTCGCAACACCATCATCGAAATGGAGCGTGTAATGGGGAGGACCATCACAGGCCGCAACGCCGCCGAGCTCGGGATGCTCATCGTCCTCGCCGCGTTGCGACGGTCTGAGTCGAGAGGTGGGCACTATCGCGCCGACTACCCCGAGGAAGACCCCAAGCAGGCGATGCGCGCCTTGGTCGCTCCCGGTGCCGCCGAGGCGGTCAAGGTCGCATGATCACCGGCCACGACTACGCCGACATAGTCGACAGGGCACTGGCCGAAGACCTCGACGATGCAGGTGACATCACGTCGCAGACCGTGATCCCTGCCGCGTCCCGATCCAGGGGACGGTTCATCGCCCGCGACGCCGGGGTCATCGCCGGTCTCCCGGTGGCGGGCTACGTGTTCGCACGTGTCGATGACACCGTCGACTTCAGGTCGATCGAAGAAGGTGCCCGGGTCGAAGCGGGTGCGTCGATCGCCACCGTGTCGGGTCCGTCCCGCTCCATTCTCACCGCCGAGCGAACTGCCCTCAATCTCCTGGCGCGAATGTCCGGAGTCGCCACCGCGACCGCCCGCTTCGTCGCTGCCGTTGAGGGCACCGGGGCCCGAATCACTGACACCCGAAAGACGCTTCCCGGGTTGCGGGTCCTCGACAAGTACGCGGTGAGTGTCGGCGGGGGAGTGAATCATCGAATGGGTCTCTACGACGAAGTGATGATCAAGGACAACCACATCGTGGCGGCCGGGAACCTGAAGGGGGCAGTTTCGCGAGCACGCGATCAGCTCGGCCCCGACATTCGGATCATCGTCGAGGTGGAAACGCTCGACCAACTGGCAGATGTGCTCACCACCGAGGCAGACCGGGTTCTGCTGGACAACATGGACACCCAGACCCTGATGCGGGCCGTCGAAGTGGTCGACGGCCGCCTGGAGACCGAGGCCTCCGGAGGTGTCACATTGGAGACGGTGCGGGCGATTGCGGAGACAGGGGTCGACTTCATCTCCGTGGGCGCAATCACTCACTCCACGCCACAGCTCGACATCGCCCTCGACTTCGTGTGAATTCGCCCTCCGCTGCATCACACCTCGACTTCGTGTGAATTCGCCCTCTCGGTAGCCTCGGATCGCCATGAATGAACCCGTACGTGTCGCGGTGACCGGGGCTGCCGGCCAGATCGGTTACAGCCTCCTATTCCGCATCGCATCCGGTGCCATGTTGGGGCCGGAGCAGCCAGTGATCCTTCAGATGCTCGAGATCACCCCGGCGCTGGGCGCCCTCGACGGCGTCGCCATGGAGCTCGAAGATTGCGCATTCCCTCTTCTCGCCGGAATGGTCCAGACCGACGACGCCGAGTCGGCTTTCGGAGATGCCGACCTGGCACTGCTGGTCGGTGCCATGCCCCGCAAGGAGGGTATGGAGCGATCCGACCTGCTCGCCGCCAACGGAGCCATCTTCACCGAGCAGGGAAACGCGATAGCCGGATCGGCCAAGCCCGATGTGAGGGTCCTCGTCGTGGGCAACCCCGCCAACACCAACGCCCTGATCGCCATGAACAACGCCGGGGACATGGACCCCGCCAACTTCACGGCCATGACCCGTCTCGACCACAACAGGGCGATGAGCCAGCTCGCCGCCCGGCTCGACAAGCCGGTCAGCTCTATCCGTCGCATGACGATCTGGGGGAACCATTCGACGACGCAATACCCGGATCTGGTCCACTGCGAGGTGGACGGTGAGTCGGCGTGGGATCTCGTCGACGATCCTGAGTGGATCGAGAGCACCTACATACCGAAGGTGGCCAAGCGAGGCGCGGAGATCATCTCGGCCCGGGGTGCTTCCTCAGCCGCCTCTGCCGCCAATGCCGCCATCGATCACATGCGCGATTGGGTCAACGGCACTCCTGAAGGTGACTGGGTCTCGATGGGTGTCCCCTCGGATGGTTCCTACGACGTTCCGGAGGGACTCATCTCGTCTTTTCCGTGTGTCATCCGAGATGGCCGGTGGGAAATCGTCCGGGGTCTCGAGATCGACGACTTCTCACGAGCCAAGATCGACGCATCGGTCGCCGAACTCGAATCGGAGCGCGACTCGGTTCGCCAGCTCGGATTGATCTGACCGTTCGGTCGGGTCCGTGGCGACGGGGTCGCCGCGGACCCGACAGAACGATGTGGGGAATCAGGCGATCTGGTTGCCCTGCTCGTCGAACTCCATGACGGGACGAACCTCGACACGACCATGCCACGCGCCCGGGATCTGTTGGGCCACTTTGAGAGCAGCATCGAGGTCGGGGACGTCGATGATGTAGAACCCGCCGAGAGCTTCCTTGGTCTCGGCGAACGGCCCGTCGGTGAACACGGCGTTGCCGCCCTTGCCCCCTTCGACCTGGATGGTGGTGGCTGTCGAGGTCGGGTGGAGGGCTTCACCACCGGCGAGCGACTCGCCGTTCACCTGCCCGAACTCCATGTAATCGGACATCACCTGCTGCATCTCTTCGGGGCTCACCGCCGACGGATCGCTTTCCTCGCCGTATATCAGCGCTGCGTACTTCGGCATCCTGACTCTCCTTCTCTCGATGGTGCCGTTACGACTCTGTTGACGAAGCTACGCCTTCGAAATCGACAAGGTTCGCGACAAAAGAGAAAGACCCCCCGATACCGGAGGGTCTTGTGGAGCGGACTTGGCGCAGTTCAGTACTCGACGTCCAGATCGGAGACGGCAGACGCCCACTGCTGGATGGCCGCCTGATGCATCATGAGCTTGGCCAGGTTGCCGGAGACCTTGAGTTTGCCGGTCATGAAGGCCGTCTGGGTGTTCAGTTCGCCTTTGGAGATTGCGGCGGCAGTGTCATATGACTGTTTCACCGTCACATCGGCGTCGTCGAGGCTGCCGAGGGCGACGTTGGAGGTTCCGCCCGAGGACTTGAGGTAGTAGTCGACTTCGCCGTCGGGGCCGTCTTCGGTGTTGAACTGGATGCCGAGGTCGGCGACCCCCATGGCGCTCTTGAAGCCTTCATGGCTGTTGAGCGCCCGGGTCACGTCGTTGGCCCAGTCCTCGGTGAGGAACTTTGACACTGTGTCTCCTTGGGTCGAGGGCGAGGGGGAATCGTAGCGAAACGCCGAACTTTGAGCGTTGACTCAACTGATGAGCTTGGCGATCGACGTTTCCACACCTCGCGACAACCTGGTCAGCGGTTGCCGGGGGTAGCCGGGCTCGAGACCGGCGGCCCGTGCCGCAGCCTTAACCCCCGGCACTCCGTGAGCTTCGACGTCGGCGCTGAGGCTGCTGAGCCGTTTCTGATCGCGACGCGCCTTGGCGGGGTCGGTCTTTGCCGTCCTCAGTGTCTTCAGCACCAGCTCAGGTGCGTAGTTGCCGCTGCCGGTGATCGCCCCGTAGCACCCCACCGCCATCGCCGCGGTCAGCGCCCGGGAAGCCCCGGAGTAGAGAATGAAGTCGCCCGGTGTGGCGTCGATGATCGATTGAAGCCGCACCACGTCACCCGAGGAGTCTTTCATCCCGACGATGTTCTCGTGTCTGGAGAGACGGGCGACGAGCTCGAGCGGCATGCTGTATGAGGTGACCGGCGGGACCGAGTAGAGGAAGACAGGGAGGCTCGCCCGGTCGGCGACGGTCCGGTAGTAGTCGACGATGACGTCGTCGCGTCCGCGGGCCAGAGTCGTTGGTGTGAGGACCAGCAGGCTGTCGGCCCCGGCCTCTGTGGCCTCCGCCATCTGAGCCAGCGCACCCCTCGTCGATTCGGAGGCGATGCCACACATGAAATGAGCCTTCCGGCGCCGTCCGGCCTTGAGGAGACGCTCACGTTCCCCGGGCTCCAGGTAGGGGCCCTCCCCGTTCGACCCTGCGATGACGAACCCCTCGATCCCGCGGTCGGCGAGGACTCGCATGTTGTGGGTGTGTGCCTTGACGTCGATCTCGCCCCGCTGGGTGAACGGCGTGATCAGCGCGGGCATGAACTCCGGAAGCGGACGCATGCCCGGGGAGGTTAGAGGGCTACCTGCTCAGGTTGTAGATGATCGTGCCCAGCTCCCCTGGGAAGTTCTCCCTGATCGAGGCGGGCAACATGTCCTCGGTCATGACGAACCCGGTAAGGGCTTCGATCGAATTGGCGTTGCCATTCCCACCGTAACCGCAGGCCGAGGTCGCCGGCGTGACGGCCGCGGGACACGCTCCGGCCGACGGCTCACCCGGACTGTGCACCGTGTCACAGCTGTTGGCGTTGCACTTCATGTAGATGGTTTCCATGTACACCGGGCGGAAGTCAATGATGGGGTAGTTGCCCGAGCCGCCGCTGGGGTCCGAGGCCAGGATGGGCACGGCGGCGAATCGCGGTGATGTCCGAAGGGGGTCGGTGAAGAGGGAAACCGTGTGAGTCATCGGCCAAGCCCGCCACGCCGCCAGACATGTTTCCATGGCTGCCCGATTGGAGATGCCGCCCGACGGGCAGACACCACCCGCCACCTCTGCGTTGGCTCCGGGGTTGATGAATGCCCACAACGGGGTGTTGTCGATCGCCTCAGGGAAGGCTGTCCACACCGGGATGCAGTCCGGCTCCCCTCCGGCCCCCGTCGACGTCTTGCCGCCTAGCTCGTTGGCGTCGCCGTCTTTGCACATGATCCGGCCCTCCAGCGTTGGGGGTGATATGCCGTAGAACAAGCCGTTGCTGATGCCCTGGGCAGCGTTACCGGTTTGGACCGGCAGCTCGTCGACCGGATTGGTGATGATGGGGCAGTTGGTCACCTCGTTTACTGTCCCTGGAGACTTCGAAGCCTTCTCCAGGGGATGATCAGCCCCAACTCCGATGTTGACGGCCATCTTCACCTGGGGACTGGTGTTTCCACAGATCTGAGAGGTGCCGATGGTCGTGTTCCCGTACAGCGACATGTCGAGCTTTCCGAAGTTGCCGCTGCTGCTGGCCTCACAGGGCGTGATATTGAGCTGGGCCGTCGCCTGGGCGAAGAGACACGACTGCGATTGACCCGCACCAGTGGGTCCTATGGCGAACGGGAGGATGTCGGCGCTCTGGTTGAGATCCATCCCAGCCTCGGCGAATGCGCCGACTGGCACGGTGCTGGGGCCGACCACACGCCCAAAACTGGTATCGACGTTGGTACCGGGCAGTTTCACCCGCGCCTCCTGGAACGTGTTGGTGAAGCTGATACATGGCCCGGTCAACGCGTGGGTGCGCGTGAACTTCGCCGGTTTGGCCGGATCGGTGCAAGCCAACCACGCCGCCTGGTCGTACCTGCCGGGGAGTGTGCCTTCGACAACCGCCATGGCTTCTTCGGCTCCCCGACAGACTGCGTAGGTGGCCCCGGTCCCGGTGCATCCGATTGATGATGGTTTGGCGGTCTGGGCGAACTGGATGGCGGCCAGGGCGCCACTGTCGGCCGCCGACTGCTGCTGACGACGATCGCTGAACAGGATTCCGGAGTCGACTGCGATTGCGGCGAAACCCATCAACAAGAGCAGTGACATGGCGACGATGATTGCGGTCGCCCCCCGTTCGGATTTGATGAGATTCGAAGCTGCCCTCTTCATCATGTGCAGGTGTACGTTCCGTCGGACCAATCGGGGTCTTGCTCGATCCGGATCTCAACGGTCGAGGTGAGTTCGGAGAGACCTCCAAAGATCCAGTCGATCACACCGCTGAGGGTGTTGAGCGTGTTGGTCTCGACGGTGACTTCGACGCCGTCCCCGGGTCCGATGTCCGGGTCGGAGTCGAGGTTGATCGCAGTCCAGGTGATGCTCGTCGGCGGTACGCCGGCGATGTCCATCCGGTTGCAGACCTCGGCGCCGATGGCGGTGTTGGTTCCGGGGGACGGCTGGTTGACGGCGGTGATCCTCGCTCCCTCCCTAGCCCCATGCTTGACGTCGAGGTTGGTGGCGAAGACCCAGCCAAACTCGATGATCCCCAGCAGCAGGAGGATCAGGAAGGGCATGACGAAGGCGAACTCGACGAGGTTTGCTCCCCGGTCACCAGAACGACGCAACTGGCGCCGCTGAATGCGTCCCGGCCTCGCATTCCGACCCTTGGTCGATGACCTGGCCTGCTTCATCTGTGTTCACCCTCCGTGGTCAGCCGTTGAGAGCGCTTCGCCGTCAAGTGGGGATCCAGCTGACCTACCCACCAAATGCTAAGCCACTCTCCGTGGTCAGTCCATAGGCATATTTGCCCACGAAGAGTGTTTTCGGCGGGTCGGGGCGTTCAGTTGAGGGTTTTGTGAGCCATCCAGCTACTTCGTCAGCTCCAAGATTGGATCCACATCGCCACCCGGATGTGTTCCGGGACGGGCGTCACAGATCTCATCCGGAAGCATGGCGCAATCCAATACGAAGGATGACAGTCGATCGAGGTTGCCGTTGTTGTTTCCGCAGTTGATCGGCTCGCCGGCGTCGTGACGTCCCCACCTCGGCTGTGGCCCGGCAACCCCTGTCCTGAGGGGATCATCGCACGCTCCGGCCGAAGAGCCGCCCGTTATCAAGGTGTACAGCGTCTGCATATAGACAGGAACGAAATCGTTGAAATGCACGCACTTGGCAGCAGCCGAAGAAGGGCATGACGACGGTTCGGTCGTGAGGTTTGACTCAGCGAGTATCGGGAGCCAAGCGAACCGTGGCGTCATATTGATGTCGGTAGAGAAAAGCTTGCCGTCTCCATCGCTCCAAGTGGTGAGGCAAGAGGCAAGGGCGTCCTTCTTATCGAAATAGTCCCAGGCTGGATTGGTACGATTCGTGTAGAGGTCATCGCATGCCGTCG
>DASPGH010000068.1:0-5424 GCA_035620735.1 Acidimicrobiia bacterium | reverse complement strand
GATCCTTGGCCACACCTGCCACTGCGACGATCAGGCTCTCATCGAGCAGGCCGCCACGGGAGACCTCGACGCCGTGGTCGATCTCATCTCATCAGAGCGATCTGATGACGACGAGGAGCGAAGCGAGGACGACGAGATGATCGCCTACTCGCGTGAGATCTTGTTCACCGACGACCTCCCCGGCCGCTTCGCCATGGCCATCAAGAGGTTTCGCGAGGAGGTCTTCTCCGCGTATGAAGAGGACTTCGCCGGAGCCATCAGTCGAGCAGCTGCCGCCAGACGGGCCGCTCCAACGAGGGGTAGTGCCAAGGAGGTGGTCGAAGAAGTCACCAGCGGGATCGACTTCGAGATCCCGATTGGGATCTCCCGGGTGGTCCTCGTGCCTTCGGTCATCACACGACCGCTCTCCCTCATCGACAGTGCTCGAGGGACACTCGTGGTCTATTACGGGGTTGCCGACGAGTTCGTCGACAGCGACCCGGAGGCGCCCCCCTCTTGGTTGGTCCGCATGTACAAGGCACTGAGCGATGACAAACGGCTTCGCATCCTGCGTCGTCTCAGCGAAGGCGAAACTTCGCTTGACGAGCTCACCGACCTGCTCGGCTTGTCCAAGTCGACGGTGCACCACCACCTCAGTCAGCTCAGGGCGGCCGGGCTCATAAGGGTCCGCATCCCCAATGACGAGTCGAAGTCGAAACAGAAGCGCTACACGCTTCGTGAGCAGTCGCTCTCAGATGCAGGAGCCTTCCTCGACTCATATCTGAGGACGGGCGACCTGGAGGAAGAGCATGCTTAGAGACTTCCTATCCACGTCGAGCTACATGCACGCTGAGTACGTGCGTCGCCGAGTCAATCATCCGGAGCCACTCGAACAGCCGCGTCACGGGTTGAGAAAGGTCTTGGGCCAGGGTCTCATCCATCTGGGTGAGCGTCTCGCCAGAATCGACCATCACCCCGTCGACGAGGCTGCTTGACCCAGAGCCCTCCGAACTGGGGAGACGGTTTCGGACTCCGTCGCCCCGGGTCTCCTCACTCCTAGGAGGAGACCCGGGTCGACGTGTCTTCGGACAAGGACGCCACAACGCGAGAGCTGAGCCATGTCGTCACCGGAACGGCGGCCACCAATCCGATCGACCCCACGAGCGTGCGGACGATCTCCAGGGCAACGACCTCGGAGCCGGCGATGAATCCGAACGATTGGTCGGCGAGGGTGAAGAAGATCAACAGCGGCAACGATGCGCCGGCATAGGCGAGCAGAAGTGTGTTCACCGTCGAAACGATGTGATCGCGTCCGACCCGGAGACCTGACTCGTACAACTCTGCGGAACCCAACGTCGGATTCGCTCCGTGTACCTCCCATACCGCCGATGCCTGGGTGACCGTCACGTCATCGAGGGCGCCGATCGCACCGAGCACGATCCCGGCCAGGAGCAGGCCACTCAGATCGAGGTCGGGGATCGACAGCAGGTAGAACGCCTCCTCCGACACCAGACCCGAGAAGTTGGCTACCTCGACTGACAGCCAGGAGAGAGCGGTGGTGAGCGCCAGTGCAGAGAAGGCTCCCAGTGCGGCGACATGGGTCAACGGGTTGTAACCGTGAGCCAGATAGAGAGACACCATGGCGATGGCACCACCCCCCACTAGCGCCACGAGCACAGCGTCCTCCCCGGAGATGATCGCAGGGAGGATGAACCAGAGGAGCACGGCGATGCTCACCACCAACCCGGCCAGGGCCGCCACACCGCGCAGCCTTCCCAAAGCAATCACCGCAGTCGCAAAAATCAAGGTCAAGGCGATCAGGAGACCGGTCCGGTCCTGGTCGGCGTATTGATAGTCGACCAGACCTCCCTCCAGCCGGGTGACTGCGAGGTAGACGATGTCTCCCTCGACGAGGTCGGGTTGCCCGACCTCGTCGGGAAACTCGAGGATGGCGGTATCGCCCACCGGCTCTTCGATGAGATTCAGGTGGAACATCCGGCAATCAAGAGCGGGGTCATACGAGCAAGGGCCCACCGTGGCCGTGACCGTCTCGGCGCGAACGACTTCGTCGGCGAAGCCGATCTCGGAGAGATCGAGCTCTGGAGTGTCGGTTGGCCACAGCACGATCAAGCCGACGACGATCGCCACACCAACGGAGACCACCACGGCTGACAGGCCCCGGGGCCGGGGCAAGCGTCGCCTATCGGGCCCGATCAGGGTCTCGAAATCAGACCGTTCGTTTGGCACGAGGCGATGGTATGGCCGAATTCAGTCGACGAAGCTGATCTCCACCATCGGAGAGGTTGCTACGAGGCGATCCAGCTCCGCCTGAGTCATGTACCAGGATGTCGTTGAGTCCATGAAAACGGCTCGCCTCTTGTCGGGGTCCTCGACCGGGGTCGCCCGAGCAGGAAGGTCGGTCCCGGCCACATGGATCGTCACGTTCGGGTTGGCATGGATGTTCGCCAGCCAGTCACGTCGACCCGGTGTGCCCGTGATGACGAAACGTCCGTCGACGTGAAACCACCAGATCTCGATCCTCCGTGGCTTGCCGCTCTTGCGACCAATGGTGGTCAGATCGATCGTGCGATGACGGGCCAGATCGGCATGCTCTGCATTCACGGCTCGAAGGGTATGACCTCGAGTGCGGTTGAAGTCAAGAGCCCGAGAGCACAGCTCTTGCGAGGAACCACGCATTGGACGGGCGCTCGGCGAGACGTCGGGTGAGGTATGGGTACCACTGCGATCCGAATGGTAGGTAGATGCGGAGCGGGAATCCCCCGGCCACCAGTTCTCTTTGGACGTCCGCCCTGACCCCGTAGAGCATCTGGAACTCGTACGGGGCGGCCCGGTCGGTGGCGAGATCACGAGCAACATCCAACAGCCTCGAGTCGTGAGTTGCGATGGCAGGGATGGTCTCATCAGCAGCCATGAGTCTTTTCATTTGCTGCTCGAAGGCGGCGTCGACGATGGACTTGGATTGGATCGCCACCTCCGCCGGCTCCAGATAAGCCCCCTTGCAGAGACGAATATGACCGCCGAGAGGTATCAGCCGCTCCAGGTCCTCGGGTGTTCGCTTCAGGTACGACTGCAGGGCGACCCCGAAGTTGGCGGTCTCCGCTTGCCCGAGTTCGAAGAGTCGCACCGTTGCCTCGGTGTATCTGGAGTCCTCCATGTCGATCGTGACCGTCGTGCCCACCTCGGCGGCTCTGCGGCCGAGCCGGATCACGGCTTCGCGGGCCAACGACTCCTCGATCGCCAAACCGAGCTGCGTGGGTTTGATCGAGATGTTGGCGTCTAGACCCTCCGACTCGATGCGGTCGAGACAACTCAGATACTCGGCCAGGGCCGCCCCCGCCGAGTCGACATCGATGACCTCCTCGCCGAGCAGATCGAGGGAGACGGTGAAACCCAGCTCGTTGAGGGTGTGTGCCACCGTGACCGCACTGTCCAGAGTGTCGCCGGCCACGAATCGTTCGGCCACAGCTCGACCGGGCCGGGTGGATGTGAACAGCTTCTCGACCGGAGTCGAGCTGGCCACGGCGACCGTGGCGCGCGAGAAGAGACTCAGGCGCCGCCTCCGAGCTCGCGTGCCCTGATCGCAGCCGCTCGTACCGCGTCCTCCACCACTGCCCTGAAACCCTTCTCCTCCAGCACATGCATGGCTGCTGCCGTTGTCCCCCCCGGGGAAGTGACCTCGTAGCGAAGCTCAGCGGGACTCTTGTCGGTGTCGGTGAGGAGGTGACCCGCCCCTCTGATCGTCTGGTGCACGAAGCCCTCGGCGACATCACGAGGAAGACCTTCACGCATCGCAGCCTCGGTGAGGGCCTCGGCGAGCAGGAACACGTAGGCGGGCCCGGTCCCGGATACCGCGGTGACCGCATCGAGAAGGGTTTCCTCCATTACCCGCACCGACCCGACCGCACCCAGGATCTCCTGGGCAACACTGAGGTGGTCGGAGCCGGCGTGGCTTCCGGGCGCGATTCCGGTCACACCCTCCCTGACCAGAGCGGGGGTGTTGGGCATCGCCCTGACCACAGGTATCGGACCGAGCTGGGTCTCATATGTCTGCGTGGTGACACCGGCCGCCAATGAGATCACGATCTGGGACTCCTGCACCGCGCCCGCAATCGTCTTCAGGACATCGGCGACATCCCGGGGCTTGACCGCCACAACGATCGCATCGCGGCCCGCGATCGTCTCGACAGGGTCCAGGCCAACCGTGCACCCCGTCTTGTGCGCCAGCTCGTCTCGCCGGTCGAGCCGACGCACACACAGTGCCACATCACCGGATCGCCATCCGGCACCGAGCAAACCCGACACGAGAGCCTCTCCCATGGCGCCGACTCCGATCACGGCAACGGTCGACCTTTCAGACATGGGCCCAGATTCTAGGAATGGGGTTATCTTCGCCTCAATGGATGTCAGAGAAGCTGCCAGATCGCACGACGAGCTATTGGAGCGTCGGCTGGATCTCCTGGTTCCCGAATTGATGGAGCGTCACGGTTTCGAGTCGTGGGTCATCGCGGCACGGGAATACAACGAGGACCCGGTGGCACGAACGATGTTGCCATCGACCTGGCTCCGGACCGCCAGACGTCGCACGCTGTTGGTGTTCAAAGATGGCGGAAGCGAACGTGGTGCGATCGCCCGATACCCGGTCGGCCCATTCCCATCGGTCTGGGACCCGAAGACTGAGCCCGATCAATGGCTGGCGCTGCGCGACTACCTCGCCGATGTAACCGGAACCATCGGCATCAACACGTCGGACACCTTTGCACTGGCCGATGGCATCACGTCGAGCGAGCATTTCGCACTCACACGGGCTCTCCATGCCCACCACCTCGAGTCGGCGGACCCACTCGCCGTTGGCTGGCTCGAGACCCGACTGACGGAGGAGATCGAGCCGATGAGGGAAGCCTGTGCGATAGCACACGCTTTCTTGCGGCGGGCTCTCTCCAACGAAGTGATTGAGCCCGGTGTCACCACCACCGAGGACGTCGCCTGGTGGCTGGCTCAAACGTCACACGAGCACGGCTTCACCAATTGGTTTCACCCGGGGGTGAGCGTGCAGCGCAAAGGGGACGCCGCCCGTACACCCGCTGACGGGATTGAGGATCGGGTGATAGAGAGGGGTGATCTGGTTCACATCGATTTCGGCATAGTTCGATCGGGATACCACACCGACCAACAGCAGCACGGCTACGTCCTTGGTGACGGCGAGAAGACGCCGCCGTCATCGTTCACACGAGGTCTCGAGCAAGGCAATCGGCTACAAGACATCCTGATGCAGGAGATGACGCCCGGTCGCACTGGAAACGAGACTCTGACCGCCACGCTCGACCGGGCCCGGAGCGAAGATATCCGACCTGTGGTCTACACACACCCGATCGGTCTCCACGGCCATGCCGCCGGAGCGACCATCGGGCTCTGGGACAACCAGGT
>DASPGH010000067.1:0-41815 GCA_035620735.1 Acidimicrobiia bacterium | reverse complement strand
CTTTGCACAGGCCCAACGATCTCGAAGTCTGCGACTCGTGGGAGCAACTCCTCGAGGGTGACCCTCACCTCGAGACGCGCCAGCCAGGCGCCGAGGCATAGATGACGGCCGGTTCCGAATGCGAGCTGGTCGGTGGGGTTGCGATGGATGTCGAACCGGAACGGGTCGGGGTAGTGGTCCTCGTCGAAGTTCGCCGAGATGTAGTACATGACCACCTTGTCGCCCTCGGCGATGGGAACGCCGCGCAACTCGGTATCTCGGGTGGCGGTGCGTCGGAAGTGCATCGTCACCGACGAGTAGCGGAGGATCTCTTCGGCTGCTGAAGACATCAGCCCCCGATCTTCCCGCAGCTCCTCGATCCGATCTCGGTGGTCGGACAGGAAGGTCAGACCGTGGCTGAGCGTGTGCCGGGTTGTCTCGTTGCCGGCCACCATCAGGAGTGAGAAGAAGTTCTTGAACTCGAGATCGGTGAGCGGCACCCCGTCGGGCTCGGCGTTCAACAGAGTCGTGATGATGTCGTCCTGGGGATTTCTCCTTCTCTCCTGGGCCATCTCTTCGGCGAACTCGAACACTTCCAAGGCTGCCGGGCTGCGAAACGGGAGCAGCCGGTAGTCGTCTGTGTCGACCTGGTCGACGACGAACTGCGTGTATTCGGGGTCGGTGTGGCTGATCATCTGGTCACCCCACGTCACGAGACGATCTGCGTCCGCCTCGGGGACGCCGAGCAGACGACACAACAGGCGAATGGGGAGTTCCCGGGCGATCTCGGTCACGAAGTCGAACTCGCCGAGTGGGAGCACCGTGTCGAGTACCTGGCTGGCCAGGGAGCGGAAGGCATTCTCGTATGTGGCGATCACCCTTGGCGTGAACCCTCGGGAGACGAGCCGGCGCAACCGGGTGTGCTCGGGAGGGTCGAACTCCATCATCGTGCGACGTGCCTCCAGCTCATCGGGCGCCATCTCTTCGAGTCTGATACCTCGCGTAGTCGTGAACGTGTCGTGATCCCGGCTGACCTGACCGACATCGTCGAACTTGGTTATCGCCCAGAAGCCGGAGTTGGGCGGTAACTCATCGATCCACGTGACCGGCGACTCTGCTCGGAGACGGGCGAAGGTGGCATGCGGGACGTCGTCGAGATACGTGTCATGGTCGACGATGTCGGCGTACGCATCGCCCAAGGGGACTTCGGTGGTGGTCAACCCGGCTCCAGAATGGCGGACCCTTTCGAGTCTATCGGTCAGGTCGCGGATCTAGGCTCCCGACGTGCCCCGCCACCCTGCCCGCGCCGAGGTCATCGGCAGTTTGCTGAGACCGGCGCGACTGCGGGCCGCGATGGACGACTTCTACGACGAAGGGCACCGCGCCGTACTCGACGGGGAGCGCGCCAAGAGCCCTGACGAGCTACGCAGTCTGGAGGATGAGGCCATCGCTGACGTGGTGCAGCGCCAGATCGACCTAGGCCTTGACGTTGTGACTGACGGCGAGTTTCGCCGCTACATGTTCCTCAACTCTTTTTGGGACGCGGTCAGAGGGTTCTCCACCGAGGACAACCCCGTCGAGTTCCGCAACGACGACGGCGACACGGTCGAATGGCACGTTCACAAAGTGGTAGAGAGGCTGCAGATGATGGACAGCCCGGTCTCCCGGGAAGCGAGCTATCTGTCGGGGATCACGGGCCACCCGTTCAAGGTCACTTTCCCGGCCGGCTCGATCTTCTCCAACCCGTATACGTGGAAGCCGGGGGTCAACGACCATGTCTACAAGACGAGACAGGAGCTGACCGACGATGCGATCGCCATCGAGCGCCAGCTGGTGGCCGAAGCCGTGGCGAATGGGGCTCGGTACATCCAGTTCGATTTCCCGATGTACCCGTTCCTGGTGGACGGGCGCTGGCGGGAACAGATGGTGGCCGACGGGTTCGACCTGGATGTTGTTGAGGAGGAGGCAATCGCGGCTGATCAGGCGGTTCTCGACGGAATCCCGGAGGGGGTGAGCACCGGTCTTCACATCTGTCGGGGCAACTACCGATCTCGCTATCTCTGCGAGGGCTCACTCGAACCGCTGGCCGAGCGGGTGTTCAACGAGCTCGGCTACGACGTGTTCCTCGTCGAGTGGGAGGACACCGGGCGAATGGGCGATGTGTCACCGATCCGCTTCGTCCCGCCAGGGAGGACGCTTGTGCTGGGTGTGGTGGGCACGAAGACGTCTCACCTCCAGACGGACGACGAGCTGCTGGGCCGTTTCGATGAGGCCGAGCAGTTCCTCCCCCTGGACCAGCTGGCCATCTCGCCGCAATGTGGTTTTGCCTCGGTCGTCGACGGCAATGAGATCACCGAAGGCACCCAGTGGCAGAAGCTGGCATCAGTTGCTCGTGTCGCCGAGCGGATGTGGGAGTGAGCCGCCCGCCGCGCATTGTCCTCGTGCTCAGCGAGAACTGGACGATGGTGGACCCCAATCGCCCGGACCGACTCGTCGAAATGGCCCGTATCGCCGAGGATTCGGGAGTGGATGCGGTGATGCTCTCCGAGCACATCGTCCTCGGGCCGTCGGCAGGAGCGAAGGGAGTGATGGGCAACCCGCGGGACTATGCCATGCCGGAGAACCAGGACCCAAACATGGCCTGGCCGGACTCGATCGGTCTCGCTGCGGCGATATCGGCAGCCACCTCGACGATAAGGATCGCCCTCGCCGCCATCATCGCACCCCTCCGGCATCCTTTGCTTCTCGCCAAGCAGCTGTCCACACTCGATTTGTTGAGTCGTGGTCGTCTAGTCGTCCAGCCGACGGTGAGCTGGCACGAGGATGAGTATCGGGCTCTCGGCGTGCCATTCGAGGAGCGGGGAAGTCGTCTCGACGAGCATCTGATGGCATGGAGTCGGGTCTGGTCCGAATCTCCGGCCACCTTCGAGGGCCGGCATTACCGATTCGAGGGTGTCTATCTCGAGCCCAAGCCGACACGGCTGGAGGGACCGCAGATCTGGATTGGTGGCAGCACGTCACACCCAGCGGTCGTCCGCAGACTCGTCGATCACGGCGCCGGTTTTCACCCCTTGGGCCAACCCGGCGACGACGAGTTGGAACACGTTCGCGCCTGTCTCCGGGATGCAGGGCGTGATCCACTCGAGCTGGAGTGGGTTGGCGGTGTGCGGGGGATCTTCCCTGACGATCATTCCCCGGCCGACCTCGACGATGCCCTCGAGCAGATCCCCCCGCAGGTGAGCCGCGGCTTCGGCTCGATCTGCGTCAAGCCTTCGCAGTTCATCGACTCGATGGATCAGCTTCCACGGTTCTGTGAGTACGTCGTGAAACGGTCGGCGGAGGTGGTGACGTGAAGACGGCGAGATCGGATCGGGTGGCCATCGTGACCGGTGGCGGCACCGGCATCGGCGCAGCCACCGCCCGGGCGCTGGCAGCCGACGGCGACTCTGTCATCGTGACCGGTCGTCGCTCCGAGCCCCTCGACGAGGTGGCCGAGCGGATCGGTGGTGTGGCCGTGGTAGCAGACGTGACCAGCGAGGAGGATTGGAGCCGGGTGGTCGCCACGGCACAGGAGCACTTCGGCGGGATCGACATCCTGGTGTCCAACGCCGGAGTGGAAGCGTTCGGCTCGGTGGAGACGGCGGACCTCGATGAATGGCGCCTCGTTCAGCAAACGAATGTCGACGGGGCCCTTCTCGGCATGCGCGCCGTTGCTCCCTCGATGCGGCTGCGCGGCGGTGGGAGCATCGTCGTCGTCTCCTCTGTCGCTGCGCTCACCGCAGGCCCCGAGTACGCGGCTTACGTCACATCAAAGACCGCTGTCCTTGGTCTCGTACGTTCCGCCGCCGTCGATTTCGGCCGGGATGGAATCCGCGTCAACGCCATCTGTCCCGGGTGGACTCGGACCGAGATGAGCGAGCGTGAGACCGAGTTGATGGCGGCGGAGCAGGGATTGAGCGCAGAGCTGGTCTGGGAGCGGCTCGTCGATCCTGTGCCGCTGGGCCGGGCCGCCGATCCCGAGGAGATCGCCACCTGTATTGCATTCCTGACAGGGCCGGCTTCTTCGTTTGTGACGGGTGCGGTGCTCGTGGTCGACGGAGGCGGATCGGCCGTTGACGTGGGGACCCTCGGTTTCCGAAGCTGACACCGAAACCCACGGCGATGGGGTTGACATTCGGATCATACAACCATATGGTTGTATGAATGCAGGCGACGATCGACTTCGACGAGGTTTTCGGCGCACTCGCAGACGCCACACGGAGAGACATCGTCCGCCGTGCAGTCCAAGGCGATGAGGGCATAAGCGAGCTCGCCGCCCACTATCCGATGAGCTTCGCCGCAGTGCAGAAGCACGTCGCCGTGCTGGAGCGAGCCGGTCTGGTCACCAAGCGACAGGCCGGCAAACGCAAGGTGGTTCACACCAACGCCGCCGCACTCGCCGGTGCCCGTCGACTCCTCGATCACTACGAGGAGCTCTGGCAGGGCCGTATCGACCGTATGACCGACCTGATCGGCGAAACCAAGGAGATCTGAGATGACTGTTAGTGCCGTGCACAAGGACCCCGACTCACTGAGGATGACAGTGACTGCCGAGTTTGAGGCAACACCCGAGCGGGTCTGGCAACTGTGGGCCGATCCACGCCAGCTCGAGCGTTGGTGGGGCCCACCGACCTACCCCGCCACTGTAACTGCCCACGACCTGAGACCGGGCGGCCGGATCGAATATCACATGACCGGACCAGAAGGTGATCAACCCGCAGGCTTTTGGGACATCCTGGAGGTCGACAGACCCAACACCATCGTCTTCACCGACGGTTTCGCCGACGAGGATGGCTCGGCCAACGAGGATCTTCCGGTCGTCACCATGAAGGTGTCGATCGAGGACATCGGGGACGGGCGAACCCGGATGTCCATCAACAACGACTTCGAGACCGTCGAGGCCATGGAACAGCTCCTGGCCATGGGCATGGAGGAAGGCATGAGCCTCGCAGTCGGCCAGATCGACCAGATCCTCGCCGAAGACGGCGCAGCGTCTCGGGCTGGCCGATAGGCGGCCCCAGATTCACCAGAGGAGAACGAACATGACAATCACCACCGTCCAGCCAAAGCCGGCGACTCTCAGGGTCCCCGGGGCCACGATCACCTACGACGTGCGACTCGCCGGTCAGAGCACAGAGCCCCCGCTGCTTCTCATCGGCTCACCGATGGGGGCCGCAGGCTTCACGACCCTGGCCAGCCACTTTCCGAACCGGACCATCGTCACCTACGATCCCCGCGGGGTCGAGCGAAGCGTGCGCGACGAAATAACGGTGCCCGTGGACCCCGAAATCCACGCCGACGACGTATACGCAGTCATCGAGGCCGTCGGCGATGGGGTTGTCGATGTGTTCGCCAGCAGCGGGGGAGCGGTGAACGCGCTGGCGCTGGTCGCCAAGCACCCCCAACGGGTGAGGACTTTGGTCGCTCATGAGCCACCTCTGGCCGCGTTGCTGCCAGACCGCGAGGCGGCCCTCGAGGCTTGCCGCGCCGTAGCCAAGACATATCAACATGGCGGGTTCGGTCGTGGGATGGCCCACTTCATCTCTGTCATCAGCCACGAAGGTCCGTTCCGTTCTGACTTCGCCAGTCAGCCGATCCCGGCGGCCGGCGACTTTGGACTACCCGGCGAGGACGATGGCTCGAGGGACGATCCTCTCCTCGGCCAGAACATGATCACCTGCACTCATTACGAACCCGACCTCGGGACGCTGCGATCGGCTCCTACACGCATCGTCGTGGCAGCCGGGGAGCAATCGGGGCAAACGATGGCGAGGCGAACGGCTCACGCTCTCGCTGATGAGCTCGGTGTGGAGATCACTCTGTTCCCGGGTGACCATGGAGGGTTCCTCGGTGGCGAGTATGGGCAAATGGGAGTTCCCGATGCATTCGGCCAGGCTCTCCGCCGCGTATTGGCCGGCTGACGGTCCCAGCGAGTGACCTGACGGTCCAGACCTTGGTTCATCATCCCTGGCTGGATCATCGGACTGATGGCAGGCTCTGTAGTGCTGGGATGGCTCTATGAGAGAGCTCGTTCGAGTCTCCTGATCGTCGCTTTGTTCCACACGTTCCTCAACGTGGCGAGCACAACTCCGGCGACCGAAGGGTTGCCGGCTGCGATCACGTCGGCTGTAGTCATCGTTTGGGCGGTGCTCATCCTGAGACGAGAGCGCACTCCTGGTCTCCCCCGTCGAGGAGCCAAGGGCCGGCCGCCCCGTGCGCCTTGAACCGAGTCAGCTGCCCGTGGCCTCTGCGATAACTCCTGCGATGAATTCCTGGGAGTGCTCGATATCGACCCGGTAGTAGAAGCCCATCGAGGCACAGGGCACGTCACCCCATGACGTGATGCCGACAACCACCTCCGTGCCCTCGACGTCACGCAGGATCGGCCCGCCGGAATCGCCATAACATGTCCCCTCGTCACCCTTCGACTGGTTCTGGGAGACCCGCAGCCACGCGTTGTGCAGATTCTGAAACGCACTCTGAGCGATGGCTCGATGGTCGAGGTATTCGATGTCCCAGGGTGGGGGCTCGCCGACGAAACTGCCTCCATACCCGACGACGGTGAACCGTTCCCGGGACTCGCCGTTACGAGGAGTGGTCGATCCCCGGAGGTCCTCGAGAGCCCCCGGCCCGGCATAGGGCATCGGGGTGATGCTCGACGGCTCGGCCAGGACGATGGCAGCGATGTCGTGAGGGTCTGAGGACGGGCCCCATCGATACAGAGGGCTATTCACCACCCGGACGACGTCGAGACACGTGTCACATCGGGTGGTCGTGTCCGGTGGGTCGAAGTCCGAGGGGTCCGCATCGAAACTGACCCAGATATCGGCCTCTCCTCCCTCTCCCAGGATCGGGTAACCGTCGGCATCGATGAGCCCGTCTGCGATGAGCCCGTCGGCGCAGTGGCCCGCGGTCAGAAACACGCTCTCATGGATGAGAGTCCCGCTGCAGTAGATGCCGAGACCGAACTCGGGCACATCGATGACACGCCAGTCGATCATGATGGCGCCGACAGCCGGGTACGCGTCCCCTGTGTCCGGCTCGCCCCAGGTGATGCCGATGGCGGGCAGCGCACTGACCAGCACCATCGTGAGGGAGATGAGCGACCCGATCAGTCGCTTTTGTCGAGTTTTCACTACCGCTACCTCCGAACGTGGACGGATCGAAGACTACGCATACGGCGACGTGGGTGAGGTCGGCATTCGTCTGCGGGGTCGCACCGCCCAAATGATTCTCGGCTCTGGTGTCGGCGAGACGCGACCGGGTCCCCTCTCGCCGTAATTGAATGGTCTTTTGCCTCTGGTCGGATCGGTTACCACGTTCGAACATGAGATGTCGTAGACATTTTCCCGGTGCACCGAGAGGCTCGAGTGCCCCTTGGCCCGGGTATTGGAGGTGTTGTGATGATGCGCCGCCCGGTGGGCACCGGTTCCCGTCCCAAGCGTGCATCGAGGATCCCTATCTCCGGGTTCATCTGGGTCGGCTTCTTGGTGGCCTCGTTGCTTTTGATGTACATCGATCCGGTGATCTGGGCGATTGGAGTGACGGCCTCGGCCGCCATTCTCGCTTTGGTGCTGTCGTCGAGCGGCCCACCCTGGCACCCCTCGATCGACCGGCGCGACCTCATCGCCGTCGCCCTGTTCTATGGAGGAGTTGTCGGCCTCTTCCGCGTCGCCTTCGTGGTGTTCACTCCTGATCGGCCAGTCGGATTCTGGCTTACGGTTGGAGCCGGGATGTTGCTGGGTGTGGTTGGTCCGATCAGCCAGCAGGTCGGGGGTCGCAGACGTGGCCTGAGCTCGCTGGGTATCACCCGCCATCATCTTGCCGAAGCGCTGACTCTGGGTCTGATACTGGCCATAGCTCAGTTCGGCGCGATGATCTGGGGCCATCAGTTCGGAGAACTGGTCGACTGGATGCCACTTCTCGCGTTTTCGCTCGTGGTCGGCTTCTTCGAGGTCTTCTTCTTCAGAGGCTTCATCCAGACCAGGCTGGAGGCCAGCCTGGGCACAGGGCCCAGCGTGGCTGGGGCGGCAGTCCTCTACGCGATCTACCACCTGGGATATGGTGTCGGGCCTGAAGAGCTCTGGCTCCTATTCGGTCTCGGGCTTGTCTATGCGGTCGCCTACCGCCTCGTCGAGAACATCTTCGTGCTATGGCCGGTGGTGACACCCCTCAACCTGTTCTTCAACGTCGAGGCAATTGATATCGACCTGCCGTGGTCATCCATGGTGACGATCGCAGCGATCGGTGTAACGATGATCGCGGCGACACTGTGGGCGCACCGCCACATCAAGAGACGGTATGCGTCGTTGGTACCGGCACCGTCACCCGGCACTTCCCCTTTCGACGAATCCGATTGAACGGTGGAAGGCCGCGGTCCATACGCCGTGTCTGGGAGATATGGCTCTCCTGAACCTGGAAGCTGCCGGCGTCAGGTCTGTTCCCGCTCGACGACCACGCCGGTCTCGTCTGGCCCAACGGTTGGGGATGGCTCAGCCGGCCTTGGCTCGCCACCACCGGTGTCGAGCCGGAACGGTGGGTACTCGTCTCTCATTAGGGAGGCATAGGCGGCGACACGGAAGACCCACCGGTTCAGACCCATGATCAGGTCGAACAACCCCTGTGGATAGCGTCCCGTGAACAAGAGGATCACCACTGCGATGAACACCAGTATTCCGATCAGGCCTGCGCCGGCCTCCGCCGCGGTGTTCCCCGTGCCGATCTCGGTCGTCCACCACACGAGCCCGCTCGTGAAGAGACCAACGATCAGGTAGTGGGGGATGGCAAGGAGCCACCATTTGACCAGGACGAGGCCCCGGGACAGCGTCTCGGGGTAGGCCACGTCCAGTTGAGCCGGATAGTCGACGTCATCGAGGGTGAATGGAGGATATTGGTCGGTGCCATTCACGCCATAGGAGTAGTAGGCAACCCGCCAGCTCCAACGTAGTACCCCGACGTTGAACTCGAAGATCGATCTCGGATAGCGCCCTGTGAACAAGATGGCGAAGAACGCCACGATGGTCAGCAGGAAGAAGGCCAGCCAGAGAAACGCCAGGACGATGAAGTGGGGGATCGCCAACAGCCACTTGAACAACCATTGCCAGCGACTGAGCCCGGGGTCCAATGCACCCTCGAGCCGCACCGGGTAGGGACCGTATTCCGTGGCGGCGAGTGCGGCCACTGGTTCAGGAAGACGTCGTCTTGCGACAGCCGCCACGATCATGACCACGGCGACGATGGCGAGAATGACTCCGACTGCGATCAGGCCGGCTGCGATCCAAGCCAGGAGGTCGGTGCGAGCTGCGGCCGTAGTCGCAATGGTGACACCTTCAGAGGCGTCGGCGTTCATCACGACGAGGCTCCACCTCCCCTGCTCGAGATCCCATGTGATGGTCTGGGTCCCGGTCCCCTCTGCGGACGTCGCCCAGAAGTCCTGTTCTCCGGGCGGTGTTGGGGTAGCGGAGCCGGCAACCTCCCGGTAGGTGACACCTCCAAATCCGGTGATCCGGCTGACTTCGGATACGGCGACGTCGTCGAGGTAGCTCTCTACGTCGTCCGAGCGACCGATGCCCACGAATACAGGCTGGCTCCCAGCTGATTCGACATCGAGCCGTACTGATGCGAGGTCGGAGGGGAACCAGTCGCTGGGGTCCGCCCCCAGGTCGACATCGGCGGAGGTAATGGCATGCAACCCGGTCGACATCGTGAACTCGTCGGTCGAGAAGAAGCCGTCGGCTCCGCGCTGGGTCTCGTTTGCCCAGAGCAGCCCGCCGCCTCCGATTAGGAGCGCGATCGCGAACAGGCCGATCAAGGCTCCGATGATGACTATTGCTGTTCTTCCCTTGGTCATAACACCCTCGATTGTTGGAAAGCCGGGATGGGATCGATAGGGCCATAAGCCCCTGGCTTGCGCCATCGATCAAGTCACGCTCGGACGGGAGCCCGAACTCTGGACTCTAACTCTCCAGATGCTCCTGGTCGCCCACGCGGTAGGAGCGTTTCAACCAATCCCGGAACTCGTTGTCGACCTCTGCCACCTCGCGAAGACGGAAGGCGTGTAAAACGTTGCGAGGAGAGTAGGTCTCGACGCGTGTGAATCGAGGGCTGTAAAGACGTTCCGACAGCACGACATGCCCGTCGAGCCAGTCCCGTCGCGGCACGAAAGCGGCGAAGCTCATGCGGGTCTGGAGAGCAATCCTCGTCTTCTCGGACAGGATGATCACCGGTCCCAATGCGCTCACCTCGTCGACGATGCGGTCGAATATGTCCCGGACCACTGGCGCACTCGAAGAGAAGTGCTCATCGAGATCGACGAGGGCACGACAGGAATGGGTCTGATTGCGGTTGGCGAACGCCCGCCCGCACCGAGGACAGGTCCACATCGGAGCCGTCACAAGGCCGATGTCATGCCCGATGCTCTCTCCGTCAATCCCGACGTTCCGGCCGGTACACGATGTGTGTCACCATCGACGTCGCCCGGGCCGACACTTGATGCAGGGGCATCGGGGGCACTCCCTCGAACAGACGCTCACCGCTCCCGAAGATCGACGGCGTGATGTGGACCCGGAGCTCGTCGATGAGACCGGCAGCGAGATACTGATTGATGGTGTTGGCTCCACCAGCAATGGCAACGTTCCTGTCACCCGCCCCAGTGCGAGCCCGCTCCAGCGCGGCATGGATTCCATCTGTCACGAAATGGAACGTGGTTCCGCCTTCCATCACCAGGTCGTCGCGCGCCCGATGAGAAAGTACGAAAACGGGGGCATGGTAGGGAGGCGTATCGCCCCACCAGCCCTGCCAGTCGAGATCCCACTCGCCACGATCGGGACCGAACATGTTGCGACCCATGATGAAGGCACCCGCATCGGTGATGGCTTCGATCTCGGATTGGTTCTCTTCCGGGACCTCGAACATCCAATCGTGCAGCCGGTTGTGGCCGATCACGCCGAACGGGAGGTCCCTGCTTTGGTTCGGCCCGGCGGCATAACCGTCCACTGACACCGAAATGTCGCTGACTACTTCTCGCATTCTCATACTCCCATCAGAGCTACGGGTCGGACCCGTCCCGCCGGTGGCGACCGGCCGGTCAACCGGGCGATTCTGTCTTCTACCCGATATACGAAGACGAGATGACCTAATCGACAGTCTGTCGCACTTTCGAGGATGGCGAACGACTCGATGCGCGGAGAACGGGAACCGCTAGGGAGCGGTACTCACCTCGCGCTCGATTCAATCGGATAGCGCGTCATCCATGAACTGGATCACGGTCCGTTCCCACTCCTCGGGAGCAACGCCCAACCCTCCGATGTGAGCCGCGCCGTCGACCGTCCACACCTCGACGTTCTCCGCTCCGGAGGCCGCGATCTGGCGGGCGGCGTGGGTCTCGTCCGGCGCGTCGCCGGCCGTTATCAGAAGAAGCTCGCGCGGAGCCATCGCGGCTGCGGCAGAGGTGAGAGACATCGGCTTCGAGGCTTCGGTGAGCAGATCGGTCACCGTGTACTGCACCCACTCCAGCCTGGTCTGTATCCAACCCCTCCAGCCGTATTCGTCCGTCAGCCAGACCTTGTCGGCATCGGCTCTCGCCGTTGCACCTTCGGCCACGACAGCGGCGATGCGGGGGTCATGTCCAGCCGCACCGATGGCCTCCTCGCCACCCATCGACAGACCCAGGACGACGATGCGCGTCGAGTCGACTTCGGGTCTCGTGAGTAGAAAGTCGACTGCTGCCGCGACGTCGAGATCGCCAAACCAGCCAAAGTCCATTGCCTCGCCTCCGCTGCGACCGTGCCCCCGTGCGTCGGTGATCAAAACGCCGTAGCCGTTCGACACCAGCACTGCGGCCTGAGCCAGGACGTCTGTCGCTGTCGAACCCGCACCATGTCTCACAATGGCTACCTTCCCCTCTGGCGGCGTCGCATACCAGGCCCAGAGACTGACGCCGTCGGTCGACTCGAAATCAACTCCGACGGCGTCGAATCCGTAGTCCGCCGGTGTGGCGTCTCCGGGCTCTATCGGCGGGACGTTGGTGGCGATGAGAGCGGGCGTGATGGTCCACGATGTCAAGGCAACGAGAAAGATGAGCCCCGCGCTCGACACGATGCCCCATCCTCGACGGGCTGGCGAGACGAGCCTCGCAATCGCGAGCCAGATGAGCGATCCACCACTGAGGAGTGCGAACGTCGCAGCAGTGGATGAGAGGTCGATCACACCTATCGACAACGCTCGGAGCCCGATTCCGATCCCGACGCTGAGACCCAGAGTCGCCAATCCCAACACGACCCACCTACCGGTCTTCCCGGCACGCGACCAGAGGTTCAGGGCGCCGGCTGTGATCAGAAGTCCCGCCAGTACCGCGAGGACTCGACCGAGCCCCCTGGCTTCGACGACCACCACCACGGTGAGACTGGCTCCGAGGAAGGCAATGAGACCCGACTCCCAGCGTGGCGTGACCGGCGGAAGATTGTCGACCGGGAGCGACCTGGATCGAGTGGATAGCAGACTCACTCTCCTCGCTCCACGGCGAGAAAGGCGCGTCCTGAAGCCAGGTTGGGGAGGATCAGGATGGCGACAGAACCGGCTATCAACAGGGGATGCATGACAGGGTGGAAGGGCACCAAGAACAGCTCGATGATCTCGAACGCCAGCAGGATGGTTCCGGTGGAGACAGCTCCCAGCCAGGGCCAGGAGAAGCCGACGAACTCCTCGATGGGTCGCGCCCAACTCCAGTTCCAGGCGATGAAGAGTCCGATCGCCGTGACCAGGGAAGCAACCGCAATCCCGAGCAGAAAGATCCCGGGCCAGAAATAGTCGGCCACGGCCGTGCCCTCGAGATAGGTCGGTGACATTCCCAGGGGGTCGTCGGGGTTGGTGACCATGGCGATACCACCCTGAAGGGCACCAATCGCCAACAGAAGGAGCAAAACGGCCAATGACACGATCGAGAGAGGCCGGCGGACCTGGTCGTTGTCCGGCTTTGCCGCGACTTGCCTCTCTGTCTCACGGTTCGTGGTGGAAGCGCTCATATGGCCACTGTCCGTCTCTGCAGGCCAGCTCGACAGGGTCTTTGGACCAGATTCTCTAGGACGCGAGGCCGGCCGTGTTTCGCCGACAAGGTGACCAATGGCCCTGGCCGGCGACCCCTCCGCCGGTGTCCAATTGCAGAGATTGGAGGTCGTGAATGTCAACCCTGCAGAGCGAGATTTCCCCCGGATTGAGACGAGCCGGCACTCGTTTCGGCTACTCCATCGCACTGGCGATCAATGCGGCCGGATTGGTCATCGTGCAGAACATCCTCGATTGGGGATGGCTGCCGTTCCTGACCGATGAGTTCGCCGACGTCGTCCCCTGGATCAGCTTCTCACTCGTGGTGTCGATCGTCCTCAACGTCATCTATCTGTTCAATGACACTGTCCCCGTCAAGTCGACCGGCCAGATCCTGTCCAACCTGATCAGCATCTTCGTGACCTATCGGGTGCTCACCGTGTTCCCCTTCGACTTCTCGGAGTCGTCGTTCGACTGGGCGCTGGTCACGAGGATCCTGCTGATTCTGGCCATGGTCGGAGCCGGCATAGGTGCCCTGACCGAGGTGATCAAACTCGCCGGAGGTGGGGCAGAGAGAAGAAAGGAGGTGACAGGTGACAACGGCATATGAGTCAAAACAGGAGGATGCTGCCGGGGAGATGGCCGAGAGACGGCTCTACCGGAGCAGCAGTCAGAAAGTCGTAGCCGGAGTCTGCGGTGGTCTGGGCGATTACTTCGCCGTCGATCCCGTGTGGTTTCGGATCGGCTTCGTCGTCTTGGCCATTGGCGGAGGATCGGGGATCCTGATCTACCTGCTGATGTGGCTCATCGTCCCGCCCCAGCCTCACGGATATGTCGCCCCGGAAACGGGGAGAGGTTCGGTCACCGGAGTCGCAGTTATCGGCGTGGTGTTCATAATCGTGGGCACCGTCGCCCTGGTGAACACGGCAGCCCCCTGGTTGGGGCAGTACGTGTGGCCAGTCGTCCTCCTCACGGGCGGTCTGGTCCTTCTATTGGGAGGTCTGAAGCGATGACGCTCACCGAACGACCGCCAACCGAGGAGCAATCGGCTACGGCCAAGGAATCGCGTGGCGGCTACATCCCCCAGATCGTCGGTGGAGGTGTCCTCATCTTCATCGGGGCGCTCTGGCTATTGGAGAGGGTCGGAACGGTCGACATAAGTGTCACCGCCGTTCTGGCCCTCGCCACGATGGTCACGGGCATCTCATTGATGCTTCTGGCGAGGCACGGCTCACACACGGGTCTCATCGTGTTCGGGACCGTTCTGGGCCTGATCACTCTGCTCACGGCAGCGGCGCCATTCGAAGGATTTCAGGGTGGCGTCGGGGACCGAACGGTGCAGGTGTCCTCGGTCGGGGAGTTGAAGACCGACTACAACCTCGCGATGGGAACCATGACCATCGATCTACGGGAGATCGACGACCTGGCTGCTTCGACGAATGTCAGCGCCAGTGTTGGCATGGGAGAGTTGGTGATTCGGGTTCCCCGTGGAGCCGACTTCTCAGTCAACGCCGAAGTCGGAGCCGGAGAGATCGAGATTCTCGGACGGCCGATCAACGGAGTGGGGCTGGACGAGACCTATGAGACCCCCGGTTTCGAAGACAGCTCGGAGACATTCGTCCTCGATCTTCAAGCGTTCACCGGGAGAGTGGAGGTGAGTGATGGGTGAGCGAATCCATGTCGGCACCTTCGTATGGGGTGTCCTTCTCACCATCTTCGGGGCCGCTATGGCGGCTGTCGGATTTGGGTGGTGGGACTTGTCGGCCATCGATCTGCGCTACGTGGCACCTGTGTTTGTGATTCTCGTGGGAGGGGTCATCCTTCTCGGAGCCCTCACGTCGCAGAACCGCCAGAGCACATAGCCGTGGCTTGAGCGCAAGTGGGTCCCTGGCGAATGGCCAGGGGCCCACTTCTTCGCCCGGGATTGGCGCCTACCAGTCCGGGACGTAGGAGGTCAGGGTGTGCATGTATCCCGCTCGCTCGAAAGCGGACGGGTCGGGGACGGCCACGTGGCTCATGCTCCCACGGGCCTGGTTGACCGAGTCGAAAGAACGCTCCGTGAGCCAGGCTTCGAGCCCATCGCGGACCTCGGTCAGCCGCGATGGCCCGTGCCGAAGCAGGGCTGAGGCCATCATCGTGATCGTGGCTCCGGCGAGCAACGCCTTCGCTGCGTCGTCCGATTCGTGGATTCCGGTGGTTGCTGCCAGGTCGCAGCCGACTCTCCCGTGGAGGATGGCGAGCCAGCGCAGAACCAGTCTCAGCTCCGACGGGTCGGACAGCACCAGACTCGGCACGACGTCCAGGCTCTCGAGGTCGATGTCGGGCTGATAGAACCGGTTGAAGATGACGAGGGCATCTGCGCCCGCATCGACGAGTCGGTTGGCCATGTGGGCGGTTGAAGAGAAGAAGGGGCCGATCTTCACGGCCAGTGGCAGATCGACCGCTTCCTTCACGCGGGCAACGAGACGCAAGTACGAGGTCTCCACGTCGGCCGCGGTCCGCGCCACATCTGCGACCACCTGATAGGTGTTGAGCTCGAGGGCGTCGATGCCCTCGTCGGCGAGTATGCGGGCGTACAGGGTCCATCCTCCGGGCGTGGTTCCGTTGAGGCTGGCGATGACTGGAAGGCTCGTCTCTTCCTTCACGTCACGTATCAGCTTCAGGTAATCCTGAGGCCCGGTGTTGTAATCGTCGAGCTGGGGGAAGAACCCTTCAGGGGTCTCGGCGAACCCGTCGGCCCCCAACTCGAGACTGTGATGCACGGCCATTGCGTTGTGCTCGATCTGCTCCTCGAAGAGGCTGGGCAGCACGATGGCCGGTGCTCCTGCCTCGACGAGAGCATGAACGTGGTCCATGTCGCCCGTCAGCGGTGATGCCGATGGCACCACCGGATGGGCGAGATCGAGGCCCAGATATCGGGTCGAGAGATCGGCTGTCACTCTTCTACCTCCGCGTACTCGGCGGTCCGGTGGATCCGGACCATCTGCTCGTACAGCTGCCAGCGGTCGTCGATGTCTGCTTGAGCTCGCTCCAGCAATGCTTCTGCGCCATGGGGATCGACCTTGCCCAACATGGCGAAACGAGTCTCTGTGTCCGCAAAGTCCTTGAATCGGATCGTTGGTGCCCGGCTGTCCAGTCGAAGCCCTGGTTCTCCCGCCGCTTCTCGCGCCGGGTCGTAGCGATAGAGAGGCCAGTAGCCGGAGTCGGTGGCCGCCTTCTGATGGCTCAACTGGTTCTTCATGTCCAGGCCATGGGCGATACAAGGGCTGTAGGCGATCACCAGGGACACACCACGATGCGCCTCGGCTTCGGCCATGGTCTTCACGGTTTGATTCGGGTTCGCCCCCATTGCGATCTGACCCACGTACACGTTTCCGTAGGACATGGCGATCTGACCTAGGTCCTTCTTCCCGGTTGCTTTGCCCCCGGCGGCGAACTTGGCGATCGCCGCCCGTGGAGTCGCCTTCGATGCCTGACCACCGGTGTTGGAGTAGACCTCGGTGTCGAGCACGAGGATGTTGACGTTCCGCCCCGAAGCGAGGACGTGATCGAGGCCGCCGAATCCGATGTCATATGCCCAGCCGTCTCCACCCACGATCCAAATGCTGGTCTCGATCAGAGAGTCGGCTACGCCCTCCAGACGGCGCGGAAGGGGGCCGTCGAGCTCGGCGAGTCGGATCATCAGACGATCCACCATTTCGCGTTGACGGGCGATCAGCGCGTCCGTGTCGGAGTAGTCGAGGTCTTCTGCCACCTCGAGGATCTCAACCGCCAGCTCTCCGAGCTCAGGAGCGAGGGCCGTCACCAGGAGAATGGCGTCGTCCCGCTGGGCATCGGCGGCGAGTCTCATCCCCAGCCCGAACTCGGCGTTGTCCTCGAAGAGGCTGTTGGACCAGGCCGGCCCGCGGCCCTCGGCATTGGTTGCCCACGGGGTGGTGGGAAGGTTCCCTCCGTAGATAGAAGAGCAACCCGTGGCGTTGGCGACGACCATCCTGTCGCCCATCATCTGTGTGAGGAGTTTCAGGTAGGGAGTCTCCCCGCAGCCTGCGCAGGCGCCGGAGAACTCGAACAGGGGCTGGAGAAGCTGGGAGCCCTTCACCGAGGCAACGTTGACTTCTGATCGGTCCACCTCCGGGAGACCCAGGAAGACCTCGAAGTTGTGGCGTTCCCGTTCCAGGTGCCGTTCCTTGGGCTCCATGTTCAGCGCCTTGTGCTTCACCTGCTCTTTCGATTTCGCCGGGCAGACTTCGACGCAGATTCCGCAACCGGTGCAATCGTCGGGGGCGACCTGAATGGCAATTCGCATGCCGGGGAAGTCCTTGCCGGTTGGCTCCTTCCACAGGAAGCCGTCGGGGATCGCCTCTGTGGCGTCGAATGCCTTGAATCTGATTGCGGCATGAGGGCAGACCAGAGCGCAACGTCCACAGTCGATACAGATCTCCGCATCCCATATCGGGATCTCGTCGGCAATGGAGCGCTTCTCCCATCTGGCGGTGTCCGTGGGGAAAGTCCCATCCACCGGCAATGCAGAGACGGGGAGGAGGTCTCCGCGACCCGCCATCAATGTGGATGTCACCCGCTTGACGAAGTCGGATGCATCGTCGGTGACGGGGAGGCCGACAGCGGTGTCGCTGCCTACAGGGCCCGGCGTCACACGGGCCAGTCCGGCCACAGCCCGACCGACGGCATCTTCGTTGCGTCGAACCACCACCTCGCCTCGCTTGGAGTAGGTCTTGCGGATGTGGGCTTTGATCGACTCGATCGCCTCGTTCGTTGGCATCAACCCGGTGAGGTGGAAGAAACAGGTTTGGAGCACCGTGTTCACCCTCCTTCCGAGACCCGCTCCGCGGGCTATTGAGTCGGCATCGATCGTCCAGACCTCCAGGTCCTTGTCGACCACATTGCGCTGGGCCTCGATCGGGAGCCGTGCCCAGACTTCCTCCGGCGGGTATGGGCAGTTGAGCAAGACCTTGGCTCCCGGTGCCGCCACGTCGAGCGCGTCGACGCTTCTCAAGATGTCGAACTGGTGGATTGCCACGAAGGCGGCCTGACGGATCAGATAGGTCGACTCGATCGGCCGGGGCGACACTCTGAGATGCGAGACGGTGCGTGACCCCGACTTCTTGGAGTCGTACACGAAATAGCCCTGGGCGAACAGGTCGGTCTCCTCGCCGATGATCTTCACTGAGTTCTTGTTGGCGCCAACGGTTCCATCCGAGCCCATCCCGTAGAACACGGCCGTGCTGACGTCTTCGGGTTCGGACCACCAGGAAGGGTCATATGTGACGGAGAGGCGAGTCACGTCGTCGACTATCCCGACCGTGAAGTGTCGGCGGGGTGAGGATCCCTCCACCTCATCGAGCACCGCAGCCACCATGTCGGGGGTGAATTCTTTCGACGAGAGCCCGTACCGGCCGCCGAACGCATCGATCCCCGACCTTCCCGCCTCGGCTAGCGAGGCGATCACATCCTGATAGAGAGGCTCGCCGACGGCCCCAGGCTCCTTGGTGCGGTCGAGCACGGCCACTCTCTTCGTCGACTGGGGCAAGGCATCGACGAATGCGCCGACAGAGAACGGGCGGTAGAGACGAACCTGGATGACTCCGACCTTCCTGCCCTCTTCCTCGAGGCGTCCCACCGCTTCGCGTGCCGCTCCCACCCCCGATCCCATGATCACGAGGACGGTCTCGGGCTCGGGCGATCCGGAGTACTCGAAAAGGTCGTAGCTACGCCCGGTCTCCTCCTCGAGTTTCCGCATCGTCCTGCGGACGATCGAGGGGACCGCGTCATAGAAGAGGTTCGCTGCTTCCCGTGCCTGGAAGAAGACGTCGGGGTTCTGGGCGCTGCCCCGGAGAACGGGTCGGTTCGGGTTGAGGGCTCGAAGACGATGAGCAGCGATCAAGTCTTCGTCGACCAACCCCCGGACGAGCCCTTCGTCGATCGTCTGGATCTTCGCCACTTCGTGCGACGTGCGGAAGCCGTCGAAGAAGTGGAGGAAGGGGACCCGGGACTCGAGCGTGGCGAGGTGTGCCACCAACGCCATGTCCTGTGCCTCCTGCACCGAGGAGGAAGCCAGCAGGGCGAACCCCGTCTGGCGCGCTGCCATAACGTCGGAATGGTCTCCGAATATGGAAAGGGCATGAGTCGCCACGGTGCGTGCAGCGACATGGATGACGGCCGGAGTCAGCTCACCGGCGATCTTGTACATGTTGGGGAGCATCAACAACAGGCCCTGCGACGCAGTGAATGTCGTGCTCAATGCGCCAGCAGTAAGGGCACCGTGTATGGCGCCGGCCGCCCCGCCCTCGCTCTGCATCTCGATCACCTCGGGGACAACGCCCCACAAGTTGGTCCGGCCTGCGTGCGACCAGGCGTCGGCGAGCTCTCCCATCGTCGAGGCGGGTGTGATCGGATAGATGGCGATGACCTCGCTCAGCAGATGGGCGATTCGGGCAGCCGCCTCGTTTCCGTCGACGGTGGACGTGGGAGCAGACGAACCGGGATTCATATCCATCAACTTATGTCGAACGCTGCCACGCCCACAGGGACGAAAGACCCGTCGGCACCAACCGTTTGGCCCGTTCCACACGCATCGAGCACGGTGCTCGATGCTGGAACAGATGCCAAAAGTCCCGGGCGCGCCTGGTCCGATGACCCTGTCGTCTCGGGGGTCCAAGACCGACAATCAGGACATCGAGTAACCAACCGAGGAGTCTTTCATGAAACGCTTGGTGGTCCTGGGTGCCGGCACCGCCGGCACGATGGTCGTCAACAAGCTCCGGCGCGCTCTTCCTGAAGACGAATGGGCGATCACGGTCGTCGATCACGACCAGGTCCACAGGTATCAGCCCGGGTATCTGTTCCTGCCCTTCGGCGGCTACCAGCCCTCTCAGATCACGAAACCGATGACAGAGCTGCTGACGCCCGGGATCGAAAAGATCACCGCCGAGATCGAACGTGTCGACATCGAGTCCGACGAGGTGGTGCTCGGCGACGGGAAACGGCTCCGATACGACCAGCTCGTGATCGCTACCGGAACGCACCCTCGACCGGACCAGACCCCCGGGATGGACGGCGCCGAGTGGCGCAACTCTGTATTCGACTTCTACACCCTCGATGGCGCCGAGGCTCTGGGCGAGAAGCTGCGCGCCTGGGATGGCGGGCGACTCGTCGTCCACATCACCGAGATGCCCATCAAATGCCCTGTAGCCCCTCTCGAGTTCACTTTTCTCGCCGATTCCTATTTCAAAGACCGGGCAATGCGCGACAGGGTCGAGATCGTCTACGTGACCCCCCTCGACGGAGCCTTCACCAAGCCGGTGGCGTCGAAGATGCTCGGCGGGATGCTCGAGGATCGCAAGATCCAGGTGGAGACCGACTTCTACATCCAGGAGGTCGACAACGAGCGTCGCTGCATCGTCTCCTACGACGAGCGTGAGATCCCGTTCGACCTATTGGTGACGGTCCCCCTGAACATGGGTGCGGACTACGTCGCACGTAGCGGCATCGGCAACGAGCTGAACTACGTGCCCGTCGACCCGGGCACCTTCCTGTCCAAGGCATCAGACAACGTCTTCGCAATCGGGGATGCGGCAGATCTGCCCACCTCGAAGGCCGGGTCGGTCGCCCACTTCGCCGTCGAGGTGTTCGTCGAGAATTTCCTCCATCACATTCGTGGTGAGCAGATGCCTCAGCGCTTCGACGGCCACGCCAACTGTTTCGTCGAGTCGGGCGACGGCAAGGCCCTCCTCATCGACTTCAACTACGACGTCCAGCCCCTCCCCGGCAAGTACCCGTTGCCGGTGGTGGGCCCGTTCTCCCTTCTCCAAGAGACAGAGGTGAATCACTTCGGGAAGCTGGCGTTCAAGTGGATTTACTGGCATGCCCTGCTTCCGGGTCGGGAGCTCCCGCTTCCGGCCCTCATGTCGATGCTGGGCAAGGAGGAGGTGGAGGCGTGAAGACGATCGAATCACTCCAGGGAAACGGTCGGCTCGACCTTATCGAGAGCCAGCTGCGGTTCCTGGTCACCGAGGCCGAAGAGAGACGTCGTTTCGGCCAGGCCTATTCGGAGTTGCTCGGTGATCTCTCACCGATGGCATCCCAGGGCGTGGCCTCGGTGTCGCGAGCACTAGCCGAAGCCGATGCACGCGGCTATGTGGGTTTTGCCCGCAGTGGCCTGGGCGTCGTCGACAAGGTGGTGACATCGTTCGACGAGAGCGACGTCGAGGCACTCGGCGACAACATCGTCTTGATCCTCGAGACGCTCAAAGAGATGACCCAGCCGGAGGTCATGGAATTGCTGAAGTCGACCGTCCATCAGGTCCAAGAGGTCGAGGAGCCCGATGAGCCGCCATCACTGCTCTCACTGCTTCGCGAGCTGCGGACGGTCGAGGCCCGCCGTGGCCTATACCGGCTGGTCGTGGCACTCCGGAGCCTTGGCGGCCCGACCCAACAGAAACAGATAGAACGAAAGGAGGCTCGAACATGAGCCTGGCAACGATCTCGGGCCACGAGGTCCACGTCGACGACGAGGGCTTCATGACCGAGTACGACGAATGGAACGAAGATCTCGGCAAGCAACTGGCCGTCAACATCGGCATCGACTTGACCGAGAGACACTTGGACGCGATCCGCTTCCTGCGCGACGACTACAAGACACAGGGAGAGACGGCGACTCTGCGACGGGTGTCCACGCTCGGGGGGATTCCTACCAAGGAGCTCTTCGAGCTCTTCCCGAAGAAACCGGCCAAGAAGATGGCCTACATCGCAGGTCTGCCCAAGCCGGCAGGCTGCGTGTGACAGGAGGCAGGCAATGACTCTCACCATTGAAGCACCGGTCCCGGTGTTCGACGACGAGGCGACAGATCGCAAGCTGGCGATCATCTGCTCCAAGGGATCCCTGGACATGGCCTATCCCGGCCTGGTTCTGGCGAACGCAGCCCTCGGGGAGGGCATCGAGACACATCTCTTCTTCACCTTCTGGGGCTTCGACATAATCAACAAGGAGACGATGGGCCACCTGCACTTCACACCGGTAGGCAACCCCGCCACCCACATGTCTCCCATGCTCATGGGTCTGCCCGGGATGACGGCCTTCGCCACTCACATGATGAAGAAGCAGATCGAAGGCATCGACGTTCCCGATGTCCCTGAGTTCCTCGAGTTGATCACCGATGCCGGTGGCCATCTCTGGGCCTGCCGGATGTCGGCTGACATGATGCACCTCACCGACACCGACCTCTATGAGCGGGTAGAAGGGATCATCAGCGCTGCCGATTTCATCGAGCTGTCAGAGGGCGCACAGACCATCTTCATCTGAAAAGACGAAGGTCCCACAGGCTCGGGCACCTATGCCCTGTCTGTACTCGCTCCATCCCTGGAGAATCGAGATAGAAAGGGACTGACAACAGCGGTGATGAGACTCATGTCGACTCCTCCGCTGGCCTGACGAAGAGGTTCGACAATGTCTGAGAAATGGGTTTATGGGTTCGACGAGGTCGATGACGCCCAAGCTGCTGTCGGCGGGAACTGGGACGCGGTGCGTGGATTGCTCGGGGGAAAAGGGGCCAACCTGGGCGATATGACGCGAATCGGCGTCCCGGTGCCCCCTGGATTCACCATCACCACCGCCGCCTGCAATGCCTTCCTCGGAGCCGACGGTGAGTTCCCACCCGGCCTCATGGATCAGGTGACGGCGGCCCTCTCCGATATGGAGGCCAAGACTGGTAAGTCCTTTGGCGATCCGGTGAACCCGCTTCTGGTCTCCTGCCGTTCCGGCGCAAAATTCTCGATGCCGGGAATGATGGACACCGTCCTCAACATCGGCCTGAACGACAAGGTCGTCGAAGGCCTGATCAAGCTGACCGGTGACGAGCACTTCGTCTACGACTCCTATCGCCGACTCGTGCAGATGTTCGGGTCGGTCGTGCTCGGTGTCAGGGACGAGCCATTCGAGCACGTCCTGGAGCAGCGCCGCGCCCGGGCGGGCGTGACCAGCGACTCTGAGCTCAGTGTCGAAGACTTCCGAGAGGTCACGTCGGCATTCAAAGAGATAGTTCAGCGTTTCTCCGGCCGTTCCTTCCCTGACGACCCGATCGATCAGCTGGAGCTTGCCATCGAGGCTGTGTTCCGGTCGTGGAGTGGAAAGCGGGCAGTCGACTACCGAAACGCTGCCGGCATACCCCACGATCTGGGAACCGCAGTGAACGTGCAGAGCATGGTCTTCGGGAACATGGGCTCCGACTCCGCCACCGGGGTCGCCATGTCTCGCAACGCCACCACCGGTGAGCCCCGGCTGGAGGGTGACTACCTCACCAACGCACAGGGGGAGGATGTGGTCGCCGGGATCCGCGTCACCAAGCCGATGGAAGAGCTGGCGTCGGAGATGCCCGCCATCTACGAGGCTTTTTCAGAGATAGCCGGCACGCTGGAGACCCACTACCGCGACATGCAGGACATGGAGTTCACCATCGAGCGTGGTGAGCTCTGGATCCTTCAAACCCGAGATGGCAAACGAACGGCCCAAGCCGCGGTCCGGGTGGCTGTCGACATGGCAGAAGAGGGCCTCATCACCCGAGAGGAGGCCCTGATGAGGGTCACTCCCTCTCAGATCGATTTCTTTCTCCATCCTTCTTTCGTCCCGGAGGACAAGAGAGAGGCCATCGAGTCGGGGAGGGTCCTGGCGACCGGTCTCAACGTGTCACCGGGGGCAGCGGTGGGGGCGGTTGCCTTCGATGCAGACCTGGCCGAGCGCTGGGCGAGAGAGGACGGCCGCAAGGTGATCATGGTGAGGCCCGAGACCAAGCCCGACGACGTACACGGAATGCTCGCCTCACAGGGCATTCTCACCAGCAGAGGCGGCCGGACCAGCCACGCCGCCCTGGTGGCAAGACAGTTCGGCAAGCCGGCCGTGGTCGGCGCTGCCGACCTCTCGATCGACCTGACCGAGCGGCAGATGCAGGTCGGAGATCGCATCGTCAGAGAAGGTGAGATCATCTCGGTCGATGGGACCTCCGGCGAGGTCCTCGTGGGAGAGGTCGAGACCCAGACGCCTGACCTCGAGAATCTCTGGCTGAAGAAACTGCTGGAGTGGGCGGACGAATTCAGGGACATCGGCGTTTGGGCCAACGCCGACTATCCAGACGACGCCCGTCTTGCCCGGTCGTACGGGGCGGAGGGGATAGGCCTGACCAGAACCGAGCACATGTTCTTCGATCCGGCGCGACTGCCTGTGGTCCAGCGAATGATCACCGCGACCGTTCCCGCCGAGCGCAGTGAGGCCCTCGAGCATCTGCTGCCTTTCCAGCGTGAGGATTTCGCCGGTCTCTTTCGGGCCATGGATGGGCTCCCGGTGACGATTCGGCTCATCGACCCGCCGCTGCACGAGTTCCTCCCCAGCTTCGAGAATCTCACGACCAACCTCACAGATCTCAAGATTCGAATCCGCTCCGCATCCTCGCTCGAGGAGATCGACGAGCTCCTCGCCCGGGTCGAGGAGGCGGAGCACATGCTGCGACGAGTCGAGAGCCTGCGGGAAGCGAACCCGATGCTCGGGTTGAGGGGAGTCCGCCTCGGAATCTTGATGCCCGGATTGACCCGCATGCAGGTTCGGGCGATATTCGAGGCCGCCTGTCAGGTGGCGGACGAAGGTGTGGAAGTCCACCCGAAGGTGATGATCCCCTTGGTGGCCCATGTCAACGAGCTGGCTAGACAGCGAGCGGCATTGGAGGAGGAGGCGAGGGCAGTCATGTCCGAGCGCGGGATCGACATCGAATATGAGTTCGGGACGATGATCGAGACCCCGCGAGCTGCCATCACCGCCGACGAGATCGCGAAGTACGCCGAGTTCGTCTCTTTCGGCACGAACGACCTCACCCAGATGACTTTCGGAATCAGTCGGGACGACGCGGAGAAGGCGTTCCTGGTCCACTACTTCGAAGAAGGCGTCCTCGACAGGAACCCCTTTGCCACCATCGATGTGAACGGTGTCGGCGAGCTCATGAGGATCGCCGTCGAGAAGGGTCGGTCCCAGCGGCCCGACCTGAACACCGGCGTGTGTGGTGAGCACGGCGGAGATCCCGAGTCGATTGCCTTTTGTAGGACATTGGGTCTCGACTATGTGAGTTGCTCGGCCCCTCGGGTCCCGATTGCCCGTCTGGCTGCTGCACAGGCGGCGATTCGTGAGCGGGGAGGCTGACATTCCGCAGGTCGAGCATCCCTCTGATCGGACGTGGGTCGTCGTTCATTGGATCCCGCTCGGCGCCGGCGGAGCGGCAGCCGTCAGAATCAGTGGCCGCATCTACGAGGCGGTCCGTGCCGTCATCGAGAGACGTCGACGTGGCGACCTCTACCACACCGCTCTGGAGATTCACCTGGATGGCGGGCATTTCGTCATCGAGAACGCCTGGCCCAGCCCCGATGCCGCCACGGCCTCCAGGGGGGTTGTCCTCGAGGGCCCGGTGTGGAGCCGCCGGTTGTGTCGTTTCAGGACGTTTCGTTATGAGGTTCGGTGCTGGGAGGACGGAACCATTCCCGACGTCGATTACGCGACTGCGAGCCAGACCTTGACTGACAGCCCGGCCTTTGCCCGTGGCATCCTCGAGGCGACCGGCTCGATCCCGCGGAACACGTGGGGTCGCGGCGTTGCCCGGGGCGAGGAGATGTGGACCTCCAATTCCGTGATCTCATACCTGCTCACCGTCGCCGGGCTGCCAACCACCGAATATCGGCCTCCCATGGCCGGTCGAGCCCCGGGTTGGGAAGCCGGCATCCGCGTGGGAAGGGACCGGGTGCCCATCGGGTCCTTCTCCCGAGGCGACGGTCGCACTATCTAACGGCGTGGAAAGAGCCCGGTAAGGCACCTTCTGGCGAACCTCGCGGTCTGGAGTTCAGAATCGGGCTGTCTGTTCAGTGAGCGCATGATGCCGGTTTCTCGCTCGCAGAAGGCCGGCGTAGGAACCAACCCTTCCTCCAGCTAGCTTTTGAACGAACATGGATTCAGGTGTGACCCTCTCCGTCGACCGCGAGTCAGACCCGCCGGAACTCCACAAGCTACGGAACGCCCGTCCCGCAGCCACCAACATCATCAATCAGGCACGTATGCGTGCGGGTGGGCGTCGGTTGCAGCGCGGCAACAGTGAAAATCAACCTGAGTCGGGTGTGTGTTGGGGTGAACTCTGATCGCCTGAGCGACGTTCAATTGGGATGGCAGGTGCCGGATGCGCTGGTTCTTGATTGTTGCTGCTGTGGTAGGTGTGGTTTCGTGCACTGAGGCGTCGGTAACCACCACCACCGAGCCCTCTGACGTCACTTCGTCGGCTCTGCGGGAACCAGCTCCTGAGGCCTCCTCCACCTCTACCAGTCTCGCGCCCACGACAACCACCCTTCCGGCCACGTTCACAGCAACACGATCGACGATTGGCCTGGGCTGGGACGCTGTCGAAGTCCCAGCACCTCTTGTGGCTTTGTGTCACCGCGCGTTGATTGGAACGGATGACGAGTTGATCTTCTGGGGTGGCAACCAAACGGACTGCGAGTACGAGTCGCTCACCGGTAACCCAGCGATGGCATACAACCCTGCCACGGGCATGTGGCGTCAACTCTCGGAGAGTCCGTTGGAGCCGGTTGTCGCGCCAACCGGAGTTTGGACTGGTTCCGAAGTCATTGTCTGTTGCGGCATGACCTCACAACAGGCAGCGGCCTACGACCCGGGCACAGACACTTGGCGCTCCCTCGCCGAGTCGCCTCTGGCGGGACCGTTCCCGGAAGCGACGTGGACGGGAGAGGAGATGGTGGTCATCACTCAGACCGGAACTGCCGCGTACAACCCGACCACCGACTCGTGGCGAGAGTTCCCGCCGATGCCTGAGGATCTCGGTCGAACCAACGAAATCGATTGGACCGGCTCCGAGGTCGTCGTGTGGCCTGTCGTCCCGGTAGGTGATCCCCTGAGACGGGTCGAGCAAGGCATGGCTCTCGATCCGACCACCGACACGTGGAGAGTCTTACCCGATCCGGAGCCGTGGCCCTCGTGGGTGGACATCGTCGTCACAGATGACTCGATCATCATCTGGGGAGGTCTCCCGGCGAACGAGGGAGGATCAGAACGAGCCGTCGGAGCCCGATACCACCTAGAAGAGAACACGTGGACAGCAGTGTCCGAAGCACTGCCCGAACCCGACGGGTGCGAGTGCAACCTCGGAAGCCAGACTCTCACGTGGACCGGCGAATACGTGTTGGTCTCACCAGGGATGTTCAGCACTGGGGTCGATCCCGACACCCCGGTGCTGATTGCCTACCACCCTGAGACGGACTCCTGGATACTCGTCGACGAAGAGTCATCGCTCGCCTGGGGAGGTGACAGCCTCACCGTTGGCGATCGGCTCGTGATCGTCGCCAACGATGTCTTTTACACCAGCCCATTGAACTGGCAGCCAACCGGGGAGACCATCACCGAAGAAACCTGGAGCCACTAGCGCATTTCGACGTTCCCGAGCGATAACGCACGTCTCGCCAAACCGCCTAGAACGGCCGTATCGCTCGGGATTACTCGGCTATGCGGGGTTCACGCTCTCCGACCACGTCTCGAATTGCAGCCATGAAGAAGAACTCGCCCGGCATGGGAGAGGAACCTGCTGAATCTCACCCTTTCCGGACCCGCCCGGGATAGGCACGAATAGGGCGGCCTGGTTGGGTCGGAGGCCCCTCCCGACCTCAGACCTCGGTCGGTGTCTGTTGGTGCACCATGAGTTGCCACTCGCCGTTGCGTCGGGCGTAGACACTCGTCACCATCGCCGAGTAATCCGACTCGTCGTCTCGTCGTGCCATGGCCCGGTAGGTGATCGACGCCACGTCATCTCCTAGGTCGACGACGCTGGCATCCTTCATCGCGAACTCGCTCCAAGGTCTTGCCTTCTTCTGGCTCCGAATCACCTCCTTCTTTCCCATGAGACCGATGGGGAGCGCGATCACGCCCTCCTCGCTGAAATTCTCCCGCCAGAAGTCAGCGTCCCCGCTGGATTCCCAAAAGGCCTCTTCGATTTCGAGCAGCTCTGATTCGAGCGACACGAAAGCCTCCTCCGTTCGCTTCCCGCCACCCATACCCACTTCCGACCTTGTTCACACGGAATCATGGGTGTTGGCGTGACGACGTCGGCGGTCCCAATCATCCGACCAGGACTGTTCGCAAGTCCTTGGCCGTACGGCCTGTGAGGGTTTCGAAATCTGAGCTGACCACCGCGAGGAAACCGTCTCTAGTGGCCTTCCCGAAACTCGCGATCCCTCGCGCCGCAGACAAAGGCATTCCGGTGGCGTCGGCCAGCTGTTGGGCGTATGAGTCATCATCGACATCGACGACAGCTATGTCCTTTCCGGTGATGTCCGAGAAGACGGCCGCTCTTTGCTCGGCGCCAATCAGCTCCGGACCGGTGATGTCATAGGCGACCCTGGACGGGCCCTCGCCCACGAGCACCGCCGCCGCTGCGGCGGCGCAGTCGTCGCGCGACACATATCCGACTCGTCCGGTGCCTTCGTTGGTCACAAGGATCCCGCTGTTGGCTGCCGCTGCCATCGCGGGCGCCTGGAACTCGGCGTACATCGAGTTACGGAGAAACACCCACCCGACCTCGCTCTTGCGCAGCTTGAGCTCGGTTGCACTGTGGTCGGGAATCACGAATGCCGGATTCTCGGGTATCGGGTTGATCATCGATGTGTAGGCGATCAGCTCCACGCCTTTGGATACTGCAGCGTCGACGGCGGCGGCGTGTTGGTCCACGCGGTCACCAACTGCGTCGGTCGATATCAGAAGCATGCGAGTGCCGCCATCGAAAGCAGCGGGCAGCGACCCGGGAATCTCGAAGTCGCCGAAGCGGACGTCCACTCCCCGCATCGCATAGTCTTCGAGATCGTCCGGTGACCTGGTCACCAGGATCAGGTTCGATGCGTCGACGGTCTTGAGCACATGTTCGGTGACGCCTTTGGCCAGCTGGCCGGATGCTCCGGTGATGATGATGTTCACATTGCCTCCATCTATCGAGATCCGGGACATCTGAAACGGGTCCCGGCGGTCGGGTCATTCCCTTCGAGTGTCGGCCATCCTCTTCAGGATCCGGAACACAGTGAGCCATGTTCGCGATGTGACGTCCTTGCCGAATTGGCCCTCCACCCAGGTCATGACATCTGGTGTCTGACTATTGACGGTGTCGGTGACTGTGAAGATCTCCCGATCGGTGCCGGCGACCACCCAGTACTCCTTGCCTTCGGGCTGGAAGGGGAAATCCCAGTCGTAGTCGAGTCGCGTCTTGGCAAAGGTGGCCAAGAGATAGGTCTCCGGGCCATGGTCGCGATCACCAAATGGCTCCAACTCGACAAGTCGCTCCAGGTCCGAGCGGCTGCGCAAGATCGTCGTGCTCTCGAACCCGAGCTCATCCCTCCAGGCCATTTCCAGGTCGGACTCGATGCCCGCGGGATCTTTCGAATCCGTCTCGAAGACGACGTTTCCACTGGAGATCACGGTGTGGACATTCTCGAGCCCCAGGCTCTCACTGACGCGTCTGAAGTTTTCGTTGCTCTGACCCTGATTCGAAGGTGCGATCCCACGAAGGAGGGCGACGTACTGTGTAGCCATGGGAGTCTTGGTCGATTGCGTTGGTTGGTGAAGACGTGGCCACTAAACCTAGACAGGACATGGATTTTCGTCGGATCGGATCGCTTCCCCCATACGTGTTCGCCACGATCAACGATTTGAAGCTCGAGGCGAGACGACGTGGTGATGACATCATCGATCTCGGCTTCGGCAACCCGGACATCCCTTCTCCGCCCGAAGCGGTCGAGAAACTGAGGGAAGCTGCTCTCAACCCGCGCAACCACCGCTACTCATCGTCACGGGGGATCCCCAATCTCAGGAAGGCGGTAGCCGATAGATATCAGCGCCGATTCGGGGTGACACTCGACCCCGAGACCCAGGTGATCACCACCATCGGAGCCAAGGAAGGGCTGGCTCATCTCATCTGGGTTCTGGTCCAGCCCGGCGACGTGGCTCTCGTCCCCGAGCCGTCCTATCCCATTCACATATTCGCCGGGTCGATCGCCGGCGCGGAGATCAACCGGATCCCGGTCACTGGGACGTCTGAGGAGTTCTTCGGCCATCTCGAGTCGACCGTGGAGACGACATGGCCATCGCCCAGGGTCTTGATCGTCTCCTTCCCGCACAACCCGACCACGACCTGTGTCGACCTCGACTTCTTCGAGCGTCTAGTTGCCTACGCCCGGGACCAGCGCATCTTCATCATCCATGACTTCGCCTATGCCGACATCTCCTTCGACGGATACGTGCCACCGTCCCTGCTCCAGGTGGCCGGGGCGGACGAGATCGGAGTAGAGCTCTATACCCTGACCAAGGGTCACTCGATGGCAGGTTGGCGGGTCGGCTTCGTAGTCGGCAACTCCGAGGCGATCGCCGCATTGGGCAAGCTGAAGTCATATCTCGACTACGGCACGTTCCAGCCGATCCAGATCGCATCGATCATCGCCCTCAACGAAACCGACTACTACGTCGATGAGGTCAATGCGATTTATGAGAAGCGTCGCGACACGTTGATCGACGGGTTGAATCAGGCCGGCTGGGCGATAGAGGCACCCAAGGGGACGATGTTCGTCTGGGCGAGGATCCCGGAGGCATTCGCTGAGATGGGATCATTGGACTTTGCGATCCATCTCTTGGACGAGGCCAAGGTGGCGGTCAGCCCGGGTATCGGCTTCGGGCCGACGGGGGAGGGGTATGTCAGATTTGCCCTGGTCGAGAATCACCAACGGATCCGTCAGGCGGTACGTGGGATCCGGGCCTTGATGAGCGAGGTGTAGAAACCGTTCTGTGTCAGTTCGCGGCCGCGGTAGGGCCGCAAACTGACACAGAAACGTGCTCGGGGATCAGCCGTTGGCGAAGGCGGCGTCGAAGCCGGCCTGGAGCTCGGGCGTGGCGGGCCCACTGAAGCCGCAGTAGTTGACGCTACCGCCCTGGGCGCTGATCAGGTAGGCGTCACCCACGGCGAATGGGATACCGCCGATGAGGGCTTCCATGCCCTGGGGTGCGTTGAGGACAACCTCCGCGGCGTCACCACCTCGGTACCACTCGTCCACGGTGAGAGTCACCGTGTCGCCGTCTACCGCAGTCACCGTGCCGGCAAAGGCGAGCTCGGCGACGTTGTCGAGCTCCTCGGGTGAGAAGGCGATGCAGCTGGCCATGATGTCCTCGCCGCCGGCGGTGAGCTCGACGGGCGGGCCTGCCGCCACCGGTGCTTCATCACCACCGGTGAGCGCCATCCCGCCGGCGACGGCGAGGACGAGTGCGGCCACTGCGGCGACTGCGATGGTCCATGTTCTCCTGGGAGCCGGGGTCGACTCCGCTTTCTCCTCGAGCGGTGTGCTCATGATCTTCTCCAGTAGTTCCTGTGACGACTCGGAGGTCGTCGGTTCCGTGGGCACGCCGGAGTGCATCGGGTCGATCCTGGCGAGGCGTTCTCTCAGTTCGTCTTTCATCAATGCTCCCGTGTGCCTTCAACTGATTCATGTCCGGATGAGGCGTCATCCTGTCTGGTCAATCGATGGGAGAGCCGTTTGCGTGCTCGACTCAGTCGAAGCGTGGCCGCGTTGACACTGATGTCGAGGACCGTGGCGATCTCGCGCGGCTCCAGTTGCTCCCATGCCCAGAGATGGAGGACTTCGCGGTCCTCGTCGGACAATGAGTCGAGCGCCTCTGACAGGTCGGCATCGGGTCCGGCGTCAGCAGGATCGGGCTCCACGCGAGTCTGGGGCTCCGCCTCGAGACGTTGCACCAGTCTGAGGTGTCGTCGCTGACCGCGGCGTGCGTTGGCCAGCGTGCGCCGCGCTATCCCGTAGGACCAGGGAAGGACCCGATCCTGCGGAGCGTCGTCGAGACGGCGCCAGACGGTCAACAGGACGTCACTGAGGACGTCTTCGGCGCGATCGGGCTCGACCCGACGCCTGATATAACGCTGAAGCGGGTCGAAGACTTCGTCGGCGACGGTCTCGAACCGTCGGCGACGGTCGGTTGCAGAGCTCACTTACTGGTCTATGTCCGGAATGCGCGTGATTCTGTCACCGGAATCGGGCTATCGAGTCGTGCAGTCTCGGGGTGAATCCACGAGCCAGGGAGAGTACCGACGTGGGTGGGGTGAGAACCGTGACAGGGCCATCAGCCGGTCTGGGACGTGGCTTGGACCATCCTTTGAAGTCGAACTCGAGTAGCAGATCCTCGAGGACCAATAGTGGTGTGCCGGAGGCGACGATCACAGTTCCGCCCGGAATCGAGGAGATGTCCTCGATCCAGGTCTTTCGGTCATTTGCCCGGTCGAGCCCGCGTCCCCGACGAAGTCTCTCGGCGGCGAGACGCCGGTTCTGGTCCGTTGCCGGGATCGGCCGGCTGGCGTCGAGGGCGACCGTGATCGCGCCCTGATACGCCAGGTAGTCATCCCGACGGCACAACCCGCACGGGCGATGACCCGCGGCGAGGGCAACGGCATCGTCGAGGAAGAAGAGCGGGGTCCAATGATGGGGTTGGTCGAGAGGCACCTTCCAGTCTTTGTAGGAGGTGACGCATGTGATCCAGAGGTTTCCGCGATGATGTCTCACCAGGTTTCGGCTCTCGTCGACCAGACATCCCCTGTTTCCCGTGAACATTCCTCGATCCGACACCTGGTGGAGGTCCCCGAAGGGATCGACACGATTACGGCGCGGCATCGGCTCGTTTGGATCTCGCTCTGGCTTCGAGCCCGGTCAGGTGTTTGCGTTCCGCCTCGTTCCCGGTCAATTCCAGGGCTCTGCGATAGGCGTCGGCCGCGTCGTCATTGCGGCCGAGACGTTCCAGGAGGTCGCCGACGGTAGCGTGGTAGAGGTAGTAGCCGTCGAGGTCGAGTGACTCCACGTTGGCTAGCGCGGTGGGAACGTCACCCGCTTCCGCGATGGCGATGGCCCTGTTCAGTTGCACGACGGGTGTCCGGGCCAATGCGGTGAGCTGGCCATACAGCGTGACGATCTGTTTCCAATCTGTTTGCTCCGCAGTCGACGCGTCGGCGTGTACGGCTGCGATCGCCGCCTGGAGCTGGTAGGGGCCGGGGCGGTTGCGTCGCAGACAGGCAGCCACTATGGCATGCCCCTCTTCGATGAGAGGCCGGTCCCAGAGACGACGGTCCTGGTCTCGAAGAGTGATGAGGTCGCCGTCACCATCGGTCCGCGACGGTCTACGCGCTTCGGTCAGCAGCATCAGACCGAGCAGCCCGGCTACCTCCGGCTCGTCAGGCATCAGCCCGGCGAGCAACCGCCCCAGACGAATCGCTTCCCTGGAAATCTCGGACCGTGCGAGATCCTCGCCACTGGTCGCCACATAGCCCTCGTTGAAGATGAGGTAGATGACCGACAACACCGGCCGGAGCCGATTGGGTAACTCGGCGTCACCCGGGATCCGATAGGGAATCTTCGCCTTCTTGATCTTGCGTTTGGCCCGGACGATGCGCTGGGCCATAGTCGGCTCTGTGGTCAGGAACGCTCTGGCGATCTCGGGTGTCTGCAACCCAGCTATGAGCCGCAGGGTCAGAGCTACCTGTGCCTCGGGCGACAGCGCGGGGTGACAGCAAGTGAAGATCAGGCGGAGTTGATCGTCGTCCACGATCTCTATCTCTTCGGGTTCATCGGGGGATATCAGGTCCTGGGCCTGTCGCTGTCGATCGTCTCGCTTCGACTCCCGTCTCAGGTTGTCGATCGCCCGGTTGCGGGCCGTGGTGATGATCCACCCCGCCGGGCTCGGCGGGAGACCGTCGGCAGGCCACCGTTTGAAGGCTTCTATGAATGCCTCCTGGACCGCCTCTTCGGCGATGTCGATATCACCGAAGCGGCGGACCAGGGTGGCTACGGCACGGCCCGACTCCTCTTTGAAGACTTTCTCGATCTCGGCGGAGCCGACCTGATCTCTTGCCAACCGGTCAGGACTCCGGCTCGTCCTGGAATGGGCGCACCTCGACCGGTCCCCTGCAGGCCACGGTGGCCTGGGATGCCCAGTCGAGCGCCTCGTCGAGATCGTTGGCCTCGATCACCCAGAACCCGCCGATCTGCTCTTTGGCCTCGGCGAAAGGCCCGTCGGTGGTGAGGATCTCACCGTTCTCGGATCGGACCACGGTTGCGGTGTCCGGGGTCTCGAGCCCACCGGCGAAGACCCAGACTCCCGTGTCCTGCATCTTTTGGTTCAGAGCGTCCACGTCGGCGAACATCTCCTGCATCACCTCTTCGCTGGGTGGCTCCTCGCCTTCGACGTAGTGGACTGAAAGCAGGTACTGACTCATCTCGAGCTCCTTTTGCTCACGACCCGGCAACTTACCGGGTCCATTTGGTTCCTAAACGAAGTCATCTGCCATCAATCGACAGGTCCAGCGAGATTCCTGTCGAGCGTGATGTGCCATCACACCACGAGACGCTTGCTCGTGACCTTTCGGTTGCGGGAAGGGCGGTCTCAGCTGCGATAGTCGCTCGATGTCCGAGCCCCAAGGTGTCCGGCGCCCCGCGGTCGGAGTTCTGGTCGTCGCCCTTGCCTCCTTCGTGGTTCTCGGGCTCCCCGACGGTGGGCTCGGTGTCGCCTGGCCGACCATCCGCAGCGACTTCGGTCGTGCTCTGTCTGATCTGGGCATCGTGATCGCGTCAGGAAGTGTCGGATATCTCACCGTGAGTGGGCTCTACGGACGTCTTCACACGCGATTCGGGACGGGGTTGCTGCTCACGGGAGGGTCGACCCTTCTCGCTCTCGGGCTCCTGGGCGTGGCCCTGGCGCCCACCTTCGTCGTGGTGGTCGCCGCGGCCGCGGCGGTGGGTGCAGGTGGGGGTCTCGTCGACACCGGGATGAATGCTCACGCCGCATTGGCCTTCGACATTCGCTCGATCAACCTCCTCCATGCCTGCTATGGCGTCGGGGCGACATTGGGTCCGATATTCCTCACCGTGAGCCTCACCAGGACGGCGTCCTGGACCGCCGGGTATCTATCGATGGCAGCGGTGCAGATGGTGGTCCTCGTCGCGGTCTGGCGCCGACGCCGGAGTTGGGTGGCAGATGTCGAGACTCCCGACCGTGAGGACGAACCGCGTCGGGCCCAGGCCTGGCTCCTTCTCGCGCTCTTCTTCTTGTATACGGGGGTCGAGGTCGGCACGGGGCAATGGTCGTTCACGCTTCTCACCGAGGGCCGGGGATACAGCACTGCGGCCGCGGGAACCTGGGTGGCCATCTATTGGGGCGGGCTCACCACGGGCCGGTTCGGGCTGGGCATTGTCGGACATCGCATCGGTGCGGTCGGGACCCTCCACGGGAGTGTGGCGGTGGCGCTTCTGGGTCTTGGGTTGCTCTGGCTCGATCCTCAGGGTCTTGGGGTTCTGGGCTTGCCGATAGCCAGTATTGGTTTCGCGGCGATATTCCCGACTCTGATCTCGGTGACACCCGCCCGTCTCGGAGCGGGGCGATCCACGCGGTCGATCGGTCATCAGCTCGCCGCAGCCAATCTCGGTGTCGCCGCCATCCCATGGATCCTCGGGATCGCGGCCGAGAGTCTGGGTGTGGCGGCCCTGGCGCCCGGGTTGTTCGTCGTCGGACTCATCTTCGCGATAACTCATGTCGTCAGCGTCCGACAGGCCTCTGGCTGAGCTCTCTTCAGACGGAATTCGTCTGGTGGCCTTCGTCGATCCAGGCATTGGTGCCGCCGTCGACGCTACGCACGTTGGTGTAACCGAGGCTCTTCAGGAAAAGCACTGCAGACAACGAGAGGTTGCCTCGCTGGCAGATCGTCAGCACGGGGGCGTTCCTGTCGGAAGGAAGATCATCGACACGTTCGGGTAAGTCGAGTAGCGGTGTGTTCTGTGCGCCAGGCACATGAGCGATGGCAAAAGTGTCCTCGCTCCGCACGTCGAGGACGAAGGCCCCCGCGCCAATCAACTCAATGGCTCGATCGATATCGATCGTCAGATCGGGGTTCACTCGCGTGTTCTCCACCATGGCGTCGAGGAACTCTTCGCGTCGACTCTTGACCGTCGGGGCGGGAGCCGCTCCACTCACGCCGGGAACGTGACGCTTCATCGACGAGGCGTACTTCAGTGAGCTGTCGGGAAAGATAACCACGACCTTCGCTCCCGGCACGTCCGGCACCGTCAGGAAGGCTCCGGCAAGAGCCATCCCCGAGCTGGGCCCGGCCGGAATGCTCTCCTCGCGGTTGAGACGTGCGCACAACCTGTAGGCGGTGTCGTTATCGATTTCGACCACCCCGTCATAGGAGCCGGGGTCGAAGAAGCGGGTTTGACGGAGCTGGCGGATGCTGCGTACACCCGGAATGTCGTGTCCCTCAGAAGGGTGCACACCGATCACCTCGATCGATGGTCGACGCTCTTTGAGGAAGCTTCCGGTACCCGTGATCGTCCCGCATGTGCCTAGACCGGCAACGAAGTGGGTGATCCGCCCCTCGGTCTGGTTCCAGATCTCGGGACCGGTGCTCCGATAGTGCGCCATTGGGTTCGCCTCGTTCCCGTACTGGTTGAGCATGTGGAAGTCGGGTTCGCCGGCGATCTCGTTGGCCCGGGCGATGGCACCTTCGGGGGCTCCCGGGGCGGGGCAGAGGTCGTCGTTCAGCTCTTCGACTTCAGCCCCAAAGAAGCGGAGGAGGTTTCGTTTCTCCTCCGGGATTGCGTTGGAGAGGGGCGTTGTCAAGGCGTACCCGTGAGCGTTGGAAAGCATCGTCAGGCCAAGGCCTGTGTTCCCAGATGTGGGCTCTACCAGCCGTTGCCCCCCGGAGATGGTGCCATCGATCTGAGCCTCGGTGATCATGCTGGCTGCCACGCGGTCCTTGACAGAGCCGAACGGGTTGTACCACTCGAGCTTGACGTAAACCTCGGTGTGCTCATATGGCGTCACCCGGTTCAGCTTCACCAGAGGTGTCGGGTTGTCGACGTTGGGCAGTAGGTCGAGCATCGATTCGTATACCCGAGTCCCGAGCGTGGTGCGGTCAGACTGAAGGACCATCGGTCCTGCTCCTCGCGTCTGTCGCTCTTTCTCGAGTGTTCTCCGTTGTTCCTGTGGCGGTCGTGTTGGTCATCGGTCTCTCCTGTGTGGATTCGGTAATGGGCTGGTCCTGGAGAGGGCCGAGATCACGAAGGAAGGATTGCCTTCATGGGGTCAGGAGAGTCGGGGGACTCGAGAGGAGGAAGCCGTTTACGCAATCAGACGCGCTGTGCCGGTTCCTGGCCCTGCTCCAGGCAGGTACAGCAACAAGCGCAGGCGGTGCCAATTGCGTGGCGACTCATGAGTGCCAGACGTTAAGTCGAGGGGATGGGGTAGTCAATAGCGGAGCCTGTAGACATTGCGTGCCATACGATCCTTGGCAACCGTGCCCTCATAGGGCGAGACCCGGGAAGGTAACCGGTGTTACGGGACGACACGGCTGCAGCTCAGTTCAGCGACTTCATCAGAGAAGTAGAACCGCGCTTGCGACGCGCGCTGACAGCCGGTTTCGGATCCGAAGTCGGGCGTGAAGCCACCGCGGAGGCCCTCGCCTACGCGTGGCAGCACTGGGAGAGGATCAAGTCGATGGGGAACCCCGCCGGTTACCTCTACCGGGTCGGTCAGGGAAAGGCGAGGCGAATGCGGCCGCTGCGGGTCATTGCCGATAGATCGCGTTTCACGAGCTCAGACGTGTGGTTCGAGCCCGCCCTGGAGTCTGCGCTGGCGGGCCTGACTCACCAACAGCGGACCGTGGTTGCGTTGGTCCACGCTTTCGACTGGTCGTTTGCCGAGGTGGCAAATCTGATGGGCGTCACCAAGTCAACGGTTCAGTCGTATGAGAAGCGGGCCATGGAGAAGTTGCAGAGGGCGTTGGGGGTTCGACGATGAGCACCGACGTACGGGACCAGATTCGGGCTCACTACCTGAGCATCGACGAGGCTCAGAGAGACATCGTCTTCGACGAGATCCTGGCACTCGTCGATGACGCTCCGGTGATAGTGGCTGGGTCATCGAGAAACCGGGACAGGCTCCGCCGGAGAAGATGGCTGGCGGTCGCCGCTGCCCTGGTGGTTATCTTCTTGCTGATCCTTCCGTCTCTGTTGATGGACCGGGACTCGCCCGACGTCGTCGACCCCACGCCAACCACTTCACCGCCCACCCAGAGCACGATCTTTGGTCCTGATGTCGGGCAGATCGATGTTCCTCTCGTCCGTGCAATCGGCGCTCCCGTGGCAAGTGTCGATGCTGAGAAGCGGCCGTTCGGCGACCTCGCGATCGAGCATTCCGCGGGCGAGTCGACGTTCACCCCGATCGGCTCACATTGGGAGGGAGACTGGAACACTCAGTACCGCCCCGGCCGGACGGGAGTGGTTGTCGGGGACGACGAATACATCGCTCTGGCTGCTCAAATCAAAGGGGATGACCGGCTACTCATCAGGTCCGCCGATGGTCTTACCTGGGAGTCGCTTGGGCCGATCGAGATCGATCGGCCGGAGGATGCCCTGGCTCTGTACGAGTTGGGAGGGGTCTTCTGGATCGAGGCAGGGACCCTCGAGGGCAGGGTTTCGTTGTATCGATCCGCCGATCTGGTCTCCTGGGAGCAGGTGGAGCTTCGGTCCGACTTTGGGTGGATGCGTCCCCCTCCGATCGAGTTCGACGCCCGGGTCCTGGCATTCGGAGAGGTGGCTCTCTCACTGGATCCCGAAACCGGCGAGGTGGTTCGGCTCGATGTGCCCTGGGCGGATGGCACCGCGATGACCGCCTATGTCGACCGCGATGGCCTCCAGGTCGTGGTGGGAGAGGGATCGGGGAGCCCCGCGAGTGCCGGCGGCCTGGTCCAATACTCGACACGAGATCTGACGGACTGGGTCGGGCCTCACCAGCCGTCGGTTCTGACCGACGCCCTCGAGATCACCGATTCCCTTACCGGGGACCTGTTGGACGTGATTTGGGTCTCGGTGTCAGGCTCTACGTCGTCGGGCCTGCTGGCGTCGCTGACCCACGAAGGACGTGATGAGTTCGGCAACTCGCCGACTGTCGACTACGTGTCGCTCGACGGGAGGACCTGGGCCGCAGTCGCCGATCCCAATGGCCGCTCCGAATTTCCGTATGCCGATTGGGTGACGGGATCGATCGTCGATGGGGAGCCTCTCCTGGTTGCAGCCAAGGAGGAGCTGGGAAGACCGGCATCGATTCTCATCTCGGCCAATGGTGTGGAGTGGCAGGAGATACCGATCGAGGTGACTCCGTCGCCCGGGATCGACACTGCCGAGAACGCAGGGGTACATACCTCGATGGTTGTGCTTGGTGACAGGATCCTCTATTTCGACAACTCGTTGGGATGGTTGAACTCGTGGGCCGTCACCATCCCCAGCGGTTGAGAGGTCGAGCCTCTGGCCCTCATTTTCGCGATCTCCTGACAACTCGCCGCAGGGACGCGTAGGTTCGACTTTGCTGGCTTGATGGTTTGATTCATCCGGTTGAAGTTGGGAGCGGGGTTTCCTGACTGTCGGGCGGCAAGTCGGAATCGAAGGAGACAGAGATGACGTACTTGATCCGCAAGCGCTCCTGGCTGGCGCTGCTCACCGCGTTGGCCGCGGTGGCGGCACTCTTCGCTTACGGGGTACCGGAGGCAGACGCCGCACGAGGCGAAGCCGGCCAGAACTACCCGACACCGCAGTGGGGTCCTTGTTATCAGACCGTGGCGGCGGATTTCGCCGAGCAGGGTGTCGGAGTCGAATACGAGTGCACCCAGGTCAATGTTCCCCTCGACTGGAGCAAGCCCACCGGCTCGACGATCCAGCTGGCCTTGGTGAGAGTCCCGGCGAGCGATGTCGACAACTACCGCGGATCACTGTTCCTCAACCCGGGCGGGCCGGGTGGGTCGGGGGTGGACTTCGCTCTCGGCTTCGGCCCGTTTGCCCAGTTCGTCTGGGGCCCGGTAGCCAATCAATTCGACATCGTCGGGTTCGACCCGCGCGGAATCGGTCGATCGACTCCTTTGCGCTGTTTTGGCAATCTGAACCAGGCCGTCCAGGTGTTCGCACCGTTCCCGTTCCCAATGACCCAAGACGAGATCGACTTGTTCGTACCAGGCGACCAGCTCCTCATCGATCAGTGCGACAAGAGGGGCAACAAGGTGCTCGAACACATGTCGACGGCCAACGTCGCACGCGACATGGACCATCTGAGGAATCTGCTCGGGAACGAGAAGATGAACTATGTGGGCATCTCCTACGGGACGTTCCTGGGCCAAACGTACGCCAACATGTTCCCTGACAATGTCGGAGCGTTCGTCATCGATGCGGTCCTCGACCCGATCGCCTGGTCGAATCTCGGCGCCGATGTCCCGTTCTCGGTGTCCTTACGCTCCGACGCGGGTGCGCAGGACACCTTGGACGAGTTCCTGAGACAGTGTGAGGCGGCGGGTCCTGGCAACTGTGCCCTGGCCCCCAACGCGTCCGACCGTCTCGACGCCATTCTGGAGACGCTGCGAAGCGGTCCGATTCTCATCCAGGATCCGGAGACCGGCGAGACCTTCCCCTACTTCTATTCCTTTGCCGTGTTGGATCTGCTCATTGGGCTCTACAATCCGGGTGGTTACGCCGAGGTGGCGGCGTTCGCGGCCTTCATCGAGGCACAGGCAAGCCCGGCCGCACTGGGTCTCCAACTGATGAAGATGCAGGATGCGGTGGGATTGGTCAACAAGCGAGGCTTCCCCAACTACCCGAACTTCGTGGAGGGATTCCCCGGGGTGGCATGTGAGGACACCTTCAATCCTGACATCGGGCATCAGGGCTGGTTCGATGCGGGCAAGGACGCCACGGCTGAATTCGGGATATTCGGAGAGGCGTGGACCTGGGCGTCGGAGCCCTGCATCCTCTGGGAATTCGCGGATGCAGATAACTACACGGGCCCTTACGACTCTGCAACGGCCAACCCGGTGCTGGTGATCGGCAACTTCTATGACCCGGCCACCCGCTACGAGGGTGCCCAGACCGCGCGTGGCCTCTTGCCCAATTCGGCTCTGCTCTCGGTGGACGAGCCAGGCCACGCCTCCTTGGGGATCAGTGGCTGCGCAGGATTCCTCACCGGCCTCTACCTGGAAGATCCAGCGATTGCCGGTCAGATCGACGGTTTCGTCTGCCCGTCTGAGGGGAACTGGTTCGACAAGGTTGCCGGACCTGGCGGTGGCAGTGGTATGGCCTTCGATTTCAGGACAGACCTGATGGACCAGATGGCTTTCCGTCCGTGATGAGCTGACATGATCGCGAAATCCTGTCACACCCCTCTTCGACAGTCGAAGTATGGAGTGGGGAGACTTCACAGACGACCAACTGGATGAGGTGATCGTCCGGTCGGAGAGGGGTGTGGCGCGGCTTCGAGCCTTGGAAATGGCGGCGATCGCCGAGAAGCGGGCTCGCAAGACGCATCTGCACGATGGCTACCGATCGATCGTCGATTGGGTGGCTGCCCGAGCCGACGTGTCCCACAAGACGGCCCGTCGGCTGTGCTGGACGGCGTCACGTCTCGATGAGGCACCCGACGTGGCCACCAATCTGACCGAGGGCGAAATCACATTCGATCGTGCCGAGCAAGTATCTCGCCTTCCAGAAACTCATAGGGCGGGCCACGAGCGCTACGCCATCTCACAGCTGCAACGAATGGTTGCCCATCATCGGCGCATCAGCCGTCGGCGGGAGAAGAAGTCGGCGCTCG
>DASPGH010000066.1:0-4230 GCA_035620735.1 Acidimicrobiia bacterium | reverse complement strand
CGACCGTGCCGAGACTGCAGGCTTGGTCGAGAGAGCCACCGACTCCGATGACGCCAGGCTCGTGCGACTCCACCTCACCGAGGAGGGCCGCATGAAGGTGGACAGCCTGGCCAGCCAACACCTCCGCGAGCTGGAGCGGCTCGGCGTCCACATGTCGCGGTTGTGGGCAGGTCTGGAGTGATCCCGATTGCTGCACCGCATATGGTCGAGCGCCTGGCCTGTCTGTGGCCTCGCTGACCCGAGTCTCAACCCGCCCGACAAAAGCTGTGTGAGCGGAGCTAATACCACGTTGCCCTGCAACAGCGAATCGATTCTGCTGGAGACATGAAGCGACGCAAAGAATCGGAATCCGCGGTGAGGCCGAGGATCGATTGGACCGCCGACTCGCCCGTATCAGATCAGCCGGCGTCGACGATGGCTGCGATTGACATTGGTTCGGACTATTCGTCGGTATGGAACCCGTCGAATGGTTCAGTATCCCATCCATCGATCATCGCCGTCGACACTCGTAAAGCCGTGCACGCGGCGGGTCTCGAAGCGATTCTTGCCGGGGCCCGACGAGATAACCGGCTTGTCACCGAGAAGCCATTTGCTGCTGACCTCACCCCTGACCCCAACACGGCTGAGGTATACCTTAGATGGCTTTTGCAGGAGGCCGGCTTCCATGACTTGACCTCTGTTCCGGTATTCCTGGCTATGCACGCCGAGTCACCTCCCGATCCACCGTTGGCGTTGCTGTTGGCGGATCTTGGTGCTGATCCGATGGTCATTCATCGTCCTGTCGCCGCGGCCATTGGGCTCGATGTCGCTGCGGGCACAGCTTCGAATCATCTCATGGTGGAACTGTGGGAGGATGGCGCCGAGATCGCCGTCATCAAAGGTGGGATGGTTGCCCGCGCCGAGACCGTCTACGGATGTGGTGGCGACCTCGTGGAGTCCGCGATTGTTCGTCTTCTGTTCGAGACCGATCCGGTTGCGGAGTTAGAGATTCGGGAGTCGGGAATTCATGTGTATGGCTGGGCAGCGCAACAGAAGGCGCTGTCGCTTACATCGGCGATCGGTCTCCCGTTGGCTTCACCGGTCGGCTCAGGGACGACGGTCATCGAGGGGGCCAGATTGCTCGCGGAATCGGTTCTTCCGTGGCTCGCCGGTCAGTCCGACGTCTGATACAACAGCCGCGGCTGCGGAGGACTCCGGTTCGGATCACACGGGTGCCCTGAGACCAGATGGTGGCGTTAACCATGCTTACGGATGGTTGTCGCATCCTGTGACACGGACTGCCATGGGGTCCATGCGCGATGAAGTGCTCAGATCGTCTGAGGGCTCGGGTCTCCGACGACCAATCGGGAGGGCCCGGTGCTGACGCCTCAGCGACTTCGCCGTCGATCCGGAATACGGAAGCCTTCGGCGGAAGCCATGGTGGTACTGGACATCGGTGAGGATGTGACTTCCGTGTGGAGTCCAGGAACAGGCATCCGGTCGGAGCCATCTCGCGTTGCGTTGGGTACCGGCGGGCGGGTCCGAGACTTCGGCTTTGCGGCGGATCTGCTTGGCGGTAGTTCGCTGCTTGGCGAAGCAACAGCACATCCGGACCCCTACCGACGGCGCGAACAGGTGGCAACTGAATTTCTGGCTTGGGTATTCGAACGAGCCGGCATCCGCGCGATCCAGGGAAGTCCTGTATTCCTGTCGATATATGACTCTTCGATGCGGGGAGAGCGCAACCTCTGGTGCGAAGCGATTCTGCAAATGGGCGGTGATCCCCTATTGGTTCACCGCCCACTCGCAGCGAGAGTCTCGCTGGGCATCCCTGACGATGGGCCGAGATCTCATCTGCTTGCCGAGGTGTCTGAATCCAATATTCATCTCGCGGTGATCCGTTCCAGCTCAGTTCACGTCTCGCGACGGATGCCGCGCCATGCGCATGTCCGTATCCGCGACTTCACTGACCAGTGCCTTCGATCATTGGATCCTGACGACGAACTGGAAATCCGAGACACTGGGGTGTATCTCTACGGGTGGTCGGCCGCACGGCACGCGGGAGAGACCCTCCGCGCGATCGACCTGCCGCTGGCAGCTCCGGTATCTCTCGGTCCTACGGTTCTCGACGGCGTTCGCGTCATAGCCGAAGAAGTGCTTCCGTGTCTGGTCACCGAGAACTGATGCCCCCACCACAAACACCTGCGGCCGCCAGCACTTGATCGTGCCTGTCCGGTTCGGAGGGCGGGCCGAGGAAACAGACGAGCCGAAGGCTACCTTCTCGTGACTCAGGTCAAGGGATAGCGGAGCAAGGCAGCTGCCGCACCGTTTCCGGGAACGTCGTCACCCCTCACCGCAAGGACCTGACCTCTCGACCGCAGCACGCGTCGTGCGATCTCGTCAGTGACGCCATAAATAGAGCCGCGACTATCGGAGGCGGTGGTGATGAGTCCCGTCTGTTCATCAATGTCGCCGTCTATTGATTGTTCGATGTCAACGAGAAGGGTGTCGACAGCTCCGAACGTCGCGGCGCGAGCGACATCCGCCAGGTCAGTTACCGCTCGGCCTTGTGCCTGTCGGGCACCGAATAGCTCCCGCAACCGAACGAGCTCATCGTTGTACATACGGTCCAGAATTGGCCTGACTTCAGAGACCAACTCCGCATCCAGCTTGGAATCCGGGTTGCCCTCGATCACATCCTCGAGGAGATGTGGATAGCTGTTGACCGATCGATAGATCGAGACCAACGGCTCCGTACCTGCAATGACCATCGGAAGATCGTGACCGCCAACTACGAGCGCCAACGCACGGTTGATCTGCCGTGCGTATTGACGCATCCGCAGCTTCTGACCCTCGGAGCCTCCAACCCTCGTGTAATGCGATCGATCGCGAATCGATGACTTACCAACGGCGCTGGCGACATCCGATGGCATGTCTGGCACGCGAATCTGGTCAGGCGGTAGATCAGGACTGGCCTCGATCAGACGCACTCCACCCAGAGAAAGGGCAAGGATAAAAGCCGCCTGGGGAAACGAGAATGTGCGCAATAGCGGCTTGATAAAGAACCGGTCAGAAACGACCAAGGCTCCAGGCAATCTGTTAGGCAGGCGGTAGCTCACCAGCCTGGCCGCGTCGGCGAAGACAGCAAGGGTCCGAGCCTGGTACCGCCAGTACTCATCATCGGCAACAAGGTCGGCCAACGACTCCCCGATCGCCGAGAGAGCGGAACCCCGGACGCCCATGTTCCGGAGCTCCTCAGAGGCGCTCGAAGTGTGATTATCGAGTTCGATTCGCTCTGCATCGGATCTATGGCCGTCGGGCTCGGTCGGGAGGTAGATCGATACAAGTCCCGAACCACGTTGCGCGACGAGTCGTTCCATCTCGCGAGCCGTAGGGATATCGATATGGGTGGGCACTACGCGATGCTACCGGGCGAGGCGACCGTCCAGTGGTGGGCACACGACCGTCACCCTTTCCCACCGATGTCTAGGTGGAAGGCCTCAAAGACGAGGTCGGCCTCTCGGGCTCTAAGGACTCGATACCTGGCGTCTAGGTCGGCGAGGAGTTGTCGAGTTCTCACCTGGTCCGGCTGCAGCTCGCTGCTCAATGTCAACTCGCTGCGGAGCGCCTTCTCTGCCGCGATCAGTTCGTCGAGGTCGTCTTCAAGCTGTGCGATCTGGGAACTGAAGCGTGGCTGCTCATCGGCGATTTGCGTGAGTAGGGAGTCGGGATGCCGGTTGTGATCTGCTTGCTCGGCGAGCGCGGCGATGAGCGCGTCGAGCGCAGCAATGACGGTTTTGATCCAGTCGGCCATTCGCCCGGGCGCTGGCGCATCAAGGGCGGCCTCGATTGCTTCAAGCGCCACGTATGCGCGACTCCGGTCTGTTCTCGTTTGGCCAACAGCGCCGTCTCGCCTGGACGAGATCAGATTGGGTTCCGACAGAGCGGTCAATGTGTCTCCATCCTGAAGTGCGCCGGCAGGGCAAGCACAACTAGAACCAACATCAACGACACGACACTGGCTAAAACCAGAGCAAGATTCATGAGGAAGGTCATTCTGCAACTCCTTTGGTGGGCGATTTCCGAAATCCTTCTAAGGCCCAGCTGACCCAAATCTGAAGCAAAATGCCAATCTCTCTAAGCATGGCTAATGGCGCCGTAAGTGCGTCATCAGGACGATCGGATGATTGTGAGCACCTCGTTGGTCAGGGCGCTCGAGAGCATGCATGGACGCCGCGCGCAAGGTGTCCT
>DASPGH010000065.1:0-68682 GCA_035620735.1 Acidimicrobiia bacterium | reverse complement strand
GGAGGGGGCCGCCGACGAGGACATCGACGAAGCCGAGGACACGATCAGCGGGACGGACAGCAAACCATCTGGGCACTCCGGCTCAGGCCGGGAGGCGGACGGAGACTTTGTCGAGGGTCAGGACGACGAGAGCTAGGCCGCCGTCGACTAGTGAAACGGGGAGGCGCGACCGGCAACGTTCAAAGCCCTTAGGTCATAACCAGAGACTTCAGCCAGCGCGCTCGGAAGGACTCGAACCCTCAACCTCCTGATCCGTAGTCAGACGCTCTATCCAATTGAGCTACGAGCGCGAGGAAACCCATAGGTTAACGGTGGCGACCCGGGCAACGGAAGTCCCGACTTCCCCAGGGCCGGACTGGCTCAGCCTCTCTTGATCAGGCTCTTTGCCTCGGTAACCCACTGTTTGACTTGATAGATCGACGGCATCACCGGCGTGTCGGGTGAGTCGAGCGAATTCAGTTGCTCGGTGAGCTCCTCTGGATCGGCCTGACTCAGCTCACGCAGAGTCCACACGTCGGCACGTCGAAGGAGACGCTGAAATGCTCCCCCGATCCCATCGACTCGGGACAGGGCAACCTGATCCCGCCATGATTCGATCGTGCCCGACGAGAAACCAGTCAGCTTGGACAGCTGAGCGATGTCTTCCTCCGTGCCCGTCGCGCTCAGAAAATCAGCGATGCCGACAACGCCCACCTCGGCCAGCTTCGACTCGTAATTGGCGCCGATGCCATTGATTCGGGTGAGTTCCGTGTCCGGGACCAGCACATCGAGGCCCTGGTCGATCGTCTGGGTGGCTTTGCGAACACCGAGTTGTGCCGACCGTCGCGTCGACTCCACCACGGACCTCAATTCGTCGACCATCCCTGTGGCGCGGAGCCGCTCCATCGCACGTTCGATGACGTTCTCGCCTTCGACGATCCATTCGTTGATTTCTCTGGCGACGTCGTCGTTCATCTCCCTTCGAGATGACTCGAGTGCATCACGCATCTCCGAGAGCCTTGCCCCCAGGGCCTTCAATGTGGCGACGGGAGCACCCACCGCCGCGTAGGCGGCTCGTTCGACTGTCTGACGTGTTTTAGATGACATGAACCTCACGTTCCTCATTCAAATCGCTCTGGGATCGAACTACCCACAACCGAAGCTCGTGAAACAAGGGCTCAGGTTTGACCGGCTGCCGGCGCGGGTACCTCCGCGGCCGTGACACCTGAAACACCCACCGTGGTTGGCCGCATCCCCAACAACACAGGGAAGAAGCCAAAGACTGCCGATGAAGACCGAACGTGCTCGCAGAATGGTTGTGACACCAGGCTCAGTCGGTACAACGTCAAGGACGCTTGCTACCGACACCGCACGCCACGGTTCCCCCGGGTTCGGGGAAGACCTCGGTAGCGTCCAGCTGTACCCTGGAGTCATGGGCGATCCGGCATGCCATCTGAGGGACACATGTCTCTCGTGTGGTCGCCATGTCGAGGTCGATAACACCGACACATGTCCACGCTGTCAGAGGCCCCTCGACGGGTCGGCTACTGAATCGAGCCGCTGACCTCGCTGCTGACTATTGAGTCCTCGGGCTCTTCGGCCTTGATCCTGCGTGCCCTGTCCAACTCACGCCGTATCAACGTCTCGTGGATGGCCTCTCGCTGATCGATGGTGGTGCCGGGGAGGTCGTAGGCCGCGGCGACGAAATCAAGTGTGTCCGCTCGATAGTCGTGCCCGAATGACTTGTACTCACCGGGAATCGTGACCATGGCGTTCATGGCGTCCACGATGACCTGGATGAAGGTGATGACAGGTTGCCAGCGCATCCCCTCGGCAACATTGCGTCTGGGCTCGCCGTTGAGCCAGGGTGGGCGCTTCACCGCCAGGCGGAGCGACATTTGGGAGATGGGATCGTTGTCGTGGTCGACCACCACGGCCCGCAGCGCCTTCCTTTCCTTCGGCGTCAGTTCTTGATACTGCTCGAACCGGTCGAAGGCCCCAACCGTGCCCTCCGGTGTCAGGGGATTGCGACCCTCACGCATCCCGGTGCGCGACCAGCGGGCCAGGCCGGGTAACCCGAACCACAGGGCGTTCTCGATCCCGTAGTGGTCAAAGCCCGCGATGCCCTGGTGCATGATCACGTCAGAGCTGGACCAGGCGCCGAGGCTCTCTCCGAAGACGAGGACTTTTGGCCGCTCCTCCTCGGGGACGCCGGTGAGACGCTGACGCACACCCCAGAGAAGCTGGCGGAATTGGGCGCGGCCGAGGGACACGCCCTGTATCTCGAGGAAGGACGGTGCCTTGCCGTATTGGATGCACACCGTCGCGATGTCGCCCCGGGCCAGGATCTCGGCCGTCTCAGTGACAGTGTGGTCCACCCACCCCGTTCCGGTGGGAGACACGAGGAGAAGGTATTTGCGATCGAAGGCTCCGAGACGCTCCATCTCTTGGAGAGCGAGCTCCGACCTGCCAGTCGCATACAGCGGCTCCGACTCCACCCCCACGTAGACCCGAATTGGGTGCAATGCACCGGTCTCGCCGAGCGTCTCGTCTATCTCCTGGGGTGGCACCGCTTCGCCGACGAATCGGCGCCCCTGGAGACCGAGCTCCTCGAATGGCGACACGCTGTTCGGCCCACCCGACACGAACTCGTTGCTGGGAGGGGTGCTGAAGTTGGTCTCGATCTTTCCGTTGACTCGGGCCAGGCGAGCCACCACAGCGCCGTAGAGAGCAGTGGCCCCGGCAGCCCACATCCCGGCGTTTATCAGACGCCCGACGACCCTGGGGCCACTCTCCTCGCCCATGTAGTCGGCGAGTGACTCGCGGGACGTCATGTAGCCCCTCCCGAGGAGACGCCCGCCAACTGCCACCGCCACGCCGATCCCCATCGAGTATGGGAGGGATGCCGGCGTGTCTTCGTCGGTCCAGCGCTGGATGACACCTTCCCGGGTCTCGAGCTCTTTGGCGAGACGGGTAGCGACGTAGCCGAATCCTCCGATGCCCGTGAGGACTGGGAGCAAGGGCCAGTCGACTTTCTGCTCGAGGTCCCTCCCCGCCTCATTGACGATTCCGCCGAGGGCTCCGACCTCGACCAATCGACCGGCCGAACGAAGAGCGGCACGGGAAGTGGGCTCGTCCTCGCTCGCCGAGATTCCGCCAATAGCGGCTCCGAGGGCGGCAATACCGGCCCTGGCCCCCAGGCGCCACGACAGAGGTGAGGAGTCGGGTGCGGCCCTGCGCACGATCGCATCGATGCCCCGCCCCACGACCTCGGCTGCCAGGATGGCGAGGCCACCGGCCATGCCTTGATGGAGAGACTTTCTCGGCATGAGGGAGGGGGCGTACGAATCGAGCAGAGCGTTTGCCTTCAGCAAGGCGGCGGGCCCGCCTGTGACGGGGTTCACCCTGGTGGCCATCGAAATGCCGGTGCGGGCAAACCAGTTGAGATCGTCGGTGGTCACAGCCAGAAGTTAGCCAAGCGACGTGTCAGCTGAAGGTGTCGCAAGCGCTTGGGTCTCCGGAGTCGAAACCGACGGTGAACCACTCGACACGCTGCTCCGAGGAGCCGTGAGTCCACCGCTCCGGGCTCACCTGCCCTGTCACGGCCTGCTGGATGCGATCATCGCCAACCGCAGCCGCCGCGTCGAGGGCCTCATCGATCTCCCCCGGGAGGAACACGCCTTCGTCCCTGATCGAATTGGCCCAGATGCCGGCAAAACAGTCTGCCTGTAACTCGAGCCGGACGGAGAGGTCGTTGGCTTCCTGCTGTGACGATGCTTGCTGCTGGAGCGACTGGACCTGTTCCATGATGCCAAGGCGGTTTTGTACGTGATGGCCCACCTCATGGGCGATGACGTAAGCCTCGGCCACATCGCCGCCCTCGGCCCCGAATCGAGCGGACAGCTCGTCAAAGAAGGTCTCGTCGAGATAGATCGTCTCATCCAGTGGGCAGTAATGAGGGCCGACCTGTGAGCTGGCACCACCGCATGCAGAACTGGTCGAGCCACGGAACAACACGAGCTCGGGGAGTTGATAGCTGAGACCGGATCCTTCGAACACCGCGCTCCACGTCTCGTCGGTCGAACCCAGGACCCGACTCGTGAACAACTCGTAATCGTCGACACCCTCGAACTCCGCAGGCTGCTCGACGGGTTGGGCGGGTGCGGCAAGCTGCCCCAGGACGTCCTCGAGCCCGGACCCACCTCCCAAGAGAGAAATGAGTAGGAAGACGATCAACCCGACACCTCCGAGCCCTCCGATCGCCATACCTGTGCCACCCATGCCACGTCGATCCGTGACGTTCCCCCGGGTCCCCAGTCGTTCCCAGCGCGCCATTTCAGACCTTCCCGGCCGACTCTCTCACACCGAAGCGTGGCAGGGGTATGAAGACCATGAGCAACACCGGTATCCAGAGCCAAAGGCCTCCGCTTCCACCCATGTTTGCGTTGAGGATGAGCCCCACGAACGGTGCGACGGCGCCCAACGCGAAGGCTCCCCAGCCCGGACCGGGACCGAGCCGTCGGCGAATGAGGAACACGCCCACGGTGATGACTACCGCCGCCACCCAGAACGGCCATGTTGCCCGTATCTCCTCGGGGAGACCGGCGGGGCTGTCGAAGTTGGTCAGCGCCAGCACGATGAGACCGAGCCAGAAAGCGGCACCGGCGAAGGCGCCGGCAATACGAAAGAGGACGCTGCGCGGGTAGGTAGACACGTCGGGAGCATATCTGCACGAGGTGCCGTGTCAGGTGGCACGAGCGGCGGCACGAGAGAAGAGAGCCAGCGTCATGTTGACGGCGGCGTGGACGGCGACGCCTGCCCAAATGGATCCTGTTTCGATCCGCAGCCAGACGAGAAACGCCCCGGCGACAGTGGTCGCCACCACGGTCAAGGCAGTATGAGCTGCACCAGCGACCGCCGATTTCTCACCGGCGCGCGCTTGGTCGACGCCGGGACCGATGTGCCAGAAGCCGAACAACCCGGCTCCCAGCCAGATTGCGATCTCCACGGGGTAGAGAGCCATGAGTGCGCCGTGGAGAACGCCACGGAAGAAGGCCTCCTCGATCAGGGCCGTGAACACCGGGATCCTGACGAATATCTGGCCGAACGCCTCAGTACGGCTCAGCGCGGCGAGACGCGGGTCGGCGAGCCCCTCACGGAGCTCGGGGCGCTGCATCATCGCCATCCCGAGAACGGCCATCGCTATCACCGTGGCAAGGCCCCAGCCCAGGGTGGTGACGAGATCCCCACCGGTGAGGCCCACCCCGTGGAAACCAAAGACCAGGCCGGCTGCCAGGGACAGAGCCGCCCCGACCACGCCTGTAACGAGCGGGGCAACGCGGGTTCGAAGCCGTTGCGGCAAGGACAGATAGAGCAGGGTTTGGAACACGACCGCGTAGGCGGCGAGAGGGGCGACGGCAGCTGCCAGGGTCATCGATCAGACTTCGGTCTAAGAGAGTACAAAGGGTCCATGGTTGGGACGATCCCCACCGTCCGACGGTTCCCTCGGACGGTGGGGATGTTGTTGTCAGTAGTTGTTAGTAGTAGTGCGCTCTGGGCCCTATCTGACGTCCGAAGGAGCCGAGCAACCAGAGGACCACGCCGATGACGGCCAGGATCCCGCCGATGGTGACGAGAATGCCGATGTCGAGCAGCGCTCCGAGTATCAGCAGAATCACTCCGAGAATGATCATGTGATTGTCCTTTCGATCAAGTCCGGGTCACATACCCGGGGGATCCAGCGGAGAAACTCCTTCAGAGACAGTGATCATCTGAGCGTGTGTTGACGGCCCAACAAAGGAATGAGCAAAGGCATGAGGGCCCCCGTCCGGGCTATCGACGGGAGCCCTCATGGCTCATGCGCCTGGATCGAGGGGCGCCTCGGTCGGTTGTGGTGCCCCCGGCTGGGGGGAGGTCTCGTCGCCTGAGAAGACGAGCACCACGGTCACGAGCAGCGCCACGATGATCATCAGCGCCACGATTGCCCACCAACCAGCTCGTATTTCACTGGAGCTTGGGAACTCCTCGTGCTCCCGTGTGGTGGTCGTGTCGATTGGGTGCATCATTCGCACCTCCTCGTGAGGATGCCTGCGCATACCCGAATGTCCATCGGGGCAAACATCCTCTCCTTTCAAACCGATCGTCTTCTCGATGCGTATTCGGGGATGGGAGACGGAAGGTCGCGGGCAGCTCGACACTCTTCTCGAGCTTCTCGACATTTCCCATGAGGTCATCGATATGGGCGGTGGGAGAACGATCTACGTCTGGCCTTCCGCATACGTATACGAGTCGTGGAACGAGGTCCCGACCGAGTCGGTTGCGGAATTGGGGGCAATCCACATCCAGGAGGAGATCGATCCTTCGACACGCGAACCAGTACCTTGGGTGGAGAACGGCAATCGACTCAGAGGGTCGTTGGCTCTACTTCATCGCCGGCGATTGAGTCCGAGCATCACGAATCCTGGGCTCCGGATGTCGGAGAACAGACGCCGTGACCGCGCAGACGGTCACTCCTCGGGCTCGATGTCGATGATCTCTCCGCTGGTCTCCACCCAGTCGGCCGCACCCGGCACCGGTCCGGTCCCAAACACGGTGATCCTGCGGGTGAGACGGGACGAGACTTGTCGATAGATCAGTGCACGAACCGCGGGCACGAGCAGCAGAAAACCGAGAAAGTCGGTGATGAAGCCGGGAGATATGAGGAAGGCTCCGGCGACCAGGACAGACGCTCCGTCACTCAGTTCCCTACCAGGCAGCTGACCTTGTCTCGTCCGCTCCTGGATTCGCTGGATGACCGAAAGACCTGCCCGTCGCACCAGGATCGAGCCGATTATCGCCGTTGCCACCGCCAGAGCCAGGGCCCAGCCCAGCCCGATCTTCGATTCGACCCAGAAAAAGGTCGCCATCTCCGCCAATGCGATCAAGCCGAAGATCGCCAGGAATCTCATCGTGGCCAACGCTACCGGGGTGCAGGATGAAGCTGACCGGGCGGTACCGTCCTCGTCGATGAACCTCACAGACCTCTCGAACGATTATTGGAAGAAGATCAATGAGATGGCCCCCACAATTGCCACGGTGCGAGGGGTCCACGACTACGACACCGAGCTGCCGACGTTCGACGATGACGAGCTCGGCGACCTCGCCTCTGCCCTGAGGAACATCCGGGACCGCGCCGGGGAGCTCGACGAGTCACAGATGACGACTCAAGACAAGATCACCCGCTCTTTGCTCGTTCATCAATGCGAGAGCGCACTCGACACCATCGAGACCCCGTTTCTGCTGGCCTCCATCGACCCCTTCACCGGCCCTCACACCAGGCTGCTCTCCGACACCAGGCAGAACACCGTGTCCGACGTGAGCCAGGCCGATGACCTCCTGGAGCGGTATGCCAAGGTGCCCGACTTCTTGGAGGGAGCAATCCACACCCAGCGTCGTTGCTCTGCTGAGGGCATGACCCCGGCGATGGCCCCTCTGCGGAGGGTCATGTCGCAGCTCGACGGCTACCTCGCCTCGGACCTCGACGACGATCCCTTTCTCGTGCTGAGTGTGCCCGGGGGTGGCGACGGGTGGCGGGTGAAGGCGGAGAAGCTCGTCACCGAGACGATCCGACCCGCGTTCGCCGAGTACCGGGCCGCCCTGAGCGAGCACATCGCGCCGACCGCCCGCACCCACGACAAAGTCGGTCTTGGTTGGATCCCGAACGGTGAGGAGATCTACTCGCGACTGATCAAGAAGTACACCCAGCTGGACGAGACGGCTCAGGCGATCCACGACATCGGCCAGGAGTGGGCGACCGGGATCAACGCCGAGGAGTGGGTCAGCATCGGGAGCAGGGCTTTTGGAGTCGACAGCATCGAGGGTGTCTTCGAGAGACTGCATTCCGACCCCGATCTGCGGTTCGCGTCTGAAGAGCACATGCTCGATCATGCCCGTCAGGCTCTCGAGCGAGCCTGGGATGCGGTCGACGCCTGGTTCTCCAGCCGTCCGGCCACACCATGCCAAGTGGTCCCGGTACCCGCCGCAGTGGCTCCGGCCATGCCACCGGCGTACTACAGCCAGCCTCCTGTCGACGGATCCCGACCCGGCACCTACTTCCTCAACACCTACGAGCCAGAACATAGAGACCTATTCGAATACGAGTCGATCCATTTCCACGAAGGCATACCCGGCCACCACTTCGATCGATCGCTGGCCGCCGAGCTCGAGGGCATCCCGACCTTTCGCCGTTATGCCATGGTCTACGCCCACACGGAGGGATGGGGTCTCTATTCGGAGCGTCTCGCTGATGAGATGGGGCTGTATTCGAACGAGACCGACCGCCTGGGAATGGTGTCCGCCGATGCCTGGCGGGCCGGCCGACTCGTCACCGACACCGGCATGCACGCCCTGGGTTGGAGCCGGCAGAAGGCAATCGACTTCCTCAGGAAATGGACGCCGATCGGCCTGCTGACCGTCGAACAGGAGATCGACCGGTACATCGGGATGCCGGGCCAGGCACTCGCATACAAGATGGGTCAGCTCGAGATCCTGCGTCTTCGTGATGAGTCGAGTACGCGGCTCGGATCGGACTTCGACATCAAAGGCTTCCACGACACGATGCTGGTCAACGGGGCGATGACTCTGCCCATGCTGACGACCGCCGTCGACGATTGGGTCACCTCGATCTCGTGACGTTTCGCCATGCCGGTCGGCTGGGTAGGAAAAACAGAACCCGAGTAGTGAGGAGAAGCCATGGCCAAGGATCATGGTCCGTCGATCAAAGACGACGAGCGCTACGAAGAACTGCGCGAGCAAGGCATGAGCAAGGAGAAGGCAGCGCGCATCGCCAATACCCCCCAGGAGGAAGCCGCGAAAAAGGGAGGCGAATCGCCCCCATATGAGGATTGGACCGTTGAGGACTTACGGGACCGCGCCGCCGAGATCGGCATCGAGGGCAGATCCGAAATGGACAAGGGCGAGCTGATCGACGCCCTGCGCAATCACTGACCCGATCAGTCGTCGCTCGTGTCGAACTTGATCAAGGGCACATAGAACCAAGCCCAGCCGGCAATCGTCGCAAACATCACGGTGGCAATCACCGCGACCGGCTCGTTGAACACGAGCGACGAGACCAGATATACGACGGCGGAGATAGCAACCAGAAAGGCCACCGTCCCCACGACGGCCATCTTGGTGGCGTACATCACATGGCTCCAGGTGCGTCTCTTTATCCCCGAGATCGGGGCGCGGACCCTCTGATGAACGCTGGGTGAGATGAGAAGGACCGAGGCCAGCGCGGCGCTACCGAACGCCAAGTAGAACACGGCCTTGTCAACTTCTCCCAGATCGTTGAACGGAGCCTGCAGCGGAAGAATCAGTAGGAACGAGAACAGCACCATCACGCCGGGGATCGTTGTGCGCAAACCCTCCATCAACGCCCGGAACTGGTCGTCGATCTCTTCTTGATCCCGCGGCTCGGGAGCCTCCTCACCCGATTTCAGCTTGTGCGTCATCTGGCGATCCGTACCCCGTTTCCTGCCTCGTCAACCGTAATGGTTTGGGCGGGGACCTATCTTGGGTATTGGGGTTCTCGGGCTTCGGCCCGACCTAGGAGGTCCCTATGGACGCCACTGCGATCTCCGAGAAGATAACGACGATCCGGAAGCGTCTCGCCGAGATTGACAAGCGGCGCGGTCAGCTTCCCAAAGACGCGTTCGACGAAAGGGCTACGTTGATGGACGAGGAACACCGCTTGGAGGCGGAACTGGGCGCGCTTCGCGCATTGGCCAGCGAGGCCGGCGCCGGAATCGCGGAACACAGGGTCGGCGCCCAAACAGACTTGAATCACACCCCACGGTTGCCTCGATGATGAGAGCCGAATCTCAGGGAGGGGCCACACCCGGTTCGAGTGCCGGGGTTCGTAGGATTCGACCCATGGGCGATGCCTCGACTCTGACTCTGCCGGCGCTCCCCGACTCCGCTGCCCGGGCCCGTGCCTTCCTCCGTGAGAAGGCAACTCTCGACTCCATGCGTCACGCCGAAGCCGACCTCCTGGTGACTGAGTTGATCGGCAATGCGATCGCCCACTCCCCGGACGCCGAGCAACTGGTGATCTCGGTCAATCAGGATCGTGAATCCGGCCTGATCGTATCTGTAGAGCACCCACACCCTTCCGACATCGATCCGGACGAAACAGGTGTCGGCTTCCTCCTCCTCGAGCGTCTCAGCCGAAGTTGGGGCATCGAGCACGATGGAGCCAACCTCATCGTCTGGTTCACGCTGCGAACACCCGGGACGACGTCGATCGCTCCGGACGTCAGCGATGAAGAGCTCGTGCTGAGAATGGCCGATGACCCGGCTGCGTACTCGGACGAGCTGGTCCGACGTCACAGCGACCTCGTGACGTCGATCTCACGACGCTACCGCGGCAAGGGAATCGACCAGGACGACCTGTTGCAGGTGGCCAACATGGCGTTGCTCAAAGCGATCCAACGCTACGACCCCGAGATCGGGTCGATCCGACCCTATGCCGCCGCCACCATCTCCGGTGAGCTGAAACGACTGCTTCGCGATCGAGGATGGTCGGTCAGAGTGCCCCGCTCTCTCCAAGAGCGCTCCCTCGAAGTGGCCAAGGCATCAGAGGAGATGTCTCAAACCCTGAATCGCGCCCCGGAGCCGAGGGAGATCGCCGAGAAGCTGGACATGTCCGAAGATGAGGTTCTCGAGGCCCTCGATGCCCGCAACGCCTACGTCTCGAGCTCGATGGACAAGCCCGCCGAGTCGACGGGTCTCTCACTTCTCGAACGACTCGAAGACGACGACGTCCGACTCCTGATGGCGGACGACCGGATCGTCGTCGAGCAGGCCATGCAGATGCTGCCGGAAAGACAACAGCGGATCCTCGAGCTTCGATTCAACGAGGATATGACTCAGTCGGAGATCGCCGACGAGATCGGTATCTCACAGATGCACGTATCCCGTCTCCTGAACAGAGCGCTCGATTCGCTCAAAGAGTCGATCGCGATCGACACCGAATCGCCCTGACCGCTGTTTAACGTTCCGGAGAAGGGGTACTGGTGGTCTAGCGGAAGAGATGAGAGAAGTGACTCTACGAATCGAGTCAAGTGTGAGGGCTCCAAAAAAGTCACGGTCTCATCTCGTTCCGATGAAGTCGTCCCTCGAACCCCGATACGAGGACGTGGTGCTGGTGGTGTCTGAGTTGGTCAGCAACAGTGTCCGACACAGCGAGTCGACCGAGATCGATCTAACGGTGAGGGCCGAGGACGGTCACATCAGGGTCGAGGTCAGCGACGACGGCCCGGGCTTCACACCCGATGCACCCCGTGGTGAGGGAATGGGACTGGCCATCGTCGAGAGGTTGTCGCAGCGTTGGGGGCTCGTCTCCGGGGAGCGCTTCACCGTTTGGGCCGAATTGGCCCGTGACGAAGTGAGCTAGCCGAGCTCCTCGACGCTCGCAACCGTTCGTATCGTCTTGTCCACCCCACTCAGGTCGATCAATCGCGAGATCGGCCCACCGTTGACAGCGATAGCGAAGGACCTGCCGGCGTCGTCGAACTTCCGATGTGACATCACCAGCGTCTTGAGCCCCGTGGAATCCATGAAAGTGGAAGCGGTCAGGTCGACCACGAGATGACCACCGCTGTCGGCCAGAACCGCGTCGATGGCTGCCTGAAGATCTTCGACGGTGGCGAGATCGACTTCCCCCTCCACTTCGATGGAGGTCCATCCATTGGAGAGCTCTCGGCTACTGATCGTGATCCCCATCGACCCGGGATGGTATCAGCGATCGGTTGACTGGAGAACGTGAAGCCAGGAAGCGGTTGGCGGGCGGTCGCTCAATCACCGATCTCGGTGTATGTCCACTTGCCGAGCTTCCAGATGTACTCGCCATCGTGTTCGCGGAGAATCCTCACCGCCTCGGAGGCTTGGTCAGGGGTCGAATCCACGGAGATCACCTGCCGACCGGCGTCGAGCTCGTCGTGAAGATGCTCAATCACTCGATATTGATCGCCGAACGCATTGATCAACCGTTTCACCGTCGAAACCGCCCCACCGGTCTCGCCTGCAGGGTCGATGTGGCCTTTCCCCTGTTCGCCTCGCAAGACTTCTACCCCGTAGCCGGCCGCCCTCAGCTCCGTTATCGCTTCCGAGGGATCGTCCAAGACGGCGATCACCGTGTCGTCGAAGTCATGGATGTGGGTCATGGCTAAAGCGCTCTCCTCGTCACCCGATTACCCGGGGAACGAGCCTGACAAACTCTCACCGTTCGCGTCGCAACACAACAACGGTTTGGTCATCTGAGGGATCGGGGTCGGCAAAGCCCAGCACCAGGTCCGCCGTTCTCGTCGCCACTCCACCTTCGGCCAGAAGGAGCTCTGCGAGGATCTCGGGCTCGGTCCGTCCACTGATGGTTCGCTGGACGTCTGCGATCCCATCGCTGAAGGCCACCAGGGTGTCCCCTGTTTGCAACTCGAACTCATGCTCCTCGTAGAGCGAGGCATGCTCGAGATAGAGAAGGGGCCCGGTTGGCGACTTGAGGTCGGCCTGCTGCTCGCTCACGAGGATCGCCGGAGGATGACCGGCCGAGCTGAGATGAACCCATCCACTCTCCGGGTCGAGCTTCAGCACGATTGCGGAAGCCAGAAGATCTTCAGGAAGTGCCCATCCGACCATCCCGAGCGCCTGAGTCGGAGCGGCGCCTGCCACCAGCGATTGCACCAGTAAGTCCCGGATCCGGATGGCCCAGACGGCCGGATCTGCACCGTGACCTGTGAGGTCGACAAGCACCAAACCGATGCTGCCATCGGGGAGCTTCCGTACCGCACTGGTATCGCCGGCGACCGATCCGGAACCAGGGCGGTAGCGGGTGGCGACGTCCCACCCCTCGACGCCTTCCAGATCCACCAGGTGGAACATCTCGGACATTCCGCTGACAACGGGGGCCTCTTGCTGAAGACCGGTCCGTGCTCGCTCGGCGTGTGCTGCGGCGGTAGCTGCCTCGATCGCGGTCTGGTCGAGGGCGCGGACGAAGAACGAGAGCAGGACGAGCAGCAGGAGGCCGAATCCGACGGAGATGAAGGCGACTACGTCGACACGATCAGTCGGAGGTACGAACTCTGTGATCAAGAGGATGAGCCCGGGCGTTAGCAGCACCACAGGGCCAAACCAACGAAGAAGCCGACCCCCTGCTCCCGGACTCGATGCAGTCGAGAGGAGCCCGGCGGCGGGTCTCATCAGGAAGATCCCCACCGCGAGCAGGACCGAGATCACAGAGGCCTGGAACGAGATAGGGGGCTGCAGGAACAACCGTCCCACCGACGGATCGCCGTAGGCGTAGCCAAGGAATATGGACATGGTCAACGAGAAGACCAGGAGGGCACCGACCTGACCGGCGATGACGACCCAATCGATGCGGCTGATGCTCAAAGGCACGGCCATACCCAGCACCACCAGAATGACGCCGAGGGAGAAGGAGGGGATGGCGATTCCCTCTCCCCAGATCTCGGTCATACCGACCACGAAGACGTAGATCACAAAAGCACCGAATACAGCCGACCCGACACACATGAGGACCCCGAGCCGGCGCCACCACACGCCGGCGCCGATCGATCTCGTGGTTCCCCCGGCGATCACCGTTCCAAACGAGAGCACCCCGAGAGCAAACGCCGATGCGACCGGTGTGTCCCGCACGAGCCCCGGACCTGGAGGGAAGTCGGCGAGTCGCACGTACACGAGCCCCAGCATGGCGACAGCGGAGAACCCGACCGCCAGCCAGCGGAAGAGACGACCCGTGAGCGCGAGACGACCCTCGACCTTGGGGTCCACTGTCGTCATGGGTCCCGGTGCAGCCACCTGATCGGCCATCGACCGGCGACGCTACACAGCCCAGGATGGCTCAGGAGAATCGATCCGGCATCCGCTGCCGGAGCCACACGAGCCATCCGCCACCGAAGACCAGCATGAGAGGCGCTCCTCGAATCCCGCGTTTGGTCGACCTTTCGTCGGGGTACCAGCGCCCACCTTTTGATGTCCAGCTAGGAGGAACGATGAACGAACAAAGTCTGCACGAGCTTCTCTATCAGGCGATGGAAACCGAGCTCGGAGGCGAACAGATCTACCTCAAGGCGCTGGAGTGCGCCAAGAACGAGGACCTGAGAGGTGAATGGGAGAAGTATCTTGAGGAAACCCGCGAGCACCAGAAGATCCTGGAACGGGTCTTCGAGGCCGCCGGTCTGGACAACGACACCGATACTCCGGGTCGGCGGATCGTTCGTCACAAAGGTGAAGCTTTGATCGAGGCGATGGACATGGCCCTCGACAACGGTTCGCCCGAGGAAGCGGAGTTGGTTGCCGCCGAGTGTGTTGTCGACGCCGAGACCAAGGATCATCACAACTGGGAGTTGCTGATCCGCGCCGCGGGCGCAGCGTCGGGAGAGCTCGCCTCGGAGCTGCAGAAGGCCTACGACCAAGTTGGCGAGCAAGAGGCCCACCACCTGCTTCACACCCGTGGGTTCGCCCGGGAGCTATGGATCCAGTTTCTCGGCATGGAGGCGGTATTACCTCCTCCGGAAGAGCAGAAGAATGTCGCTACCGAGATCGGAGCCGCCCGCGCCGAGCAGCAGAGAGACGACTACAAGAGCTGACCGCATCCTCGCTCTCAGCAAATCCCCAGCACTAGAACCTCATTGTCGCAATGAAGCGGTAGTCGCTTAGCCCCTCCTGTATCGGGGTCACGTCGGCTCCGTTCCTCATCGACAGCACAACCATCCTGTCCGCGAGATCGACGTCGGCGAGTCCTCTCTCCTCGTGAGTGGTCACTTCCATGGTCGTGGCGTCGATCCGACCCCAGATCGGGCTCATTTCAGGGACGATCACGACCTGGGCGATCCTGCCGCTGACAGCGGCTTGGATCGCTTCGGAGATGTCAGTCGTTGCGTTGCCGGCACCAAGTTGCTCCTTGGCTGCGGCCGCGGCCTGCCGCTCCCGATCACGCTCAGTTTCGTGGAGAATCGGGCCCACTGCCGCTTGGACCTCGCTCTCTGTGAAGGGGGACTGCAGACCGCTGTTCTCGGGGTTGATCACCTCCCGATCGGTGACATCCTTGAATCGGGCGGCAAGGTCATCGTTGCCGAGGACTACGAGCGTGTCCCCTTCGGCCAGGGCGCCATCTACCGCGCGGAGAAACCTGACGACGTCCTCGTCCTCCTGTGTCGAGGGGTCGTGCCCGTGCCGGGCCCGGGCGGTGCGGGCCCGGTCGGGATGTTGCTGCCGCTGACTCTCTCGATCTACGAACCAGTTGACGTCGGCGAACGACTCAGGAAGGTTGGCCGCCACGCGTCGAGCTGCTGACGTCGTGACCGCGAACAGGGCCACTTCACCTTTCGTCAACGCCAGTACCGGCATCTCCTCCCCCGACAACTCGCCGAGAAGAGGTCTCATCAGAAACATAGTCATGACGAAGACAGCTTCCGCGACCGGAGAGCCGAGAGACAACGATGTGACGCTGCCGTCCTCGTCGATGAACAGCGCCAGACCGAGACGCTGATGCTCCCAGAACTCACGATCCTCCAACAGGCCGTGAGCGACCCGGAGACGATCCTCTCTCTGACGGGGTTTCACCCCGTGTCGCTCCAATTCGCCATCAGCCTCTGCCAAGGCGTTCTTCAGCCGAATGCCATCTTGTGACACATCGCGACCCTTGGTGTGGGTCGGCATGAAAATGGAGACAAGCGCCTGGCCGTTCTTCTGGGCGAGCCGATCGAACAGATCCTGATCGACGGTGGACGGTTTCACTGATTTCCTCCGAGAGTTATGTGCTCCAAGTTCACTACCCGAACTCGGTATCGAGAAAACGACGCCGTTTGCCACCCACCATTGAAGGGTATTTCGACAATACGACCATCCAAGGAGAACCATGCCTGTTCACAGAGGGAAAGACAGCGACGGCCCCTACTACCAATGGGGCGACTCGGGCAAGAAGTACCACTACGAGTCGGGGAACAAGTCCTCCCGGGACAAGGCGAAAGACAAGGCCGAGAACCAGGGAAGGGCCGCACGCGCATCCGGATACAAGGGTTGAGGTTTCGGCGCTCGAGACCCCGGGTACCCATGCACTTACACGATGTCGGCCTGGCTGGGTGTGTCCCTGAGGCCGCAACAAGGAGAAAAAACTGTATGCGCGACAGGAAGAAATCAACGGTGTTCACAGGCATTGTCCTGGCAGTCGCCCTGTCTTTGACGGCTTGTGGCGATGGTGATGACCCCGGAAACGGCACGGTCGACCCGGGTGACGGGCTCACCACCACGACCCTGAGCACGGGGACGACACTCGATATGACCTCAACGACATTGGATATGACCTCCACCACCTCCCCGTAAGCGACAACCTCACGGGAAAGCGAAGCGACCGACTGCTCAGCAGTCGGTCGCTTCTTCATTTGGTGTCGTTGGTTTGGTCCCCCCTCCCGCCCGGGTATCTGGTCGACAACGTCGAATCAGGAGAAACGAATGGCAACTACCAGTCCGGATCGCCGAATTGGCGGTTCGGAGAACGTATCCGAAATCTACGAGCGATATGGGAAGTCCGACTTCCTCGCCTCGGTGATGGGCATGTTCACCGGGCTCGGGGTTTTGGTCTTCCTGTCGGCTTTGCTCGCCGCAGGTGCCGGCGGAATCGATTACCAGTTGAACGTGATCAACTCCGAAGGCACTCTCGACGAGGCATCGGTGATCGGCTTGATCATTGCCGGAGTCGTGGTGTTCGCCTCATTCGTGGCGGGCGGTTTCGCCGCCGGTCGAATGGCGCGATACAACGGCGGACTCAACGGACTCGGAGCCGGGCTGTGGATGATCCTCCTCGTCGCCATCTTCGCGGCGCTGGGGGCATGGGTCGGGACCGAATACAACGCTTTCGGCGGCGCGGACTTGCCGAACTGGTTCGCCCAACTCGATGTCGAAGAGTTGACGACCACGGCCATCATCGCCAGTGCGGTGCTGGTGGTGGCCACTCTCGCCGGGGGCTACGTGGGCGGGCGGATCGGCGAGGTGTATCACACCAAGGTCGATGCCGCTCTCGTCGCCGCCACCAGGAAGGAGGCATGAATGTATATCAGCATCGGAGGACTCATCCTCCTCATTCTGATTCTCATCCTGATCTTCTAACAACGACTGCGAGGAACGAGCTATGACAACAACAGCATTGAGCGCCGGCACGATCACGGGCGACAAAGCCCGCAACCCGGCCGGCGACAAGCTCGGTCACATCGAGGAGTTGGTCATCGATCTCGAGAGCGGACGCGTGTTATACGCGGTTCTCGCCTCAGGTGGATTTCTTGGGATGGGCGACAAATACTTCGCCATCCCCTGGGATCTGTTGACGGTCGACACCGATTCTCACGAAGTCGTCGTGGACGTGTCGAAGGAAACCCTGCAGAATGCACCGGGCTTCGACAGAGACAGCTGGCCGGAGATTCACGATCGAACCTGGCTGGGTGACGTCTACCGCTACTACGGGCATGAGCCCTATTGGGAGGACGACTCCATCGACGAAGTCGCCGAGTGAAAGATCCATCGATCCGAGAAACGGCCCCGACCACTCGGGGCCGTTTTTCTCGTGTTTCGCCTCTATCGACGACGGGTACGCCACCATTACTCAGAAGACAAGGAGGCACACAATGGATCAGACGAAGACGATCTCGGTCATCGAGAATCTCTTGGAGACCGTCGAGAACGGTCACAAAGGATTTGGCGAGGCAGCCGAGAAGTTGGACAACGACGGGAACCCGTCCCTGGCCGCGGAGATGCGTGAGCTCTCCCAGCAACGTCTCAGGATGTCGAATGAGTTGAAGGCGATCGCCGCATCGGAAGGCGCCCCGATCGAAAACGGCAACGGCACGGCCGCCGGTGCCATACATCGCACATACATGGCGCTCCGCGATGCTCTCACCGGGGATGACCCCCATGCCGTCCTGGCTGCTGCGGAACAGGGTGAGGATCACGCCAAGTCCGAATACGAGCGGGCTCTCGACGACGACCTGCCCAGCTCGGTTCGCTCGGTGGTGCAGCGGCAATACGGAGAGATCCAGACCGCCCACGACCGGGTGCGCGAGCTCCGAGACGCCACCAAGTAGAACCGTTGACAAACCTCCGGGGGCGACCCCGGATGAAACGGAGGACCTCCTCGACCGTTGGGGTCCTCCGTTCTCTATTGTCGCCCCACCTGGGGTTTCGTCACAGATTCCCTGTTTGGGGATGGTCTCTATCCGGGTATCAGAGGGCTATGGCAATCAACGAAAGGAGACGCCATGCAAGAGAGCACCAGGCTCAAGTGGGAAGGTCGCTGGGACCAACTCAAGGGGAAGGTCCAACAGACTTGGGGAGATGTCACCGACGATGATCTCGATGTCGCCGAAGGCAACTATGACGAGTTGATCGGGCGCATCAAGGAGCGCACCGGCGAGAGCTATGAGGAGATCGAGGATCGTCTGAACGACTGAACTCAGCGCTCTTCACAAAAGAGAGAGGGCCCCGCATGCGGGGCCCTCTTTTCGTTGTGTCCCGGCCTGACATCTTTTTGAAGCCTGCTAGTGGAACGGCCTTCGTTTTCGAGGTTCTTACCCCCACTGCCTCGGGACCAATCATCGACTCCCCAGAATCTTCCAGGACGAGTACTCCCCGCACGTAGGAAGCCCCCCTCACCGGTAGCGAGAGGGGCTTTCCTACTCCGAAGGGATTTCGGAAGCTCCGGGCTGGGCAGGAACCCGGTTCCTGTATGGGTTGGGTCAAGGACCCGCAAAGTGCTTCCCTGCGCCGGCATTACCCGGATCAGGTTCAAAGGATGTTCTGATCGAGGATCAGACTCTCAGCCGAAAACTCAGCTCTCCTGCACCTCACAGGTCCTTGATCGGTTGCGTACCCACCGCAATCGCCCACCAAACCTTTCTTTCGTTTCCTCTCCGAGGCTTTCGGGTATGGCCGATTTTGGACTCAGACCGAAGGGAGAAAGCAGATGCAACATCAGTACGCACCGGCAGGCATGGACACAGGAGATGCCGAGAAGCTGGCCACGCTCCTCCAAGAGCGTCTGGCCTCGTTGATCGACCTTTCATTGATTCTCAAGCACGTCCACTGGAACGTCATCGGCCCCGGGTTCATCGCCGCCCATGAGTTGATGGACGAACAGACCGAAGTCGCCCGGGAGATGGTCGACGAAGTAGCCGAGCGGATCTCGACACTTGGTGGCGTGGCAGCAGGTCTGGCCCAACAGGTCGTCGATATGCGCACCACCGAGGATCAATACGCACTAGGCCGTGCTCCAGTGATGGCTCACCTCGGGGCCCTGGACAAGGTCTACGAGAAGTTAGGCGCCGAGCATCGATCCGCGATCGAGCAGGTGGGGAACATAGACCCGGTGAGCGAGGACTTGCTCATCTCCCAGGCACAGAGACTCGAGTTGAACCATTGGTTCATTCGGGCGCACATATCCGACACAGACGGCCGTCTGGCAACCCAGGGAACGGTCGATCAGCTCGACGCGGCCACAGCCACCACTTATGCGTTACAGCCCGATTTGGCGAGCGAAGAGGTCGACGAAGACGCCGACGACGATTGAGTCGACGACGACTGAGTCAGCTCGGCTTCACATACTGAACGGCCGCATCCGCTGGATTGTGGCCCTCGGGTGATCTATCCCTCAGTTGATCCTGCAAGGAGCGAAGACGTTCGAGAAGTCGGTCCCTCTCTTCGACACTTCCCTCGTCGAGTTCTGAGATGCGATTCTTCAACGAAACGATCTCGCTGGCGATGGCCTCAGTATCCACGATTTCTCCTCGTGTCGGATCCGTGCGATTACCCCCTGGCACGAAGGCACAAACCCATCATCGATAACTACTCCGAGCCGTTACCTTCGTGAAGGATGGGGGCGTTATCAGCAATCCGCCGGCGCAGCCGAGACCTGGTGGAAGGTATGCGCAGCAGTCTCACGAGAGCCACACTCTCTTTGTTCGAATACGCCCCCTATCCGCTCGAGAACACTCTCGCATACGAGGGAGACCCGGGACTCTGTGGACCGGGCTCGGTCTCGTGGCACGTTCTCGCCGACCCAGCCGCCTTCGTCGGCGGCATCCGCGGGCTGCTGATCCAGTCGGCTCATCCGGAGGTCGTCGCCGGTGTTGCCGACCACTCCCGCTATCGAGACGACCCTCTGGGGCGACTCTCACGCACGTCGGCCTATGTCACAGCCACCACATTTGGAGCCATGCCAGAGGTGGAGACCGCAGTGACCAACGTCCGACGCATACATCGTGTGGTGAGGGGTGTTTCCAGTCGAGGCGTCGACTACGACGCCGACGACCCGGGCTTCTCCGCCTGGGTCCACAATGTCTTGACCGACTCGTTTCTCATGGCCCACCAGCACTTTGGTGCCATACGGCTGACCGACGCCGAGGCGGACCGGTTCGTTCTCGAGCAGACACAGATCGGAGCTCTTCTCGGAGCGGATCCGATGCCCACGACCGCTCGGGACCTCACCGAATGGGTCACCGAGCATCCTGACGTCGAAAGCTCGCCCGCCACCGATGAAGTCGTGGACTTCCTCACTGATCCGCCTCTGCGCCCCGGCATCAAAGTCGGCTACATGGCCCTTTTGGAGGCGGCGGTAAGCGTCGTGCCCCATCGGATACGCGACATCCTGGAGATCACCCCGAAGCCGGGGGCGGAAGCAGTCGGAAAGACAGCGGTAGCCAGTCTGCGCTGGGCACTCGGCTACTCCCCTTCGTGGGCCCTGGCCCTTCGTCGAACCGGCGCCGAGATTCCCGACGGGCTGTTCCGGAGGAGATTCGACCAAGAGCCGATCGCCTCCTGACGTCAGCTGAAGGACGAGCGGGTGATCTGAGCGGCTATGGCGAAAATTGCTACGACGACCAGGAAAGTGGCCACTGAGGCTCCATTCAATAAGTGAGTTCGATTGAGGGCTGAATACCCGGAACGGCACTTCTCCCAAACAGCGCGGCACGGTTTCCGCCAAGCCGGCGTCGGGTAGTCAGAGGATCATGGCTACCACTGCGACGCTCGAGCGTCTCACCAAGGAAGAGCTGCCGGTCAGAGTGGTCAGCCCGTACGACTCGTTCTCCCGGGCGTATTTCCCGTTCCCCACACGGAGCAACCTCCGATCGAGGACCGCAGTCGCCAGCGCAACGACCCGATCGCGGGTAGACCTCCCCGCCGCAGGTCCGAGTCGATCTGCTTTCGCAAGTCGGACAACCCTCGCCCGAACGATCCGAGACGGTCGAACTTCACCGAGTCGCGGATGATCTCCCACTCTGGGTGGTAGATGTACTGCTTGCGCCCGGCCTTGTCGACGCCGGTTGCCAGGATGTGACCCTCCCCGTCAGGGCAGATCTAGACGTCGTCCCATGCCGGTGGGACCACCAGGCTTTCGATCCATTTCCTCCTCGACCCGTTGATCACAGATCCTTGTTGATCTTCGTAGGAGAACCCCCGGCCACGACGAACGCGACGAAACCCGGGCTCTCCCGACTCGACATGACGAAGCCCGGCCTCCAGGGCGAGATCGGCGGTTGCGGTGGTCATGATGGGCAACGAATTCCCCAACCAGGACCGACCACAAACCATCACACCGAGTTTTCGCCAGGATGGCGGCGGGTAATCCGGGACGCATGAGCCTGACGGGGCAAAGCACTATTCCCGACAGCGGGAGGCGACACGCTCGCTGGGAGACTTCGCTTCGGACCGGCACCATCGGACTGGTAACCATCCTCGTGTTGGCGGGCGCGGTGGGCATGCTGGGAGTGCGCACCACCGACGCCGGGGCAAGCGCCGATGGCTTCGAATTGACTGTGCACCACGCCGCCATGACCCGACCGGGTCTCGCCACGCCGTTCTCGGTCTCTGTCCGCACCACTGACGATTCCCCACTACCTCCGGAGGTCACGATCAGGGTCTCGTCCGACTATCTGGCGATGTTCGACGACAACGGAATGGAGCCTTTGCCCACTGAGTCATACAACACGGCGGACTGGACCTGGTGGACTTTCGCGGTGCCCGATGGCAAAGACACCCTCACCGTCGACCTCGATGCCCGACTCGAACCCGCCGTCCAATGGGAGCGATCAGGCGAAGCGGGGCTCGAGGTGGGGGGCGACGAGATCGTCTCGGTGCAGTTCACCACGTTGGTAGCTCCGTAGGGCCGGCCGTGGAACTGATCCTCAGAGCAACGGCCGTTTTTTGGTTTCTGTGGTTGATCGTCCGCGGGCTCGGTAAACGCTCACTGGCTCAACTCACTCCTCTGGACCTGCTACTCATCGTGGTGATAGGAGACTTCGTGCAGCAGGGTGTCACCCAGGAGGACATGTCGGTCACTGGCGCCTTCATGGCCGTGTCGGTATTCGTGACGTGGACTCTGATATCGGACGCGCTCGGTCGACGCTCCTCCAAGGCATCCCGCGTCCTCGCCGGGGAACCGATGATCATCCTCAGAGATGGTCACGTGTACTCGGGCCGTCTCGAGCATGAGCGAGTCTCGGTCGAAGAGCTGAAGGAGGCGGCGCGGGTGGAAGGTTTCGGCGACCTCTCGGACATAGCGTTCGGCATCCTCGAGACCGACGGCAGATTCTCCTTCGTCCCCAAGAGCTCAAGCCCCGAAGAACTCGACGAGTCGTGAGCCGGACGAGGTCAGGGGAGGTGGAGCGAAGGGTCTTCGGCGGGCTGCTCTGGCGCTTGGCCGACATGGTTCGAGCCGGCGAGACTCCAAGATCGTTCCGCTCCAAGGCGTTTCAGCGGGCGGTGTGGTCGCTCGATGACCTCCCAGCAGATCTGGATGTCGATCGAGAGCAGGCACTCGAGGTTCCCGGGATTGGGCGCGGCATCATCTCGCTGATCGAGGAGTACAAGAGCCGGGGAGCCCTCACCGAGCTGGAGGAGTTGGAAGCGAGGCTGCCCCGGGAGGCTCCTCTACTCCGTCGGCTTCCGCGCATGTCCCCAGCGGTGCTCGCCGAGTTGAAGGTGGCCCTTGGAGTAGAGACGAGAAACGACCTTCGTGTGGCGATCGAGTCGGACTCTCTCGGAGACATCTCCGGTGTCGGTCCGGCCACGTTGGAATTGTGGGATGCCGTCCTAGGACTGACGACCGCGGAGTCGCCGGCAGTGCCTGCACACACGGGATGGGTGATCGCTTCGATGCTGGCCCGTCACATCAACTCCCACACCGGCTGCTGGATCGACGTCGGCGGAGACGTACGTCGTCTCGAGGAATGGGTTCATCGTGTCGCCCTGGTGGCATCCGACAGGTCGATCGCAGATCTCTCCGAGTTCATGCTGACCACGGCGGTGCTCTCCGATGCCCGAAGGGTCAGCCACAAGTTTCTCGGTCATACACACACCGGTTTGCCGGTCGACGTCCTCTGGTCGCCTCCGGAAGGGGCGGGGACGGCTCTTGCCTTGCTTACCGGTCCGGAGGCCCAACTCGACCATCTGAGCGAGGAGCCCTACCCGACAGAGAACGAGCTCTACGAAGCCTCGGGATTCCCCCTGATCCCGGCTCCGGCGCGGATCCTCCCGATCGACGTCGGCACCAGGGTGGTGCTCCGTCAGGATCTGAGAGGCGATCTCCATCTCCACAGCGAGGCGTCACCCGACGGGCACCTTTCTCTCGAGTCGGTTTTTAACGCGGCGGTTGCAGAAGGTCATGAGTACGTGCTCATAACCGACCACACCCGGGGCCTCAGATTCGGAGGACTTGATGAGAGTGCGATCCGTCTCCAGGCTGCAGCCATCGAGCGAATCCGGAGACGGTTCCCCGATCTCCGGATCTTCCACGGCGCCGAGCTCAACATCGCTGCCGACGGCTCGCTGGATCTGGATGACGAGACCCTTGCGATCCTCGACTTCGCCATCGCCGGTCTGCACTCGTATTTCGGTCTCGATGCCCCCGAGCAGACACGTCGTCTCGAGACTGCGTTGGCCCATCCGGTCGTGAAGGTGCTCGCCCATCCGTTTGGCCGCCGGATAGGCATCCGACCCGCCATCGACGTCGACATGGAGAGGGTCATCGAGACAGCCATCCACCATGGGGTAGCCCTCGAGACGAATGGACATCGTGACAGACTCGACCTGGGGGCGGACTGGTGCGAGATCGCCGCCGAGAAGGGAGCTGTGTTCGCCGCCAACTCCGACGCCCATCGCCGGGACGAGATCGGCAACATCGCAAACGCACTCGGAACCCTGCAGCGAGCCGGAGTCGATGCCGAGAGAATCGTCAACACATGGGAAGTCGACCGGCTCCTGGATTGGGTGAGTCGTGACACGGCCGCGGCGACGGGGCCCGCGAACCGATGATGGAGCGGAGAGGGAGGGATTTGAACCCTCGAAGAGGCTTATAACCCCTTACTCGCTTAGCAGGCGAGCGCCTTCGACCACTCGGCCACCTCTCCAAGCCGTCGGGAATGCCCGACGGGTACAAGGTAGTAAGTACTCGGTTCTTGGACTAGCCGACGGACCATCCCGTCGCCAGCGGGGTCGCCTCACGGGAGTCGCAGCGGGGTCGCGAGCGCGGCGACGACAGCGGGGTCCGCGTCATGGCGTTCTCAGGGCCCCAGACACTTCGCAGAGCGAAGTCTGCAACCCCGGGTTTCCGAGAACCCGATGTCAGCGGCATGGCCGGGCCGACGACTACGAGGAGCCTGAGTCATGCGGCACACGCGGAGGGGGTGGGATTCGAACCCACGAGACCCCGTGAGGGGCCCAACGGTTTTCAAGACCGTCTCCTTCGACCGCTCGGACACCCCTCCGACCGTTGAACCCTGCTCAGGGCTGTGGATCGCCGCGGGACCGGGGCTCGAGATCACAAGGCTAACCGGCCCCGGCGACTGCCGATAGCCGACCTCCCACCCTGGACCTCGACGTTTGTCGGGGTTCCTCACCACAGCCATTAGGTTTACCCCTATGAGCAACCCCACCGACCCCCCGCACCTGAGGCCGATCGAGAGAAGAGTGCTCGACATGCATGGCGGTGACGTCCCTGTCGCCGAGATCGCTACTCGTATCAGGAAGACTCCCGAATTCGTGGAGAGGCTCATCGGCTGGACAGAGATCCCCCGCAACGGCACCTTCTCGGAGAGACAGCTCAGCCCGATCCAGCGTCGGGTACTCGATTTGCGGGCCGACGGTGAGTCCCATTCCGAGATCGCGGCCAAGTTCAAGAAGACGGAGCGGTTCATCCGTCAAGTGGAAGGACTGGCCCACTTCAAGGAGGGCCAGCGTCTCCTCTCTCGGGCCTGACCCTTCGGTTTCCGGGTCACTGACGTCGGGTATCTGAACCACCAGCCCACCTGGAGGTTCAAATGCGAAGATTTCTGTTGATCGCAGGTCTGGTCTCGGTCGTCGGCGTGATCACGTACCTGCTGGACCCGGAACGAGGACGTGCCCGTCGGGCTCGACTTTCCGACCAGCTGTCAGCCAAGGGGAGAGACATCTCTGATGCTGTCACCGCCAAGGCGAAGTATCAGAAAGGTGTGTTCGAAGGAGTCGCTCACGAAGTGGCGGCCATCTTCGAAGGAGAAGGTGTCTACGACGACGAGACGCTGATGCAGAAGGTGCGCAGCGAGGCCGTCGGACCGTCAGGTGTCGACACCGGTGACATCGTGCTCGACATCACAGATGGGACCGTGCATCTCACCGGTTCGGTGGCCGACAAGAAGGCTCGCCGGCGTCTGGTCGACCTCATCGGGAAGGTCGATGGGGTGCGAGGTGTCGACGACACTCTGACCACCGCCTCCTGACCCTTCCAGCTTCCCCAGCCCACGCGTTGGCAACCCAAGGTTGCAGACTCAGCTGAGCGAAGTCTGTGGCCCTGAGTTGGTTTCTCGCCAACTGTCTGTTGGAATGCTTCCCAACTGTCTGTTGGGTTTCTTGCCAACTGTCCGGTGCCGGGTTTCACCCGGCACCAAGCGGAGGGGGTGGGATTCGAACCCACGAGGAGGCGTCAGCCCCCTACGGCATTTCGAGTGCCGCGCACTAGACCGGACTATGCGACCCCTCCATGTGTTGGCGGCAACCGCCCCCAACCTATGAAGTATTGAGTATGAGGTATCGAGACAGACTCGCAGGTCTTTCACACCCCGCAGGTCTTCATACCTGATACCCGATACCCGATTCCGCGAAGCGGAATCGTCACGCGGAGGGAGAGGGATTTGAACCCTCGAGGGGGCGCAAACCCCCAACGGCATTTCCAGTGCCGCGCACTAGGCCAGACTATGCGATCCCTCCGGGAGTAATCCGTCCGACCAGACGGTCTCATGGAGGATAATGCCGGACCCGTGTCTGATCACACTCCGTACGACACCGCGATGCGACGCGCTCTCCAGCTCGCTTCCGACGCCGGGGAGGCCGGTGATGTCCCCGTGGGTGCAGTCCTGTTGAATGCCGATGGGGAAACCGTCGCCAGCGATCGAAACCGTCGCGAGGAGCTCAAAGACCCGACGGCACACGCCGAAATGTTGGTGCTATCGGCCCGGGCGCGGGAGATAGGCGACTGGCGTCTCGTCGGGCACACGCTCGTGGTCACACTCGAGCCCTGTCCGATGTGCGCAGGAGCTGCCGTGTGGTCAAGACTCGATCGGATCGTATATGGCCCCGCTGACCCCAAAGCCGGAGCGGCCTGGTCGCTCTACAACATCCCCCAGGATCGGCGGCTGAATCATCGTGTCGAACTGGTCGAGGGGGTGATGGCCGAAGAGTCAAACCGGCTCCTCAGTGAATTCTTCTCGAGCAAGCGCGAACAGAGCTGATCGGTCACATCGTTTGCCCTGGTAGAACGAGGGGTAAGTGCCTCCCCAGGAGGTAGAAGCGATGGGACACGAGCAACATACCGTGACTGTCTTCGCCCCCGTTCTCTACCTCACGGTCACCGTGGAGAAGAACTCGGGCGGTGAGGATGAAGTCCACATCCACCCTGGTGGCCAGGGCTTTTGGGTCGCGCGCATGCTGAAGCATCTCGGAGAGCGCCCACTGCTGTGCGGGCCCCTCGGGGGCGAGTCAGGCAAGGTCTTCCTCGGCCTTCTCGGCCAGTTCGGAATGGATGTCAGCGCCATCACCATCGCGCATAGCTCACAGACGATCATCCAGGACCGTCGCACGGGTGAGCGTGAGCTGATCGCAGAGCCTCCCGCGGTGAACCTCGAGCGGCACGAGGTGGACGATGTCTATGGCCGCTTTCTCGACCGCGCACTGGCTTCCTCGGTCTGTGTCATCACTGGCCAATCCGAACCGATCTTCCCCGTCGAGACCTATCGACGGCTCGGCCATGACCTGGCGGCGGCGAACGTCGAGGTGATAGCCGACCTGCACGGCCCCGAATTGGAGGCGTTTCTCGACGGCGGCCCGATCGACGTCCTCAAGGTGAGTGACGAGGACCTGGCAAACGACGGCCAACTCGAGAGACCCGATGTCAACGAGAAGGAGGTCCTGGTCGCGCTCGATCGACTCATCGAGGCGGGCGCGAGATCGGTGGTCCTCTCCCGTCAGCACGACCCGGCTCTGGCGAGGATGGGGGACGACGTGTACGAGGCGCGGGCACCCAAGCTGGAGCCCGCCGACCATCGCGGCGCCGGAGACTCGATGACTGCCGGGCTCACCGCGGGATTGAGACGGGGTCTCGACTTCGTCGAGACCGTCCGCCTCGCATGTGCTGCCGGTGCGGCCAACGTCACGAGACACGGTCTGGGCAGCGCCGACGAGGATCTGATACCGGGTCTCATGGAGCGGGTGCAAGTAGAGCTACTGCGGGGTGTCGTTGCGTGACTTCCCGCCCCCGAGTCCTCGTCACCAACGATGACGGCATAGAGTCGACCGGTCTGCGCACCCTGGCGCGCTGTCTCTCAGAGGACTTCGAGGTCATCGTCGCCGCCCCGGCCGAAGACATGTCCGGGACCGGCACCGGCATCGGGCGTTTCGATCATTCCGCTGGTGTGGAGTTGACCCCTATCGACCTCGACTACGCCGATCAGTCCTTCAGCGTCGACGGACCTCCGGGGCTCGCCGTCACCGCAGCCGCCTTGGGTGCGTTTGGGGACATGCCGGACCTGGTCTTCTCTGGAATCAACGCAGGCATCAACACCGGGCACTCGATCATCCACTCCGGTACCGTTGGAGCAGTGCTCACCGCACGCACCTTCAGCATGCGCGGGGTTGCTATCAGTCTCGGGCAGTCGGACCCATGGCAATGGGATACGGCCGCCCACTACGCACCGGCCGTCGCCCGTTGGATGTGTCACCGCAAGGAGGGGCCCGACGTGCTGAATGTGAACGTCCCCGGCCGACTGATCGACGATGTGAAAGGTGTGCACTGGGCCGACCTCGATGAGTTCGGCTACTTCCGGGTCGCCACTGCCGACCCGGAGGCGGGGCGTCTTCAGTTCGTCGTGGGACCAAGTATCGAGCGCTCCGATCCGGCTTCCGACACCGTGCTGTGTGACGACGGGTACGTCACGCTCACCCCGCTGAGAACCGTCGAGCCGGCACCCTTCCCACGCGTTGACGCAAGAGAGGTCGTCGACCAGACGGTCGAGGTTTCGGGGCCCGTTGACCGCGGGTATGGGGCGCAAGGATGACCATGACCCGACCATCGACCTTCTCCGAGCGTCCGGGGTTCACCATCATTGGTGGCCAGCCCACCACCGTCGGACCGGTCGTCACCCGCCTCAAAATGTCCCGGGGCAGCTACGTGGCCATGAGGGCCGGGGCGGGTCATGCCATGACCCGAATCTGCGGGATGATCGTTCTCGACGAAACCGGGGACCCCGGTTTTCCATTCGACGACGTTGTAGATGAGCGGGAGCGCTCCGTCGCCGAGGGAATCCTCGGTAACAACCACGTCTCCCGTATCCCGGCCGAGGAGCCAGGTCTCGACGGGGCCATTCGCCATGGGATCGCGGCGGAGGCGTCGTTGTTCGTCATCGGACCGGATGACATGGAGGAGTTGGCGGACCACCCCGAGCTGATGACGGCCCTGATCGAAGCGCCGTTCGATGTCCTGCTCCTGGCCACCGACGACCTCGGCCGATTCCACTAGTGGGCTTCCTCGGCGACGATCGAAGCTGGATCGATTCGACGATCCCAGAGCCTGTATGCCAGCGAGCCAACGACCAACGCCACTGACACGACTCCAAACGCCACCAGGTAGCTGAACCCATCGATGAGGAACCCGACCGCGGGTGCCCCCGCCAGCAGGGCTATGTCGAAGATCGACGTGAAGGTGGCCATGGCGGACCCCCTCTCACTGACCCTGGCCCGGTTCACGACCTCGCTGGAGAGGAGCGGAAAGGCCGCACCGTGTGCGGCTCCGGTGATGAGGGCGGCAGCCACCAGCAGGGGCGCACTCTGCGCGATCGCCATGAAACCGACCCCGATCCCGTAGGCGGCAAGTGACCCGACGAGGAGTGGCCGGTGGGGCATACGGTCGTACAACGACCCACCGACGACCCGGGTCGCAGCGGCCGAGATCCCGTATACGGCAAAGAAGAGCCCGGCGGTGCCCACATCGCGCTCGTCGACGAAGGTCCTCGTGAATGTGAACAGCGACTCGAGGCCACCGGTGAACAGGAGCGTCGCCAGCCAGATCGGAAGGAGATTCCGCTGCGCCAGGGCCGCCCAGAAAGAGCGGCGTGGCTGGCGGCCTCTTACCGGCAGGACCGGAAGAGCCCACACAACCAGCCAGGAGAGGAACGAGACGCCGGCGGCGCACATGAACAGTCCTGAGAAGCCGAACCCGGCAATCACCAGGTCACCGAAGTAGCCGCCGATGGCAATCGGGATCAGCCCGGACAGACCAAAAATGGCGAGACCCTGGGTTCGTCTCTCCATGGGTATCGAGTCGGCGCCATAGGTGAGCATCGTGGTGAAGAGCGCCACCTGTGCTGTCCGTTGCATGAGGAACAAGACCCACAGCCACGGACCCCACACCTCGGTCGTAGACAGACCGAGCAGGACGAGGATGTTGGCCATTGCCGCGATCAGGAGGACCGTCCGACGATGGGTCAGATCGAGAACACGGCCAAGCAACGGCCGAAACGACAGGGAGGCCAACGCGCTGGCCGAGTAGAGGACACCGATGAGGCCCTCGGTGGCACCGAGATCGCTGAAGTAACCCGGGACATGAACGAGCAACGCGAACGAGAGCTCCTCGAGGATCGCTGCCGTGAAGAGTCTGGGGAAGTGTCTGCCGAATCGGTGGGTGGCCGTGAGAATCCTGGCAAGGTAACAGTGGCTCGTCGGGGGGCACATTTCGCCCTCCAAGGTTGGGGTGGGGTGTGGGTGCCGGTAGCCTCAGCGGTGATCGTGTAAGCGGGGCGCTAGGGGTGCCCTGAACCCGAAACCCTCTTCATGCGGGGCCCAATCCCCCGCCCGAGGGCCACGACGCGTCGGGGCGCACAGCCCACGACGACGGTGTCGGGGTGATGACAATCGGGTCCTGCGCGGCGGGACACCACGAACCGGGTCAGGTCCGGAAGGAAGCAGCCCTAAGTGGATCGTCCCGGGTGCTGCAGGGTGGCCTGGTTCGAGCCTACGGCCGTCGCCAACGACGCCCACCGTGTCTCGACGGCGGGGTCACGATCACTGGGTTGGGTTTGTGCCGCGCTGCGAACCCGGGGTTGCTCAGCGCATATATGGCGCGAATCCGCTCATCTTGGACCCTTACGCCGCCTCCGGCTCCTTTTCGAGTGCGGTTGGTGGCTTGCGGAGACGGACTCCGTATACGAAACCAAAGAGCCCGTTTCTCCACACCGAGTCCAGAGTCAGAGACCTGCCCGCGTACAACTCCTCGGGCTGTGGCAACGAGTCGAGCGTCGTGTGGAGGTACCAGTACTCACCTGGAGCCCCGCCGAACAACAGACCGACGAGAGGTAAGACCACCGCGGTCCCGATTCGGTGCAACCAACGCAAAACGGGATTGGGAGGACGACCCAGGTCGACCACGATCGCTGCTGCTCCGGGTTTCAGCACTCGTTCGATCTCGGCCAACGTGTCGTCAACGGAGGTGAGGTTGCGGAAGACGAAGGCACTGAACACACCGTCGACCACCTCATCTGCCAGGGGAAGGCTCTCCCCCACCGCAACTACCCGGGCTTGAACCGAACTCAACGCGAGCATCTCGATCACGGGGTCGAGACCGATGACCTCACGATCACCAAAGTCGGCATCGCCCGTCCCACTTCCCAGGTCGAGGACACGGCCTGGGCCGAGCATCTCCACGCCCACCGAACGCCAGCGACGCTCCTGACCCAACGAGAGGATTCGATTGATGCGGTCGTAGCGCCGGGCGATCTTGGCGAAGATCGGGTCGGAGACCTCGCTCACGGCTCGATGATGTCGAACCCGGTGTAGTGGCGCAAGGCCTCGGGGATCGTCACACTCCCGTCGGGCTGTTGATGGTTCTCCAGGATGGCGAGGATGGTTCGACCCACCGCACACGCCGTTCCGTTGAGGGTGTGTGCCAGAGTGTTCCCCGACTCTTCTCGATAGCGAACCTTGAGCCGACGTGCCTGGTAGTCGGTTGTGTTCGAACACGATGTGATCTCGCGGAAGGCCTGCTCCCCTGGGAACCACGCTTCGATGTCATACTTCTTGGCCGCGCTCGCGCCGAGATCGCCGGCGGCCACGTTGACCACGCGATATGGCACCTCGAGTTGTCGCACGAGCTGTTCCTCGACCTCGAGCAAGTGCTCGTGCTCATCCCTCGACGCTTCCGGTCTCGTGAAGACGAACATCTCGACCTTGTCGAACTGGTGGACGCGGAAGATCCCGGTGGTGTCCTTGCCGTATGTGCCGGCCTCGCGTCGGAAGCATGTCGAGAACCCGGCGTAACGCAGAGGGAGATCTTCGGCGTCGAGTATCTCGTCGCCGTGGTAGGCGGCGAGCGGGACTTCGCTCGTCCCGACCAGGAACAGCTCGTCCTTGGGGATCTCATAGACCTGTTCCCGAGCTTCGGGGAAGAACCCCGTTCCCTCCAAAGCGTGCTCTCGAACCAGGACGGGGGGGATCATCGGGGTGAACCCGGCGGCGTTCAGGTGGTCCATCGCCCAACGTACGAGGGACAGCTCGAGCAGGGCTCCCTTGCCCTTGAGATAACCGAACCGGCTCCCGGACACCTTGGCCGCTCGCTCTGTGTCGATGATGTCGAGAGTCTCACCGAGTGTGGCGTGATCGGTCCCCTCGGTGCCGGAGTCCCCGTGGTGCTTGATCGCCACGTTGTCCTGATCGGAGTGCCCATCGGCCGCGGTGGGGTCGACCAGATTCGGGACTTCGAGCCAGGCGAACCGGAATCTCTCCGCCAACTCATCGGCCCGGGCAGTCGTCTCCTTCACCGACGTGGCCAGACCGGACACTTCGTCGATCGCCTTCTGCTTCGCCTCCCCCTGCAGATTGGCAATCTCCTTGCCTGCGTCCTTTTGACGGGAGCGCAGCTCCTCCGCCTCCTGGAGGACGGAGCGATACTCGGCTTCGAGACTGACGAGGGCGCCGAGATCGATGTCGACTCCCCGACGTCGCAGAGATTCGGCAACGACATCGGGGTCATCACGAAGGATTCTTGGATCGAGCATGGACCGCCCGATGCTACCGACAGCGCACCAATTGGCCCTATCCGGCCCCCGAGTGGCCGCTCTGGGCCGTCACCGCCACGCGAAGATGAGCGGATTTGACCCATATGTGGCTCCAGAAACCCCGGGTTCGCAGAGAAGAGGAGTCAGGCCGCGTTGACGGTGAAGGTGGTCGAGAGCCTGTTGTCGGCGGGGTCGGAGTCGGGGCCGTCGACGATCAGCTCGCCGGTGACCTGGTAGGCGATGTCGGGGGCTACGTCCATCGGCTCGAACTCGATCGTGGTCTGACCGTTCGGGTCGAGGGCCCTCACCTGGGCCGTGGCTCGCACCGGGCCCTCACCACCCACCAGCTCGATGCTGAGGGTTCCTGGCTCGCTGGCGATATTGCCGACGTTGGTCACGACCACCGAGAAGACAACAGTTTCCGTGAACGGGATCACCACCTGGTCCTCGACACTGACATCCCATTCCGGAGCCGCGAGGATCTGACTCACCTTGAGACCAGGAAGCAGCCCGAGGTTGTTGGTCGAAGCCCTCGCCGCAGCTACATAGGTCGAGGCCAGGCTGGCAAGGCCCCCGCTCTCGGACGGATACAAGTTGACGTCGGTGAGAGGCGTGATCGGGTCCGGGACTTCCTCCCGTTCCACCTCGGAGCGGAGAACGTCGAACAGCTCATCGCCCGCCCGAAGGTCGGCGAGACCGTCGCCGATGACGTTGGCCACCGTGGCGTCGTCCGGCTGGTCCGCTGCGTGGAGGACGGCACTGGAGAGAGTCGACACCCCCGAGTCCCAGGATCTCACGGCTTGTCTGTACAGAGACCAGATGGGGATCAACGAGTCGACGGGTGGCTCGCTCCCCACAAAAGACAGAGCCACGTCGACGTCGTTGGCCACCGAGTCCATGACGGTGGTGAACTCGTCACGACCGATCTCGCGTAGACGGGGCATGATCTGTCTTATGCCGGCGCCGCTGCGGGCGAGGGCAGTGGCCTGCGCTCTGATCTCGTCGAGGTACTCGAGCTCGGTACGCGTTTCTTCGCCCGCCGCTGTGACTACAACGGCGACTATCAAGGCAACGGTGATGAGAAGCGGCACGAGAAGGCGTCCCACCACCCGCCTTCTCGACTTGGCTGGTGGATCGAAGACCACGGTGGGCGAGGGGGGACTTGAACCCCCACGATCTTGCGATCACAGGAACCTGAATCCTGCGCGTCTGCCAATTCCGCCACTCGCCCGCGGGCATCTGGAAAGTCAGATTGCCAGTGAGTCAGACACCGCGGGATGCTATCCCGCAGAACGGCGAATCGTACCGCTCGCCACCCTGTTCCGGTAGTCGAATCGGTTCGTGGTGGCCCTAACCTGCCCCAGAAGTGAACGTTGTCAGGAACCTGGAGCGACGTCTCGAACGCCTTCTGGAGGGTGTTGCGGGTCGGGTTTTCTCGGGCCGGATCCATCCATCCGAGCTGGCGGGCAAACTCGCCAGAGAGGCTGATTTCGCACGTTTCGAGCACTTCACCGGACCGGCCACCGCCAATCTGTTCGTCATCCAGGTGAACCCGGCAGATCTCTCGGTCGAGGCCTCGAAACTGGAGAAGATGCTGGCCGCCGAGATGAGCGCCTACACGGCGGAAGAAGGTCTGCGTCTCGAGGGTCCCGTGACCGTTCGGATCGAGCCCAGCAGCCGAGCGACATCGGGTCATGTCAATTGTCACGTCGAAGTTGTCCCCGGACCACCGGTCGTCTGGGCGCGTCTCACGGCGAACGGCGAGTCGCTCGAGATCGGGAGGAACAGAGCCTCGATAGGTCGCGCCTCAGACGCCGATGTCGTTGTGCCCCACGACGACGTAAGCAGAAAGCATGCCCTCATATATCGCGAGCATGGCCAAACCTGGCTGAGGGATCTCTCCTCCGCCAACGGCACCTTCGTTGACGGCAGCCGGATAGACGGCACCCCGACCCTGGTCCGGAACGGCTCGATGGTGGGGCTCTCCGAGCATCGCTACCGGTACCGCGAGATCTGAAGACCGTGCCCGACATCATCCTCGCCCTTCTCCGGATCATCTTCCTCGGGCTCGTCTATCTCTTCGTCTGGCAGGTGGCCCGTGCCATCGGGTCACATCTGGGGATATCGGTGAAGAGGACACGCAAGGAGGGCAGCAAAGTGCTCTTCGTGCGTTCCGACACCCAGAAGGGCCAGGAGTTCGAGGTCAAGGACGTGGTCGTCATGGGCAGGTCCGGGGAAACCGACGTCGTTCTCGACGATCCCTACGCTTCTGAGTTCCATCTGCGATTCGTTTCCCACGAGAATGGGATGATGCTGCACGATCTGGGCAGCACCAATGGGACCTACGTCAACGGCAGACGTGTGTCAGCACCGACACAACTGAGACAGGGTGACACGGTTCAGGTTGGAAAGACCGTCATGGAGATCAGATGACGACCGAAATCCCGGTTGACGACCGTCTCGAGAAAGCCGTCGCTCTACGAGAGCAGAACCGCGACGTAGAGGCGCGCAGGCTGCTGCTCGAACTGCATGACGACGCCCCACGTGACGCCAGGGTCAATCTGCAATGTGCGTGGATCCACGACAAACTCGGCTTGGAGAGTGAGGCTGTCCCCTTCTACGAACAGGCCATCGCCACCGGGCTCGATCGCGACGACCTCAACCACGCCCTGGTGGGACTGGGCAGCACCTATCGGGCCCTGGGACGCTATGAAGACGCCGTGCAGACTCTGAGCCGCGCCGTGGAGGAGTTCCCTGAGGATCGGGGTATTGAGGTTTTCCTGGCAATGGCTCTCTACAACACCGGTGACACGAAACAAGCGGTCGAGAAACTCCTCTCCCTGCTGGTCGAGACCACGGCCGACCCCGACATTTCGCGCTACCGGGCAGCGTTGACTGAGTACGCGGCGGACATCGATCGGACGTGGTCATGAAGTATCTCTGGTCGACGGCGACCCACAAGGGGATGGTTCGGGACAACAACGAAGACGCTGTCTTCCCGTCGTCATCGGGCGAGTCCAAAGACGTGGTCCTGGTGATCGTGGCCGACGGCATGGGCGGCCACGTCGCCGGGGAGGTCGCCTCCCGTCTGGCGATAAACGCAGCCGCCTCGAGCGAGCTCGACCCCGCCGACCGGGTCGCCGCCGGCAATCGTGCCATAAGAGAGGAAGTGGCACGGGACCCGGGTCTGGAGGGTATGGGCACCACCATGACCCTGCTCGCCATAGAGGGAACGACTGCCACTATCGGCCACATCGGCGACAGTCGCGCCTATCTATTGCGCGACGACGACTTCAGCCAACTCACCGAGGATCACACCGTCGCGGCCGAGTACGTGGCCTTGGGGCAGCTCGATCCCGAGGAAGCGGCGACCCATCCGCAACGCCACATGCTCACGAGAACCCTGGGGCTGACCCGGTTCGTCAACGTGGACGAATTCAAGTTCGACGTCCGGGCCGGCGACCGTGTTCTCCTCTGTTCGGATGGCTTGACCGAAATGGTCTCCGACCAGGACATAGGTACCACGCTTCGCGGTGACACCATCGAGGAGGTCGTCTGGAAGCTGGTGGAGATGGCCAACGACGCCGGGGGTGTGGACAACATCAGCGTCGTCGTGGTCGAGGCCGTCGACGACTGACCGCATGGAGCGCCGGGCAGAAGCACTAACCATGGCGGCGGCGGCTCTTCTCGCTGCCTTCGCCGTAGCCCTGGTCAACTTCGCCAACGGCGGCAGCGTCGACGCACAGACCGGGCTCACATTCCTCGTGTTCGTCCTGGCCTTCGGGACCATCTTCGTCTCGGTCCGCGCATTCGCCCCACGCGCCACACCGCTTCTCCTCCCGCCGGTGGTGGCTCTGGTAGCCATCGGGTTCCTCGAGATCTACAGACTCGCTCCCGAGCGAGCCGGGTTGCAGCGGTGGTGGCTTCTGATCGCAGCCGGGGTGGCGGCTGTGACCCTCATGCTGCTGGGGAGGGGGACGACTTCGATCCTCCGCCGGTATCGAAACCTGATTCTCCTGCTGTCCATCGGCTTGCTGCTGTTACCCAACCTTCCCAACGATTGGGGGCTGCCGCTGCGCGGGCTAGAGGTAAACGGCTCCCGTCTTTGGATCGTCCTCGACCTGCGCTTCACCCAGATGCAGTTTCAGCCTGCCGAGCTCGCCAAACTCGGAATGGTCATCTTCTTCGCCGGCTATCTCGCCGACCACCAACGAGCCTTGCGGGAGGCCCATCGACGGATCGGGCCGATTCGCTTGCCCGAGCCGCGTCAGCTCATACCCCTGCTTCTGGCGTGGGGTGGCAGCATCTTCATCCTCATCTGGCAACGGGACCTCGGTGCCTCGGTGCTTCTCTTCGCCGGCTTCGTCCTACTCCTCTATGCGGCCACCGGGACCACCGGGTACCTGGTGGCCGGTGGTCTGATGACGATCACCGGTGCCGCCGCCGCGGCATACCTCTTCGATCACGTGCAACGACGCGTGGTGGCCTGGCTGACACCGTTCGAGCACTACCAGGACGAGGGGTTTCAGATCGCTCAAGGCCTCTTTGCCCTCGGCACCGGTTCTCTCACCGGAGCCGGGCCTGGGTTGGGACGACCCGATCTCATCCCGAATGCCTCGACAGACTTCATCTTCGCTGCGGTTGGTGAGGAGCTGGGGCTCGCCGGAACCGTTGCCGTGCTCGCCCTTTTCGCCCTGGTCATCGCGGTGGGCTTCGGAATCTCGTTCCGTAGCCGCGACACCTTCCGCAAATTGCTCGCCGCCGGTCTCACCTTCGTGATGGCGGTCCAGGTCTTCCTGATCGTGGGAGGTGTCCTGAGACTCGTCCCGCTGACCGGGATCACGCTGCCCTTCATGTCCTACGGCGGTTCGGCGTTGGTCGGCAACATGGTCCTCCTGGCTCTGCTGCTGCGGATCAGCCACGAGGAGGCGACATGAACGGGCCCATTCGCCGCGTCGCCATCGGCGTCTTCATTTGCATGTCACTACTGCTGGCGGGGGTCACCTGGTATCAGGTGGTCAGAGCGGACGAGTTGCGCAACGATCAGCGCAACCCCAGACCCCTCTTGTCGGAGCGGGGCAAGGAGCGTGGTCTCATCGTCACCGCCGACGGGACGGTGCTCGCCCGTTCGATCGAGGACCCCGAGGACCCCCGATCGTTCGTGCGGGAGTATCCCGAGGGTGCTCAATTCGCCCACCTGGTCGGCTACTCGTCGTTCCTGGTCGGGTCGAGCGGACTGGAGGGTGCCTATGGGCCTGACCTCCGCTCCCGCCGCGATCTGACCATCAGCGACCTAGTCGCGGCCCTCCTCGGCCGTGATCTGAGACCCAACAGCATCGAGGTGACTGTCGATCCGGACCTGCAGCGAGCTGCCTACGACGCCCTCGGCTCCAACCGGGGAGCCGTGGTCGCCCTCGACCCGGCGACCGGTGCCGTGCTGGCCTCGGTGTCGTCGCCGAGCTACGACCCGTCGCTTCTCCTCGGCAACGACGCCGCCGAGCAATTCGACATCCTGCGCGACGACCCGACCAGACCCCTACTCGACAGGGGAACCCGGGAGATCTATCCCCCTGGATCGACCTTCAAGACCGTTGTTGCCGCAGCGGCGCTCGACACTGGCGCCGCCGACCCGGGCACGACTTTCGACGATCCGGCCGAGTTTCAGCTTCCCGGCTCGAACGCGACAATCTCGAACGCTAACGGACGTCCCTGCAACGACGGAGTGACAGCCACGCTGCTCGAGGCGTTCGTGCGCAGCTGCAACACGATCTTCGCCGACCTCTCGATTCAACTGGGGGCGGTCGACATCGGTATCACGGCAGACGCTCTCGGCTTCAACCAGGAAATCGCCTACGAGTGGGAAGTTCCCGAGGCGGTCTGGAACACCGAGCAACTGGCACAGGACGCCGCCGCACTCGGTCAGAGCGGCATCGGGGAACGCGACGTGAGGGCAACACCGTTGCATATGGCGATGGTTGCCGCAGCGGTCGCCAACGACGGTGCCGCCGTCAGTCCATACGCAGTGAGCCGGATATTCGGCCCTGATGGGACGACGGCGGAAGAGACACAGGTCGCTGAGCTCGGTCGCGCCATGTCGTCGGAGACAGCCATGACCCTGACGCAGATGATGGAACGAGTCGTGACCGAAGGGACAGGGCGTGGGGCCGCCGTACCCGGTGTCAGGGTGGCCGGAAAGACCGGCACCTCCACAGGGGCGGACGACTTCCCCAACCCCTGGTTCATCGGGTTTGCCCCTGTCGACGACCCGACGATTGCCATCGCCGTGCTCATCGAGGGCAGCGAGGCCTCGGGAGAATCAGCCTCCGGTGGGTCGGTCGCCGCCCCGATCGCGTCGAGGCTGTTCGAGCTCTGGCTTTCGGGGTGACCATGAGTTGGCCCAAGGGCGTTCCTACAATCCCGTAGTTCGATATGGACACCCCCTCCATCCTCAACGATCGCTATGAAATCACGTCCCATCTGGCGCGGGGCGGGATGGCCGACGTCTATGAAGGTCGCGACAACGAGCTGAACCGACGAGTGGCCATCAAGGTCCTGCACTCCCAGTTCTCGGCTGACGAGGCCTTCGTCAAGCGATTCCGGCGGGAGGCGCAGGCCGCGGCCAACCTCAGCCACCCCAACATCGTCGGCATATACGACTGGGGTCAGTCCGAGGGCACCTACTACATCGTGATGGAGATCGTCGAAGGACGATCCCTGCGTGACATCCTCAAGTCCGAAGGTGCTCTGCTGCCCCGTCGCGCCACCGAGATAGCCGCCGAGACCGCAGCTGCGTTGTCTGTGGCGCATCAGGCGGGGCTGGTCCATCGTGACGTGAAGCCCGGAAACGTCCTCCTCGCCACGGATGGGACGGTCAAGGTGACCGACTTCGGCATTGCCCGCGCCTGGGACGACAGCCAGGAGCTGACACGCACCGGCGCCGTGATCGGGACCGCCACCTACTTCAGCCCCGAACAAGCCCAGGGCGCATCGGCTGACGCCCGGAGCGACATCTACTCACTCGGTGTCGTCCTCTACGAGATGCTGACCGGGAGACCCCCGTTCACCGGCGACTCGCCCATGTCCGTCGCCTTCCAACACGTGTCCACCGAGGCTGCCGCCCCGGCCTCGCTCAACCCCGACGTGCCCGAATCTCTAAACGCGGTGGTGATGAAGGCGTTGCGGAAGGACCCCAACGCCCGCTACCAGTCGGCGGAGGAAATGCGCCAGGACCTGCTGGCGGTTCTGTCGGGTGACAACCTGGTGATCCCACCCGTCATCCCCATTCCCAACGGCAACACCGGCGCCGACTCGGCAACCAGGGTCATGACGACGACATTGCCGCCGGCGACGGTCCCCCCTGACGAGGTCTATCGGGAGATCGAAGACGAGCCCCGCTCCCAACTGCCTTTCATCCTGACCGCCTTCGGGCTCCTGGTCACGTTGGGAATCCTCTTCTTCGTCATGTGGAACCTGGGGACGGGGAATGACGAGCCTGAATTGATCACGCTGCGGGACGTGACCGGCTTCCAGTTCGAGGACGCCCGTCAGTTGCTCGAGGCGGACGGGCTCGTTGTCGTCCCCCAATTCGAGAACAACGACGAAGCCGAGATAGGGGAGGTCATCCGCACCGATCCACCCGCGGACTCCGAAGTCGAGGTTGGCTCGACGGTCCAGGTGTTCGTGTCGGCCGGGACCGAGACTATCGCAGTCCCACCGGTGGTGGGACTCTCCGAAGAGGAGGCCCGCCGGGCGATCGAAGGCGTCGGTCTGGTGGTCGGCAACATCGAGGAACAACCCGACCCGAACATCGATGAAGGGTTCGTGATCTCTTCTAGCCCAGTGGCCGGTCAGGAGATAAGTCCCGCGATACCGGTCGATCTGGTGGTGTCATCCGGTCCGGAGGTGATCGTCCTTCCCGAGGTGACCGGGATGAGCGAACGCGATGCCACGGCCGAGCTCAACGATCTGGGTCTCCGGGTTTCGGTCAACGAGGAGTTCAGTGACGACGTGGCCGAGGACGATGTCATCCGCACCGATCCCGTGTCGGGAACCGAGGTGTTGTCGGGGGACACCATCCTGTTGGTGGTATCGCTTGGGCCCGAGCCGGTCACCGTGCCCAACGTCGGGGGCATGACCGAGCAGCAGGCGACGAATGCCTTGAACGATGTGGGACTGATCATCCGGGTCGCCAACACCAGACAGCCGGTGGCCGACCCCAACCAGGACGGCCTGGTAGTCGATCAGGTGCCCGCGGCGGGGGCTACCGCCACCCGGGGTGACACGGTGACGGTGACACTGGGCGAGTACACACCGCCACCCACCACCACGACACTGCCTCCGGACACCACGACGACCACGCCGTAGCAGATGTCCAAATACCAGATACCAGATACCTACAGGTGAGCCATATGGCTCACCTGTAGTTCGTGGTCATCAAGAACCCGGCGGCTATCGCACCCAAGCCGATCAGTAGGAGCACCTGATCCATTTCGAAGACGAACCTGGCTAGCACCAGGACCACACCGACGACCATGAGACCGGCCATCGTGGCCACGTACCAGGTCGGGCTTGGTTCTTTCGCCTTGGCCGCAGCTTCGACCGCCTTGGGCGACTGTGGTCGATTCTTCGGCTTGCGTCTCTTTGATTCGGGCATCCCGAGCCGAGAGTAGTCAGCCGATATGAGGGTCTGACATGCCAAACCGACGGTTACACGCGTGTAATTCTCAACAGGCTGTGGATAACTCTTGGGATAACAACACTGGTGTAATTAGTCAGGGGGGCGCCAGACCGGGACCATCTCCTCGCGACAGTGCTTGGGCGGTTTGTCCTCTGCCGGGTTGACCGCCCGCATGGTCAGCTCGGCGCCACAGACCGTGCACTTGTAGTCCTGGTCGACGGCTACCACGTCGTCGGGGTCCACCTCTGGGGGCGGAGTGGAGAGAATGCGGATGATGGCGATCGAGCCGCGCCAGATCAGCACCCCGACGCCAAGGGCGATGAATATGTCGAGCCAAACGGTCCCGGTCAGAGCGTTTCGATGATCGTGCCGTTGGCCATGCCCCCGCCTTCACACATGGTCTGCAGGCCGTAGCGGCCCCCGGTGCGCTCCAACTCCCACACCAGAGTGGTCAGCAGCCGGGCACCTGAGGCCCCGAGGGGGTGACCCAGGGCGATGGCGCCACCGTTGACGTTGGTTCGATTCCACAGCGCCATCGGATCGGAACCACCGTGCTCCATTCGCCACGCCACGGTCACCGAGGCAAAAGCTTCGTTGACCTCGAAGAGATCGATGTCATCGATGGACAGACCCGAGCGATCGAGAGCCTTCGATGTAGCCGGGATGGGACCGGTGAGCATCATCACCGGGTCGACTCCCGCCATGGAGAAGGTGTGGAACCGCGCCTTCGGCGTCAATCCCAGCTCCTCGGCCTTGTTTTCCCCCATGATCAGGATGGCGGCCGCTCCATCGGAGATCTGTGAGGAGTTGCCGGCGGTGACGACACCATCGGCCTTGAAGGCAGGCTGCAGGCCGGCGAGCTTCTCGAGCGACGTGTCCCAGCGAATGCCTTCGTCACGTGTGATGACTTCCTTGGATCCGTCCTCATGGGTGATCTCGACCGGGATGATCTGACCCTCGAACCGGCCCTCCTCTGTGGCTCGGGCGGCGCGCAGGTGCGATTCGAGCGCCAACTCATCGAGCTCTTCTCGTGAGATCGCCCACTTCTCGGCAATCATCTCCGCCGAGATGCCCTGCGGCACCAGCCCGTTGGCATAGCGCTCGAGCATCCTGGCGCCGAAGGGGAGACCGGGACCCTGTTGAGCGGTGATGCCCATGGGGACACGGGTCATGTTCTCCACGCCTGCCGCCACCACGACATCCTGGGCGCCCGCCATGATCGCCTGAGCAGCGAAATGCGCCGACTGTTGGGACGATCCGCACTGTCGGTCGATCGTGACACCGGGGACCGACTCGGGAAAGCCTGCGGCGAGGGCGGCATTGCGACCCACGTTGTACGCCTGCTCACCGGTCTGGGAGACATTGCCCATGATGACGTCGTCGATCAGCTCGGGGTCGAGATCGTTGCGCTCGATCAGCGCCTGCAGGGGGATGGAGGCAAGGTCGACGGGGTGAATGTCCTTGAATACCCCGTTGCGACGGCCAACGGGCGTGCGCACCGCATCGACGATTACTGCGTTCCTCATGAGACTCCTCGCTGTCCTGGCTGTGAGAACGGTACCGACGGTCGTCGAATTCCGCCATGGGGGACCGTTCACGTCTCGAGCGTGTGCAGATACCGTGCTGACAGCACGGTATCTGCACACGCTTACAGGCAGGTGGAGACGATGGGACTCGAACCCACGACCCCCGGCTTGCAAAGCCGGTGCTCTTCCAGACTGAGCTACGTCCCCGCTCGCGGACTCAGGATATCGACAGTTCGATCTCTCCTCCAGACCGCCATGTCATCCGGGACCCCCTCCTGCTCCGAAGACGAGCCATGCAAACACAGCCGCACCAGCGGCTGAGAAGGAGGAATCCAATGAGAAAACTGAGACTCGCCGCTCTGGCGGCAGTTCTTGCACTGGTGCCGGCGCTCAGCGCGGTGGCCCAGACCGGTGAAGGCGAGGTGATCGTCGTCCACGGGGTCCCCGATCTCACTGTCGACGTATACGTCAACGGTGAGCTGACTCTCGAAGACTTCGAGTACGGCGACGTGGCCGGCCCGCTGGCCCTGCCCGAGGGTAGCTATGACCTCGAGGTCTACGCGGCGGGTGCCGATCCGGATGCCGATGACCCAGCTCTGATGGGCTCTGCCGATCTACCTGCGGGCGCGGTGGCAACCATCGCCGCCTATCTCCAGGAAGGCGGGACGCCGACCCTTGGTGTCTTCGTCGAGGACAATGGAGAGATCGCCGCCGGGAACGCTCGGGTCACCGCTCGTCACCTGGCCGACTTCGGAGCGGTCGACATCCTCGCCAACGGCGGTGCGGTGTTCGAGGGCGTGACCAACGGTGCCGGTGGTGACGCCGACGTTCCGGCGGACACGTACAACATCCAGATCACGGCGGCCGGAGACCCGAGCACGGTGGCCTTCGACGCCGACGTGCCTCTCGAGGAGGGGACCAACACCATCGCCTACGCCATAGGTTCAGTTGCCGGCGAGAGCTTCCAGGTGGTGACGGCAGCGATCACCGACCTCGGCGCCACCCCGGAAGGTGTGCCCACCGGTGACGCCGGTCTGGCATCTGGGGTCAACCCGATCGTCTGGGTCGTCCTCGGCATGATCTCGCTGACCGCCCTCGGAGGGTCGGTCGCCCTGGCCAGAGAGAGCAGCTAACGGTCAACGCACCCACAGAGGGGAGGCTCGGATCCAGCCGGGCCTCCCCTCTCTACGCTGCGAGGAGAGATGCGAAGAGCCGTTGCCCTTTCTTTGGTCGGCATCACCTTGGGAGTCGTGACCGTGGTCGGGCTGTCGACCCGTCCCCGGGATATCGGAGTCCCGCCTGGAGCCGTCGATGATGTGACGACGTCAACGAGCACCCCGACCACGTTGGCGCCACCTACGTCCGAGCCGGTCCCCACCACTCTGCTGCCTCCCCTCTGGACGGCCAACGAGTCGTCGCTTCTGACAGATCTGGCTCACGATGCGTCTGCCATCCCGACACGCCTGGTCATCGACGCCCTGGACCTCGATGCCCCCATCGGGCCCTACGGGGTGGACGCCAACGGGCAGATGGAGGTTCCCGACAATGTCACCGAGGTCGGCTGGTATGAGCACGGGCCGAGCCCTGGAGAGCCGGGATCGGCCGTCCTCGCAGCCCATGTCGATCTGCAGGGGCCCGGTCGCGGCATCTTCTATGACCTGGAGGATCTCCAGGTCGGTGACATCGTGCAAGTCGGGTATGAGGACGGATCTATCTCCGATTTCGAGGTCGTCGCCCGCTCGACATACCTCAAGACCGAGCTGCCACTCGAGGTCATCTTCGACCGCCAAGGCGATCCGTTGCTGACCCTGGTCACCTGTGGGGGAGGGTTCAGCCAGTCGGAGCGGAGCTACGACTCGAACGTGGTGGTCTACGCGTCACCGCTCGGCGGTGGCACCTGATCAGTCACCGTACGGAGATGACGACATGTCCCTGCTTGTCCCCGGACTCCGTATAGCGATGCGCCTCGACGATCTCGTCGAGGTGGAAGGTCCTATCGATCACCGAGCGGAGCCGTCCACCGGCGAGCTCTGCGGCGAGATACTCCAGGTCACCGACATCATTGCTCCCGGACACGAAAGACGAGTGTCTGCCCTCGGAGGCTATGAAGAACATCCTTCGCAGACCTGCCATTGGTGAGATGTTGGAGTGGAGGTACTTGCCGCCAGGTCTGAGGGCACGTGTGGCCGCACGAAAGCTGCTCTTGTCTATCACATCGAGGATGACGTCGTAGGTGTTGGAGCGTTCGGTGAAGTCCTCGCTCCGGTAGTCGATGACATCGGAGACTCCGAGCTCGGCGAGAAAAGGTGCCTTGTCGCCCCTGTCAACCGCGTCGACACGGGCCCCGGCAGCCAATGCCATCTGGATCGTATAGGTACCGATGCTGCCGGCGCCACCGTTCACCAGCACTGACATCCCCGGGCGGAGATCCGCCTGGCGGGTGAAGTAGAGGCCGTAGAGACCGGCGGTGGGAAGAGTCGTTGCCTCCTCGTAGCCAACGTCGTCCGGTATCCGGGCCACCATTCCCCGCTCAGACAGGGTTGCGTACTCCGCGTTGGCACCGAAACGAAAGCCAGAGTGGGCGCAAACGCGGTCGCCCACGTCGAACCGGGTGACTCCACTGCCGACTGCAACCACCTCACCGGCCAACTCCTGACCCGGAACACGAGTGCCCCGCGGTCTGATGACACCGATTGCCAGCCTGATAGGAATCGTCAGGACACCCATCGCTTTTGAGCGCCGGAGCTCGGTGTCTCCCGCAGTCACCGAGCTCGCTCCGACCTGGACCAGGATGTCGTCGTTACCGGGGGCGGGATCATCGATCTCCCGCACTTCGAGAGCCTCAGGGGGGCCGTATCGGGTCCAGACCGCGGCCTTCATCGTGCGTCGTCAGACACCGGTGATCACCGAAACCAAGTCGCCTTCACTGGAGACGACGCCTCCCGCAACCTCCCGGGTGATGGCAAACCCCGAGACCTCGCCGGTCCAGGTGAAGGTCGCAGGCGCAGGAGCACTGCCGAGGACGCCTGCGGATATCACGTCCTCGGCTTCGTTGATCACCCACAGCTGATAGGTGCGGGTGTCGTCCAGCGCAGCCAGGTCCGCGGTCGGGATCACGAAGCCCCGGCCATCGTCGGCAAGGACCACCTTGGCGACGGCCACATCGTCGACCAGGAAGTCAGTGACGATGGTGCCGGGCTCGGCTGCGGCGTCATCGGCGGCGGCGACAATGGCCTCCGATGTCAACTGACCGGCTCCCATCAGATCGACGGCAAGGATGGCGCCGAGGACGATCGCGGCTACAGCAGCAATTCCGGCGACCCACTGCCATGCGCTGGTTTTCCCGCCCGTTGAGGTGCCTGCTGACTCGTCGGTGGCGATGGTGCGTCTGATTCGCTGCCAGGTGACCTCGGATGCCGGCTCGTCTCTCACGAGCCCGGCGGCGACGGCGTGATACTCATCGACTGTTTGCCGGCACTCGGCGCACGTGGAGAGATGTGCTTCGAACGAGTCCAACTCCTCGGCTTCGAGAGCATCGAGCGCAAATAGAGGGGCCAGCTCGAGCATGGGATGATCGGTCATGAGGCCACCTCGGGCCGGATCTCGGACAGTTTCATCATCCCGGATCGGATTCGACTCGTCACTGCGCCCTCGGGTTGTTCGAGACGCTTGGCGGCTTCGACGTAAGTGAGCCCGCTGAAGTAGGCGAGGGAGATGGCTTGGCGCTCAGGCTCACTGAGACCGGCCACCGCCCTCCTCACCGCCTCGCTTTGGGTGCGAATCCAGACCCCTTCTTCGGCAGCCGGGATCGAGGTGTCCTCGCGAAGGCTGCGTCCTTCCTCGGACCTGATGATGTCCACGGCACGCCGGTGTGCGATGGTGAGGAGAAAGGTGCGCAGCGACACTCTGCTGATGTCGAACTTCGACGGGTCCTTCCAGAAGGAGACGAACACCTCCTCGACGACATCCTCGGCGAGTGACTCGTCACGAAGCACCATGCTCGCCACCGCCCTCACTGCCCCACCGTATTCGCGGTAGACAATCTCCAGGGCTGACTCGTCCCGCGTCGACACCGCTGCGGCCAGGCTGGCTTCGTCATGGCGTTCGCTGGTCACGATGGTGAGCTGCCCACTGCGGCGCCATCGTATTGGCCGGGCCCTGGACAGAGCGAGTGCGGTCATGGTCAACAGTTATTCGTCACGTGGCGCCCGGTGGATGGACCTGGAGACAAGCATCCTTCCTCACCGTCGGCTACGAATAGGGGTCATGAAGCTTCATGAGACAAGGGTCATCGAACGCGAGCTCGGTGAGGTCTTCGCTTTCACGTCCGACTTCTCCAACGCGGAGAACTGGGATCCAGGGGTGGAGTCCTCCAAACAGATCGGGTCCGGCCCGCCAGAGGTAGGAACCAGATACGAGCTCATGGTCCGGTTTGGGTCGAATCGAATCCCGATGACCTACGTCATCACCGCTCTCGAGCCCAATACCCGCGTGGTCCTCGAGGGTGAAGGAGAAACCATCCGCGCCGTCGACGAGATCCTGTTCGAGTCCACTGGAATGGGTACCGTGGTGGACTACACCGCCGACCTGACCTTCGACAACTGGATCCGGTTCGTATCTCCCTTGATGGCACCGTTTCTGCGGCGCTTCGTAGGCAAGAAGGCGCTCGACGGTCTCGTAGCTGCCCTCGAGGCATGAGCCTCCTGTCGATCCCGAGTTTCACCAACGCCGGGTACTGGCTCCACTCTCGCTCGCACCAGGCGATCGAAGAGGACCTGTCCGGGAAAACCGCATTGATCACCGGCGGCACGGGCGGTCTGGGACGGGCCGCCGCCGGCGAACTCGCCCGTCTGGGCGCCCGGGTCGTCGTCGTCGGTCGATCGGCCGGGAAACTCGAGGCCGCCCAGAGAGAGATCAGCGGCGAATCGGAGGGCTATCGGGCGGATCTCAGCCTGATGTCGGAGATCCGTAACCTCGCCGATCGCATCTTGGGCCATGAGCCGCGAATCGACGTGCTGATCAACAACGTTGGGGTTCTCCTGCCAGAGCGCCAAATCACCTCGGAGGGAATCGAGAAGACCGTGGCCACAGATCTCGCCGGCCATTTCCTACTCACCAACCTGCTCATCCCCCGTCTGGTGGGCTCGTCACCGGCGCGGATCGTCAACGTCACCTCGGGTGGCATGTACTCCGAGCGAATCCGACCCGATGACCTCCAATTCGAGAGGCGGGAGTACGGCGGCGCAAGGGCCTATGCCCATGCGAAGAGGGGCCAGGTCATCCTCACCGAGATGTGGGCGCAGCGTCTCGAGGGCACGGGGGTTACCGTCCATGCCATGCACCCCGGCTGGGCGAGAACCCCGGGCGTCGAAAGGTCCATCCCGACCTTCAACGCCATCATGAAACCCCTCCTGCGCACACCGGCCCAGGGCGCCGACACGATCGTCTGGCTGGCCGCTGCCGAGGAGCCGGCCGCGACCTCGGGCGAGCTCTGGTTCGATCGCAGACCCGTCGCCAAGCATTTCCTAGACCGAACCCGGGAGACACCCGAAGACCGTCATGCCCTCTGGGCGGCGCTCGTCGAGCTGACCGGGTCGGATCTGATGGAGACCGCGGGAGAAGGCTGATGGCCTCAGAGATCATCGGCACCGGGATATCGATTCCCGACAACGTGGTCACCAACCACGACCTCGCCCGGATAATGGACACCACCGACGATTGGATCACGACACGAACCGGTGTCAAAGAGAGGCGATTCGCCGCCCCGGGAGTGGGGGCATCCGACCTGGCGGTGGAGGCGGTGTGCCATGCTCTCTTCGATGCCGACGTTTCTCCAGAGGCAGTCGATGCGGTGGTCACCGCCACCATGACCCCCGACTACCTCGCACCCGGCATCGCCGGTCTGGTGCAGACGGGCGCCGGGTTGGGCAATGTCGCCGCCTATGACATTCGCCAGCAATGCAGTGGTTTTCTCTACGGTCTCGATCTCGCCGATGCCCTGATCGCCAGCGACAAGGCGGACACTGTTGCCGTCGTCGGCGCGGAAGTGCACGCCGGGTTCCTGCCGTGGAGCGAGGAGTCGTGGGAGACGGTGCTCGGAGCCTCCGAGGTCATCTCCGCCGCCGACTACCGGCGCAACACCAGCTTCAGAGCCTGGAGCGTCCTGTTCGGGGACGGGGCGGGAGCAATGATCCTCCGCAGAGGCTCGAAGGAGGACGAAGGGATGCTGGCCACCTCCCTCCACACCGACGGCGAGTCGTTCGAGCTGATCTGGGTGCCCGGTGTGGGCTTCAAGTCGAGACCCTACGTCTCCCCGTCCGACCTCGAAGAGGACAGGCATCTTCCTCGAATGGACGGCGGAGGTCTCTTCCGAAAGGCGGTACGTCTCATGCCTGAGGCCGCCGGCGTGGTGTTGGACAAGACCGGTCTCTCACTCGACGACATCGATCTGGTGGTCGCCCACCAGGCCAACGACCGTATCCTCGAGGGCGTGCGCAGGCAATTGCGGATGGGCCCGGAGAAGGTCCCGTCGAACATCGGCGCCTACGGCAATACCACCGCGGGGACACTGCCCATCCTCTATCACGAGTTGCGCAAGGCCGGACGCGTGCCCCCGGGCACGCTGGTTTGCTTCGCCGCTTTCGGGGCGGGCGCACACTACGGGGCGGCGCTCTATCGCGAGCCCCGGGCAGACTCGTAAGCCGTGATCGCCCTCTCCCGCGCCATCGAGTGATCCACGATCGGATCGGGATAGTCGATACCCAACTCCACGCCGTATGACGCCAGCTCCAGCGGACCGAGCTTCCATGGGGCGTGGATGGCAACGTCGGGGAGCCCTTCCAGCTCGGGAACCCATCGTCTGATGAAGGACCCGGCGGGATCGAACCGCTTTGATTGAGTGATCGGGTTGAAGACACGGAAGTAGGGAGCGGCATCGGTTCCGGTGCCTGCGACCCACTGCCAGTTCCCGGCGTTCTGTGCCACATCTCCGTCGATCAGGTGATGTCTGAAGAAACGCTCGCCCACCCGCCAGTCGACGAGCAGATCCTTGACCAGGAAGGAGGCCACGACCATGCGTGCCCGGTTGTGCATCACGCCCTCTTCTACGAGTCTGCGCATAGCGGCGTCCACGAGCGGATAGCCGGTCTCGCCTCGTTTCCATGCCTCGATCTCGACGTCGTCGTTTCTCCACACGATTTCCCGAAAGCGGCCGTTGAAGGCCTCTTCCGCCAGGTCGGGGGTCCCAGCCATGACATGTCCGTAGAAATCGCGCCAGGCGATCTGTCTCACGAAGGCGCGGCGGCCCCCGGTGGTCCTTCCGATGTGGCTGACGACTCTTCTCGGCCCGATCCAGCCGTATTTGAGGTCAACGGAGAGGTGCGAGGTGGTGTCGAGATCGATCCGGTCGTGCTCGGCTTCGTAGGAGTCGACACGATCCTCGAACTCACAGAGACGATCCTTGGCGCCCGACTCACCGGCGGGGATCGCCGTCGAGCTTTCTCCGGGGAGGCCTTGGCCCGGGTCGTCGAACAGGTTCAGTTCGACTGGGGGTGGGATTGCCCGATGATCGCGATCAGACCACTTCTCGAAGAACGGGGTGAACACCTTGTAGGGCGTTCCGTCGTTGGTGAGCACCGATCCGGGCGGCGCGGCATAGATCCCATCGTGCTCGACCAGGTCGACTTTGGCAGCCACCTCCCTGTCCCGGGAAATCCCATGAGGGGTCACTTCGCTGTTGACATGGACGACGTCGGCGCCCAATTCCCGCGCTACCTCTGGGATCACCTGTACCGGGTCGCCTCTCGAGACACGCAGCCGACCCCCGTGTGCCTCGAGACGCCGATCGAGATCGTGCAAACCCGCCACCAGGAGCTCCTGACGACGGCGGGAAGCTCTGTCGAAGAGGGCGGGGTCGATGACGAAGAGAGCACAAACTCGACCATCGCCAGCGGCGGCGGACAGGGCCGGGTTGTCGTCGAGACGAGCATCGCGACGCAACCACACGATCGATGTCATCCCGCCCCCATCGAGACCACCCAATCGTCGATCTCGCTCCAGAGGTCGTAGAGCCACTGGACTCTCTCGGATCGGGAGGTGGGGATCTTCGCCCGCTCGATCCGCCACATCCGCACGTGGATCCGCGAGCCCACCAGGTCTCCCGCCCAAATCTCCCGTGCCGTGGCCAAACCTTCGAGACCGTGATGGGCCAGAACCACGACGTCGGCGTCTGTCGTCTCCAGGATGGCGAGGGTCCCTCCCGGACGGGGGGGCAGCACCTTGCGCAATCCGGCCACCTCGGGCCCGGAATCCGTTCTTCGACGAATTCGCTCCAACTTCGCCTCTGAGAACCTGGTCCCCTCCGGGTAGATGAGAGCACCATCGCGTGCCCCCAGGTCGGAGACGAGCCGCCGAATGGCCTCACGCTCCGAGGAGTCGCCCGATGCCCGGTCCACAAACACGTTCGGCAGGCGGCTGCCGGCGATATCCAGAGCGGGATCGGCCAACAGCTCACGCTTCAAGACGTATCGCAGCCGGAGACCGCTCGGTCTCGAGACGATCGTGGCCGGGAGCAAGGTGTCAATCATCGATGCATGCCGGGACAACACGACAATCGGACCGGGCCGGGCAACCTCTGCTCCTTCCACCACGAGCTGAAGCTGAAAGAGGGTCTGGAGCGCCTTCAGGTTCCAGCCCGCCCAGCGCTGCTGAAGCCGGAAGGTCACCTCGAGCTTGGTGGCCCTGGGTAGGGCAACCGTGGCCAGCAGAGCGAGCAACGCCCAGATCTCACCAAGCAGATATACCCAGAGAAAGGCCAGAGACCGCAGGGTCACCCAGGACTTGTGACGGGTTGCGAGACGGATGAGGTCCACCGCACCACCCGCGACGGTGAGGAAGGGCGCCAGCGCCGTGACCAGGACGAACAACCCGACCACCATCGAGATGGTGAGGAATCGGCGGATGATGGCATTGGAAGGCATGAGGTGGAGTCACACTAAGTTCGTCGCCGATGCAGTTGAGGATGGTCCGATTTTGACGGTGACGGGTTGATCTCGGCCTTATTCCTCACCTGGTTTGCGGCGGCATCCATCTGGACGGTGAACGCGTTGCGCCGACCAGTCCCGCCCGGCAAGGCGCTACCGCCACTGTGGCTGCCGGGCATGTTGATCTCAGAACTGGCTCCGCTCTACTTCGTATTGCGGATCCTGATCGCGTTCGGGTTTCTCGTTCTAGGCGCCGGCGACACGGGAGTCGGGAGGGTCGGTATTTGGCTGTTCGCCCTGTCCGAGATCGGTCTGCTCTGGATCATGGGAAGGACGGTCCGGGGAGCTCGGGCCACCGGTCACGCGCCTTCGATGCTCACCATCTTCAAAGTCTGGGAGTCTTTGCCCGGGGGTGTACGCCACATCGAAGAAGTCGTCTACTGGGACAAGTTCACTTTGGACATCTACTCGAGGCCGCACCCCGCCATGGGCCCAGCCCTCGTTTACGTCCACCCCGGGTCGTGGATGCGGGGCAGGCCCGGCCGTCAGGCGAGGACGTTGTTTCATCGTCTGGCGGCGAAGGGGTGGGTGGTGCTCGACATCACGTACCCGTTGTCCCCCGAGGCGACCTTTCCAGAGCACCTCATCGGTGTCAAGAGGGCGCTGGCCTGGGCCCGTGATGGAGGATCCGCCCACGGGATCGACCCGCGCCGAATCGTCATCTCGGGAGGGTCCTCGGGCGCACATCTCGCCGCTCTCGCCGCCCTGACCGCGAACGAGGTCGCCCTGCAACCGGGTTTCGAGGAGGCCGACACCTCTGTCGCGGCATGTCTCCCTTTCTACGGGATCTACGACCTCCTCGTGAGAAACCCCACGCGTTACGACTGGCCGTTCATCGCCAAGGTCGTGATGAAGGCAGCGGCATCGGAAAACCCGGCGCTCTATGCCCTGGGCTCACCGGTCGACCAGGTACACAGCCAAGCACCGCCCTTCTTCGTGGTCCACGGGGAATACGACTCGGTGGTGCTTCCTGCAGAGTCGGAGCACTTCGTCGCTGCGCTCCGGGGCAACGGGGTCAACACCCGCTATTTCGAAGTGCCCGGGGCCCAGCACGGCTTTGACGCTGTCGCCAGCCTCCGCACCAGGGCCGTTGCGGCCATGTGCGTCGAGTGGCTGGAGACAACCATCTAGTAGTCGCGCATCGGACTCATCCCTATCTCCGGCCCGCTCCGAACTATCCCAGGACCCGAACTGTGAAAGGAGAAAGGGTCATGAAGAAAAGATTCACCATGCTGGCCGTGACCGCGGCCATGGTTCTGGGGATGGCGTTGCCGGCGTTTGCCGGCGGGCCACCGGCGGGTGCGGGCGAGGGAGGCCAGCCTGATGGCATAGCGTGTCAACAGGCAGGGATCGGGACACTCCAGTCCCTGGGCCTCTTGTCTGCAGTTGCCAAAGGTGGGATTGAGGTGGTCGAGCTGGGTCAGGTTGTGAACTTTCGCACCGTGCTCTCATTGCACCGCTCCAATCCAGAGCTGTTCCAGACCGGTGGCGTCTCGGTGGTAGTCCCCGGGATCGGCATCGTTGCCGCCACCTGGTGTGACGGCATCTAGGGAAACCCGGAGTGAGCGGTCTCGACTGGGGGGCCGCTCACTCCACTCCGTAGGCGTTCACGACGTCGAAGACATAGATCAGTCGCTTCTGGTCGACCATCGTCCGTCGGAAGCTCTCTTCATCGAGTTCCTCGCCGTACCAACTCAGGGGGCCTTCGGGACGACCCTGCATCTGGCGGAACAGACGAACCGACTTCCCCACCGCATCGACCCCCTCGATGAGGGAGACGTTGGCTTCCAGCGTCAGAGCCTCGTAGCCCGGCCCGAAGACGAACAGAGTGCATTTCGGATCTTTGCGCAACCGGTCGGTGCGGACTCGATCGACGGTTCCGCTGCTCCAGACCTGCCCGTCGATCACCGCCACACCGACCCGCACCGCCTTGGCGAAACCGTCGTCACCGACGGTGATCATCGCGGCCGATCTGTTGGACGCAATGAAGTCTTTCTGCGTGGCGGTCAGCTCCATGAATTCAACATACCCACCGCAGTATCAAGTAAATCAACGTGCCGAGGCTCGAGCGAGCCGTCCGGACAGCTCGGCCACGAAATCGACGAGCTCAGCGGGTTCGTGGACATCGAACTCGAATCCCTGCCAGATCAGGGTGAACGCCAGCCACTCCAGCGAGTCTCCCTTGATCCTCACCAGACAGCTTTCTTCGTCGATCGGCTCCACCTCGGCATCTCCGTGCTTCAGCTTGGCGGCGACTCCATCCGCCGGGGCGTGGACGATCGCTTCGGCCTGAAAACGCATCGGGATGGAGCGGAGCGACTGTTCCACGTACTCGGCGGCATTCCCGCCCGGGATCGGTCTGGGCTCGAACCTGACTCGCGTCCCCCAAGGCGAGTTCATCCGATCGAGTCGGAACGTCCGCCAGTCCTCACGTTCTCTATCAAAGGCCAGCAGATACCACCGCTGGTGAATGGAGACCAGTTGGTGGGGCTCGACATGGCGTTCGGCCGTGTCACCTTCGCGGGTCCGATACTCGAAGCGGATTCTCTCGTGGTCGCGACAGGCCTGAGCCACCTTGGTGAGGACGTCGGCGTCGACTGTCACCCATGCCCGAACCAGGGGCACGACCGCCGATTGCAGGGTGGCCACCTGCTTGCGGATACGCGGTGGGAGCACCTGCTCCAGCTTGGTGAGCGCTCTCAGAGACGTCTCCTCGAGACCCTCGATGCTGCCGCCGGCAGCGGTCATGAGGCCGACAGCGATGGCCGTGGCCTCTTCGTCATCGAGGAGAAGCGGGGGAATATCCGCGCCTGCCTGGAGTTGGTATCCCCCTGCGGGACCGGTCATCGAATGGACCTCGTAGCCGAGTTCGCGGAGCCGGTCGATATCGCGACGAAGGGTCCGCTCGCTCACGTCGAGTCGGTCCATCAACTCCGCACCAGTCCAGACACGGCGGGATTGGAGCAATGAGAGCAGGCGCAAGGCGCGTGATGTGGTACCGGACACGACGCGAAGGATCTTATTCATTCCGGTCATTTACTGGCATGAATCACCAATACCGTTGCCCAACCCGGTGAAAGGAGAAAGATGAACGAGGTGATACGAGCCGAGGGGCTCGTGAAGGAATATGGGGAGGTGAAGGCGCTCGACGGGCTCGACCTCAGCGTTTCACAGGGACAGGTGCTCGGTCTGCTCGGGCCCAACGGCGCGGGCAAGACGACGGCGGTGCGCATCCTCACCACATTGCTGCTGCCCGACGAGGGTCGAGCAACAGTCGCCGGCATCGATGTCACCGAGGACCCGAACGCGGTGCGTTCGACAATCGGGCTCTCCGGCCAGTACGCGGCAGTCGACGAGTACTTGACCGGATTCGAGAACCTCTATCTCTTCGGCAAGCTATATCGATTGGGCCGGGAGACGGCCCGGTTGCGCGCCCGGGAACTACTGGAGAGATTCGACCTCACCGAGGCCGGCGATCGGCCGGTGAAGACCTATTCCGGGGGAATGAGACGACGTCTCGACCTGGCAGGCGCACTCGTGGCCAAGCCGACCGTCCTCTTCCTCGACGAGCCCACGACCGGTCTCGACCCTCGCAGTCGGGCCGACATGTGGGATGTGATCAGGGAGATGGTCGGGGCCGGGACGACCCTTCTCCTCACCACTCAGTATCTCGAGGAGGCCGACCGTCTCGCCGACGAGATCCTCGTGATCGATCATGGCCGCGCCATCGCACGGGGGACGGCCGACCAACTCAAGAGCGAGATCGGCGGTGAGCGCGTCGAGTTGATGGTTGCCTCCCACGACGAGTTGGGCCGGGCCCGGGAGACCCTCGCCTACGTTGCCGTTGGCGACATCACGGTCGACGAGCCAACGAGGACTCTCACAGCTCCCGTCGCTCAGGGGCACAAGGCTCTGACCGACGTCCTTCGCGGGTTGGACGCGAACCAGATAGCGATACTCGACATCGGCCTGCGACGACCAACCCTCGACGACGTGTTCCTGACCCTCACCGGGCAGGGCACAGACGAAACAGACCACACCGAGCAGAGGGAGGTGGCGTGATGACCAATCTGACCTGGATGGCTGCTGACGGTCTCGCCGTCGCCCAACGAAACCTGATCAAGATCAAGCGCGTCCCAGAGCTGCTCGTGTGGGTGCTGATCTCGCCGATCATGTTCGTGCTGCTCTTCGCCTACGTCTTCGGCGGGGCGATCGACGTCCCCGGTCTCGACTATCGGGAGTTCCTGATGGCGGGGATCTTCGCCCAAACCGTCGTTTTCGGTGCGACCTTCACCGGGGCGGGGCTGGCCGAGGACATGCAGAAGGGCATCATCGACCGGTTCCGATCGCTTCCGATGTCCCGCTCGGCGGTCCTCATCGGTCGCACCAGCAGCGACGTCGTCTACAACGTGCTCTCCATCGCCATCATGGCGTTGACAGGGCTGGTGGTGGGTTGGGGCATCCACACTTCGGCCCTCGAGGCCGCCGCCGGGTTCGGGTTGCTCCTGTTGTTCGCCTACTCGTTCTCATGGGTCATGGCGACGGTCGGCTTGCTGGTTCCCAGCCCCGAAGTGGTGAACAACGCCTCATTCATGGTGATCATGCCGCTGACGTTCATCTCGAACGCCTTCGTCCCCAGCGAGTCACTTCCCACTCCGTTGCGGATCTTCGCCGAGTGGAATCCGGTGTCCGCGGTGACCCAGGCGGCGAGAAACCTGTTCGGCAACACCAGCCCGCTGGCGCCGGCCCCCGACGCATGGTCCCTGCAGAATCCAGAGCTGTACACCCTCATCTGGGTGGTGGTCCTGGTAGCTGTTTTCGCCCCCATCTCGGTCCGCCTCTACAAGCGAGCCGCCACCAAATAGAGCCAATTCGGCGTTGCTATAGCATCAGAGCTCGGAATCCACGACATGATGCTATAGCAACGCCGCTGTGGCCCCTTGACTTGAAGTTAACTTCAAGTCGTACTCTGACCGCACGAGACGTTTGGAGTACTCATAAGCACCGCATTGATCACCGGAGCCTCCCGCGGCTTCGGCAAGGCATCGGCCCGTGCGTTGGCACAACGTGACTGGGACCTCATCATCGACGCCAGAACCGAGGCTGATCTGAGTCGCTCGGCGGAAGAACTGCGGGCCCTCGGAACGGGAACGGTCACCGCGATACCTGGTGACATCGCAGATCTCCATCACGTGGCAGCGCTGTCGACAGCAGCCGCAGACACGGATCGGCTCGACCTCCTCGTCAACAACGCATCTGTGCTCGGTCCGAGCCCGCAGCCACCCCTCGACGTCTATCCGATCGATGTCCTTCGCCAGGTCCTCGAAGTGAATCTCATCGGGCCGCTGCGCCTCATCCAGACAACGATTCCGCTACTCCGCCAAACCAAAGGGACGATCATCAACGTCACCTCGGACGCAGCAGTGGAAGGCTACGAGGGCTGGGGAGGATATGGATCTTCGAAGGCGGCGCTGGAGCAGATCTCAAACGTTCTCGCCGCCGAAGAGCCCTCTGTGAAGGTGTACTGGTTCGACCCGGGCGACATGAACACCCGGATGCACCAGGAGGCCTACCCGGGCGAGGACATCTCCGATCGCCCCGACCCCGCGGAGCGCGTCCCCGCTCTGCTCGCACTCATCGATGGCAGCCACCCGAGCGGACGCTACGCCGCCAGCGACCTCCTGGTGACGATGTGACCGCATCGGGGTCGTTGCGCACGACCGACATCCTCGACGATTTCGACCTCCCGGCCGATCGGGAGACGACGGGACCGCCTGAGATGCGCGGGATCGCGCGGGACGGGGTTCGTCTCATGGTGACTGCTGGAGACCGCATTGAGCACCGCCGCTTCACCGATCTCGTCCACGAGTTGGACCCGGGTGATCTGCTGGTTGTCAACGACTCGCAGACCCTGGCGGCTGCAGTGGCTATCGACGACGCACGCGTCGTCCACTTCTCCACCGATCTGCCAGGTGGACTCCGAGTGGTCGAGATGAGACGCTTGGGGGTCGACGGCTCCCGTCCCGACCTCAACCTGGAGCCGGGGACGATCGCACTGCCCGATGGGTCGAGACTGGAGCTACTCGCGCCCTTCCCGACCGACTCCACGACGCGACGACTCTGGGTGGCGCATGTCGACGGGGGGCTAGGGCTGGACGCCCTCCTTGCCGCTTACGGGAAACCGATCACCTACACGCGCTCTCGCGACTTGCCGCTCGACGCCTACCAGACGGTCTTCGCCACGACTCCGGGATCGGCCGAAATGCCGAGCGCCGGACGCCCTTTCACCCACCGGCTGGTCACCGCGTTGGTCGGCAAGGGGGTAGGTGTGGCGCCTTTGACACTTCACACTGGGGTCTCCTCCCTCGAGTCGGGCGAGCCGCCCTATCCGGAGCGATTCCGCGTGCCTCAGATCACCGTCGACATGGTCGAGCTGACCCGCAAGCGCGGGGGAAGGGTCATCGCAGTGGGCACCACGGTGGTAAGGGCCCTGGAGACGGTGGCGGCGGGACGCCGGCGAATCCAGGCCGGCTCGGGCTGGACCGAGCTCGTGATCGCACCGGGAACTCGGGTGCGGGTCGTCGACGGGATGATCACCGGCTGGCACGAGCCCAATTCGACACATCTCGACATGTTGGTGGCGGTAGCGGGACGTGGGGCAGTATCGCGAAGCTATGAGACCGCCCTCGGCGCGGGCTATCTCTGGCATGAGTTCGGGGACAGCCACCTCCTGTTAACAGGAGACTGACCGGCTCGATCAGCCCCGTTCGGCGTCGAGGAGTTGCAGCAGATCGTGGGCGGCCAACTCCACGTCCTTGTGACCCCACTCGGCGGCCCGATATCGACATGCGATCAGTCCCATACGGTGCAACCGCCTGAAATCGCCGTACACGAACGCATATCGTCCCTTGGTCTCCTCCGTCGCACTGACAGTGAGCCCGAGATGCCATGCCGAGTACTCGTCCCAATCGTGGCTCTCCAGAAAGGCATTCTCGTCCCTGGCGCGGGGCTGGACCTCTCCCCACTCGCTCCGAAGCACGTACTGATGGGCTGCGATCAGTGCCTCTGCCTTGGCGACACCGACGGCGTTGACTTCGTATTCGATGGGCTCCTCCTCGTGGAGCACGCCTACCCGGCACATCGGGGTGCGAAACTCCATTTACCCTCCCCTTCGATGACACGTGTAATCGTCGTGGGTGGGGGATGTATGGGGTGGGCCACGGCCCATCACCTCCTACGACTCGATCCGGACCTGCACTTGCAGGTGATCGAGAGGGATCCCTCTCTCCGCTACTCGTCGACACTCCTTTCCGATGGAAACGTCCGCATCCAGTTCAATCTCGAGGAGAACATCGCAATCTCCAAATACGCCATGGAGACGCTGGAGACGTTCGCTTGTGACTTCTCTATTGGCGCCTTCATGCCGGATCCGCAAATGCGAAGGCAAGGAAATCTCTTCCTGGTGGATGAATCGGGGCGCGACGCCGCCTTGTCCGGTCTGGCTACCCAGCAGGCCATGGGATGCGACTCGCGGTGGCTGGACAAGAGCACCGTGGAGTCGACCTACCCCGCACTCGTCTCCGACGAGTTGGTCGGAGGCACGTTCGGGCCGAGCGACGGCTCGGTCGATCCCAGTGCGGTCGTGGAGGGCTACCGCCGAAGGGCCCTGGCTGCCGGGGCTCGAGCCCTTGAGGCTGACGTCGATTCGCTTACCGCTCGTGACGATCGCGTTCTTGGTCTGACCCTCGCCGACGGCTCGAGTCTCCGGGCCGACTTCGTGGTTGTGTGCGCCGGCGCCTGGTCGCCCAGCCTGCTCGCCACGTTGGGAATCTCCATTCCGGTGGAACCGGTGATGCGGACCGTCTATGTGGTGGCCGGCGATGTCATCAGCGGGGCCTCATTGCCGAGTGTCTTCCTGCCCTCCGGCGTCTACGTGATCCCCGAGCACGATGGGACCTATCTCATTGCCTGGTCAACCGACGACGACCCGGTGGGCTTCGATTTCACCCCGGCACCGAGGGCGAAATTCTATGACGTGATCTGGCCGGAGCTGGCTATGTCACTACCTGCGTTCGACCGTCTCGAAGTGGTCAGTTCTTGGGCCGGTCTCTACGCCCAGAATCGGCTCGACGCCAATGCGATCGTCGGTGAGTGGCCGAATGTGGCGGGGCTGTACCAGGCGACGGGGTTCAGCGGTCACGGGTTTCAGCAATGTCATGCCGTGGGCCGACATCTAGCCGAGCTCATCAGCGATTCAGAGCCAAGTCTCGACTTGAGCCGTCTCGGGCCAAGTCGAATCCTCGACAACGAGCCGCTGTTGGAGCACTCCGGACGAATCATCTGAGGCCGCAGTCTCGAAGCGTGTGCAGATACTGTGGCCAGGCCACGGTATCTGCACACGCTCGCGGCTGTCCGACTGCCGAGCACCCAAAACGAGGCCGGCAGGTTTCGACGCCGCTGAGAGCGGGTATCCCGGAGCCGACCTGGAGGTGCGTATGACCACGATCACCGACGAGCAACGGCAACGTTTGATCAATGCCCCGCCCACCGACGATGTAGCGACCCAGGAACATCCGGTTGTTGTCTACAGACAGCCTCGCTCGGGTGTTCTGGCCTCCTTGATCGGGATGCTCGCCGCTCTCGGGGTTCTGACGATCCTCGCCGTGGTCACCGCGTCTATTGCCCTGGTGTCGGGGGCCGACCTCGACCTGGTCGGCACAGACACCGCCCGATTGGCCGTGGCATTGGCGGTCATTGGCGTCATCATCCTCGTATCGACGTTGGTGGGCGGCTTCGTGGCCGGACGGGTGGCTAGATACCGTGGCATGGCTACGGGTCTGGGGTCCAGTTTGTGGCTGCTCGTCGTTCTCGCCGTCTTCGCGGGGCTTGCCCTCCTGGTCAACGAGTTTTCCCCCTTCTTCGAAGGATTTGACGTGGCCCAACGTGTCGCTGCCCTCGAAAACTCAGACCTCGCGCTCACCGGGGCGATCGCCGCCGGAGGTCTGCTCCTGCTCGGCCTCGGGATGGGTCTGCTCGGTGGCCGACTCGGCGAAACCGAACGCTCGGTCGGCGCCCATGAGGTGGTCAGCGACATGAACGGGACGGGTTGAGCCCGGATCAGACCGATCATCCCCACTTCGCCTGGGTGGGGAGACCTTGTACAATTCCCGGTCCTTGACTACCAGTCGGGGCCCATAGCTCAGCCCGGTTAGAGCGCATCCCTGATAAGGATGAGGTCCGTGGTTCAAGTCCACGTGGGCCCACACTCGAATCCCTGTATTGGGACTTCCTCCAGGAATCGCCGCCTCAAGCCAAACCGGGGAAAGACTCCCGCCAATTTGGCTACGAACGCATCCTGACCCCGGTGCCGACCCGGCCGACTTCGGGCTTGCGAACCTTGAATCCCGGCACGCGGCGCACCGCCTCCAGGACGATCCCCGGCCCCATCTTCGACACACCCCGCTCCCTCTCCGCAAACCTGATCGGGACCTCGTCGACCAACGCCCCGGCTATGACCGCTCGATACGTTGTCTCGATCTGGAAGGCATAGCCGTCGGACTGAGTTCCCTCGACGCGCACCGCCTCCAGCGCGGACCGGGTCCAGCCTTTGAATCCGCCGGTGAGATCCCCGACCTTGAGACCCAGGATGGTACCGGCGTAGAGAGACCCTGCCCGGCTCAGGACGAGTCGCCAGAAGGGCCATCCGACGACGCTCCCTCCATCCACGTAGCGCGATCCGATGACGAGACCTCGATCATCGAGCAACCGGTGACGCAACTCCACGAGGGTGGCGGGATCGTGGGAGAAATCGGCGTCCATCTGGTAGAACCGCTTTGCGGTGGTGGTGAGAGCACGGGCAAACCCGGCGCGGTACGCAGCCCCGAGACCGTCCTTGCCCGGACGATGCAGCACGGCGACCCGACCAGGGTTCGCCTCGGCGAGTACGTCTCCCATCGCTCCGGTTCCGTCGGGCGATTCGTCATCAACGATGAGAATCCCGAACGCATCCTCTCCCAGGATCGAATTGACGAGGGCATCTATGTTCTCCGCCTCGTTGTAGGTCGGGATCACCACCACGTCCTCGGTAGTGAGCTCGCCCACAAGACGGGACTTCCCGCGTCGGGGGGCTGTGACGCGGCGACGCCAGGTCCAACGGCTGTTCGCGACGAAGTTCCATCCGGTGGCAACGCCGATCGCGATCAGGTTGGCGATCAGGTAGTGCAGCCCGGTCAAGGCAACGACGGCGAGAAGGGTCACAGTGTTCACGGCGAGCCCGCCGAGCGAGATGAGGTTGAACCTGAGGAACCGATAGCTCGTCCTCTCCCTGCCCGAGAAAGTCCATCGGTCGTTCCAGACGAAGTTGTTGACGATCGATGCCTCGACGGCGACGACCGAAGCGGCCACCAGCGGCCATCCCAACATGTCGTGAAACAAGAAGAGGAGACCGTTGTTGACGATTACGCCACCGATGCCGACGACTCCAAAACGGACCAGCTCACGTGTCGACTCCTGACGTGCCATACGGCGAAGTCGCTGAATCATCAGAAACCTCTCTTTGTGTTGCGGTGATCGCCTGCCGATACTGAGAGCAGGTGACGATCGTTCCCTACCTCATCGCCGTTCTCCTGACATTCGCCGCACCAGTGACGTCGACCGAGATTCGGGATGTCGACGTGATCGGGGACCAGCTCGTCGACCAATCGCGGCGACCAATCCAATTGCGAGGCGTCAACCGCTCCGGTATCGAGTACCCCTGTGTACAGGGGTGGGGCATCGTCGACGGGTCGGTGGACGACGTATCCGTGGCGGCGATGAGAACCTGGGGAGTGAACAGTGTGCGAATCCCACTCAACGAGGATTGCTGGCTCGGTCGAGACGGGCTCTCTCCCGAACTCACGGGTCCCGCATATAGAGCGGCGGTGGTTTCCTATGTCGATCGGCTGGTCGCAGCCGGGATGATCGTGGTGGTCGATCTCCATTGGACGTCGACGGGTGGCGAGCTTGCCGACCGGCAACGACCGATGCCGACGCGGGAGAGGGCTCTCGACTTCTGGGCTTCGGTGGCGTCCGTCTTCGAATCTCATGACACAGTCCTTTTCGACCTCTTCAACGAGCCACATGAGGTCTCTTGGGGGTGTTGGCGAGATGGTTGTGGTGAGTACGCCGGAACCCAGGAGATCGTCAACGCGGTCCGGGCGACCGGTGCCACCAACCCGATGGTCCTCTCGGGTCTCGACTGGGGCGGCGATCTGAGCGCCTGGGGCGAGTACCGGCCTATCGACCCGCTCCGTTCCCTCGTGGCGGGCTGGCACCTCTACGACTTCAAAGGATGCTCGGATTCCCAGTGTTGGGAAGCCGTCTCCGACGGTGTGGGGGTGGCTCCCATCGTCATCACCGAGTTCGGGGACACCGACTGCGACGGCGGCTTCTCCAGACCACTCATGGAATGGGCCGACTCTGGCGCCGTGTCTTATCTCGCCTGGTCGTGGAGTCTCGCCGACTGCTCGGGTGGGCCCTCCCTCATCGAAACCAACGACGGTCGGCCCACCGAATTCGGGCGGGCGGTCAGAGACCACCTCCGGGGTGTCTCGCCACTCACTACCCCACCCCTCCCCTACGGCGCGATCCAACCGGGACTGATAAAGAAGTGATGCTGGGCTCATGGCGGCGTGATCTCCCTGATCTCGACACGACCGTCCCCCTCACCGAAGACCTCGACGACCTCGGAGTTATCTAGCGCCTGCTCGACGTTGGGCAGGTCGTAGAGAGAAGCGCGAACTACCTCGCTCGAGACGATGTACTCGACCGAGGCCCAGCCGCCCGGGATCCCCACACCAGGATCGGAGTCCAGCTTGTAGAACCAGATGGTCTTCTCCGGGGGATGGCCCTGCTGTACCACGTCCAGCCAGAGCGCACCGTCCACGAAGACTTCCTCGTCGGGCTCCAGATTGGCCGATAGCCACGAAGATGCCTTTCGGAGTGGTGCGTCGGGATCCGTCGACCTCGCCTATCAGGTGATGGGAACGGGTCCGCCCGACATCGCCGTGATGGTGGGCTGGGTATCGCATCTCGAGCGGCACCAATAGTGGACAACCACCTGTGTATTCAGATCGTCACTCAGCCCATTGGGTGGGGAAGAAGAAGGCTCCAGCCGGAGGCGGTGCCGGAGATTGAGCCTCTATCCACCTGACCCTGCTTTCGGTCTCGTTGGAGAACCCGTGCAGGGAGTTGACCCCTGCGAACACCACGTCACCGACGCCGACAGGGATGCTCTCGTCTTCCAGATGGGCAACGGCGTCCCCCTCCACGATGTAGTAGATCTCCTCGAAGGGGTGATAGTGCTGTCCGCCCAGCGTCACGGTTTGACCGGTGGGGGCGAACTGCACCATGAACAGTGTGTGGTGCACCGCACCAACCACCTCGTCCACCAGCATCCACAACCCGACATTTCTGGCGGTCCCTGACCGGAACCCCTTCATGGCCAAAGGCCCGGGCGCAGGCAGATGCTCCTCGGAGAAGTGCCCGACGAGACGTGACGATGGATCGGAGACGTCGACGGATCGTGGCTGCACGGAGGGGTCGAGCTCTGCGAGATCAGCCCCTCTGGGTACGATCCCGAAATCGCGAGGCTGAGGCGACCTCACCCGCAGATATGTGGCGGACGCCTCGGACCTGTTCTCCCAGCGATGGGCCACGCCGACCGGCACATAGCCGAAGTCGTCGGAGCCGAGATCGTGGAGCTGTCCGGCGACTTGGAGCAAGAGACGCCCCTCCAGCAAATAGAAGGACTCCTCGAACGGGTTGACCTCGGCCTCGGCGCGTTCACCTGCACCGAGTGTCACCAGCGCCACGTCGAGGTGCACGGCGCCATGTTCGGCACCCACCAGCTTTCCGACGCCAGACTCGTCGGTGACAACGTCGTCACCACGCACCACCGCCCAGTCGACCATCAGAGATCACCCAACCCATCGCTCACGTCGGCGTCCTCGGAAACCAGCTCCATCCCGGCCATCGCCGCTTGCTGCGCGATGAGAGCCGCAAAGTCGTCGTCGCCGCGGCCAATGCCGATGAGGCTCAGCACCAATTGGTGGGTCAAGGCGACAGTTGGAAGAGTCACCTCGTTATCCCTGGCCGCCTCCAGACCCAACTCGAGATCCTTCTTCAGCAGCCGCGTTGTGAACGTCGGATGGAAATCGAGATTGACGAGGGCGGGAGTCTTGTACCCGGAGTAAATGGAGCCGAGCACACTCCGGTTGATGAAGTCGAGGAAGTCGGCACGTCTCACGCCCAACTTCTCACAGAGGATCGTGACCTCGGCCAGAGCCTGGGTGACGACGGCGAGATAGAGGTTGTGGGCGATCTTGACGTTGCGGGCCACTTCCCCCTCCCCTACATAGGTCGCAGAACCGATGTGCTGGAGCAGTCGATGGACCCGATCGAAGACGTCCCGTGGACCCGAGACGGCGAACATCATCCGTCCCGCTCTGACCACACTCGGATTACCCGACACCGGCGCAGCCAGGAACCCGGTCCCCTTCCTTCCCGTCTGGGCACGGAGCGTCGCCGACTCCTCGACCGAGATGGTGGAGCATTCCACCAGGACCCCGGGGCCCCCACCCCCGGTGAGCAACCCGCCGTCTCCGTTCATGACCGCGTCCAGAGCGCGGCCATGGGCGAGCATCGAGAAGACGACGTCGCACGAAGCAAGATCGGAAGCCTGCTCGACGAGAGTCGCCCCCATGTCGACCAGGGCCTGCGTCTTCTCCGGGGTTCGATTCCACACCTGCACCGCCAGACCGGCTTCGATCAAGCGCTCACACATGGCCTCACCCATGCGACCCATCCCAACCCAGCCCACCGTCAAGTCAGTCATCGTCGAGGTCCAACTCGGGGTTGGGATCGATCTCGTTGTAGCCCTTCGCGAAATCGTGACCGTTCCAGTAGCGCTGCCCCAGTACCAGCAGCTCTTCGGAGGGGAAGCGGGTGAGCAGAACCGGCCCCTCGGCCGTCACCCACACCTCCTCCTCGATTCGGGCCGCCGAATAGCCATCTGCCGCCGGCCAGTAGGTCTCGATGGCGAACATCATCCCCTCTTCGATGGTCACCGGGTTCTCGAATGAGTGGTATCTGCTGATCAACGGTGTCTCCCAGAGACCGACTCCGACCCCATGGCAGTACTGCAGGCCAAATGCTGCCTCCTCGTCCTCGAACCCGAACTCGGTCGCCGCCGGGAAATGCTGGGCGATCTGATCACTGGTCACACCCGGTCTGACCTCGGTCAGTGCCTTGTCGATGTAGTACCGCGTCCGCTTGTAGGCGTCGACCTGGGCCCTGGAGGCCCCACCCACGTTGAACGTCCGGTAATAGCAGGTGCGATAGCCCATGAACGAGTGGATGATGTCGAAGTAGAGCATGTCCCCCGGGCGGATCACCCGGTCGGAGAACACATGGGGATGGGGACTGCATCGCTCCCCTGAGATCGAGTTGATGGTGGTCACCTCCTCCGAACCCATCTCATAGAGGATGGCCGAGGCGAAAGCGACGACGTCGTTCTCCCGCATCCCGATCTTCATTCGTCGGGCGATCTCGTCATAGACGGTGTCGACCATCCCGCAGGCCTGGTCGAGCAGGGCGATCTCGTCGACAGACTTGATCGCTCTCGCCTTCTGCATGATCTGCTGTGCGTTGACCACACGGAGACCCTCGGCCTCGAGGGCGCGAAGAACCGGCATCTCGACGATATCCACGCCGACCGGGTCGTCGGCGAGACCGGCCTCTCTCAGATCGCGGGCGATGCGCTTCGCATTCGACTCCTCGATGCCGGCGTCGGGCGGAATCGCGCCTCGCCAGCTCGACACCGTCGCCTGCCAGTTCTCCTCGGGGAGCCAGGGGCTGTGCATCTGATGCTGTTTCGCCGCCGAGCCGATGTCCCAATGAATCGGGTCCCGGTCCCGCATGACGACGGCGGCGCGGAAGAGCTTGTCCCTCGCCCAGTTCCCGATGTGGCCTGCGGTCGCGTATCGGATGTTGTCCATGTCGAACAGGACCATCGACCCCACATCGGAGCCGGCCAGCGCCTGGTCGATGCGGTTCCGCCGGTAATCACGAAGACGTGGGAAGTCGACCCGGTTCTCCCAGTCGACTCCGGATAGTGCGCCGGGCGACGCGATCTCGTTGGTCAGCTTCTGTGCTGCATAAGGCATGTGGGCTCCTCCTTTGGATCGAGAGTCACACTGGCTCGTGGACGCCGGGCCGCTCCTCGGTCACCTCTGCGAAGCCAGGCATCGGAGCATCGGCCCCGGACAGCTCCCAGATGGTCTCCACGAGCGCACGGGAGCTCAATCCGAACTCCCGGAAGAGGTATGGACGGCTGCCCGCCGTGGCGAAGACGTCCTGCACCCCGATGCGACGGAGGCGAACACCCATGCCGGCCTCGGCCATGACCTCGGCCACGGCGGAACCAAGACCCCCGACGATCGAATGATTCTCGGCCGTGATCACTCCCCGCGTGCCGTCTGCAGCCTCCAGAATCGTCGCCGCGTCGATGGGTTTGATGACAGGCACATAGACGATGCCCACATCGAGCCCCACCTCCGCGGCCACCTCGGTCGCCTTGATGGCAGGGGCGAGCATCATGCCGGAGGCGACGATCAACACGTCCCGGCCCTCCCTCAACACAGTTGCCGCCTCGAGACTCAATGAGTAGCTCTCGTCGAAGATCACCGGGATCTCGCCACGTTTGAGCCTGAGATAGACCGGACCTTCCAGGTCGACGATCTCGCCGACCACTGCGGAGACTTCTCCAGCGTCTGCCACGTCGATGACTGTCATGTTGGGGAGGGCTCTCATCAAAGCCACATCGTCGATGGCCTGATGCGAGGGCCCTCCGGGGCTGGACAGACCAGGCATGAACCCGACCAGTCGAACCGGGAGGTTTGGATAGGCCACCGACATCGCGACCTGGTCGTAGGGTCGTCGGGTCACGAAGACGCCAAAGGTGTTCACGAACGGCTTGAGACCGGATCGCGCCAACCCTGCAGCCATCCCGATGAGATTTGCCTCTGCCATCCCCGCATTGAAGAAGCGCTCTGGTATCTGATCCCTGAACAGGTCGGTCTCGGTCTGACGGGTCAGATCGCCTCCGAGACACACGATGTCGTCACGATCCCTGGCCAGGGCGACGAGGGCGGTGCCGTACGGTTTGAGGACCGTTTCGTACGGCGCCGGTCGCAGCATCAGAGCCTCCCCGCCAGTTCGTCGGACAGTGAATCCCTGAGCGCGCCGTCGATCTTGATGAAGTGGGCGTCGTCCAGGCCCTGCAACGTGTCGAGCCCGGCGGTAGCGCTGGTCCTGGCCACGATCACCTTGGGTTTGTCGACCTCGCGGTGCAATGCATCGGCGAGCTCCTCGAGGTCGTGACCATCGACTTCGACGGCATGCCATCCAAACGCCTCCCACTTGTCCGCCAGAGGCTCGATGGTGGTCACCGAGGAGACAGGCCCATCGACCTGGGAGTCGTTGCAGTCCAAAACGAGGGTGAGGTCCTTCAGGGAGTGGTGTGCCGCGAACATGGCGGCCTCCCAGGTCTGGCCCTCCTCCATCTCCCCGTCGCTTCCGAAGACGACGGTCCGGGCCCCCTCACCGGCGAGACGGTTGGCGAGGGCATATCCGATACCCACCGAAAGACCCTGGGCCAGCGAGCCACAGGTGAAGTCGACTACCGGTGTCCGCTCCGAGCCGATCGTCTCCAGTGGCGACCCATCCTCTCCATAGCTATCCAACGCCCGCCGGTCGAGCTGTCCCAGCTCAATGGCCACCGCGTACATGGCGGTCACATAGTGCGACGG
>DASPGH010000064.1:0-8794 GCA_035620735.1 Acidimicrobiia bacterium | reverse complement strand
AGCGTGCTGATCGCGTTGCTGCTCCATGCCGCCATAAACGGCGCGGGTGAGTTCTTCATCGGGCTGTTCGGGGGGGCCGATCGGATACGGATGTACTGGCTGATGGCGGCCGTGGGCGCCCTGATCGCAGTGGCGGCAGTCCTGGGCAACCCCCAGCTCTGGCGTCGGACCCCGACGTCTCACGACGCTGAGCCCATGGAGTCCGGCGTTCCCCTGGAAATCGCACCATGAGTGCCCGACCGGCTGCGGCGAATCCGTCGCAGCGACTGTTGGCGTTTGCCTTGCTGGTTCTCGGGCTCGAAACAGCAACCTTCCTATCGCGGCTCGATCCGGAGCTCACGCCGTTCGTCCTCGTCTTGATCCCACCAGCAGCCGCAATGGTGGTCCTTGCCGTGAGCGGCGGCCGAGGCGAGATAAGGACCTTGGTTGGCAGACTGGGTCGATGGCGGGTCGATGCCCGCTGGTATGTCGCGGCTATCGGCATCCCATTGGTCGAAAAGCTGGGAGTTGACCTCGTGGGCCTAGCCGTCGGCGCGAGCACACCGAGACGGCTGACGGAGGCGCTGACCACATCGGCCCTGATCGTCCCCCTCGTCGTGCTCGTCCCTGCCCTCCTCGAGGAACTCGGTTGGCGAGGGTTCGGGGTGCAGACTGCCGTCGATGGTGGACATTCGCCTGCATGGGCGGCGGCGGTGATAGGTCTGATGTTCGTGCTGGCTCACATCCCGTTATACCTGCCGGGCTATCTATACGACGGGCTCCCTTTCTGGCCGGCGCCGATCTGGCTGCTAGCCGGCTCCGTACTGCTCACCTGGATCTACCTCCGCACCGGCAGCGTGCTACTCGCCGGGTTGATGCATGCCGCGTTCAACGGCACCGTCCCGCTGACTTGGGGTCTGGATCCGGCGTGGGTCTGGCAGGCGCGGGCCTTTGTCCTCTCCGCCATCGCGGTCGTAGTCCTGATGATCAGTGGCAGGCACTGGTGGCTCGCACCCTTTCGAGGTCGAGCGACCAATGAATCCGAGCGTCGTCCTCGGTCACGCAAGACGATCACCGCTCAGGTTGTCGCGATCCGATGAGAATGAGACGTCCCAGCAACCGAATTTTCGCAACGGCGACCGATTGCGCCATTGACTGACCGACACACGTCGTAGCGCGATTTCCCGCAGAAGTGATCACCCGCAGACGCCCCAACGTCGCGAATGAGCCGGCACCATCTTCTCGTGTGGCGCACGATGCCGGATACCGGAAAGGGGTAACCGACACCTTCTGCTGTCGGCGGCGCGTGTCATGCGCTAACGCCGTCTGGCGAAAGTACTGCTTCCGACCCGGTTGGTTGGTGGCTCGCTTTTCATGGTTTCAGCCGTCGGCGGCTAATAAGGGCACAGGGCGGCCTCCGCGTACCACGCGGCTCCGAGATCGGAGGCAAAGCATCTCGCTCAATAAGAATATGCTCGGGCGACAACGCCCGCATCCGAGAGCAGCGCGACTGCGACGGACTGCAGAGCGTGGCTGGGTTCTGAGGCTGTCGTCATCGCCGGGTTGCCGTCCGCCTGTGCGGAATAGCATCCGCCCAACACTTTCGAATCGGAATCCCGTTTCGAAGGCCTGGGTCCACCTAGGCGAAACGTCGGAGTGACCCACGACGAAAGGATCGGTTGTGAGCTTGAAGAAGGAATTCCGTCTTCCTGTGGCGGTTTTGGCCCTGGTTGGATTGCTGCTGATTGGCACAAACGTGGCTCAGGGTGCGAGCACGGAGGTGACCATCCAGACCGTCACACCAGACCTGACTCTGGGTGAGTTGACCATCACTGGAACCGGGTTCGATACGAAGTTCGACACCGTGGTCCTGCTAGGAGGCACCTTGCTGAATATCGCGTTCGAAACCTCGGCTGTAATAGTGGCTGACCTGCCGGCTGATATTGCCGCCGGGGGATACCTTCTCGAGGTCGTAGTGACCGGGGGTACCACCCGGAATGACGAGTTCGATCTGACCATCACCAACGAGCAAGCCCTGCAGGCCACGAACGATGCGTTGCAGGCCGAAGTTGGCGCGTTGCAGTCGGAAGTAGACACGCTGCAGTCGGACCTCGGAGCTCTTCAAGCCGTTTTCGCCGGCGTCAGCCGTCAGAGCGACTCCAGGAACGGGCACACCAGCATCGTCTTCGATGGTGTGAACCTTCAAGTCACGAACGGCTCTGGATCAACCACGACAGACAACGGTCTGGGCAACCTCATCGTCGGATACAACACCTGGCCCTTCACCGAGGACGATGACATCGTGAGAGAGGGCTCGCACAACCTCATCGTCGGCGACAACCACCAATACTTGGGAAATTCGAACGTCATCAGCGGATTCGCAAACTGGCTCGAAGCCGATCGAGCGGCCATCGTCGGCGGATCGAATATCTATGGCCAAACGTCGGATTCGTTCGCCGGCGGCAATTGAGATAGGACGAGCGACCGCATCGATTTGGCTCTCGGGTGGTCGCTGCCCGATTCGTTGAATAAAGAGTTGGGGCTTCATTCCCTGGGCGAAGCCCCAGCGGTCTCGAGCGCGACCCACTCTCGACGACGGTCAGAGAGGGACACAGGAACCGAAGCCAAAGCGAGACAGAACTACCGAAGCTTCACGCCCTGACCAGGAGATTTAGTGGATTTGAACCCGTGACCCCCTCGTTGCGAAACATGTGGCCAGGCCCTCTGACAAGTCATCCCAAAAGGTCATGACGCCGGATTTATGGCGATAGAACCGGCACTCGACTCGGCGAGAATCCGACGTGTCGCCGATGGGTCGGCTTGCACGTTGATGCTCACTGAGCCGGCTGACGTGTCGGCGTCGACGTTGTACACGTCATCGGTGACGACCAACTCAACGTCGCCGGCACTGGTGCTCGCCGAAAGCATCGAGAAGTCGCCGAGAACAGTCAGGTCGATCCGCCCCGCAGACGTCACTGCTTCGACGTTGCCATCGGTGATGACACCGGTGATGTTCCCTGCGGAGCTGACCATCCGCGCCGGGCCGGTCACGTCTTCGGCCGAGACCGAACCGGCCGAGGTTTCCAGATCGACGCCACCGGTGGTCCCGCTCACCTGAATGGAGCCGGCTGTGGCCTTGACTTGGATTGCGGCATCCGGGGCCACAGTGCCGGTCAAGCTTGTCGTGCACCAAATCTGGAACCAAGAGCACTCGCCGCTCACTGTGATCGTCTCATTGTCCTGAGACATGGTGATCGCGGGCTCGCCTGAGAAGAGCCACTCCTTGGAGATTGTGAGAACGGTTCGATCTCCCGCGACGAGGGTGACGCCTCCAGTGACCTCGACGAGCAACTCATCGACATGTCCGCCAAAAGTCTCGGTCTGAGAGTCAGTTGCCATCGGCACCATCCAATACACCAGCATCAATGCGCCGACGAGAACAGCCAAGACAATCAGCACCCACCGCCAGCCGTGGCGCCGATGCGGATTCTCTTCTTCCACCTCAAGGTGAACAGGGTGTTTCGGTGAAATGGATGTCATTTCGCTCCTCCGTGAATCAATCAGTGGGCGTCTGATGTCGCGATCCGCCTTTGCCTTGTTGGCCCACGCTGGCCCGGCTGCTGGGGTGAGCTTTCCTGGTAGGACTGCATCGGCACGCTGCGTCTTCCTCGGGGCAGCTACCCGGCAACGTCCGACAGCTCTGGTTTGTCCACAGTCGCGGTCGTCTGTTGCCTCGCCCGACGAAAGGCAGCAAGGCCGGTCAGCGTGGCTCCCACACCGGTGACCAGGAAGATGAGGCCAGTAACGAGCGCAGCCAGCGGAAGCCACCGGTTGGCTATCGCCACCGAGAGAGCGGTGTTCACGCCACTCGAAGCATCTTCATTCATCACGAGAATCGTCCAGTCGCCCGATTCTGCTTCCCACTCGATTTGTTGGGCACCTGGGCCTTGTGCGGTGGCCGCCCAGAAGTCCTGTGCGTTCGGATCTTCTGCGGGTCCCCCGTCGAACTCCTGGTAATCCACTCCCGAAAAGGGCCCGAGGCCGGACACTCGGGAGTAGTCCACCCCGTCGAGATACTCGTCCACCTCGGAGCTTGGCCCCAAGCCAAGGAACACTGACGCCGATGACGACTCTGCCTCGACACGGAACATGCCGATCAGGTCCGCGGGGAGCCACCCTGCAGGTGCTCCCTCGAACTGAAGCTCCTCTGACACGATGGCATAGCCGCTCGTCGACAGGTCCACATTCCTGCTCTCGAGGAAGCCATCTGGGCCTTGTTGCACGTAGAGCCATACCAAGGCCACAGTGGCAAGCAACAGTCCGCATGCGATGACCGCCAGGACTCCACTGGTGACGCCGAGAGCAATACTGCTGGCTCTGTGTTCTTTTGCCATTTCGTTTCTCCTGTTGGCTTGTTGTCGAGACCTTTGACTCGACTGGCGGGGCTGAGTAAGGCGACCCTTGCGATGTTTCTGTCTCTCCGCTGCCCGGCCATGTCCGGGGATGCGTAGGTGTCCATATCCGCATCGGATGCTGAACCCTTACGAAGGCGACTCCGAGAGGTCGCCCCTTTGAAGAGGATGGGAAACGCCCCAGGATTCGGAGGCTGGCGCCTCATATCCCAATCTCCCCTTCGTGACCGTCAGGACCACCGCGGCAACGGCTGCAAAGCCGGCATAGACCCAGAACTGGTTGAAATCCGGGGCTATCTCTGGAATGAAGGCGGTGCCCGTGGCGACTCCCAGTCCGGCGTGGAACAACCCGACCACAGGGATGCTCTGTCTGGCCACGTTGTACAACCAGGTGATGACGATGCGCACAGGAATCGGCAACAGGAACAGCGCTACCAGATAGACGGGAACGTCCGCTGCGGCCACGCGACCTGTCGTCACTCCGTCGGCCACGAAAACCAAAGGAACATGAACCAGTGCCTGAGCCCATGTGGTGAGCACGCTTGCACGCACCGGACCGAACCGAGGTTGGAGGCGGTGCAGCACGAAACCTGTGAATGCGGCCTCCTCCCACCAGTTGACGAGAACGAATGCCCCGATGGCATTTACGAGGATCGCCAATAGCAGTTCCGGTTGCGCCCAGAGCTCGGCGACCGCTCCGGGGCCGGAGACCACGATGGCAGTCACCAGGGCCGTTGTTGGGAGCGCTAGGAGGGCGAACAGATACCAGAGCGGATTGACCCGGAATCGGAAGATCCGTCCCCGAAATTCCCGCACACCTGGGCTGTCGTCGGCCATCCGCGTCACCATCAGTGCGATCAGAACGAGAGCGACCGCTTCGACCAGGACGAACGGCTCCATCGCCGGAAGCTCGACCGGGATCAGACCGATTCCATTCACTGAGAGAAGAGGCAAACCGAATACCACCCCGGTCACTGCGATAGCGAACAAGATGAAGGCGGCTACCGGACGTCTTCGACTCAACGATCTCATCTCACGATCCTTTCATTCCTCGAGGGGACCACTGACGGTTGAGCGAAGCGCTCACCAGCGTTCCCCGATTTCTGGTGCTGATTGTCGGAACGAGATACGGGGGTCGCATCGGGGGTTCTACGTAGGGCCACCCGTATTTGTGATCAAGCGAGAAATACGTATTCGCCTACGTGTTCATCCCGATTCATCCGAAGCTTCAGCGGGGAGATACTGAGACCGGACCGACCCCAGGAGCATGTTCCCGATGGCGCCTTTCATGCGGACCACCCTTGTCTCCCATCCTCCTGTCGCGCCATGACGCTGTTCCTCGTTGAACGAAGCATCATCGAACTGACACCCGATGGGTTGCTCGGCATTCATGAGGCTCTGGCGGAAAGCTGTCGTCGGCTGTCAGGCGGTTCCGGGAAGATCCAGTATCAGGGCAGCTTCTTCGCAGCGGAGCGAGGGTGGTGCCTCTCCGTATTCACCGCATCCAATAGGGAGACCGTCGAACTGGCGAACGATGTAGCACAGGTTCCGTTCATACGAATCGACGAAGGTCTCAATCTGGACAACCTGGAATCCTGAATTCCGCACACGGCCGCTCTCATCACATTCAATCGGCCGAGACCTTCCGAGCGTTGCCCACTAGCCATGTCGCGATCTGGACCCTGGAGGTGAAGCCCAGCTTGGTCAGTATGTGCTCGACATGGGTCTCGGCGGTGCGAACCGATATGAACAGACGTGTGGCAATCTCCTTGTTGGTCGCACCGTCTGCCACCAGACGAGCCACCTCCTCCTCCCGCCTCGTCAGATCCAACTTCGTCCGACCGATCTCCTGCCCGATTCTCACGGGCTCCTCACCAAGTGAAAGTCGAAGCAACTTCTCAGTCTCCAGTTGTGATCCCGACGCGACTAGATCCCCATAACGTTTCTCCCCAAGAGAAGCCCGGAGCCCGGTGACCACGGACTCGTGGCGTGTCTCGAGGTGTGGATTGAGAGAACCCTTGATCGCCGCCCAGAGAGCTGCGACACCTCCAATCAGCTGTGCGGCGAGTTCGATCCTCCCCTTCGCCGAGCACACCCACGCCAACACCTCGATGCCGTTGGCCATCGAGACCCTGTTGCCCACCTCGCGGCTCAAACGGATGGCCTCCAAGCTCAGGGTCTCCGCTCGTTCCAAGTCGCCCAGGTCCCAGGCTGCGATGGACTGTCCGGTCAACGCCCATGACAGGAAGTAGCGGTCGCCGGCTGCACGACACATGTCCACCGCGTGCTGATACAGATCGAAGGAGACGGCGTTGTCGCCACGGAGCCCTGCGATCGACGCTCGGGTACTCAGTGCATTAGCAGCATCACGGTCGCTTCCCACCAGCTCCCTCAAGCCGATGCAGCGCTCGAGCAGAAACTCGGCCCTATCGAAGTCGCCAGCCCAGATCATATCCGAGGCCAAAGCGAGAGAAGAAAGGCTCATCGCTTTGGAATCCCCTAAAGCAAGCGCCAGTTCCTCGGCTTCGGTATGAAGCTCGAGCGCCCGACTGAGGTCGCCCTGGATCACTGCCAGCCAGCCGTCGACTGCCAGAGCCATAGCACGTTCCGCTCCGGCCTCTGGTGTTGCAGCCAGCAGCGCATCCAACCAGCGGCGCCCTTCTGACACACTTCCCAGGGTCAGCCAGTAGTAGAGAAGGTTCGCTGCCATGGCTTGGCCCTTGACCGGATCGTCCTCACCTGACGCACAGCTTCTCAGGACCTTCCTCAGATTCATCAACTCGACACGGGCTCGTTCCCACATCACCATTTGCTCAGGACCCCAGCTTCCTTCGAACACGGCGGATCCGAGCGACATGAACCAGTCTCGAAAAGCTCTTTCCACGCGATCTTCGTCCCCCGAGTCCAGCATCATCTCCCGCGCATACCTCCGCACCGTCTCCAAAAGGCGAAACCTCGCAACGCCATCAACGACCTCTCTTTGGACTAGCGACCCATCGACCAGAGCTCCCAGCAGGTCCACGACATCAACTCCCGGCAAGCTTGGACCACAGATTGCCTCGACGGCGCCGAGATCGAAGTCGTAGGGGAAGACCGAAAGCTCGCGGAACAGAACTCGCTCATTCTCGGAGAGGAGATCGTGACTCCACGCGATCGCCGAACGGAGACTCTGATGACGAGGCCCGGCAGCCGGGTACCGTCTGGACAAGAATCCCAACCGTTGGTCGATCTGTTCGGCGATCTGACCCGGGGTGAAGGCGCGGAGACGAACCACCGCCAATTCGATAGCCAACGGCAACCCATCGAGCCGACGGCACAAGCTGGCAACATCGGTGGCATTGGACTCGTCCAACTCGAAGTCGGGCCAAACCGAAACGGCGCGCTCGATGAAGAGACGCACCGAATCAAACCCACGTAATGCCTGCACGTCCAAGCGGGAGTCCTCGTCGGGAATAGGAAGAGGCTGCAAGTCGAAAACGGCTTCGCCGTCGAGACCGAGCGGCATCCTGCTCGTGCACACCAACCTCAGATCGGGGCAGGACCCAAGAAGGGTCGACGCCAAGACGGCACACGCGTCGTGTAGGTGTTCACAGTTGTCGAGGATGAGGTCCATCGGAATGCCGGAGAGGGATTCCACAAGCGTCTCGACCTGCCATCGACGAGACGAGTCCTCCAAATCGAGTGCCTGTGCCACCGTCTGGGTCAAGAACGCCGGCTCGGTCAGTTCGGCCAGACCCACCCCACGCACCGTTGCGGGGGGCTTCTTAGCGAGATCCTCGCCCAAGCGAAGAGCAAGTCGGGTCTTTCCCACCCCCGCGGGGCCAACGATCGTGACGAGAGAGTTCGACGACAGGAGCTTCTTGAGCTGGCTGAGCTCACGACGACGACCCACAAAGCTGCTGAGGTCGCGCATCCCAGTTCCGAAGTGAAACGACGCTTCAGTTCCCGCCATCCTGGAAAAGATACGCCGACGCAGCCGGGCCATATCTATGCAGGATGGGAGGGCTCGTCCCCGCAGATAGTCGATGACCACGGCGAGCAACAGATTGTTGGTCCCGGCGCACGCGAGAGAGCTACCGGAAGGAGTCTGCTCGGTCGGCAGCATCGCGAGAGCCTCGGGTGGAGAAGTACTCGACCTCGATCTTCCTCAAACTCGGCCTCGCCGATGAGCCGTCGACCCACAGACGAGTAGCGGCCGTCCTGACTTACCTCCACAAGAACAGAGCCACTCCCAACCCCTGTAGCACGAAGCGTCGACCCAGTGATCCGGTCCCGGAAAGCGAGTGACAGCTGATGCACCTCGCTGAAAACGAGGGGGTCACGACGTGAATCCTGTGGGCCGTCTGTGGAGCGAAAGACTCAACCCATCGCCAAAATCGGACGACAGGAAGTAGTCAGAAATC
>DASPGH010000063.1:0-25105 GCA_035620735.1 Acidimicrobiia bacterium | reverse complement strand
TCAATCGCCAAGCAGGGTGCCGGTTTCCTCTGGTTCACATTCGGTTTGGGGATCTACATGTTCGAAATCCTCGTCGCCGTCCTCCAGGCCTACATCTTCACTCTTCTCAGCGCCGTGTACATCGAGAGCTCGATTCACGCCGAGCACTGACAACAAGGAAAGACGTCTCGTAGACAACCCACGAGAGGGAAAGGAAAGGAAGCAATGGACGCAGTTCTCGCAGTAGTGAATGCCGCAGCGGTCCTGGCACAGGAGGCCGGCGGCATCACCGGGAGCCTGAACGTCGTTGGATACGGTCTGGCCGCCATCGGTCCGGGCATCGGAGTCGGCATCGTCGCCGGCAACGCCGTGCAGGCCATGGCCCGCCAGCCTGAGGTGGCCGGCATGCTCCGCACCACGATGTTCATCGGCATGGCCTTGTCTGAGGCATTGGCCCTCATCGGGTTCGTGCTCTTCTTCCTCGGCTGATGATCTTTGCGCAATCCCTGCTGATCGCAGCCGAAGAGGGCGAGGGGAGCTCGGGCGGGCTCGAGATACTGCTCCCGCCGCTCAACGAGCTGATCGCCGGCATCATCGCCTTTGCGATCGTCTTCTTCTTCATGTGGAGGTTCGCCGTTCCGGCGATCAATCGCATGCTGGAACAGCGCCAGGCGGCGATCGCCGGTCAGATCGAAGACGCGGAGAAGGCGAAGCGGGAGGCCGAGAGTCTCCTCGCCGACTACCGCAGTCAGCTAAACCAGGCCAAGGCGGAAGGCAACAGGATCATCGAAGAGGCCCGTCAGCAGGGTGAGCAGGTCAAAGCCGACATCGTCGCCAAGGCCGAGGCCGAGGCAGACCAGATCCGCGCCAAAGCGCGCGAGGAGGCGGCCGGTGAGAAGGGGCGGGCACTGGCAGAGGCACGGAGCGAGGTCGGTGACATCTCTGTCGACCTCGCCGGCAAGATCGTCGGGGAAACCCTCGATGAGCAGACGCATCGTGCCTTGATTGATCGCTATCTGGCCGACCTCGAGAAGCTCTAGGACATCCTTCATGGCTGACGACCGGATCAACGGCTACGCACGGGGAATCTTCGAGATGGCATCGGGAGAAGGCTCCCTCGATCGCGTCGAGTCCGAGCTCCTGACGCTCTCGCGCGCAATCGAGACCTCGCCTGAGCTCAGGTCCAACCTCACCGATCCTCTGCTGCCCCTCGACAGAAAGCAGGCAATCGTCGACGAGCTCATAGGTGGCAGGGCGTCTTCCCTCACCGTGGGTGTGGTTCAGCTGCTGGTCAGCCAGAATCGTGCTTCCGACCTGCCCGCCATCGCCAGTGCCGTCGCAGGTGCTGCTGCCGCGTCTCGGGACAAGGCAGTTGCCGAGGTCCGATCCGCAGTTCCCCTCGATGACGAGACCGTCTCACGTCTCACCGCTTCCCTCGCAAGGGCCACCGGAAAGGACGTCGAGGTCAAGGTCATCGTTGACCCGTCGGTCATCGGCGGGATCGTCGCCCGGGTCGGCGATACGGTGATCGACGGCTCGATCGCGAGCCGCTTCGAATCGGTCCGTCAGGCCGTGAAGGCCAAGTAAGGAGATTCATGTCTGAACTGACAATCACCGCCGACCAGATCACCGAGTCGCTCCGGTCCCAGCTCTCGGGTTGGCAGCCGGACACCTCCAAGGAGACGGTCGGCTATGTCACATCGATAGCCGATGGCGTAGCTCGAGTGGTAGGTCTGCCCAGCGTCATGGCCTCAGAGTTGCTCGAGTTCCCCGAGGGTCTGGTTGGTGTTGCATTGAACATCGACGAGGACGACATCGGTGTCGTGTTCCTCGGTGAGTATCACCACATCGAGGAGGGTGCCCCCGTCAAGCAGACCGGTACAGTCCTTTCCGTGCCGGTCGGCGACGGGCTACTCGGCCGTGTCGTCGATCCCCTCGGCAACCCTCTCGATGGGAAGGGACCGATCAACACCACCGAGCGACGTCTGCTCGAGACTCAGGCACCCTCGGTCGTGGAGCGCCAACCTGTGCACGAACCGCTCCAGACCGGTATCAAGACCATCGACTCGCTGACCCCCATCGGCCGCGGTCAGCGGCAGCTCATCATCGGCGACCGCCAGACCGGCAAGACGGCACTCCTGGTCGACACCATCATCAATCAGAAGCAGTTCTGGGGCACCGACAAGGCGGTCAAGTGCATCTATGTCGCCATCGGCCAAAAGGCTTCCACCGTGGCCGAGGTCGTCTCCACCCTCGAAGAGCACGGAGCTTTGGAGTACACGGTGGTCGTCAATGCCGCCGCGTCGGACGCACCCGCACTTCAGATGTACGCCCCATACGCCGGGTCGGCAATCGGCCAACATTGGATGTACAACGGCGAGCATGCGTTGATCATGTTCGACGACCTCTCCAAACAGGCCGTCGCCTATCGCGAGATCTCGCTCCTGCTTCGTCGCCCGCCAGGTCGCGAGGCGTACCCAGGTGACGTGTTCTACCTGCACAGTCGGCTCCTGGAGCGATGCGCCAAGCTCTCCGACGAGCTCGGTGCCGGCTCTCTGACCGGTCTTCCGGTCATCGAGACCAAGGCGGACGACATCTCCGCATACATCCCAACAAACGTCATCTCCATCACCGACGGTCAGGTCTTCTTGAAAACCGACTTGTTCTTCCAGGGCATACGTCCCGCCGTCGACGCCGGCCAATCGGTGTCCCGTGTCGGTGGCAACGCCCAGATCAATGCGATGCGCAAGATCGCCGGTCCACTACGTCTCAACCTGGCACAGTTCCGCGAGCTGGCTGCTTTCGCAGAGTTCGGCTCGGAGCTCGACGCCGCCTCGTTGGCTCAGTTGGAGCGTGGCCGTCGTGTCGTCGAAGTGCTGAAGCAGGCTCAGTTCTCTCCCGTCCCGGTCGAAGAGCAGGTGCTGGCGTTGTTCGCGGTCACCGAGGGCCATTTCGACGACATCCCCACCGACGACGTGCGTCGCGCAGAGCGAGAGTTGCGCGAGTACTTCAGGACCCGTCACGGCGACGTCCTCTCCTCGATTGCCACGACGGGAAAGTTCCCCGAGGGGGATGAGCTGGTCGAGGGGATCAAGGCCTTCAAGGAGGCGTTCGAGACCTCAGAGGCCGAGGAATAGGGGCTCTGCTGCATGCCCAGCGCCGCACTCCGTGACACCCGTCGCCGGATCTCCAGCATCGAGGCGACGAAGAAGATCACGCGTGCCATGGAGCTGATCGCTGCCAGCCGCATCCCCAAGGCCACGGCCCGTGTGGAGGGCTCCAAGCCGTACACGGCCAAACTGATCGAAGTCATAGAAAACGTCGGGGGTGCGAATGCGGGTGCGTCGCACATGCTGTTGGAGCGGCGAGATGTGTCGACGGCTGGAATCCTCGTCGTCTCCTCCGACCGGGGGATGGCGGGCGCCTATGCATCGAACATCATCCGACTCGCCGAGCGGCGCATCGCCGAGCTGGAGAAAGTCGGCGCGGATGTTGTGATCTACGCCGTAGGCAAGAAGGCGCAGTCGTATTTCCGCTACCGCGGATACCGGATCGAGCAGGTCTTTCTGAGTGTCACCGACACCCCGGGCTACAACAACGCCCGGGCCATCGCCAACACGATCATGGAGGCCTACGCCTCGCGGCGGATCGATGCCCTGGAAGCCTTCTACACGAGATTCCACTCTGCACTCACCCAGGCTCCGGTGAGAACCGAGGTGCTGCCCATCACCCCTCCCGAGGGGGGGGAGGGTGAACAAGCTCCCGTCTCGTACGAATTCGAGCCGGAGCCCGAGGAGATCCTCAATCGTCTTCTGCCCAGGTACGTCGAGGCCGTGATCTTCAACATGCTGCTGGAGGCGTCGGCGTCCGAGCACAGTGCCCGCCGCCGCGCCATGAAGGCGGCCACCGACAATGCTGAGGAGTTGATCAAGAGCCTGACCGTACAGGCCAACCGGGCCCGTCAGGCCGAGATCACCACCGCTATCACGGAGATCGTCGGTGGCGCCAACGCCCTCGCCGAGACCAAGAGATGACCGTCTGATTGAATGGAGCAACGACATGAGTGACAGCCAGGCCGTGGGCCGGATCGTCAAGGTGGCGGGGCCAGTCGTGGACGTGGAGTTCCCACCCGACCAGCTGCCCGAGATACTCAACGCCATCGAGATCTTCTTCACCCTTGGTGGAGAGGACCACAAGGTCATTGCCGAAGTGGCACAGCATCTGGGTGGCTCCAAGGTACGGGCCATCGCCATGGCGCCGACCGACGGCATGAGCCGGGGCGCCGAGGTCCGTGACACGGGTGCACCGATCACCGTGCCGGTCGGTGATCAGACCCTCGGGCACATCTTCAACGTCTGGGGCGAGTCGCTCGACGCTCCGGAGATGGACTTCTCCGAGCCGCGCTGGCCGATCCACCGGACGCCGCCCAAGTTCGAGGATGTGGAGCCGCAGAAGACCGTCTTCGAGACCGGCATCAAGGTCCTCGACCTGATCTGCCCTTACCTCCAGGGTGGCAAGATCGGGCTGTTCGGCGGTGCCGGAGTGGGCAAGACGGTGCTCATCCAGGAGATGATCAACCGTGTCGCCACCCAACACGGTGGTGTCTCCGTGTTCGCCGGCGTCGGTGAGCGCACCCGTGAGGGGAACGACCTCTTCTTGGAGATGCAGGAGTCTGGCGTCATCGACAAGGCCGCCCTCGTTTTCGGCCAGATGGACGAGCCGCCCGGAGTGCGTCTCCGTGTTGCCCTGTCCGCCTTGACCATGGCCGAGTACTTCCGTGACGTCCAGGGCCAGGATGTGTTGTTGTTCATCGACAACATCTTCCGATTCACCCAGGCCGGCTCCGAGGTGTCAACGCTGCTCGGCCGGATGCCTTCAGAGGTGGGCTACCAGCCCAACCTCGCCGATGAGATGGGCACGCTCCAGGAGCGCATCACCTCGTTGAAGGGCCGGTCGATCACCTCGCTGCAGGCCATCTACGTCCCCGCCGACGACATCACCGACCCGGCGCCGCACACGGCCTTCGCCCACCTCGATGCAACCACCGTGTTGTCCCGTCCCCTCACTGCGCTGGGCATCTACCCCGCCGTCGACCCGCTCGACTCGTCGAGCCGGGCCCTTGACCCTCAGATCGTCGGTCAGGAGCACTACGACGTCGCAGTCGAAGTGCAGCGCATCCTGCAGCGCTACAAGGACCTCCAGGACATCATCGCCATCCTCGGCATCGACGAGCTGAGCGAGGAGGACAAGCTCCTCGTGGCCCGGGCCCGCAAGATCCAGAGGTTCCTCGCCCAGCCGATGTTCGTGGCGGAGCAGTTCACCGGTCAGGAAGGCATCTACACCCCGCTCGAGGAGACGATCTCTTCGTTCAAGGCGCTCATCGACGGGGAGATGGACAGATTCCCCGAACAGGCCTTCTACATGGTCGGGGGCCGCGAGGACGTGGAGAAACGGGCGAACGAGATGGCAGGTGAGGCAGCCTGATGGCTAAACCGTTCCAGGTCGACGTCGTGTCGCCCGAGGCGACCGTTTGGAGTGGGCAGGCCACGATCGTGGTCGCCCGCACCCCTGAGGGTGAGCTGGGCATCATGGCGGACCACGAGCCGCTGATGGGTGCCCTGGCCACCGGTCCCGTCGAGATCGAGTCGGAGACCGGGGAGCGCACCACGATTGGCGTCTATGGCGGGTTCATCCAGGTACTCGACAACCAGGTGACCCTCATCACCGACCGCGCCCGGATCACCGAGAGCCACGCCGAGGCATCGGAGGCCGCCAAGGAGCTGGCCGAGGTGGAGGCTGCCGAGGCCGGGCTGGCCGACGGAACCTGATGCAGCTCGAACCCGGGGTTGCCCGCCCGTATATGGGTCGAGTCCGCTCATGTTCGACGATGCCCGCCGACGGGTAAGGTCGTGACTCCCTAGCGTCAGGCCGATGTTCTCCTCCGCCGACATCCCTCTACTGGTTGTGCTGATCGCGCTCCTGCTCCTCGCCGTCTTCCTCGCCGCGGCGGAGGCGGCGCTGCTGCGCATCACCGAAATCAGGGCACGTGCGCTGGCTACCCGCGGAGATCGACGCTCCGCCCGCCTGTTGCACCTGGTCGAGCGTCTGCCCCAGGTCCTCAACCTCATATTGCTGCTGGCGCTTCTCGCCCAGATCGGTTCGGCGACGATCACAGGGATCCTGGCGCAGCGCTGGTTCGGCAACATCGGGGTGACGATCGCCTCGATCGTGCTCACGATCGTTCTCTACATCTATGGCGAGGCGATCCCCAAGACCTACGCAGTCCGTCATGCGGAAAGGACCGCCAGGTTCGTCACGCCAACGATCGCGTTCCTGGAACGGGTGTTCCGCCCGGTGGTCAGTCTTCTGGTCTGGGTGGCCGATATCCAGATGCCGGGCAAGGGGGTCACCACGAGCGCCACCGTCACCGAGGACGAGCTCAGGCTCCTGGCCGTCGAGGCCGCCGACGAGGGGGAGATAACCGAGGTCGACCGACATCTCATCGATCGTGCATTCCGATTCGGCGATCGCGAGGTTGACGACATAATGGTGCCCCGCCCCGACGTCGTCGCCGTCGACGGGGCGACCCCACTTGCCGAGGCCCTGCTAACGGCACTCGAGGCGGGGCACCGCCGTCTCCCGGTCTACGCCGGCGATATGGACAACATCGATGGCGTTGTCCGTCTGCGTGACTTGATCGAGGCCAGAGACCGGGGTGAGACAGATCTGGCACCCCTCATATACGAGCCTCTCGTGGTGCCTGAGTCGAAAAAGGTGTCGGGGCTGCTCGCCGACATGCAGGAGCAGAACAACCACATGGCGGTCGTGGTGGACGAGTACGGCGTCACGGTGGGGATAGTGACCATCGAAGACGTGGCCGAAGAGCTGCTGGGCAGCATCTCCGACGACCCAGCTCGTCCCGACTTCCGTCACGTGGGCCCGGGCCGATGGGACGTTGCCGGCTCGTTGCCGGTCGAAGACCTCGCCGCAGAACTGGGCATGGAGATACCGGACGGGGAGTGGAATACCGCCGCAGGATTGATGCTGGGCGTGGCCGGCCGACTGCTCAGGCCGGGTGCCAGTGTGGAAGTGGACGGCTTCGAGATGAAGGTGCAGACCGTGAGAAGACGTCGCATCACGAGGATCTCGATCCGAAGACCGGTCGACTCTCCTCTAGATCGATAGACCTGCGGCGAATTCGTCGACAGCCCTGGGCAGCCCGCTCCCGATTGCGTTTGCGATCACAGGGAAGAACATGCCTGAGAGAACCCCTCGACTCTCGACATCGAGTGTGACCGAGACGATCGTTCCTCCCTCGCCCGCGGCGAGCTCGACTGTCGTTGTTCCCCGAACCTCTGAGTTCTGGATGTGCCAGGACATCAGCCGCCCTTCGTCCCGTCGATTCGGTGTCGCCACACCGACGTAACGTCGCCCGGCCGCCACGGTGTCGAACGAGAAGCCGCGCAGACGGCCCTCTGCGTCGATGATCGGGTCGAACACGCGGTCGACGCCACCTATGGCCTCCCAGGTCTCTGGACGGTCGAGAGAGGCCCAAACCTGATCGATCGGCACGGCGGCCATGGAAGTGTGGGTGAAGGTCTGGGAGGGCACGGCGGCAACATAGTTGGGAAACGAATTCGGGGCGACGTTGCCGTCGCCCCGATTGCCCCTGGGAGGAGGGATCTGTTGTCGTTGCAAGTCCGTATGAACTTGACGATTCACTTTGTAACGAGCCAACGTGACTGGACGGTTAACGCCGTCTGGCGCGGAATGGAATGTTCCGTCGTCCTATCGTGACCGTCGTGGAGCCTGCCAACAGCACCACCGGGACCGACGTCCCGATCGCAACGATTGTCTTGGGCCTCGTCGTTATCGCCGGTCTCTTCTGGTTCCTCAACTCGCCGGCAGCGGTCCGCATAGCCGAGGCGGAGCTAATCGATGACCGCCTCACTGCGATCGTCGGCAGTTGCGGTGGTGAGTTGACTCTGGATGTCTACGAGGACGACGGCCTCGTGCTGGTAAGGGTTCTCGACCACCGGTTTCGATTCAGGCTCTCTGGTAACGCTTGCCAGGACGGTGTCCCGATTCCGCTCAGCGTTCCACTCGGTCAGCGAGATCTCGTGGATGAGTCCACAGGCCGGCACGTGCCCGTGATGGTCTGGGACTCCTGACCGGGTACCGTCGCTGCATGAACCTCGCCGAGCAGAGGGTCGCCGACGTCTTTGGCAAAGCTCCTTTCATCTCCCATCTCCAGGTCGAGCTGAAGGGTGTCGGCGACGGCTGGGTGGAGACGGAGATGACTGTCAGCGACCATCTGCGTCAGCAGCACGGCTTTGCCCACGCAGGCGTGGTGACGACCCTCGCAGATCACACCGCCGGCGCTGCCGCATCGACCGCGATCGACGACGGTCAGTCGGTGCTCACCGCCGATTTCAGCATCCACCTGCTCCGCCCTGCCTCCGGAGATCGGCTGACCTGTCGCGGCGAGATCGTCAAGGCGGGCCGAACGCTCATCGTCACCCAGGCCGACGTCTTGGCCGATGCCAAACTCTGCGCCCGGTACACCGGCACCATGGCGGTCGTGGATCGGCCGATCTAGCCAGTTGGGGTCAGTCGAACGAGTTCTTCAGTCTCTCCAGCCGCCGATCCCACTCGCTGCCGACGGCCTCCAGCCAGTCCGCCACCTCGCCCAACGGGCTGACACGAGCGGAGAACACGACCTCACGCCCCTGCTGGGCACGGTCGACAAGCCCCACCGAGTCGAGCTGCGTGAGATGCTTGGCGATGGCCTGGCGTGACACCGGGAGCTCGGCGGCGAGCTGTGAGGCAGAGGCCGGGCCCTTGGCGTTGAGTCGTTCGAACACGGCGCGTCGGGTGGGGTCGGCCAGAGCGGCCAGCACTGGTTGGGGATCGCTCATGCCGCCCGGAGGAGAAAAACCGGGGGCATGCCGGTGATCCGATATTCCAGGAGTCGCTCGGTGATGGTCACGCGGCTCCCGCTGTCTGTGGGCTCGATCTCGATGGTGACTTGCGACGGGTCCCCATCCGGTTCCCGCCATGACCATGTGATCGACCGACCTGCCTCGACTTCTTCGACGGTCCCGATCGTGTCTCTACCGGGGACTACGACCTTCCCACCACGGCGTGGCTCGACCCGAACACCCATCCACTCCTCGGCGAGGTCCCCAACGACGACTCTCTCCCACACCTCCTCGGGGGTGGCGGGCAATGCGATGTCTCTGTCGATCTGAGGAAACTCTTCCATACGTGCAACTTAGCAGTTGCAGAATCATGATAGGGTAGTGCAACCAATCGGTTGCGAAAGGATCTGAAATGCTCATCCCCACAGTCATCGAGCAGACCTCACGTGGTGAACGCTCCTTCGACATCTATTCGAGGCTCCTCGGCCATCGCGTCGTCTTCTTGGGCCGGCCGATCGACGACGACGTGGCCAACCTGATAGTCGCCCAGCTGCTTCACCTCGAGTCGGACGATCCGGACAAGCCGATTGCCCTCTATATCAACTCCCCGGGTGGCTCCATGGATTCGATGTTCGCCATCTACGACTCGATGCAGCACATCAAACCCGAGGTACACACGACATGCATCGGCATGGCAGCCTCGGCGGCGTCATTGATCCTCGCCGGCGGAGAGACGGGATCGCGCTCGATCTTGCCTCATGGCCGGGTGATGATCCACCAGCCCTGGGTGCAAAACGTCGGTGGTCAGGCTTCCGACATCGAGATCCATGCGCGTGAGATCATGCGTCAACGCGAGCTGGCCAATGACATCCTGGCCCGGCATACCGGTCAGGACATCGACAAGATCCGCGAGGACACCGACCGCGACCGGTGGCTCACGGCACAGGATGCCGTGGAATACGGGCTGGTCGACACCATTCTCGCGCCGGCAGCGATCCCGGCTGGTCTCGAGAGTTGAGCGTGTGCAGATACCGTGCTGTGACACCGGTATCTGCACACGCAAATCACCTGGCCCACCAGCCGCTCCGTTCCTAAACTGGGAGGCGATTCCTCCACCAGATCATGCTGATTGCGCGCGACCTCCGTATCGATGCCGGCATCCGGACCCTGATCCGCGATGTCTCGTTCAGTGTGCAGGCAGGTGACCGGATCGGTCTGGTGGGACGCAACGGGGCGGGCAAGACAACCCTGATGCGGACTCTGATCGGGGAGTTGGCGCCCGCAGAGGGCACGGTTCTCCGCTCCGGGAACCTCGGCTACTTCTCCCAGGAAGCGGCGTTGCCCGACCTGGAGCATCCGGACGCCACCGCCCTGGAGAGAATCCTCATGGCCCGCGAGATCGGCGCCATGCAACGTCACATCGAGCAAAGCCGCCGGCGGCTGGAGATCCTCGACGGTGAGGAGCGAGACCGCGGCATCGCCCGATTCTCCCGTCTCCACGATGAGTTCCAGGCCAAGGGCGGGTTCGTCGCCGAAGCCGAGGCGAAGCGGATCGCGGCAAACGTGGGCATCGGCAACAGCGAGCTCTCCCAGCCGGTGAAGACCATGTCTGGCGGCCAGCGTCGCCGGGTCGAATTGGCACGTCTCCTGTTCGCAGAGACCGACGTGATGCTGCTCGACGAGCCCACCAACCATCTCGACCTCGACGCCAAGGCGTGGCTCATCGAGTACTTGAGCACCTACAAGGGCGGGATGCTGGTCGTCTCGCACGACCTCCCCCTGCTCGACGAGGCGATCACCTCGGTGCTGGCCCTCGAGCACGGTGAGATCGAGGCCTATCGCGGCAACTACTCCTACTACCTGGAGGAGCGGGAGCTCCGCCGGGAGCGGAAAGAGCGGGAGAGAAGGCACCAGGATGAGGCCATTGCCAGGCTCGAGGAGAACATCCGCCGCTTCAAGGGAACCACCGAGAAGATGGCGAAGACTGCCCGGGCCTGGGAGACCAGAGTCGAGCGGATGAAGAAGGAGCTGGTCGAGGTCCACAAGAGCGGCAAGAGAGTACGTCTCGCCTTTCCACAGCCGGAACGCTCCGGCCGGGTTCCGCTGGCGGCGACAGGTCTCGCCAAGTCGTTCGGGGACAACCTGGTCTTCATCGACATCGAATTCGCAGTGGAGCGGGGGGAGCGGATGCTTCTCATCGGTTTGAACGGCGCCGGGAAGACGACTCTGCTTCGGATCCTCGCCGGTGTCGAGACGGCCGACCTGGGCGAGGTCTCGCTGGGACATCAGGCCAGCCTCGGCTACTACGCACAGGAGCACGAGCAGATCTTCGACGGGGTGTCGGTGTTCGATCACATGCGACGTGTCGCCGACCTGCCGGATGCGACATTGCGCTCGTTGCTGGGCCATTTCTTGCTCGCCGACAAAGTCGATCAAGACGCGAGCACGCTGTCGGGTGGCGAGAAGACCAAGCTCGCACTGGCCATGCTCGTCGCCGAACGCCCCAACGTCCTGCTTCTCGACGAGCCCACCAACAACCTCGATCCCCAGGCGAAAGAGGCGTTACTCGACGCGCTGACCTTCTACGGGGGGACAATCGTGATGGTCAGCCACGACACCGATTTCGTGGCTCAGATGATGCCGGACAGAGCGGTCTTGATGCCCGATGGGGAGATGAAGTTCTTCGACGAGGAGCTGCTGGATCTGGTGGCACTGGCCTAGCCCTCGTCGGTCCCGGTGTCAGCGACCTTGGGGTGATTTCCCATGGACTGCGGACCCGATGGCGTCAGACGTCTGCCCGAACCTCGAATCCTTCGTCGATGAGAGCCATGGTCAGGGCGTCCTTGCCTTTGGCTCGGACCGAGATGGTGAGGATGCCACCGCCACCGTGCTCGCCGTGACGTAACTGAAAGTCACGAACGTCGACTCGGCTTCGCTCCAGCGCATGGCCGACACGTGCGATCTCGCCGGGCCGGTCGAGGAGTACCACCCGCACCGGCGTGTTGTGTTCCCCAAGCCCGATGCGTGCCTTTCGAGCCGACTCCAGCATCCTGGCAAGGTCGGACTCGCCCGATTTCAGCATCTGCTTCCACAGCAAGAGAGCCTCTCGCAGCTCGTCAATGGACGCCCCGACGTGGCCGGCGTTGGCCTCGAGCACCTCTGCCCACCACCGGCTGTCTCCTGCCGCGATGCGTGTCAGGTCGCGAAACCCCCCTCCGGCCAGACCCAGGGTGGTCGAGTCGTCGGTGGCCAGGCTCATCAGCGCAGCTGCGAGGAGATGGGGGAGATGACTGACCCTGGCTACCGCGGCATCGTGCTCGGCTGCGGTCATCACGACCGGGTTGGCACCAAGAGAAGTGACGATGTCGTCCATCGTCCACAGGTCTCCTTCCTCGGTGCCATCAGACGTCAACACCCAGGTGGCGCCATGAAAGAGAGAAGAGGTGGCCAACGACGGCCCACTCGTCTCCCCACCCGCCATCGGGTGGCCCCCGACGAAGTGGGTGAGGTGCTCGGCGGCGGCGATGATGGGCTGTTTGACACCTGCGATGTCTGTCACCAGCGATGTCGTGTCCATCGAGCGCAGAGTCTCGACTACTGCCTCCGGCGGGGCCGCCAGCACGGTGAGCTCGCTTCGGGCCGCCTCGGCTTGGGAGAGTGTCGTCTCGATGGCTCCCCTGTCGACCGCCTCCTCCAATGCGTCTCGGTCCGGGTCCCACCCCGACACCGACCAGCCCTGGGATCTCAGGGCGAGCCCGACGGATGCTCCGAGGAGCCCGGTACCGAGGATGGTCGCCGTGCGCTTTGACATGAAGGGGCGACCTTAGGGGTCGGCTCTTGACGTAATCGACGATCGCGGTAACAATTCACCTCCAATGAGCCGCAATAGCGCATTCGTTCGGGACGCCCTGTCCTTCCGCGCGTACTTTGCCGGCTATTTCGGCGCCTAGCGCCGTACCACCTCACCCCCGCCTTCCTCTATTGCCCGACCGCTCCCCGAAGCGTCCTTTCCATTGGAGATACCGATGTACGGCATTCTCGACTCCTCAGAGCCTTCAGAATCGAACGAACAAGCTGAAAACCAACTCGACTCCCTCAGAACCGAGGTCGATCGCATCGACGACGGCATCCTGGGTCTGCTCTCCGAGAGGAGAAAGGTGGCGCGAGAGATCGCCGCCGAGAAGCGCAGGGCCGAGCGACCATTTCGCGACGACACCCGCGAGGAGCAACTCCTGATCGAGCGTCTCGCCGCCGCGGGACGTTACGACCTCGAACCTGATCTGGTCTCCCGAGTCTGGGAGCAGATCATGGCCGACTCATTGCGGGTTCAGTTCGATTACGTGCAGAGCACCGTCAACGGGCGCCGTGACTCGATCAGCATCGCCATCCAGGGTGTGGAGGGAGCCAACAGCCATAGGGCTGCCCTCGCTCTCACTCCCGACATGAACGAGCGCGAGTTCGTGACTTGTGCCCGCTTTGGCGACGCGGTGACTGCGGTCAAGGACGGGCGGGCCAACATCGCCGTCCTGCCGATCGAGAACACCACGTCCGGTGCCATCGCCGAGGTGTACGACCTTCTTCTCGATTCGAAGCTGTCCATCGTCGGCGAGGTCAAGCTCAAGGTGAAACACTGCCTCGTCGGGGTGACGGGAGCGTCCCTCAGTGACATCAAGACCATCCACGGTCACCCCCAGGCGGTTGCCCAGTCGACCGACTTCCTGGCGGGTCTGACTGACGTGGAGGTCATCTACGCCAGTGACACCGCCCTGTCGGCACGGCGCATCGCAGAGATCGACAGCCCAACGGTGGCGGCGATCGCCGGTGAGCAGGCTGCGGAGATCTACGGGCTCGATGTGCTCGTGGCAGGGATCAACAACCGAGAGGCCAACTTCACGCGCTTCGTCGCCGTGGCCGCGTCTCCTGTGACCGTTGACCCCCAGGTGCCCTCGAAGACGTCTCTGGTGTTGTCGGTTAGCAACGAGCCCGGTTCGCTGGCCGAGGTCCTCAACGCTTTCAGGGCCGAGGACATCCCGTTGGTCAAGCTCGAGTCGAGGCCCACCGTCGGCAATGCCTGGCAGGAGATGTTCTATATGGACTTCGAAGGCAACACCGCCGACCTCCGGGTCCAGCGTGTGCTGGAGGAGGTGCGTCGCCACACCATGTACATGCGGGTCCTGGGCACCTACCCATCCCGGGATCTGCGGCCGCATCGCAGGCCGAGCCCGGAACCACAGCCCGTGATAAGCGTGTCGACCCCCGGTCCTGCTCCGATGGCGGACGCCAAGTCGGATGGCCCATACAGGCTCGCGGAGAGGAAGAACGCCGAGAACGAGACCATGGTCGACATCAATGGCGTGGTCATCGGTGGTCCCGACCTGGTGATGATCGCCGGACCGTGCGCCGTCGAGTCCATCGATCAAGTGATGAAGACGGCGAAGGCTGTGAAGGAGGCGGGCGCCAAGCTGCTGCGTGGCGGTTGCTTCAAGCCGCGGACGTCGCCCTACAGCTTCCAGGGCCTCGGATGGGAGGGTCTCGACATGCTTGCCGAGGCCGGACGTGTCTACGGAATGCCCATCGTCACTGAGGTCCTCGCACCGGAGCATGTCGAGAAGATGGTCGAGAAGACCGATGTCCTCCAGATCGGGACCAGGAACATGCAGAACTTCGCACTCCTGACCGAGGCGGGAAGAGCCAACAAGCCGGTCCTGCTCAAGAGAGGCATGAGTGCCTCGATCGACGAGTTCCTTCAGGCGGCGGAGTACATCCTGGCCGGCGGCAACCAGCGGGTCATTCTCTGTGAGCGGGGGATCCGGACTTTCGAGACCTCGTCACGCAACACGTTGGATGTGACGGCGGTGCCGGTGCTGAGACGTCGGTCACATCTCCCCGTTGTCGTCGATCCGTCACACGCCGCCGGTGATAGGGACCTGGTCAAGCCGCTGGCGATGGCCGGTGCCGCCATCGGAGCACACGGGATCATGGTGGAGGTCCATCCCGAGCCGGAGAAGGCACTCAGTGATGGACCGCAGTCGCTGACCTTCGACGACTTCCGGGACTTGATGGCAGCGTTGGCCTCACGCACCTGAAACCGTTCTGTGTCGATTTCAGGCCCATACGGCTCGAAATCGACACAGAAACGGGATCGAGGTCTTCAGACCTCGATCGAGCTGATGGCCTGGCGAAGCTGACTGGCTGAAGCTTCCAAGCCCGCCGACTCGGTCTCGTCGAGGTCCGGTTCCACGACGGACTCCGCCCCACCGGAGCTGACCACTGTGGGGAGTGAGAGGGCAACGTCGGAGAGACCGAGGGCGCCGGTCTGAACGACGGACACGGTGAGGATCCTGCGGTGATCGCCAAGCATCCCATCGAGGAGGTTGGCAGTGACCAAGCCGATGGCGTGGTTGGTCGCACCCTTCTTCTGGATGATCCGGTAGGCGGCCTCCCGGACTTCCGAGGCGACTTCTGTCTCCCGGTTCGGGCCCCAGCCCGGCCAGTCCCTCAGTCGCTTGCCGCCAACCGCTGCGCTCGACCAGACACAGACCTCGGAGTCTCCGTGCTCTCCGATGACGTTGGCGTGGATCGAGCGGGGATCGAGGCCCAGGTCGCGTCCGAGTGCCTGTCGAAGACGGGACGTATCGAGCATGGTGCCGGTGCCGATTACTCGCTCGACGGGTAACCCGGACTCTCTCTGAAACACATATGTGAGCACATCGACTGGGTTGGTCAGCACGACAACGATTCCGTCATACCCCTGGAAAGCCCTGGCCAGATCGGTCATGAGCCGTGCGTTGTCCCGCAGCAGGTCGAGACGTGACTCGGCCGGGCCACCACCCCGCCCCGCCGCGACGACAAGCACCGAGGTTCTCTTCAGGTCCTCGAGTGAGGCGTTCTCGACGGTGGCCCTGGGGTAGAAGGACGAGCCGTGAGCGAGATCCATGGCTTCGCCTTCGGCCACGTCTGACCTCACGTCGTAGAGCAGGAGCTCCCTCACGACGCCGAGATGCAATGTCGAGATGGCAACGCTGGACCCGACCCAGCCGGTGCCGATGATGCCCACCGAAGCTCTGTTCACGGTCGTCGAGGCTAACTCCGTTGACGTCTTCGTCGGGTGGAGTCGGAGTCGGGTTGTCGAGGTCGACGCACGGCGAGCCAGACCAGCACTCCGATGAACCCGACGAAGACGACGCCTGCGACCCACCGCACGTATCCCGTCGAGGGGTCATCCAAGCCCAGGTCGGGCGCGACCAGAGGGGGGACGGTGGCCGTGGTGGTCGATGGTGCGGTCTTTGGTCCTGTCGTGGTCGTCGTCATCGGCTCGCTGTGATCGAGCAGAAGCAACGGTCCGGCGTTTTGCGTGGACAGCGTCACCACGGACTCGACCACTCCTGTCGACAGGTCGGCCTTGAGAACCTCACCACCGACGGTCCCGTACAACACATTCCCGTCCGCCACCTGATACTCCGGAGTCCAACCTTCGAGTTCGTGGGTCGCTCCGTTATTCAGATCGAAGACCAGCCCGTAGGAGTCTTCCCAATTCTCGAAGTTGTACGCGTTGACCGCGATGCGGGTGTCGTCGAGCCACACCGGTGAATAGGTCTCATATGGGATTTCGAACTGGTTCACCACCTCGCCGCCGGTATCGAGGATGAAAAGGGTGGCCTCGACTGGCGCCTCCCCGGCGGAGAATCTGGTTTCGACGAGGGCAATCGATTGGCGTGTCGGGTGCGCTGCGACGTTGATGGACCAATTCTCCCCGACCGGGGTCTCGTGAAGTCGAACCTGCTCACCTGTGCCCAGGATGGTGAGGACCGGATCGTCCTCTGCTTCGGTCTGTGTGACGACGAAGCCGTCACCAAATCTCCAGCTGTAACCAGCCAGGTCCTCGACGAGCAGGTCACCGGACCGAAGATCGACCAGCATCGTCGCAAACTCGGTCTGGATCACGCCCCAGATCTCTGAGGCATCCTCGCTACGGCAAGAGACAGCGGCAAGCCACTCTGCAGGGTTCAGCTGGGCCTCGTGCGTGGCAGCTACCTCGACGGTCTCGAGGTCCCAGACAACGGCGCCGGTTGGGGTCAGCTGCACGGCGAGTCGGCCGCCAGGGCACGCCTCGAGCACACCCGAGCCGCTGTCGAGACTGACGCCAGGTGGTATGACCGAGGTGACGTGGCCACCTGTTTCATCGAGAACGGTCAGGCGTGGCGACGACCACCCGCCTCCAACCAGGAGATGACCGATGCCGGTGCTCGAAACCGTCGGCTCACCGGTGGCAGCCAGAAGCACATCGGGGTCGACCTGGGAGCACAAGCCACCGTGGAGCTGGCCGTTCTCCGCATAGACGACGGCCCCGATGCGCATGTCTTCCTCCCAAAACTCGAAGCCACATGCGGCTCCATCCGACGCCGAGCGCACTTCGATCACATCGCCGGCATCGCCCTTCACCCACTCCTCGACCTCGAACACGAAGGTGGACTCCTGGCCGAATTGACCCTGGAGCCCGTCATGACGGTCGATCAGTGTCCCCACGAATGCCGCTTCCGATTCGTCCACCCACGCCCGGATATCGGTAGGCATGGCGCAAGAACATGCCCTGGCGGGTAAGGGGAGTATCGGAGAGAGAGCGAGGGCAAGCACAGCAGCTGTGCCACCGAGCACGCAAAGTCGACCGAACCTCGTCCTCACTGTCCCTCCTCACCCATTCGACGGCATGGGTGATCGTTTGGTTCCTGGACGTTGGACAAACGAACGTTCGTTCGCCTAGACTCATCTCATGGGTACATCAGAGGAGCGATTTCAGGCGATCGTCGACGCCGAATCCAAGATCGAGCCGACGGACTGGATGCCGGAGGGGTACCGGAAGACACTCGTCCGCCAGATCGCACAGCATGCCCACTCCGAGATCATCGGCATGCAGCCGGAGGGGAACTGGATCACTCGGGCGCCGACGTTGCACCGAAAGGCGATCCTCATGGCCAAGGTCCAGGACGAGGCGGGACACGGGCTATATCTCTATTCCGCGGCCGAGACACTCGGTGTGAAACGGGATGATCTCCAGGAACTGCTCCATCGGGGCAAGCACAAGTACTCATCGATTTTCAACTACCCGACGCTCTCATGGGCCGACATGGGGGCGATCGGGTGGCTCGTTGACGGTGCTGCCATCACCAATCAGGTGATGCTGACCCGTTGCTCGTACGGCCCATATGCCCGGGCCATGGTTCGCATCTGCAAAGAAGAGTCGTTCCATCAGCGACAGGGCTACGAGATCTTGATCAGACTGTGCAACGGGACCCCGGAGCAGAAGGCGATGGCCCAGGACGCGCTCGATCGATGGTGGTGGCCATCACTGATGATGTTCGGCCCCAACGACAGCGACTCCACCCATTCGGAGCAGTCGATGTTGTGGAAGATCAAACGTGTCTCCAACGACGACCTCCGTCAACAATTCGTAGACATGACGGTTCCACAGGCGGAGTTTCTCGGTCTCGAGATACCTGACTCCGAGCTGCGTTGGAACGAGGAGCGTGGACACTACGACTTCGGTGAGATCGATTGGGAGGAGTTCTGGCGTGTCGTCAAAGGCGATGGGCCGATGAACCGCGAGCGGATCGAGCACAAGACCCGGGCCTGGGAGGAAGGTGCCTGGGTGCGTGAGGCGGCCACTGCCCATGCCGCCAAGCGCGCGAGGAGAGCGGCATGACCTACGACGTCCCTGTCGCACCCGGGGAGAAGGCCGAGCTGGAAGAGGCGATCGAGGGAGCAGCCGAAGGCTGGCCCATGTGGGAGGTCTTCGTGAGAGCTCGTCGCGGGATCTCACATGTCCACATCGGGAGTCTTCACGCCCCTGATGCCCGAACCGCCCTGGAGAACGCACGGGACGTGTACACGCGGCGTGGCGAGGGGGTCAGTGTCTGGGTGGTCCCGAGTAGCGAGATATCGGCGTTCGAGCCCGAGGCGGCGGCGGAGTACGTCGAGGCGAACGAGAAGGTCTATCGCCTGGCAACCACCTACGACATTCCCGACGAAGTGGGGCAGATGTGACCGAGCCGGTCATCAGTGGGGCGCCGCAGGGAACTCCCGGCATCGCCGGTGAGCTCGATGTCATCCGTCTCCTCAACCACGCCGACGACAACATGGTTCTGGCGCAGAGGCTGGGGGAGTGGATATCCAACGCACCCGATCTCGAGCTCGACATCGCGATGGGAAACCTCGCACTCGATCATCTCGGGGTGGCCCGCTCTCTCTACACCCATGCGGGAAATGTCGAAGCTCGGGGACGAACCGAGGACGACTTCGCCATGAAGCGACCGGAGCGGGAGTTCACCAACCTTCTTCTGGTGGAACAACCCAACGGCGACTTCGCCCAAACGATCGTCCGCCAGCTCTTTTTCGACCTCTATCAGCAGCATCTCTGGGCAGATCTGGCGAACGATGAGGACGAGACGGTGGCAGGCATCGCCGCCAAGGCAGCCAAGGAGAACGCCTACCACCGGGAGTTCTCCGGAAACTGGCTGGTGAGGCTGGGCGATGGGACCATCGAGTCGCATCGACGCGCCCAGGAGGCGGTCGACGCGCTTTGGATGTTCACCGGGGAGATGTTTCAAGGCGACGCCGCGATCTATCGAGAAGGGTGGGAGACTGTCACCGGCGCCATCCTCGCCGAAGCGACGCTGACCGTCCCCCAGGACCCGTACCAGAAGTCCGGCGGTCGCGTCGGGTTCCACACCGAGCATCTCGGGTTCCTCCTCGCCGAGATGCAATGGATGCAGCGCAGCTATCCGGAGATGACATGGTGAAGGTCGCCGCCGACACACGCCGAACAGTGGCCTCCGTCGTCGATCCGGAGATCCCGGTGCTGACCATCGAGGACCTGGGCATCCTCCGTTCTGTCGAACAGGTCGGAGACGTAGTCGTGGTCACCATCACGCCCACCTACTCGGGTTGCCCGGCCATGAGACAAATCGAAGACGACATAGCGACCGCCCTACGTCGTGAAGCCATCGACGACTTCGAGATCAGAGTGACCCACAACCCTGCATGGACCACCGACTGGATCTCAGAGGAGGGCCATCGCAAACTCGCCGAGTTCGGCATCGCCCCTCCCACCGGCCTCGACGAGGTGCTCTGCCCCCGCTGTCGGGCGGACAGCCCCCGGTTGGTGGCCCAGTTCGGGTCGACGGCGTGCAAGGCGCTCATGGTCTGCTCGTCATGCGGGGAGCCCTTCGACTACTTCAAGGAATTCTGATGTCTGAGCTCGAATTCCACGAGTTGCGTGTGACCGAGGTCTCTGCTCTGACCGACCACGCCGTGGCCGTCACTTTCGACGTGCCGCCTGAGCTCGCCGAACGTTTCGACTATCTGCCAGGACAACACGTCACGGTTCGTCAGATGATCGAAGACGAGGACGTGCGCAGGTCCTACTCGATTTGTGCGCCGGCGGGATCCGGGAAGCTGCGGGTGGGGATCAAACAGCTCCAGGGAGGTGCTTTCAGCACCTTCGCCTGTTCCCGGCTACGCGCAGGGGACAGACTCGAGGTCATGTCACCGGTGGGCGAGTTCACCATTGACATCGATCCAGACAAGCCACGCAAGGCGGTGGCGATCGCCGCTGGCTCTGGGATCACCCCGGTGCTCTCGCTGATCTCGACCTCGTTGGAGCAGGAGCCACGTTCCAACTGGACCCTCATATACGGGAACAAGACGGCCAACTCGATCATGTTCCTCGACGAGCTCGAGGGTTTGAAGGACCGTTACCACCCCAGATTCCAGCTGTTCCACATCCTGAGCCGGGAGGGCTCCGACGTGCCTCTGCTCTCCGGCCGGATCGACGACGGGAAGATCCGAACCATCCACGACCTGCTGCTCGGCACCGATCCTGTCGATGGGTGGTATCTGTGTGGTCCTTACGACATGGTGATGACTGCTCGGGAGACCCTGGAGGCCCTTGGTGTCGACGACTCCACCATTCACGACGAGCTCTTCTTCGCCGGTCCGGTCGATCCTTCCAAGCTTCCGCCCGAACCGCCCGTCGGTGAGGGGAGCGTCGATCTCACCGTGATCCTCGACGGACGGGCGGTTGAGACGAGAATGACTCCTGACACTTCGATTCTCGATGCCGCGTTGCGGGTTCGCAACGAGCTCCCCTTCTCCTGCAAAGGCGGCATGTGTGCCACATGTAAGGGGCGGATAGAGGAGGGCGAGGTCCGAATGGACAAGAACTATGCCCTCGTCGACTCGGAGGTCGAGGCCGGGTTCGTGCTCACTTGCCAGGCCCATCCCGTCTCCGACCGGGTCGTCGTTCGCTACGACCATCGCTGATGGTCACCACCCGCAACACCCGTGAGGACGTGGTTCGGGCTGCTGGGCGTCTCTTCGCCGACCGTGGCTACCACGGGACTTCGATGCGTGATCTGGGAAAGGAGCTCGGGCTCCTGGGCTCCTCGCTCTACTCCCACGTCTCCTCCAAGCAGGATCTGTTGGTGGAGGTCGTGGAGGAGGGCGCTCGTTTGTTCGAGGCATCCGCCGAGAGTGCCCTGGAGGTGGGGGGTACGGCTTCGCAGCGTCTGGAAGCCCTCATCGCCGGGCATGTCGACGTGGTGGTCGACAACATCGACGTGGCCCGAACTTTCCTCAACGAGGCGCGCCTGCTCGACGACGAATATCGGCAACGGATCGTCGCGGCCCGCGACCACTACGAAGAGGCCTTCCGCTCGGTGATCCGGGAAGGGGTGGCCGAAGGATCGTTCGACTCCAGTGTCGACGCCAAGACCGCCTCGATCTTCATCCTGTCCATCCTCAACGCGATTGAACGCTGGTATCGACCTGACGGTGAGCTCGACCGTGATGCCCTGGTCAACGAGCTATCGACTTTCGCACGCTCTGCCCTGACCTGACGATCGGCCAGACTGTCGGCGTGGGCGACTACCACCTCCACCTGCATCCCCATGGCCGCTACACCGGTGATGGGCCCGAGCCCGGCCTCTACCCACCGGGGCACATAGAGGCTTACGTGGAGACCGCCGCCTCCCTTGGTGTTGGGGAGTTGTGCTTCACAGAGCACCTTTACCGGTGTGTCGAGTCCGCACCGGTTCTCGGTGAGTTCTGGCGGGACGAGCCCAGGCTCGACCTCGCCGAGCAGACCCGTGGTTTCATCGAGGAGGACAGAACGCTGTCCCTCGAGGCTTATGTGGATGCCGTGCTATCGGCCAAGGCGCGGGGTCTCCCGGTCCTGCTCGGGCTGGAGGTCGACTTCTTCCCGGAGACGATAGGGGCGGTTCTCGAGATGTTGGAGCCATATCCCTGGGACCTGTTGATAGGTGCAGTTCACTGGATCGGCGGCTGGTCTCTGGACCACCCAGAAGCGGTGCACGAGTACATGCGTCGTGGCGTCCGTGAGGTCTACGAAGACTATTTCGATCTGGTCACGAAGCTGGCCGAATCGGGAACGGTCGATGTGCTTGCCCACGTGGATCTGGCCAAGGTGTTTGGGCACCGCCCCGATGAGCCCCCGATCGATCTGTACCGACCAGTAGTCGATGGTGCTGCTGCATCGGGCACCGCAGTCGAGGTGAACACGTCCGGAGTCGCCGGGCTCGCTGCTGAGCTCTACCCGAGCCGGGACTTTCTCGAGATGTTCCATCGAGCGGGAGTCGGGATCACGCTGGCGTCTGATGCCCATCGTCCGGAGGACGTCGGGCGGGAGTTCGACGCCGCGGTGGTCGCGGCGCGTGACGTCGGCTACGAGACGAGGCTCCGGTTTCGAAGAAGAGCCGGCACCGAGGTGCCTCTTTGACCGACTACGGCCATCCCTGGTGGTGGGCCCTCAGCTCCCTCACTTCCTCGACAGTGCGCGGGCCCCACGTTCGAGTCGGGACCGGATGCTCCGACCTGGCGAGCTCCAGATCATCACGTGTGAAGCCGACGGGCTCGGTGATCGGGTCGACCCCGTATAGGGCTGCGGCGTTCCATCCGAGGATCTTCGCCTTGGCGGTTCGGGTCAGGGGCGGGTAGCCGAATCGCTCTTGGATGTCCCTGGGGATCTGGAACGCCCGAAACGCCTCTATCTGGCCCTGCGGGGACCCATAGAAGATGGAATCGGTGCCCCACAGGATCCTGTCTTCGCCAAATTGGGCCAGAAGCTTCCCGATGACGTGCGCCGCCTCGTCCGGACGTCGCAGCAGATGCCACCAGGTGGAGCCCAGCTCGGCATATACGTTCCCACCGGGGCCGATTCCGGCGCGACGCACCGAGGAGATGAGCCGGTTGACGCCGACGTCGGCTGTTGCCTCGGTGTAGGGGCCCTCGCGTCTGTCGACTTCGAACCCGCTGTGATAGACGACGAACGAGACATCGGGGTGGGCGCTCGCTGCCGGGCCGATGTCACCCGGTGACCCGTGGCGGGCCTGGTTGGAGAGCCCCTTGTGTACGAAGAGTATGGGAGTACCGATCGTCCCCAGATGTTCTAGGAAACGGTCGCCAGCCTGGACGAGATTCGGGTCGTGATCGTCGAGCCACCAGTGGATGTCGGCCGGGAAGTGGGTGAAGGTCTTCCAGCCGGCGATCCGGTTCTCCTCGACTGTTCTCGTCATCTCGTCGAGCACCGATTCGATGGGCGCGGTCTGAGGAAGTGCCAGCGCGTTGACCACCACCCTGTCGTCGCCGGAGAGAGCCTGGACCAGCTGTCTCGTCTCCTCCATGACTTCGTTGGAGAGAGGGCTGCCCTCCGGGTTGATAGGCAGGCCAGACAAGGCGGTCATCGTCGTGTCGGATCTGATGAAGATCTCCTCGAGGAAGTGGTTGGTGGCGAAACAGGCACGTGGGTCGTCTTCCCCATCACACCGCGCCTGGGGGAACTGGCTACCCCAGAACCAATCCCCGCGTGTCGAGGGGTCGATGTCGTACTCGAGGAGATGGCCCTGAACGTCGAAGACGAACTCTGAAGGCCCGATGATCGATCTTGCCGCATCGGAGTCGAGCCTCGAGAGCGGGTCGAAGGGGTAGAAGCGGCCGGGAGCCGTTCCCCGCGCCATCGCAACAGAGGCATCGATGGCACCGAGACAGATGGCCAGAGCGCTGGCCGACCGTAGGAACTCTCTCCGGCTCATCCCGGTTCGGCGCACCGCGTCGTCGATTCCGGCTCGGGCCCTCAGCTCGGCTTCTCTGCGGATCGGTGTCACCGGCTCCGGGTCGTATTCACCGTTGGAGCACTGCTCGAAGGCGATGGGCAGCCCGGGATCTTCGTCACGCCACCGGATGGTCATCGCACATCCAATACTCGCGCAATCCGCGAACCACGTACTCCGAACTCGCCCAGCGACGTCTGAAACCCGGGCTCGAAGTCGTCGGTGGTGTTTGGGCGTGCTGGCCGACGGTCCTTACGCTGACCCGATGTCCCGCCGTCCGTCGCTGACGTTCATCTTCACCGTCACGCTGACCGGGATACTCAGCAACACTCTCGTCACCCCGGCGATACCCGACATCCTCGATGAATTCGCCAGGACCGATGCGGCTGCAGGCGTCCTGGTGGCGGTGGGATCGCTAGCCGGCATCGTCATGGCACCCATTGCCGGATTCCTCGCCGATCGCTTCGGACGTCGCATCGTTCTCACCATCACCCTCACCATCTTCGGTGTCTTTGGGGGTCTCGCCGCCCTGGCTCCGACGTTTGAGGTGCTTCTGCTTGCTCGATTCCTCCAGGGCGTCGGGTCGGCGGCGCTGGTCAACCTGGCAGTGGTGTTGATCGGGGACAACTGGACCGGTCTCGATCGAACCCGGCTCATTGGGCGAAACTCGGCGATCCTGACCATCGGGCTGGCCGCCCTCCCGCTGCTGTCCGGTGCACTCACGGAGGCAACCAGCTGGCGGGTGACCTTTGCCATCTACACAGTGGCGCTCGGAACGGCTGCAGCGGCGTGGGTCATCCTCGATGGACGTCGTCCCGCCGATCCGCCCCACGTGAGGGAGCAATTCGGGGAAGCCGTGCTCGTGCTTCGCCGCCCGATCCTCCGGGCATCGATTCTCGGAGGGTTCCTGGTGTTCATCGCGATATTCGGACTGTTTCTGACGGTCTTGCCGGTCCACCTGGCCGATGTGTTCGGCATGGAGGCCGGGGCCCGAGGGCTCCTGATTTCCCTACCGGCGATCACAGCCAGCATCGCCTCGTTCAACCTGGCGCGTGTTCGACTTGCCACCAGCGCCCGGACCGT
>DASPGH010000062.1:0-22128 GCA_035620735.1 Acidimicrobiia bacterium | reverse complement strand
CCCCACGACGACACGATTGATCGACCAGGGGTCTGATGTGCAGACTCTTCCCTCCTGTTTGCCCGATCTTGGAGTGTACCGGCTCGAAAGGCACTACCAACTCCCACTCAGGCATGATCGATCCACCCATGAGGACGGTAGGTTGCCAATGATGACGTATTTCAAACATGGCTGAGTATCCATCCGAGTACGAGCTCGACATCGTCCTCCGGGACGGTGGAGGCGCCCGTGTCCGCCCGATCAAGCCCGAAGACGCCGATCTGGTGGTTCGCTTCTTCGAGAAACTGGGCCCGGAGTCCCGCTACTACCGGTTCTTCAGGGTCAAGAACACCCTCGAACCGTCGGAGATCGAGCACTTCACCAACGTCGACTACCACGGTCGCATGGCCCTGATCGCCCTTCTCGACGGCGACATGATCGGTGTTGGTCGCTACGACGTCGACCCCAACGAACCGACCAGTGCCGAGGTGGCTTTCGCCGTCATCGACACCCAGCAGGGGCGGGGAATCGGCACCAAGCTGCTCGAGCTGTTGACGAGCCATGCCCGTTCCCACGGGATCAGCGAGTTCCGTGCCTTCGTCCTCGGCGAGAACCGCCGGATGATGCGTGTGTTCCGAAACTCCGGCTACGAGCTCACCCGAACCATGGACTCGGGGGTCTTCACGGTGAATTTCCCCACGACGGAGAGTGAGACGTCGCTGGCTGTCGAAGCCGATCACGAGAAACGTGCAGTTGCGGCTTCGCTCTTGCCCCTTTTCTTCCCGCGGTCGATCGCCGTCATCGGTGCATCCAACGACGCCGAATCCATCGGGGGAAAGCTGTTCAACAACATCCTCGCCGAGGGTTTCGTTGGCCCTCTCTACCCCGTCAATCCCAGTTCGCGAGTGGTCCGCTCGGTCAAGGCTTACTCGACGATCGGCGAGGTCCCCGACGAAGTCGACCTGGCCTTCATCGTGGTCCCCCAGCGATTCGTCGTGCAGGTGGTCGAGGAGTGCGCTCACGCTGGAGTGCGCGGGGTCGTGGTCATCTCCGCCGGCTTCAGCGAGGTCGGCGAAGAAGGGGCCGACGACGAGCACAGACTGCTCGAGATCGTAAGGAACTCGGGGATGCGCATGGTCGGACCCAACTGCATGGGTCTGCTGAACACTGCCCCTTCGGTCCGTCTCAATGGAACCTTCGCCCCGGTCTACCCTCCCGCCGGCAACGTTGCCATGTCGTCACAGTCCGGTGCGTTGGGGATCGCCATCCTCGACTACGCCACCCGGAACAACATCGGCATCTCTCAGTTCGTATCCGTGGGAAACAAAGCAGACGTCAGCGGCAACGACCTGATCATGGCCTGGGAGGACGATCCCCAAACCGACGTCATCACCCTCTACCTCGAGTCGTTCGGCAACCCGGCCAAGTTCTCCCGGATCGCCCGCCGCATCGGGCGGCGCAAACCCATAATTGCCGTGAAGTCGGGTCGCACCGCCGCCGGGAGCCGGGCGGCGTCTTCACACACCGGCGCCTTGGCCTCTTCCGACGAGGCAGTCAACGCCCTCTTTCGCCAGGCCGGGGTCATCCGGGTCGACACCATCGAGGACCTGTTCGACACGGCCAGCCTGCTGGCCAATCAGCCGATTCCGGCCGGGCGTCGGGTTGGGATCGTCACCAACGCCGGTGGGCCCGGCATTCTGGCCGCCGACGCCCTCGAGGCAACTGGTCTCGAGATCCCTGAGTTGTCTCCAGGGCTTCGTGAGGAGATCGGCTCGCAACTGCCCGCCGAGGCATCGACGCGCAACCCCGTCGATCTCATTGCCTCGGGCGGGCCCGAGGAGTTCGGCCACGCCACGAGGCTTCTCCTGCAGTCGGGCGAAGTGGACGCGGTCATGGTCATCTATGTCCCGACATCGTCGGATGGGGCGGGTGAGGTGGCCCACGCTCTGCGGGATTGTCAGAGCGAGTACGACGGGAGCGTCGCACTTCTCTCTGTGTTCATGCAGGCCGAGGGTGCGGGCAAGTCGTTGGCTGGTTCCGACGTGCGACGCTCCATACCCACCTACACCTTCCCGGAGGCCGCCGCCCACGCCCTGGCCAGGGCGGCTCGACATGGTGAGTGGCGTGTGCGTGAGCCAGGTGAGGAGATGAAGTTTCCCATCGAGACCGCTGATCGGATCAGAGAGGTCGTCGAGACTGCCCTCGACCGGATGGGTGAAGATGGGGGGTGGCTGGAGCCGGACGAGGTCGATGCCTGTCTGCGCGGTGCCGGCCTACGTACTCCGGTGACCAGGGTGGCGGCTTCGCTCGAGGACGCCAAGGAAGCGGCCGGTGAAATCGGCGGGCCCGTGGTGCTCAAGGTCATCAGCGACGAGGCCTTGCACAAATCCGACGTTGGGGGTGTGGTCCTCGACGTCGAGGGAGAGCAGGCCGTCGAGGCCGCATTCGACCAGGTCACAGGGGTCGTCTCCACTCATGATGGCGTTCTCGTCCAGGAGATGATCCCGGGTGGTCATGAGGTGCTGATCGGGATGGCTCAGGATCCGAACTTCGGGCCACTCGTTGTCTTCGGCCTCGGCGGTGTCTATGTGGAGCTGCTGAAAGATGTGGCTTTCCGTCTTCATCCGCTCACCGACGTGGACGCGCGGGAGATGATGACCGAGACCAAGGGATACAGACTTCTAGAGGGCTACCGCAGCAACCCTGAGGGCGACGTCGCCGCCCTTCAGAATGCGCTACAGCGAGTCTCGGCGCTGATCTCTGTGATGCCTGAGCTGGTGGAGATGGACCTGAACCCGGTGAAGGTGCTGCCACCCGGCGAAGGGATATGTGTCGTCGACGCCAGGATGCGGGTCCAGCATGTCGAGCCGGGCCGCATGCCGGAGATGCGTGATCTCCCCGGAGTGACCACCAACCCGCCGGCTTAGCCGAATAGCGATGGCGGGGCGTTTGAGGGGGGTCGTCCCCCCTAATAGTGTCCTCCCATGGAATTCGTCTCCGTCACCAAAGAAGGGCCGGTTGCCCTCGTCCGACTCGATCGCCCTCCGGTCAACGCCCTCTCCGAGCAGGTGGCCGTCGAGCTCAAGGAGGCCTTCACCGAGTGCCAGGATCCTGCGATTCGCGCGGTGGTGGTCACCGGGCAACCGCATTTCGCGGCCGGGGCCGACATCAAAGGTTTCAAGGAGACCTTCGACTCCGGTGGCCGGGAGACCACCGCGGGCACCCTCCAAAGTGCGATCTCGGTCCTCGACGGATTGGCGAAACCCACAATCGCCGCAGTTCATGGCTACGCGCTAGGCGGTGGCTGTGAGCTGTCCCTCGGGTGTGACTTCAGATACCTGGCCGAGGACGCCAAGATCGGACAACCCGAGATCCTCCTCGGTTTGATACCCGGCGCCGGCGGCACTCAGCGTCTGCAACGTGTCATCGGGTTTCAGAAGACGAAGGAGCTCGTCTACTCGGGCCGTCAGGTAGGTGCCGAGGAAGCCCTCGAGATCGGATATGCCGACAAGGTGGCTCCGGCGGACGACGTGCTCGACCTGGCCATGGCCGACGCCCGGGACTGGGCGACCAAGGCAACGGTAGCCATCGCTGCGGCCAAGAAGGCGCTGGCCGCTGGTCGTGGCATTCCCCTCGAGGAGGCGCTGGAGATCGAACGTGAGGGCTTTCACGCCTCCTTCGCCACAGACGACGCCGTCGAAGGTGTCAATGCCTTCGTCGAAAAGCGACAGGCGGACTTCCAGGGCAAGTAGGCCTCCGGTGGCGGTCATCACATGTCAGTCGGGATGAACCGACACCGAACGGAGGGCTCAACCCAGGAGAGTCTCCTCGAGACGGCGCAGATTCCCCCTCCAAACGGCTCTCAGGACCGGGCGCGCCAACCATGCGGTCACCGGGCCGCCCAACCACCACGGGAAGATGAGCGTTTCGTCCCAGGTCACCCGTGAGCCACCGGCAACGGGCTCGACTCGCAAGTTGCCGGTGCCAGTGACCAGACCCTCGTGACGGACGTCGATCGACCTGCCTTCATCCCAGCCAACCACCTCCATGACGTCGGTGGTGCGAAGTGGTCCGATCACCGTGACCACCTCCATGCGGGTGCCTTTGCCGCGTCTGTGCTCGGAGGTGAACTCGATCGAACGAGCGTCCCTCATCCACTTGGTGTGTGACTCCAAATCGGCGAGAGCGCTCCAAACCCGTTCGTGCGGCGCTGGGATCTCTCGGGTAACGGCTACACGTGCCATGACGGTTCATGCGACAATATCTGCCCATGATCTATCTGGATCACGCCGCCACGACCCCGATGCGCCCCCAGGTCTGGGAGGCCATGGCACCATATGCGGGCGAGACATTCGGCAACCCATCCGGTGTTCATGGTGTATCTCGTTCCGCCAAGAACGCGCTGGAGGACGCCCGTGAGCAGATTGCCGAGCTGATCGGCGCAGCCCCCATGGAGATTGTCTTCACATCCGGGGGCACCGAGAGCGACAACCTCGCCATCAAGGGTGCGGTCCTCAATACATCGGAGCGGCGCGGGCTGGTGACCTCCGCCATCGAGCACGAAGCTGTGCTGGAGACCGCCGACTTTCTAAAGCGTCTCGCGATGCCGGTGACCATCGTCGGCGTCGACAGGGAGGCGAGGGTCGACCCCGATGAGGTGGCCGATGCCGTGAACGAGGACACCGCCGTCGTGTCTGTGATGATGGTGAACAACGAGACCGGCACCGTGGAGGACATACGGGCAATCTCGTCGGCGGTCAAGTCCGCCAACCCCGACGCCCTGATGCACACCGACGCGGTCCAGGCCTTCGGCTGTGAGGAAGTCGACGTCGAGTCTCTCGGTCTCGACCTCCTCACCATCTCCGCACACAAGTTCGGTGGTCCCAAGGGTGCCGGGATCCTCTACGTGCGCGACGGAACGGTCCTCGAGCCTGTGCAGCACGGTGGCGGTCAGGAGTTGGGGCGACGGTCGGGAACACACGATGTGGCTTCTGCGGTGGGCATTGCCACGGCCGTGAAGCTGGCCATCGACGATCGGGAGCGTTTCGAGACAGAGGTGCGCTCGGTGCGTGACCACATGGAGAGCCGTCTCCTGACCGAGGTCGATGGCATAGTTGTCAACACACCCAGAAAGAGACGATCGAGTCACCATCTCAATGTCCGGTTTCCCGGTGTCCGCAACGAGACTCTGCTCATGCTCCTCGATCAGCGCGGTGTGGCTGCGTCAGCAGGCTCTGCTTGCCAGTCAGGCGCCGCCACCGTTTCCCATGTCCTCGAAGCCATGGGTCTCACACCGGACGAGGCCCGGGAGTGTGTTCGATTCACCTTTGGGTGGACGTCCACCCGAGACGAGGCCGATGAGGCCGCCGACATCGTGAAGGACCTGGTCGGCCGGCTGCGGTGACATCTTGAGGGTCCTCGTCGCCATGTCCGGGGGAGTCGACTCCTCGGTTGCCGCCGCGCTCATGAAGGAGGCGGGCCATGACGTCATGGGCGTCACGCTCAAGCTCTGGTCCGGACCTCGCGGCGAGGCGCCCACTGCGGGTTGTTGCACGGTTTCCGACGCCGAAGACGCCCGCCGGGTGGCTGCCCAGCTCGACATCCCCTACTACGTGCTCGACTACACCGACGAGTTCAAGGATGGTGTGGTCGATCGCTTCGTTGACGACTACGCGTCGGGAAGAACCCCAAACCCGTGCATCGAGTGCAACCGCACAGTCAAATTCGATCGGCTCCTCGCTCGTCTCGACCAGTTCGAGTGTGACGTGCTGGTCACCGGTCATCATGCCCGAACCCGGCTCGTGGCTGGGGTGTGGCAGCTCAGGCGGGGCCGCGATGCCGCCAAGGACCAGTCCTATGTCCTCTCCATGCTGACCCAGAGCCAGCTTGCCCGCACCCGCTTCCCCGTCGGGGAGCTGACCAAGAGCGAGGTACGTCACATCGCGGCAGACATGGGCATGCGAACGGCGAACAAGCCGGAGTCGATGGATATTTGCTTCGTCGGGCAGGGTGATTACCGGGGTTTCCTGCGCGACGTGGCTCCTGCGGCATTCCAGCCTGGACCAGTCGTCGACAGCCGTGGAACCGAGGTGGCGACTCACGACGGCATCGCCGACTTCACCGTGGGTCAGCGACGCGGGTTGGGTGTGGCCCTGGGCGAGCCCCGCTTCGTGCTCAGGATCGAAGAGGAGACATCCACAGTGGTCATCGGCACCCGCGATGAGCTAGCAGTAGGCGATGTGGCTCTCGACCAGGTCACCTGGACCGACGGAGACCTTCGCCAGGGTCGGGTCATGGCTCAGTACCGGGCGCACGGCGACCCCGTTCCCGCCTCCATCGACGGCGCCCTCCTTTGCTTCGCCGAACCTCAGCAGGCCATCGCACCGGGTCAGACAGTTGCCTTCTACGACGACGATGTCGTCCTGGGTGGGGCGCTAATAGCATCGACTGCATGAGAGACCCGGCCAGGGCGGTCATCTTCGGCCAACGCGCCGAGACCTACGATCGAGCTCGTCCCGGCTATCCCTCGGAGGCGATCCAGCACCTTCAGTCTTTGGTGGAGCTGAACAATGCTCTCGAAGTTGGGGCCGGCACCGGCAAGGCGACCGTCGACATGGCACGTCCCGGTCTCAGAATCACCTGTCTCGAGCCTTCACATGAGATGGCGGAGATCCTGGGAGCGAAAGACTTGCCCTCGGTGGAGGTAGTCGTCTCCACCTTCGAGGACTGGTCCGGCGCACGCGATGGGGTCGATCTCATCTACGCCGCCCAGGCCTGGCACTGGGTCGATCCCGGGACCGGTTACGACCGCGCGCTTGGTCTGCTGCGTCAGGGTGGTGCCCTCGCCCTGATGTGGAACGTGCCCCTCGATCGATACGGGATGTTCGACGCCGTCTATGACGAACTCGCTCCCGATCTGCTCTCCGAGCACGATGAGCGAATCAAGAAGCGCGACTCGGTGACCTGGCTGGACGACATGCGCGCCGCTGGTTTCGAGAGTCTCCATCACTTCTGCCACGAGTGGTCGCAGACATTGAGCGCTGCAGAGTTGCGAGCCCTCTACTCAACATACAGCGACCACATGGCGCTCCCCATGGAACAACGCGAGCCTTTGCTCGATGGGCTTGCAGCCGAAGTCGGTCGTAGGGGCGGATCGATAGAGATCGCCTATCGAACCAATGTCTTCTCCGGGTTGGCGCCATGACCACAGATGCGGCCAACAGGGTCGAGGAGCTCCGGGCTCAGATCAGAGAGCACAACCACCGCTACTACGTGACCAACGACACGGTCATATCCGACGCCCAGTTCGACCAACTCCTCCGCGAGTTGATCGCCCTGGAGGAGGAGCACCCGGAGCTGATCACACCCGACAGCCCAACCCAACGGGTCGGCACGCCCGTCGGAGACCTGTTCACCCCGGTGACCCATCTCAGGCCCATGTTCTCGCTCGACAATGCCGAGTCACGAGAGAAGCTCGCCGCGTGGGAGGCCAGGCTGGAGAGAGGTCTCGGCGGCCCGGCGTCCGGGTATGTGTGTGAGCTGAAGATCGACGGTCTCGCAGTCGTGCTCACCTATCGTGACGGTGTCCTCACGACGGGCGCCACCCGCGGCGACGGGACCGTCGGCGAGGACATCACCGCCAACCTGCGGACGATCGAGTCGATCCCGCTCCGGCTCCTTGGTGACGACGTGCCGTCAGTTCTCGAGGTCAGGGGGGAGGTCTACATGCCTTTCACAGCGTTCGACGAGCTCAACGAGAAACAGGCGGCAGAAGGCAAACCTCTGTTCACCAACCCCCGCAACGCTGCCGCCGGGAGCGTGCGGATGAAGGACAGCTCCGTCACCGCAGGGAGAGGACTGGGAATCTGGGTCTATCAGCTGGGCTTCGTCGAGGGTGGACCGACTTTCGATACTCACTCCGGGACCGTCGACTTCATGAGATCGCTCGGTCTGCGCACCAACCCGTCGAGCTCGCTGCTGATGACGATCGACGATGTCTACGCCTACGTGGAAGGTGCCGAAAAAGATCGTCACGACATGGATTACCAGACCGACGGCGTGGTGGTGAAGGTCGACTCTCTTGATGAGCAGGACGAGCTCGGTTATACGGCCAAGGCGCCGCGATGGGCGATCGCCTACAAGTTCCCCCCCGAGGAGCAGGTGACGACGCTTCGGGACATCATGATCAACGTCGGCCGGACGGGTGCGGCCACCCCATTCGCCGTGCTCGAGCCGGTTTTCGTCGGGGGCGCCAATGTCGGGATGGCAACCCTCCACAACGAGGAACAGGTCGCTTTGAAGGACGTCCGCATCGGCGACCAGGTGATCGTCCGTCGAGCCGGAGACGTGATCCCCGAGGTGGTGGGGCCTGTGGTGGCGGCCCGCACCGGCAAAGAGAAGAAATGGTCGATGCCGGCCAACTGTCCGTTTTGCGGCAACCCCATCGTCAGACCAGAGGGGGAGGCGGTCGCCCGTTGCACCGGAGGGTTCGAGTGCCCGTCCCGTGTGCGTGAGTGGCTGTTTCATTTTGCCGGTCGGGGCGGGATGGACATCGAGCACATGGGCTACAAGACCATCGACCTGCTTCTCCAGAACGACCTGATCTCAGATCCGGCCGACATTTTCACGTTCGAAACCTCCCAACTCCTCGAGTTCGAGGGCTGGGGTCAGATCTCTGTCGACAATCTGACCAAAGCCATCGCTGCCGCCCGTGACCGGCCCGTCGCCAGACTGCTGACCGCCCTGGGGATCCGTCACGTCGGTGGGACGGTGGCCCGCATGCTCGCCCGCCATTTCGGCAGTCTGCCTGCGCTCATGGACGCCACCGAGGAGGAGGTCGGCGCTATCGAAGGGATCGGCCCGGTGATCGCCGCCGGAGTCGTGGAGTGGTCATCCGACCCCGCCAACCGCGAATTGATCCAAAAGCTCGGCGAGGCGGGGGTTCGTCTCGAGGATGAAAGACCCGATGACGTCGCTTCCGATCTACTCGCCGGAGCCACTTTCGTGGTCTCGGGGACCATCGAAGGCTTCACCAGGGAGGAGGCTCAGGCTGCGATCGAGGCACGGGGCGCCAAGGCCACCAGCTCGGTGTCGACCAAGACCACCGCTCTCGTCGTCGGCGAGTCCCCGGGGGCTTCCAAGACCAACAAAGCCGAGGAGCTGGGGATCCCCATCGTCGACGGCGCCAAGTTCAGGAGGCTGTTGGAAGAGGGTCTCACAGTCCTCGACTGAGCTGTGGTGCAGTTGGGCGCGCTGACGGTTGTTTCTGGACCACGGATTTCGGAAACTGCAGCGCGATGACGCCGCTCAACCCACACGAAATGTCCATTCGAAAGCGCCGGTGTCCGGTAACCCGGTGTAGGTGTCGTAGACGATGCTGACGGTGTGCTCGCCGGGGGTCCACTCGTTGATCGTGGGATGGGTGGGCGAGGGCGACCATCGGTAGACCCCGGTCGCCTCGACGAACTGGGCGTCGTTGATGGGCCAGCCGTCCACCGTTATCTGCGCCTCGTAACCCACTTCGAGATCGATCTCGAGGATCGCCTGGGGTGGCACGAGGTCATTTGGAGCTGGGGCCACTCTCTCGACAGGCCCGGGCAAGCTGATCGCTTCACCGTCGGGGGAGAGAACCAGGCCGAATGCGATGGCGGCGATGGCGATCAGAGCGAGCCCGGTGTAGATGAGACGGTACGGCATCAGTTGACGTGCAACGCCTCGTTGAGGCCGCCCCATGACCCGGTCCGGGGAAGGGCCTCGACGGCCCCACTCACGGAGTTCCGGCGAAAGAGCATGTCGGAGACCCCCGACATCTCCCGGCCCTTGGCGGTCTCCCCGTCGGGCAGGGTCACGATCGTGCCGGCGGTCAGATACAGCCCGGCTTCCACCACGCACCCGTCACCCAGAGAGATTCCGACCCCTGAGTTCGCCCCGAGCAGGCAGTTCTCCCCGATCGAGATCACTTCGGTCCCTCCACCGCTCAGTGTCCCCATTATCGAGGCGCTGCCTCCCACGTCCGACCCGTCGCCGACCAGAACCCCGGCGCTGATCCTGCCCTCGACCATCGACTTGCCCAGGGTTCCGGCGTTGAAGTTCACGAACCCCTCGTGCATGACGGTGGTCCCCTCACCGAGATATGCGCCGAGACGGACCCGGTCCCCGTCGGCGATGCGGACGCCGGTGGGGATCACGTAGTCGATCATCCTCGGAAACTTGTCCACGGACGTGACGGCGGGCGGGCGGCCGGCTTCGATCAGCCTCTTCTTCGTCTCTGTGAAACCCTCGACGTCGCAAGGCCCCTCGGTGGTCCACACGACGTTGTTCAAGACGCCGAAGATTCCCTCGACGCTGATGTCGTGCGGTCTGTGGACCCGGTGGGAGAGGAGATGCAGCCTCAGGTAGGCATCGGCGGGGTTTCTCGGTGGCGCGGAGAGGTCGGAGATCTCGGTCACCACAGGGCGCTGTTCCACTCCACGGGCCTCGTCGACCGTGGCGAGTTGAGCCAGGTCGGTGTCGGCATCATTGGGGTCCGGGTACCAGACGTCGAGGACCTTCTCGCCAGAAAACGAGGCGAGCCCAACGGCCTTGACGGACTCCGTGATCACCGTCGAAGAGTACTTCCGGTGGCTACCTTCCTCGAAGTGACACTCACCGAGACCCTCGTCTGGCTCGTCGACATCCCTTCGGAAACGGGCAACGAACAGGAGATTCGAGACGCCATAAGGGAACGTCTCTCCGGCCATCCCCAACAGGACGTCGGAGCGTCCCTCGTGGTGGGCGAGCCCGGCGCGGGCAAGGTTGCCCTCGTCGGTCACACGGACACCGTTCCGCTCCAGGGCCACGTCGGAGCGCGCATCGAGGGCGATCGGCTCTTCGGTTTGGGTGCCACCGACATGAAGGGCGGCCTCGCCGTCATGGTCCATCTCATCGAGGACTTCGGTACCGAGCGAATCGTGGCCGTGTTCTATGCAGGGGAGGAGGGCCCGCTCGTCAACAACGAGCTCGGTCAGATCCTCGACGCCGTCCCCTCCCTCGCCGCCATGGAAGCGGGCATCGTCATGGAGCCCACCAACAGGGAGGTCCATGCCGGGTGCCAGGGCTCGATCAACGCTCGGGTCAGCTTCATCGGCGAGCCAGGTCATTCGGCCCGCCCCTGGCGCGGGGTCAACGCCGTCACCAAAGCGGGTCCCTTCCTGACGATGATGGACGGTCTCGAGCCGGAAGTTCACACCATCGAAGGACTCGACTTCAAGGAGGTGATGTCGGTCACCAGGGCGAACGGGGGATTGGCCAACAACATCGTTCCCGGCCGATTCGATCTCAATGTCAACTACCGGTTCTCCCCCGATCGCACCATTGCGGATGCAGTCGCCAGACTCCGAGAAGTCTGCGCGCCGGCTGATGAGGTCGAAGTCGTGGACACCGCGCCCGCCGCCTACCCGGAGACCTCGCACCCGTTGTTCCAACGTCTCATCGAGTCGGCGGGCGCCGTGGTGTCGCACAAGCAGGGGTGGACAGATGTCGCCCAGCTCGCCGAACGTGGGATCCCGGCTATCAACTTCGGACCCGGTGAAACCGCCCTGGCGCACAAGCCGGGGGAATCGATCGCTCTCGACGACCTGGTCTGGTGCTACGACGTTCTGCAACGAATACTCGTCTGACCGTTCCGGAGACAGGTTCCTACACTCGCCGCTTCATGCCCATCGACATAGACATCGCCCATGTCGCCCGGCTGGCTCGCCTCGATCTGAGTGACGAGGAGCTCGAGGTGTACAAGACTCAGCTCGGCGACATCCTCGACCATGCCGCCCGGGTCCAGTCACTCGAGGGCGAGCCTCAGGTCGACTCGGCGCATCCCCTCGGTTTCGTCAACGCGTTTCGAGACGACGAGACCCGGCCTTCTCTCGACCGTGACGAGGTCTTGAGCCAGGCGCCGGCCTCCCAGGACGGCTACTTCGTGGTTCCGCCAGCCCTGGAGGAAAGAGAATGAAACTGATTGCCGACCCAAGCTCTCCCGCTGCCACGGGGGTTGCGCCGGGGGGTTTGAGGGGGGTCGTCCCTCCTCATTCGACGCTGGAGGAAAGGGAATGACCGTTCCTTCCCGACCTCTGACCGACCTCACGATCGTCGAGGCCGGGGACAAGCTTCGCTCGGGCGAAGTCACGTCTGTTCAGTTGCTCGACGCCGTCCTCGACGTTGCCCATCGCACCGAGGCTCAGCTCCACGCCTATCTCACCATCGATCGTGACGGAGCTCGGGCCGCGGCCGAGGCCGCCGACGCCGACATCGCCACCGGCACCGATCGAGGCCCGTTGCACGGCATCCCATTCGCTCTCAAAGACAACATGTGCACCCGTGGGATGGAGACCACGGCTTCGTCGCAGATCCTGGCCGGATATGTCCCTCCCTACGACGCCACAGTCGTCACCAAACTGCGTGAGGCCGGTGCCGTCATCGTCGGGAAGACCAATCTCGACGAGTTCGCCATGGGCTCGTCGACCGAGAACTCGGCTTATGGCCCCTCGTTCAATCCGTGGGACATCAGCCGGGTGCCGGGAGGGTCATCCGGAGGGTCGGCTGCCGCGGTGGCAGCCGGCTCCGCTTTCGGCGCACTCGGGTCCGACACAGGTGGATCCATACGACAGCCAGCCTCGCTGACCGGCATTGTCGGTCTCAAGCCGACGTACGGAACCGTGAGTCGCTACGGCCTCATCGCGTTCGCTTCGTCGCTCGACCAGATCGGGCCGCTCTCCAGGAGCGTCACCGACGCCGCTCTCACTCTGGAGACGATCTGGGGCCACGACCCCCTGGACGCCACCTCGTATGCCGGGGAATACCCGGACCTGACGACCGACCTGGAGCGCGGCGTCGATGGCATGCATATCGGAGTTGTCGCCGAGATGGCAGGTGAGGGCTACGAGCCCGCAGTCGAGGAGGCCATGGCCGACATGGTGGAGAAGCTATCCGGGGCCGGGGCACAGATCGTTGAGGTCTCGCTGCCAACGGTGGAGATTGCCCTGTCCGCCTACTATCTGGTGGCACCTGCCGAGGCCTCGGCCAACCTCGCCCGTTTCGACGGAGTCCGATACGGGCTGCGCGCAGACGGCGCGACAACTGAGGATCTGATGGCTCGAACGCGGGCGCAGGGCTTCGGACCCGAGGTCACCCGTCGCATCCTGTTGGGAACCTATGCCCTGTCCGCCGGGTACTACGACGCCTTCTACGGTCAAGCGCAGCGGGTCAGAGTGGCTCTGGGCGAGGAGTACGCCGCCGCATACGAGAAGGTCGACGTCCTCGTCTCTCCCACCAGCCCGACCGTGGCCTTCCCGGTGGGTGCGAAGGTGGACGATCCCCTGTCGATGTACCTCACCGACATCTGCACCAACCCGCTGAATCTGGTCGGGCACCCGGGGATCTCGGTGCCTGTCGCCCTGGACACACAGAACCTGCCGATCGGTTTCCAGGTTATGGCGCCGGCCCTTGGCGAGACTGCGATGTTTCGTGTGGCTGCCGAGGTCGAGCGTCTCGCCGGCTTCTCGGCGCGTCCCCAGCTGGCGGAGGTGGTCTCGTGACCTGGGAACCGGTCATCGGGATAGAAGTCCATGTCGAACTGGCGACCGAGTCGAAGATGTTCTGCGGATGCGCCGTCGGTTTTGGCGCCGAGCCCAACACCAATGTGTGTCCCGTTTGTCTCGGTCTCCCAGGTGCCCTGCCCGTGCCCAACCGGAAGGCGATCGAGTGGATCATCGCCATCGGTCTCGCCCTCAACTGCGAAGTCGCCGACCGGTCGGTCTTCCATCGAAAGAACTACTTCTACGCCGATCTGCCCAAGAACTATCAGATATCGCAGTTCGACGTCCCTGTGTGTCACGACGGGTATCTCGACATCACCGTCGATGGGGAGACGCACAGGATCGGCATCGAACGCGCCCACATGGAGGAGGACACGGGCAAATCGACCCACGTGGGAGAGGGCGGGCGGATCCACTCGGCAACGGCGACGTTGCTCGACTTCAACCGCTCCGGCGTCCCATTGGTCGAGATCGTGTCGAAACCCGACATCTGCAGTGCCGCCGAGGCCCGTGAGTACGCCATTGAGCTCAGGCAGCTCGTGGCCGAGCTCGAAGTCTCCGATGCCCGTCTCGAGGAGGGCTCCATCCGTTTCGACGCCAATGTCTCGGTCCGTCCCTCGGGCAGCGACGAGCTGGGGACCAAGGTCGAGATCAAGAACATGAACTCGTTCCGTTCGCTCGAGCGGGCCATCGACTTCGAGATCGCGAGGCAGATCGAGACGCTGGAGTCGGGAGACGAGCTCGTCCAGGAAACCCGTCATTGGGACGAGGAATCCGCCGTCACTCACCCCATGAGGACCAAGGAAGGCTCCTCGGACTACCGCTACTTCACCGAGCCCGACCTCGTCGCCATGGTCATGGACGACCAATGGGTCGACGAGGTCCGGGACCAGCTTCCCGAGCTGCCCGCCACGCGACGCTCCCGCTACATCGAGGCGGGACTTGACGACGATCTCGCCGGTGTCCTCTCCGGGTCGGCCAAAGAGCTGCGCGATGTGTACGACGAGGCAGTCGCCATAGGAGCGGCCCACCGCGCCGCGGCCAACTGGCTCACCGGAGAAGTCACCGCCTGGCTGCGACGTACCGAGACCGGGGCCGGGGAACTGCCGCTCACCGGGGCTCAGCTGGCCGAACTGGTGGCAGTGGTCGACGACGGGACCGTTTCGTCCTCGGCGGCGAAGGAGGTCCTGGAGGGAGTCCTTGCCGGCGAGGGAGATCCCCGAGGTGTTGCCGAGTCGCGTGACCTCGTCCAGATCTCAGACACCGGCGCGCTCGAAGAGGCCGTCGACGAGGTGCTGGCAGCCAATCCGGATGCAATCGAGAGCTACCAGGCGGGGGAGGAGAAGGTGGTGGGCTTCCTCGTCGGTCAGGTCATGCGGGCCACCCAGGGGAAGGCCGATCCCCAACTCGTCAACGAAATGCTGCGGGAGAAGCTCGGCTCGTTATCTTGAGAGGCGACGTGCCGCGCCAGACAAAAGTCATCGCAACCATGGGCCCATCGGTGGCCTCAGCCGGGAAAGTGCGGGAGCTCATCGACGCCGGTATGGACGTGGCCCGTCTCAACTTCTCCCATGGTGGCCACGAGCTCCATCGTCAGTTCTTCGACTGGATTCGAGCCGCGGCAGCCGAGGCCGGTCGCACGGTGGCGATCATGCAGGACATTCAAGGGCCCAAGCTTCGCGTAGGCGAGTTTCCCGGAGGGGGCATCGAGCTTCAGACCGACGCCGAGGTGGACCTGTTGCCGGAGAGTGGCACCGGAAGCCACGAGCGAATCCCCATCGGGTACGAGGCGCTGCTCACCGATGTCAGCCCGGGCGACCGGGTCATCCTCGCCGATGGGTTGGTGTCGTGTGAGGTGGTGGGTCGCTCGGACAACGCCCTGCGTGCCCGTGTCGTCACCGGCGGGTCTCTGGGCGATCACAAGGGCGTCGCCTTCCCCGACAGCAGTCTCACCGTCGGGAACATCACCTCCAAAGACGAGGCAGACCTGGCCTTCGGTCGCGAGCTCGGGGTGGACTTCGTGGCGGCTTCCTTCGTCCGCACCGGGCCCGATGTCGAGGCCGTGGCCGACCTGGCGGGCGACGTGCCGATCATCGCCAAGATCGAGCTCGCTCAGGCGCTGGACAACCTCGACGACATTCTCAAGGCGTCCTTCGGAGTGATGGTGGCTCGCGGCGACCTCGGCGTGCAGCTTCCACTCGATCGGTTGCCACTCATCCAGACCGACATCATTCGTCGTTGCAACGCGATGGGGAGGGTATCGGTGACCGCCACCGAGATGCTCGAGTCGATGACCCACAGCCCCCGTCCCACCCGGGCTGAGGTGACTGACGTGGCTCACGCCGTGATGAGTGGCACCGACGCCGTCATGCTGTCAGGCGAGACCGCCATCGGGGACTTTCCATCGCGAACGGTCAAGGCGATGGCGCAGATCTGTCAGACGATCGAGGAGGGAACTCTCTCCCAGGAGACACCGGTCCCGTTCGTGGGTGGAGAGAACGACGTGGCATCGGCGGTCGCCCAGGCTGCCACCCAGATCGCGAAGAACGTGGGTGCCAAGACGATCGTGGCCTTCACAGAGAGCGGGAGCACGGCCCGGTTGATCTCGAAGTACCGACCAACGCAGACGGTCGTCGCCTTCACTCCCAACACCACGACTCGTCGCCGGATGGCTCTCTATTGGGGCATTCAGCCCCATGCGTTCGAGCGCAAGGACTACACCGACGAGGAGATGGCGGCCGCAGCCGAGATCCTCGAGGCGGAGGGCGTCGCCACGCCGGGGGAGACCGTGGTCATGGTGGGAGGGGTCCCACCCAACGTCCGCGCTGCCACCAACCTGGTCAAAGTGCACCAGATCGGCGAGCTCTCCGGTGCCCTGGGCGGGTAGTTACTCTTCCGGACGCAAATGGGCCAGAACGTAGAGATCAAAGACAGCGTGACACTCGGTGAGGTGCTGGTCATCGACACCGATCGCAGCTTCACCGGCCAGGACGGTCATGCGATCACCACTTCCGGAGACGGTCATGGCGTGCCGGGAAGACTTGCCGAGCGTCTCTTCGGGCTGAACCTCGGCATCGACCATGTCTACGTGCTGCAGAACACGGTCACCGTGAGACGGAGCTCTCCGTGGGATGACCAGTCGGCAGGTGCCGTGGCCGACGTGACCGCCTCTTTTCTCAGGTTCTACCCCGACGACGGGGAGGACGCCGGCTCCGAGGAGGAGTAACGCTTATGGCGCTGCGCTGCCAGCGGTCGTCGTCGAGCTCGCGGGCGGAGGTGGCGCGGTGGTGGTCGTGGCGGGCTGGGTAGTCGTGGTCGTCGTGGTGGGACACGAGGTGCTCGAACCGGGGACCTTGCACGGGTGGACCTCGATGATCTCGAAGACGGGCCGATAGCGCCACGTCCACTGCTGTTCTTCGACCTGTTCGGTCCCTCCCCGAAGAATCGTCCTGGTGACCCGCACCGTCCAGCCTTGCGCCGGTGATTGGACCGTCTGTTGTTGATTCACTCCCAGCTCGGGATTGCCCCTGATCTCGGGTTGACCGGGCTCGGTGACGTCGAAACGCTCGGATGTCTCGGCCTTGACATGGAGGGCCTCGGGACCGCCGTCGCTCTGAACCCTCATGTGCGTCTGCCCGCCGCTCTGCTCCCCGACGAGGGTCCGCCCGTGGTTGAACCCGAACACACGCACCGTGATCGACGTGTCGGTGTAGAGGGTGTCGATGAGAACGCCGTGCTCACGGTTGTTGCGGAACTTGAGGTCGATCGACTGCCAGAACAGCGTGGCCTCTATGCCCTCGGGATAACGCGAGAAGTAATAGGAGTGAGGCTTGTGCTCGACGTCCTCATAGCCACCCCAGAAGACAGCGTTGTAGAGCGTCGTGGTGAACTGGCTGGTGCCACCACCGATGGTGTCGACGATCTCGCCGGCCACGATCGACCCTGCGTCGACATAGCCCTTCTCCAGCGTCCGCTCGCCAACGTGACCGTTCAAGCTGAATGTCTCACCGGGACGGACCAACACTCCGTCGACGGCGTCGGCGATCCGGTGGATGTTGGTGACCCGGGGCTCACAACAGCTGTGGTAGGTCGTGAACTGGGCGACCATGTGCTGCACGTTGAGCTCTTCCAGCTCGGCGGTGGTCACATCGGGCTCGGCCCCCTCGACGATCGGGATCTCGCCGGTCCGGGATGGACTGAGGCTTGCCTCGAAGAGACGTTGCGCAGTTTCGACCTCGTCGATGCGGGTCCCGTTGCTTCCGGGCTTGATCGACACGGTGAGGTTGTCGTTTATGACGTACTCGGCATCGACCGGCTCGGCCTCGAATTCAGAGCGCAAGGGCTCGAGTAGCTGGTCGACGACTGCAGGATCGAAGGAGTTGATGATGCGAGCCGGGCTGTTCGTCACAGTCTCGGAGTGGAAGGCATCCTTCAGCTGGTCCTGGGAGAACACTGCGGTCTGTTCGTCGTAGGTCATCTCCACCGACCCGGCCAGCATCTGCTGAGCTTGGGCGAGAGCGGCGTCCACTTCGGCTCGAGTGAGCTCGGGAACCACGGTCGTCGTGGGGATGGTTGCCGCCACCGCCTCTGACTCGATCAGACTGTCGAGCACGATCTGTTTCGCCGGCGGTCGGTCTACCCCGATGCCCTCCGACGGATAGATGGCGACGAGCTCACCATCTGTGAGCTCGACACTGCCCAAGTTGATCGGCTTGTCGATGACCTCGGCGTCCCACCGATCGAAGACATCGTCGATGGACTCCTGGTCGAGACTGCCGTCCAGATCGATCTGGGTGGTGCTGAAGATATGCCCCAACCAGAAGAGGAACTGGTTGGCGAAATTGCCGGTGCGACCCACCGCCATGGCGTCGGCGACGGCCCTCTCCTTGGCGATGGAGAGCCCGGTCTCCCACGGCTGGAGGCTTACTGCGTTGCCGTCTACTTCGAACGTCGCCTGTCGGGCCAGACGCCCGATCTCCAGGGAGTCGACGATGTTCAACGCCTCCTCCTCGCTGCGCCCGCCGACGCTGGCTTCGGCGATGTAGACCCGACCCATCACCTCGCCTGCGGATGCCCAGCGGGTTATGCCATAGGCTCCGAAGAGCAGCACCAAAACACCGCCTACGACGATTACGGCGGCAAGAAGAGGGTGGATCCGAAAAGAGAGCTGATTCTTCATGTGGGGGGCCGCCCCAACAGGCCCGAACCGTGAGCTATCGATGCTACCGGTGCGCTGGGCGTTTGCTCAATCCATTCCGTCGGTGTCGGGGTATACCCTCGGTCGTCATGGTCGTGGCCTTGCCTCATGTGGTCCCTGGAGACGACGTGCGTATCAGTGCTTCAACGTACGTCGCATGGAAGAAGTGCCCGGAGAGCGCAAATGTTCGACTCCAGGGCATGTACGCACCAGATACCCGGCCTGCCTTCCTCGGAACCCTCGCTCACCGCATTTTCTCCCGGCACCTGACGTCGGGGCCGATCGGGAGCGATGAGTTCGTCCGCGCCTGTCGCGAGGAGATCGGTGGCTCGAACCTCAATCACAAGCTCGGCCCGCTCGAGATGAAGCCGTCCCAGTTGGCCGGAGTGATCGAGGAGGTGCGTGGGCTCTACGAGAGATTCGTCAACTTCCCCGGCGAGGGGTTCGACGGCTCAGAAGTGCCCCTGGACCACGAGACCGACGACGGGGTGTCCCTTGTCGGCACCATAGACGCCGTGTTCCGTGAGGACCTCGGAGGGCATCGCCTGGTCGACTGGAAGACCGGCGAGATCGGAGATGCAGAGCATCAGCTTCTCTTCTACGCACTCCTTTGGGCCATCGACCATGACGAAGTCCCGGCCTATGTCGAGGCGGTCTCGGTCAAGACCGGGGAGCGATACCGAACGGTTCCCAGCACCGAGGACGTGAGACGTGTTGCGGTCGAGATCGGTGAGATGGTCAACGACATCCGCAAGTCCTGGGCGGAGGGGCTGGCACTGGAACGACACGGCGGACCGTGGTGCCGGTACTGTCCGATACTGGAGGATTGTTCGGAGGGAAAGGCGACGGCGGCGCTGTTGGGATAGTCCGAACAGCGCCGCCGTCTTCTCAACCGACTAGCAGCAGGGGCAGCCTCCGCCGCCGCAACAGCCACCGGTGTCATTGCGAAGTGTCATGATGCCTCCTTTGGACATATCGACGAACTTCGATATATCGAACATTATCGATATATCGATGGTTGTCAATATATACTGATGCGCGTGAAGGTTCTCGAACTCGAAGTCACCGACTACTGCTGCACCCCGCTTCACGATGGCGCCATCGATGAAGAGCGGGCGCAGGCCATGGCGCCCGTCCTGTCGGCCCTGGCCGACCCGGTGCGTCTCCGCATCGTGTCGATGCTTCTCGCCGCCCCGGATGGCACCTCCTGCGGTTGTGATCTCGAGGAGCCGTTGGGTCTCGCTCAGCCCACGATCTCACATCATCTCAGGGTCTTGAGGGAGGCCGGGTTGGTCGAGGGGGAGAAGCGGGGTCGCTGGGTGCACTATCGAGTCGTCCGGGATCGTCTGTCCGAGATCAGCGCCGCCCTGGTGGTCTAGGGACGCGTTTCGGGCTGTCCCCGTTCTCGGGGTTGGAGACTTCGCGAGGCGAAGTCTGCAACCCTGGGTTTGAGCGTGGCCGGCGCCGCGGCGCCCGACCGCAAGCCGCTTGCCCCGACTGCTAGCCGGCGCCGTCGGTGATGGCCCGCCGGAACGCCGAGAAGATCTCCTGATGATCCCCCTCCAGACGCTCCGGGTGCCATTGCACGCCTAGTGCCCACCAATCGCCGTCGAATCGGGCGGCTTCGATGAGACCGTCATCGGTGCGGCCCTCGACGATCAGCTCATCGGCGACCCGGTCGACGCCCTGGTGGTGAAGGGTGTTGACCTTTGCCTCCGCCGCCCCGTAGATCCCAGCCAATGTGGCGTCGGCTTCGAACGAGACGACATGGCGTCGGGCGTTCATCTCCTCGTGGTCCCGGCTGATCAGATCGTGAACGCCACCCGCCGAGGTGACCTCCTGGAGGAGCGATCCACCAAGGGCGACGTTGAGCAACTGGAGACCCCGACAGATCGCGAGCACGGGTTTGCCCTGGTCGCGTGCGGCCTGCACCACGGCAATCTCGAAACTGTCGGCGGCTTTGCTGACACCTCTCGCGTCCGTGTTCTCGGAGTCGTAGCTGGACGGGTCGATGTCGTCGCCACCGGAGATGAGAACACCGTCGACCACTCTGACCAAACTCGGGGCAACCTCTGGATGGAGAGACGACGGAAACATGAGCGGAGTCATCCCGGCGTTGGTGATCGAGTCGGTGTAATAGGCCGACAGGGTTTGCAGGGTGTCGGGCCCGTAGAACGTCTCGAGTCGGCGTTTCCACGCCGTGATCCCGACTACTGGCTTCATTCGCTGACCTCAGATTCGTAGTGCTTGGCCCCCGGGCCCCGGGGTGCGCGTATCCCACGGTATTCCCAATCTCCGCCCAAGGCGGTAGAGATGACCTCTTCGGAGTCACTGGGTTGCGCCCCGACCTCGGATCGAACGGCGGTCTGACCTTCGACGATTCTATTGGTCAACGCCCCGAGCCCCTCGACCTCGACGGTTACGACATCGCCGGGCTGCACGGGTCGGGAGCCTGCCGGAGTCCCACTGAGGATCACGTCACCAGGGAGGAGGGTGATGGTCCGGGCCAGATCGGCGACCAGGTAGTGCATGTCCCATTCCATCTCAGCCGTGTTCGCCGACTGCCTGACCTCACCGTTGACCAGCGTCCGAATCGACCTGTCGTGGAAGTCCCAGTCGGTCACTAGGCCCGGGCCGATCGGGCACAGGGTGTCCGAGCCCTTCACCCGCAGCATCGAGCCGGCGTCGGTGTCACGGAAGTCGTGCAGCCCGAAGTCGTTGGCGATCGTATAGCCGGCGATGTGATCTGGCGCCTCCGCCTGTGAGATGTCGAAGGCTGTGCGCCCGATGACGATTGCGATCTCGCCCTCGTAGTTGAGGTACTTGCACCGTTTCGGGCGCACGACATCACCGAGGTGTGAGTTCAACGAGGTAGTCGGTTTGTGAAAGTAGGTCGGTGCCGGGGGCAGCCTTGTCATGAACTCGTCGACCCGGCTCCGATAGGTCAGATGGGTGGCGATGATCTTGGTGGGTTCAACCGGCGGAAGGTGGTGCGCGCCCTCGACCGGGATTCGATCACCGTCGGTCGTCACCAGTTCGTCACCATCGACATGGGTGTGAACCTCGCGACCGTGGAGAAGGATCCGTCGGTACTCCGGCATCGTCTGACGCTAACTCCGTCAGGGTATTGGTGCAGACCAGATCTCGAAACCCGGTGAGGCCATTGGGGAGTAGGGCCAATCCGACGGTACGACGGCCGCAACAATGCGGGAGTCGGTGACCTCGAGCAGCCCGATCGAGCCGTCGAGCGCCTTCCGCGTGTCCTGGATTGTCCAATTCTCCCCGTCCGGGGTGAACACGAGTCCCTCGTGCTGGTCTTCGAGTGCCGACGCACTCCAGTATTCCGACTCGGCCTCGGTCAGCTCTTCGAAGGTGAATGAGGCG
>DASPGH010000061.1:0-2319 GCA_035620735.1 Acidimicrobiia bacterium | reverse complement strand
CGGCAAGCATCAAGTTGCGCTGCTTCTTCTCCAAATAGCCCTGGGGTGTGAACCGCTTGAGGACGTTCCCCACCCTTATGAGGACAGGGCCGACCGTCCTCTGGGCGAGCGGCTTGGCCAGCTCGTCATCTCGCATGGTGGCCGTGGTCTGGCGGCCGTACAGCTCGAGACGTGTGCTCATCTCCTCCCGCGCCTTGCTGACACCCATACCCGCCCAGATCACGACGAACATGATCAGGGCGAAGACAGACACCACCACCAAGACGAGCGGATCGAAGGATTCCAGGAGGTTCATATCTCGATGTCCACGATCTTCTTCATCCAGAAGATGCCACCCACGATCAACAGAAAACCAACGCCGAGCGCGATGAGACCGAAGGTATTCTCGAGCAGGGGAAGCAGGTAGTCGCGATTCGTCGTCCACAGGAACAGACCCATCGCGAACGGAAGAGAGCCCAGAACGAACGCTGAGATTCGACCCTCGGCGGTCAGCGCTCTGATCTCGCCCTTGAGGCGGTTGCGGGCGCGCATTGTGTCGGCCACCGTGGTGAGCACCTCAGCAAGGTTTCCACCCACCTCCCGCTGGATCTCGATGGCCATCACCGCCCACGCGAAGTCCTCGGATTGGGTTCTCTCCGTGATTCCCTCGAGGGCCGCGGTCACCGTGCGGCCGAGACGGGCCTCGGCAATGGCCCTGCCGAACTCCCTGGAGGTCGGATCCGGCGCCTCGGAGGCAACGGCCTCGGTGGCCTGCAGCAGCGAGTACCCGGCTCGCAGCGAGGTCGCCATCAGAATCAGAGTATCGGGAAGCTGGCTCTCGAACTTGCGCTTCTCACGGGAGCCCGCGAATGAGATCAAGGCCACCGTCAGCAGCAGGACCCCGCCAAAGACGATCAATCCCCAGATCACGCCGTTGAACAGGCCCGCGACGACGCCGCCCACCGCGGCAATCCCAACCATCGCCAGGATGGCCTCGCCAGAGGACATCGGGATGTTGGCCTGCTCCAGGGCGGAGTTGACACCCGAAAGGAGACCCCGCCGCCGCACCTCCTCCTCGGCTGCCTGGGTGAAGCGGTTGAGGAAGGGGAGACGCTCCATAAAGCCCTTTTTCTGGTCGGCCTCTCCCTGACCCCTTCGCCCGTAGGCTTGGAGACGCTTGGCGAACCGCCCGGGGTCGTCTTCGTCTTCACGACCAAAAAGGATGATGAGGAACAAGAACACCGTGAGGCCAAGCCCTGCAGCCCCGATGAGCATCAGTGTCTCGATGGGGAGTGGGGCTGAGCCCTCGATGAGCTCACCCGTCACAGGGACGAGGGTGGTGGTTGTCGTCGATCCCTCAGTCTGTGTCGTCGTTGTGGCGAACCCCGAGACCTGGAAGGTCTGAGATGCAGTCAGTCCCTGATAGGAGACCTCGAACGCGACATCACCAGGGGCGAAGATCGGTGACTGGAAGCGGGCAACCAACGTGTTGCTGATCTCACTGCTGATCTCTCCGTAGAGAGCCGAGAGTTGCTCGGGATCCGGTGTCGAGAGGAACAGCCCTCCCCCGGCGGTCGCCACCTGCTGCACAGGCTCGGGGTTGAAGTCGGGTGACTCGAGGGCGACGCCGAAGGTGCGAACGTCGCTGGCTTCGACCGCGGCCACTGCTTCGTCGATGGTGGCCGTCGACACAGTGTCGTCGCCGTCGGTGAGGACGATCATGTGGGGCAGTAGATTCTCTGCCCCTGCCTGACCGAACATCGCCACGCCCTCGATGACCGCGTCGTTGAAGGCGGTCTCGCCGTCGGCGACGAGGCCTGCAATGGTGGCGTTCAGGGAGTCCTTGTTGTTGGTGAAGCCGGACAGCACCTGGACCTGGTCGGCGAAACCGATGATGGCGATCCGGTCCTCGGGACGAGCCTGGCTGACGAAATCGGTGGCCGCTTGCTGAGCCGCCGCCATCGGGGCGCCGGCCATCGACCCGGAGGTGTCTATGACCAACACGACACCGACCGGGACCGATGAACTGCCGATCGGCTCGACTTCGAGGTTGGAGACCTCCTGGCCGTTGGCCGTCACCGTGAGGGCAGATGGGTCGATCTCTCCTTGAGCGTTTTGCACCTCGATGACGATCTGGGTTTGACCCTGCTCGGGATACCGCGACCCGTTGATATCGACGATCTCGATGGCAGGACCTTCTTCTTGCGCCCAGGCAGGCGCGGCCAGCAGGAGGAGCGCGGCGACGAGCGCCAGGACTCGCTTCATCGGCGAGCGAACGGTTCAGGGTCGAACAGGTCGGCCGGAAGACGGATGCCCTGGTTCTCCAAATCCTCGCTGAAC
>DASPGH010000060.1:0-19014 GCA_035620735.1 Acidimicrobiia bacterium | reverse complement strand
ATAGCCGGGCAGCTTGAGCGATGTCCAGGGTCTGGGTTCCGGCGAGCTGTCGGAAGATCGAGTTGAACAACCCGGCCTGGTGACCTTGCCAGAACAGAGCAGCGTCGGTCTGATCCGCGGTGCGGACCGTGCTCGTCAGCGAACCGAGCCTCTTGACCTCGTTGAAGTCCTCCGCGTACGCAGCGCTATTGAGCGCGTTCGGTCCGTCGGAGCGCAGCGCGGCTGCGCTGGGGATGATGAACGGCCGCACATTGGCGACCCAGGGAGCGGGTTCGAACACGTTCGCGGGTGGGGTACGCCGCCACTCGCCCGGGTCGAAGCCCTCCACGACCGTGAACGGGCTGAAGCGCCCATCATCGGTTCGGGCTGCGAGCATCGTCGCCGATGCCGCTTCACCCACCTCGATCCCGCCTGTCTTCGCCTCCCCATCGGGGATCAGCGCAAGCGAAGCCGCCAGCTTCGCGTCGAGGTTCGCCTGCTGGGCGGGGAACAATCCGATGAGCACGCCGTGGGCAGCGGTAGCGACCGCCGCAGGGGCGGAATCCCCCGTATCGGCCACGGCCGGCGCCTCCAGATAGGGTTGGTATCCTCCCTCGATCGCATTAACCGCGTCGTACACGGCACCCTGGACCATGGCGAAGTGGATGTAGGCGACGGTCGGTCCCTGTCCGGCGGTGCCGACGATGGCCGCCTGAGCATTGGTGTTCCACTCGACCACCGTTGCCGCAGAGTCGGCGATGACAGCGCCCGCTCTCGGCGCCACGGGAAAAGAGACTGTCCCGATGATCGCTGCGAGGCCGACCATCGCAGTCGCTACGAACCTCGTGCGTCTTCCGCTGTTCTCCGTCCTCACCTCTTTCATCGAGGCCCGCAATCGTCTCATCGTTCTCTGTTTCCTCTCATCGTTCTCTCCTGCCTCCTCCGACTGGTCCGACAGGCGCCAAGATCACCGGGTATCCCAGCGAGACGGCAGGCGTCGCAGCCATGTGGCGTCGAGTCGGGCGGTACCGCTCCCGACTCGACTGCATTCCCCTTCGGATCACCGCAACCGGTGTTCCGGTTTGCTGCTTTGTGTCCGGATGACGCAAGAATCTGACGAGAGTTCATCAGACGAGAATCCTGTCATAGGGCAGGGTCGATCGGACACATAGTGGCGATGGATTCGCAGGCACACATGAGGTCGCGTTTCGAGACGATCTGGAACGAGCATCGTCTTCAGGTGCTCGCCTATTGCCTGAGGCGTGCCTCAAGTACAGACGCCGAGGACGCGTGCGCCGAGACATTCCTGGTGCTGTGGCGTCGGCTCGACGAGATCCCCCCACCACCCAAGACGCTTCTCTGGATCTATGGGATCGCCCGGCGGGTCCTGTCCAACCAGACCCGGGCCTTTCATCGCCGTGGGCGCCTTCACGAGAGACTGGCCAGTCTTGGAGTGTTACCACCGTCCGATCCAGTCGACTTCGTGGTTCAGAGCGCCGAAGACAGAAGAGTCGTCGAGGCTGTGGGGAGACTCAAGCCCACCGATCGGGAGATCGTGAGGCTCGACGCTTGGGAGGACCTGTCACGGGTGGAGATCGCCGAGGTGATGGGCATGACCCGAGCCGCAGTCGATCAGAGAATCCATCGCGCCTACCAGAAGCTCGCCGAGGCCCTCGAGCCCATGATCCATCCAGTTGCTTCCCCTCCGATCGCCAAAGAAGGAGGGACATGACACACGACCAAATCCGTCAGTTGGTCCGCCGGAACAACCCGGTTCCGGACCCGAGCGTGCTCGATACCGTCGATGTGCTTGTTCCCATACTCGAGAGGAGCATGGACATGCAAGTCGATGATCGGCCTATGGCCGAAGAGCGTCGGGACCGCCGGTGGCGCGGGCCAATGATTGGGATCGCTGCCGCAGTAGCGGTGCTGCTGGGAGGCGGAATCTTCCTGTTGACCAACGATGACATGCCGGTGGCGACACCGGCCCCTAATGCCACCGAACTCCCGCGCGCGTTTCAGCCCATCGCCGCCGGGGCGTACTTCGCCGATACCGATGGCAACGAGGAGACGGCGACTCGAGGCACCTTCGTCATCGAAGGCAGTGGGTGGGAATCACTTGAGGCCGGGGCGTGGAAAGTTGGGTCAGAGGGAGGCGATGATGCTTCTTATGTCTCTCTGTTTGTCGTCGAGGTCGACCGGGTCTGGGAGGCACCCTGCGGTGCCGAAAATCCCCCATCGCCTCCAGGGACAACAGCTGAGGCCCTGGGCGATCAATTCGCAGCCATGCCTGAGTTCACCACTCTGGAGGGGCTGGCACCTGTCTCCGCGTTTGGCCACGATGGTTACCACTTGGTCCTGGAGGTCCCCGCCGGCTGCAACACCGATACGAAGAACGTCTGGAGCGGCGGCGCCTGGGGCGGGCGGTATTACCAAGCAGAGGGCCAAGTCGTCGAGTATTGGTTCTTAGACGTTGAAGGCACCACAGTCATGGTCGAGGCGAACAGCTGGCCCGAGTCCAGTGAAGAGGACGTGGCCGAGCTCAGAGCGGTGCTCGACACCCTGGTGATCACGCCCTAGCGAGAGCATCACTGACTACCGGCCCCCTGACGGATCTCGATCCGTGGTCAGGGGCCGGTAGGAGGGGGAAATGCGTCCGCCGCTTTGACCCGGTGGACAAGCGATGAGTGCAAGCCCTAGGTCAGAACGGGCCCGTCATGGTGGCCAGGGTCCGCGTGGATGCCTGGCTGGCGGAAGTGGCACGTGAGGGGAACCTGTCACGTTCTACGTCTCACCACCTCTCACCCCGCCAGGTCTCACCAGGAATCACGCCGCTCGTCCCACAGACGCGCCACAGAACAGTCAAATGGAGCCGTATCTCCTGGTCACAGGTCTTTGACCGCATCGTTCTCAACGAGGGGGTCGGGGGTTCAAATCCCCCCCAGCTCCACTGAATCCCCTGGTCAGGGCAATTTCCGACCGTCGATCGGCTCGCCCGATTGGCCCTCGCTTGGTGCTCGCGTTCAACAGACGCCCCACAAGACTTGCGCTGTGACCCCCTCGTCTTCAGCGAGGGGGTCACGTCAACCTCAGCTGTCAGCCGTAGATCAGGAGCATGACACCCAGTAAGACAGGCACTGGGAAGAGGGCGAGCGGGAACGGAACGAAGAACCAGATTGCGCACCAGACGACAACTCCCCAGGCCGCCCAGCCGGGGAGTATGCCGACCTTGAGGGATGCGAGAGCGAAGCCGATGTAGCTGAGGAAGGCGATTGGATTGACGATCCATTGGACGTAGACGTTGAGCCACCCCTTCAATTGATCAAATAACACTGGTACTTCACGTCCCGCCTCCAACTCCCTGACGGCCCAGACCGTGACGCCGGTGTGGAAGGCGGCCTCGAGGATCCATGCGACCGTGAACACGATCAGCCCAACCATCGCGAGAACTGGTATCAGCGCACTGCCGCGCTTGACCAATTCCACTCCGAGCACCACGAACGCAGCGAGGAGGATGGTGACCCAGGGACCCAAGGTGACGCTGGCTATCCGGAGAACGGATGTCTCGCCCACGGCGATTTCGATTGGCCGGAACTGCGCTTCTACGGCGCGGACGTCGCCACGAAGGTAAACGGGAACAGTGACGGCGAGCAGGACGAGGAGGGCGCCGACGATGAGAGCGCCGGCGACGCGTGGCTGGCTCCAGAAGGTGTCAGCGTTTCCCATTTTCTACCCAGGAGCGGAAGGAGTCGAGGCCTGCGGCGAGGGTCGTCCGTGCCCAGGGTCGCATCAGCGGTTCGAGTAGTCCCATGAGACCGGTGGGTTCGATCGTCGTTTGGAAGGTCATCGTCGTCGCTGTGGCGTTGGGTGAGAAGGTGGCGACCAGGCGCCCCCTATTGGGTCCTCCCACGCCGCCGCCAATCGACGAGGTCGGTCATAGTCAGTGATCTCCATTTGAAGGGAGACCTTTCGCCCGGGCCACTTATCGATTGCCTGATAGCCCGTTCCGGCCCGCACCGGGCCGTCCGTCCGCTTCCTCCGCTCGATTGTCGGCTTCTGGTGTTCGGGAGAACGTTCCAAGGCCGCCCACGCGTCGAACACATCCTCGACCGGCGCCGAGATGACGACGACATCTTCGAGCTTCACGGGGTCACCGTCCGCACCGTCCCTGTGTCACCGTTCACGGTGACGATCTGCCCGTCTTCGAGGAGGTCCGTGGCGTTGCCGGTGGCGACGACTGCGGGTAGGCGATACTCTCGGGCGATGATGGCGGGGTGGGAGAGGATCCCTCCGGTGTCGGTCACGAGGGCGCCGATGCTGGGGAAGAGCACCGACCACACCGGCGATGTGATAGGACACACCAGGACATCGCCGGCCTGGATCTTGGTGAACTCCGATTCGTCCCTCACTACCCGTACCGGTCCGGTGTAGGTGCCTGCTGACGCCGGTGTGCCCGTGATTGCGGAGGCATCATCCTGGGTCGTCTTGCTGGCCTCCACGGCCATGATCGAGTTCAGGCTCCACAGCATCGCTTCCATGGGCAGCCGGGTGTCGGGTGGCAGGAACGAAAGGTCCGTCGGTGGGGGAGTCTCCTTGCCGTAAAACGGCGGGCCGGGGTTGGCCGCGGCCCAGGCTCGTTGTCCCTTGCGATGGACTACCTCGGTGGAGAGGCTTCTGGTGCCTGACAGGGCCCCGACTGCCTCGTCCAGTTCGAGGTACATCACGTCGTCTCGGGTTCCGATCACATTCCGCTCTGTCAGTCGGTCGCCCAGCTCGAGAATTGCGTACCGGAATTGGGCCGAGGGAGCGCTCATGGTGAAGAACTCGTTGTCCTCGCGAACGGGATAGGCCTTTTGGCCCCGTTCGATGACGATGTCGAACTGGCCCAAGTCGGCAGGTGTCCCGGTCAGGCGGCTCCGTGCCGCGGCAATGGTTTGCTCGCGCCTGGCCTGGTTCGCATCGTCGGTGGCGGTCGGATCGAATCTGGTCTCTAGTTGGTGGCGGATGGTACCGATCAGGAACGACGGCATCTCGGCGTAGGTCGGTTCGACGACGCCTTGGCCTAGAGCTACGTGACCGAACTCGTCGACATAGCGTTGGAACTCCTCAGCGAATTCACGGTCGACCTCATCCAGAAACGCGATCACTTCGACATCGGGGAGCCGGGCTGAATCGAGCACCTCCGGGCGATCGCCGGCGAGACGGGTCAACTCCGAGAGTCTGCGGGCAGGCTCGGTGGACTTGTACGACGTGCCGCGGACCGTCTCCAGTGTGGTGCCCATGTCCCAATCGAGGAGACGCTTGCAGGTAGTGACCAGTTCATAGAGGATGATCGCGAGTGCTCCGTGGAGCATCGTGTGGATCTCGATGCCACGTGTGCACAAACGATGGGCCGCATCGAGGTGGGCAACCAATGCTTCATCCGACAGCGATGTCAGGTCGACCCTTCGTAGCGAGTCGATCCCCGCTTGGAGCTCGGGCAGCCAGGTGTCATACCAGCGGTCGATGAACTGGCCGGCTTTGTCCGTTTCGACCGCCGTCCGCGCCATGGCAAGGCGTCTCCGAATCATCGGGACGGTTCGCACCATCACCCACATCAACCATCCAGGCAGCTCCGGGCCCTCCTTGCCGCCCATGGGTGCAAGCCGCTGGTAGGTCCAGCCACCGATGTCACGGAACTCGATCCCGTCGAAGAGGTAGCCGAACTCGTTGGCCCACGACTTCACGGCTTTGGCCACCATGGGCGGGATGAACGACTCGATGGGGTAGTTGGGTCTCGGAGCGTGACTGGCGTCGTGCTCCCAGTATCCGGGTGGCAACTCGATCCCGATCGGCACCGGCTCGATTGATTGGGGCAGCGAGGTGATGGGGCGTGCCTGGAGAAGCCACAGCGTGTCGCCTTCGATCGCCCACTCGATGTCCTGGGGAACGTCGAAGACTTGTTCCACTCGCGTGGCGAGCGAAGCTACCTGCATGACCTGTGAGCGACTGAGAAGCTTGCTTGCTCCTTCGATCTTGTCGCCCAATACCACCCATTGGCCGGGAGTGACTTCGCCGGACACGAGGCGGTCGCCCAGTCCTTCGACCGCATTGATGATGACTTCGGTCCGGATGCCGGTCACCGGATTTGCTGAGAATGCGACCCCGGCGAAATCCGCGTCGACCATCTGTTGAACCAACACGGCCATCCCCGAATCCGGAGCGCCGTGGATGTAGACGTGGACGCGATTCGAATCCAGGGAGGCACGGCACGCGTTGATCGCATCAGTCAAACCCGCTCTGGTTTCGACTCCTAAGGACGACTCGTACAGTCCGGCGTAGGATGCGTCGCGAAGGTCTTCCGCGGTTGCGGAAGAGCGAACGGCTAGGGGCCCGTCGCCGAGGCCGGCTCGGATCTCGTCGATCAGTTGCTCGGTGATATCCAGGGCTGCAGTGGTGACCACCACGCCTTGTGGGATCGTGAACCCGGCGCTTAGCAGTCTGGCCAGATTCGCGGCTTTCGATCCGACGAGTGTCGGGTCCAGGGCGTCTTCATCGCTGAGGCTGACGACGGTTCGATGAGCAACGGTTGGCGCCACGTCCATTTCCTTCCCTACGCGTCGATCTGATCCGGGTCGGACCAGAAGCGTCCTTTCATCAGTGCAAGGACAACGGCACGGCAGGCTTCGACATCGATCTCTGGATCGAAGGCCCATCGCACGTCAAGCCCATCGTGGATTGCCATGAACACGTGATCTACTGCGATCGGGTCCAGGTCCTCTGAGACGAGTCCTTGGTCTTGCGCTCTGGACCACATCTCAGTGGTCACAGGTTGGTATCTGTCCCAGCGACCCACGACCTGCTCCCTGACCTCGTCGTTCTCCAGCGCCTCGGTCCACGACTGCATCCGCAGCCCAACTGTGGTCTTGCGACCCGGGAGATCGAATCTTTGAAACTCGGAGCCGACGGTGAGATCGATCATGGCCGCGATGTCGTCCTCGTCGAGAGCTTCGAGGTCGAACGGATCACTATTGCCCGTGACCAGTTGTATGGCCTCCTGGACGATCTCCTCCTTGCCGGAGAAGTAGCGGTAGGCCAGACCGTCGCTGACGCCGGCCATCTCTGCGATGTCGCTCATCTTCGTCTTGTGGAATCCGTCCCGGGCGAAGCATGCGATGGCTGCGTGGAGGATGATCTCCCGCTTGGCTTCGAGATGTTCTTCACTGACCTTCGGCATAAGTGAATGAATCATTATTCATTTTATGGAAGAAGTCAATACTTTTCATCGAGGTGCTGCCAGCGAGGTATCGATTCCGTCCAGGACTCGTGCCAAGTCCAGGCTGTTCATAGTGCCTCGAATTGCTCCCATTGGATATCTCTCAATGCGGAGGCGAGTCCATGCCTGGCGACGGTCGTCGCCGCGGTTCGGATCGAGTCAGGTGCGTGCGGCATGGCGACGGAATAGGCGGCGGCTTGGAACATTGCGATGTCGTTCTCACCGTCTCCGAAGGCGGCCAGGTCACCAGCTCGTCCGCCAACTTTCCTCAACACATCGGTAAGCCCTGTCCCCTTGTCTACTCCGATGGGCGAGACCTCCACATAGTTCGGGTGTGAGTAAGAATGGCTGACAGTTCGCGGGAGCTGTCTTGTCACTTCTGCCAACCTCCATGTCTCGTCCATGGGCGAGATCAACATGAGCTTGTGCGGAGAGAGCGCGAGGCGTCGGGGGTCGTCCACAAGCCGCGGACTGTCGTTCACGATCCTGGCCTCGACAAGAATCTCATTCGACAACGCCGTCGTGTACCACGACGGTCCAGCATGCCAACTCGTAGCTAAACCTGATTCAGCGGCTAAGTCAGCGATCTCATAGGCCAGGTCGATCTCGAGAGTCGTCTCACTGAGCGTGAGCCAGTGGCCATTTTCGAAGGCTCCGACGAGAGCGCCCTGATAGGTGACGGCCGACAGGCTGTCGCCCAATAGCGTGGCAAATGTCTCTATCCCGGATGGTCCTCGTGCTGTGGCGATCACGACCAGCACGCCTTGGCTCCTCAAGTTGGCGATGAGTTCGAGTGCGTCGGTGTCAATCGCACCTTGCGAATTGGTGAGCGTTCCGTCGACATCGAACGCCGCAATCGAGAATGGCCCTATCGCCTCAGGCTGCGCGTTCACTGGAGAAGGCCGGCGGCCCGGCAGTCTTCGATGAGGGCGTCTAGTGCATGCGGATCGTCGACACCCTGGAATCCTTGCACGATGATGCGGTGGACGCCGAGGTCGGCATATTCCGAGAATCGCTGCTGACGTGGGAGACCGGGTGCCGTGTCGCCTGCTTCACCCCAGATGTGAACCGACAACTTGAGCGTGTCCGGATCGCGGTCGATCTCCCGGCAGCGGGTCGCTATGACGGGTATGGCTTCTGCCAACGCCTTCGGGGTCAACGCGTCGAGGTTGAGCTCGTCGGCGTATCGGGCGGCCAGCCGCCAGGTCCGGTTGGGTCCGTTGCCTCCCACGACGATCGGGATCCTTGGCTCCTGCAGTCCTTTCGGCTCGTGGATCGCGGAGATGACATGGGCGTGGTCACCCTGGTAGGTGGCTGGCCCAGGCTGGAGCATTCGGGTGATGATCTCGAGGTGGTCCTCCAATATGTCGAGCCGGATCTTCGCCTCGGGGAAGCCGTAGCCGTACGCGACCCACTCGTCTTCTTTCCAGCCGGCGCCGATGCCGAGGATGGCCCGTCCGCCGCTGATGACATCGATGGTCGAGATGCTCTTGGCTGTTAGTCCGGCGTTTCGGTAGGCGGCGGCGAGAACTAGATGTCCGAGTTTGGGCCGGGAGGTTGCCATGGCCAGTGCGGCGAGCTCGCTCATCGGCTCAAAGACGATGGCGGGCTCTGGGGGCGGATCGACCTGGAAGTGGTCGTAGAGCCAGAGCGATTCGAAGCCGGCCTCTTCGGCCAGGCGGGCCACGTCGAGGGTTCTCTCCCAGGCTGTCCTGGGGTCGAGTCCGAGATACTCACGGTCGCATCCCTGGGGAAGTGTGAGTCCGACGTCCATCATCCGTTCCAATCTCCGTACTTGCCGACGATTCCCTCGCGAGCCCGGCTGACCAGATCATCTGGTATGGGCCGGGCACTGGCGGCGGTGAACCAGAGCCCAGCCTCTTCGACGAACGTCGGAAGAGTCGACACTGCCTTCTCCACCTCGTCCCAGGTCACACCCATGGCCTCGGGTCGTATGTCGACACCGACGCGGTGGAGTGCTTCGAGCATCCTGTCGGCCTGGTTGTCCTGGAGCAGCGATCCGATGTAGATGCCGAGACCGACCGGCTGACCGTGGATGAAGTGACGTCCGGTGATCCGTTCGAGGTTGTAGAAGACGAAGTGCTCCATCCCTTCGATGTGGCGCGGGTTCCATCCCGAATCGTGGAAGGTGGCTCCACCCCAGCGGTGTGCGTTCATCAGCGTCCGGATTCCGTGATCAGTGACGTCTCGTATCTCGTCGAGATCATTGAGAACCGAGTCGAGCCGTAGGCGGGCCTGTGCCACGAGATCGGAGTCGTAGGGCCACTGCGGTTCGGTCCGGCTCATCTCGTCGGCGATCTGCCAATCCCGGTGGGCAGTGTGGTAGCAGAGGATGTCACCCACACCGCTGCGGTTGAGCCTTTCTGGTGCGCTGCGGATGACGTCGAAGTCGACGTAGACGGCTTCGGGGACCGCGTACCCGAGATAGCGGACGATCCCGTCGACGCGTAGTCCGGCACGATGGCCGAACGGGGCGTTCACGGTCATCGCGGTCGGTACCTGGAATAGGGGTATCTGTCGTTTCCACGCCACGTACTTGGCGACATCGACGGCCTGTCCACCACCGAGCCCGACGACGGCAGCCGCCCGGGGTATCGTCGGTTCGATCTCGTCCAGTTCGGCCAGTTCGAGCGTCTCCACCACGTGCACTCCGGCGCGTCCGTCAGTCAGCCGTTCCTGGAACCCGGGCCAAAGGTCGTCCATGGTCACGACGAGGTAGGGGCGGTGAACGAACTCCGGGAGACGTTCGACCAGCTGCCTTCCGAATACGGTACGGAACTCGCTCACAAGGTCCGGGTCACTTTGGTCAGACCCTTTGGCGAGTCGGGGTCAAATCCGAGATGCCGGCTGACTGACTCGGCCAGGAGCTGGCCGGGCAGCACTAGAGGAATGGGCGACAACTCATCGGAGACCTCGATGGGAAGGATCAGCTTGTTCGCATCTGACGAAGAATGCGGCCGTGTTGCGACTGTCCATAGGTCGGCGTCTGCTGCGATGAGCCGTTGCTGGAGAGGGCGAGTGTGGACTCCCATCGACCCTGGGGACTCAATAAAGAGGACCGGAGTTTGTTCCATCGCTAGGACCATTGGTCCATGTTCGACGTCCGCAGCCGAGTAGGCGATGGCGAACCGTTGCGACGTCTCGATGAGCTTCAACGCGACCTCGCTAGCGGTCGCCAGGTTGTATCCACGGCCCACCACCAGTGAACCCGCCGACTCGGCGAACGCCTCGACCACCCCACTGTCGGCGACCCAGCCTCCAGCAGCATCGATAGTGAGTTGAGCAAGATCCGGAAGCGCGCCGGTGTCGAAACCAGCGCTCGGATCGATCGCCTCGACCACACCGGCGATCGCCGCCAGCGAGGCGACGTAGGTCTTCGTGGCGGCAACCGAACGTTCCACTCCAGCGAGGTAGTCGATCACGTGGTCGGAGCCTTGGGCGAGGGGCGATTCGACTTGGTTGGTTATTGTGAGCGTCGGGCAACCGCTCCGCTTGGCCGCCTCTACAACCGCCAACAGGTCGGGACTCTCGCCTGACTGTGAGATCGAAAGCAGCAGGCCCCCTGACCAATCGCTGCGTCGCCCGTAAACGGTGTCGATCGACGGAGCAGTCAAAACGACGGGCAGACCCAGGATCGCTTCGATCAGATAGCGGGCGTAGATGGCTGCGTGGTCGGATGTGCCGCGTGCCGCGATAGCAATCCAGGTTGGGTTGGCGTCCGCGAAGGCCCGTGCGGCTGCGCGAATCGCGGGTCTGCCCTCGACCAGCAGGCGATCGATGACCTCGGGGGCCTGTCGGATCTCTTCGGCCATGTAGGTCATGAATCAGTCCTGAGAGAGCAAAGATTTAGTGTGAGTGACGGGGACGCCGGGAGGAGGACACCCTCGCGTCCCCGTCTACTCCGCGGATCAGAAGCCTTGACCGATCCACTCCTCAGCGTTGGTCTCATCGATCTGAGTCGTCTCGAGCACCCATTCGGGGTCGATGGACTCACCAGCGACGAGTTTGGCGGCGGATTCACACGCCTCCTTGCCCGCGTTGTCGTAGGTGAACGTGGCCGCGATCTGACCCTCGGCGATCGCCTGGATGGCCTCGTTCTGGCCGTCGATACCCACGATGGCGGCCTCGCCGAGACGTCCGGCCTCATCCATGGACTGGACGGCTCCAAGAGCCATCTCATCGTTGTGGGTGTAAACCACGTCGAACTCACCGGGCCCGTACCGCTGCAGCATGTCGTTCATGAACTCGAACGCAGGCTCGCGTCGATACTCACCGGTCTGGCTCTCGATGATCTCGACGTTGGGATCGTTCTCCTCCAGCCAGGCGACGAAGGCGTCATGCCGGTCCGTGGTCGCCGATGCTCCCAGGACACCTTGAATCTCGATCACTGTCCCACCTTCGCCACCGAGGAGCGTCTGGGACACGAACTCCGCAGCCTTCTCGCCGATGAGCTTGTTGTCTGCTCCGATGTGTTGGGTGACCTCGACGTTGACGCTCCGGTCGAGTGTGATCACCGGGATCCCGGCCTCCAACGCTCGCTCTGCGGCCGGAGTCAGCTCGTCAGCAGTGAGTGGCGTCAGCAACAAGACGTCGACTCCGCGGGCGATTAGATCGTCCACGTCGGCGCTCTGCTTGGACCCTTCCCCTTGACCGTCTGTAACGATGACCTCGGCGTTCGGAATCAACGTCGAACAGGCCTCCTCGACGTTGTTAGTCTGGTTGATGCGCCAGACGTCTCCGTTGTTGGCTTGTGAGAACCCAATGACCACTTGATCGTCCGGCGCGTCCGCTGTCGTGTCCGGCGCCGCTGTGGTGTCGGGCGCGGCTGTCGTATCCGGCGCCGCGGTGGTGCTACTCCCCACATCAGCGGTCGTGTCACTGCCTCCTTCGCCACCGCATGCCGCTACCAGCATTGCGAGTGCCGCGAGTACGGCGATCCAGATTGCGTATCTTCGCTTCATTCCATCCTCCTGCCCTTTCTGCAGGCTCATGCCTGCTTTCCGTTTCCGTTGGCGGGCCGGTTGGCCCTTTTCCTCGGCCCGGTGAGCATCGGAACTCTTCGTTCCAAGAGCACCGCGCCGAGGATGATCAGTCCCTTGACGATCTGTTGTGAGAAGGGTGAGACGCCCAACAGGTTGAGCAGGTTCTCGGTGACCGCGAGGATGGCGGCGCCCACCAGCGTCGCTCCCACCCCTCCGACCCCGCCGAAGAGGCTGGTGCCTCCGATGACCACCGCGGCGATGGCATCCAGTTCGAGCAGGGTCCCCTGGCTCGGTTCTCCGGCGGTGAGACGGGTGATGATGATCAAAGCGGCGATCGCCGCGCATGCTCCGCTGATCACGTAGACGGCGGTGATCGTGCGTCTCGTGTTGAGACCGGAGCGACGGGCGCCTTCCAGGTTCCCTCCAACGGCATAGACGTGCCAGCCGAAAGGTGTGTTTCTCAGCACGTACGACGAGATGAGAAACACCGTGAGCAGGATCCACAGGGGGACCGGCAGTCCGAGGAAGTTTCCAGAGCCGACCCAGGCCACTGATTCCGCCGCCTCGCCGAGGGGGATTGGTTGCCCGTTGGACAGGGTCATCGTCACGCCTCGGGCGATGACCAGCATGGCCAGGGTCATGATGAACGGCTGAATCTTGCCTCTGGTTATGCCAAGACCGTTGATCAGTCCGACTCCTGCTCCGGCTGCGATCGCGAGGAGGAGGGCGAGGGGCCAGGGGACGCCGCTGCTCAACATCCAGGCCGCGGCTACTGCGGAGAAGCCGAGGATGGAACCCACCGAGAGGTCGATGCCAGCGGTGAGGATGACAAAGGTCATCCCCATCGAAGCGATGCCGACTATGGACATCTGCCGGGACACGTTGAGGAGGTTCGATGCCGTGAAGAAGTGGGGGGAGAGGACCGCGCCGATGATCATGAAGATGATCAGCACGCCGAGGATGGCTGAGGTGCGGATCCGGTGGGGCATGAAGAACCAGCCGGTCAACCGGCGCAGGCGTCCCTCGTCCCGAGGCGTTTCTCTGGTCATCTCCCGGGTCGCCATCATCGCACCGTCCACCCGCCATCGACGACCAGGGTCTCACCGGTGATCAGTGAGGCGGCTGGTGAGGCGAGGAAGATCACGGCACCTGCGACGTCGACCGGCTCGCCGATGCGGTGGAGCCCGGCGATCCGCTCGACTACATCGTCGTGGAACACGGGATCGGACAGTGCAGGTTCAGTGCCCGGAGTGCGGATGAAAGTGGGGGCAACCGCGTTCACATTGATGCCGTGGGCTCCCCACTCGATGGCGAGGCAGCGGGTGAGGTGGGAGACAGCGGCCTTGCTGGCGCAGTAGATCGCTTCTCCAGGCAAGGCGACGAGACCCGCCTGCGAGCCCATGTTGACGATCCGGCCTGAACCCTGGCCAATCATCACCCTGCCGACCGCTTGCGACGTGAAGAAGAGACCTTTGACGTTCACGTCGAAAGTGAGATCGAAGTCCGGTTCAGTCACATTCTCCGGGGCGTTCTCCGGCCCCAGACCGGCGTTGTTGACTAACAGGTCGATTCGACCGAACTCCTGTATCACTCTTTCAGTCGCTGACTCGATTTGGCCGAGGTCGGTGACATCCATGGGAACCACCAGGGCCCGCCGACCCAACTCTTTGATCCCGTTGGCGACGTCGGCTCCGCTCTCTGGATCGCGGACGCCAAGCGCCACATCGGCGCCGGCATGGGCCAGGGCAACGGCGATGGAACTGCCGAGACCCCGGGCAGCACCGGTGACCAAGGCGACCTGGTCCTCGAGATCGAATCTGGGATATTCGCTCATCTGTGCAGGCAACTCTTCGTCTCCCACGGCACAGTTATCGTTAAGGCGTATCGCTAACGCTTAACGTTTGCGCTTGACGATAAGCCTCGGAGCGAATATATACTACGAGTGGCGGGACCGTCAAGCGTCGGATCCACCCATGGGTCTTCCGAGTCGAAGGATGACGAATGTGAGGTTCGAAAAGACATGGTGAAAAGCGACTCGGGTTCAGTGACCCTGAAAGACGTCGCCGCCGGTGCCGGGGTGTCGGTGACCACGGTCTCCCGGATCCTCAACGCCAAGGAGAGCGGAGTCCCCATCCGTCAGGAAACTCGAGATCGGGTCTTCGCTGTGGCCAACGAGCTGGGTTACAAGCCGAACCTGCTCGCCAGAGGACTACGCGGTAGTCGCAGCTCTCTGCTCGGGGTGATTGCCCGTGACATCACCGACCCCTTCCACATTCAGATCCTCAGAGGCATCAACGAGGTCTCCGGCGACCAGGGCTATCGGATGTTCCTCGGACACGTCGACTACGAACCCCAAATGGCCGTCGCCTACGCTTCTATGTTCGAACAGTCACACGCCGACGGGATCATCGTGATCGGCGACCTGGAAGGAGGGGACGAGTCCCTCGAGGCCCTTGCCTCACAACACAGATACGTCGTGGGCGTCACCGACCGGACCGAGCGCCGCCAGGTTCCCGGCGTCTACTCAGATAGCAGCCTCGGAACCGAGCTCGCCATGGAACACCTGTGGTCGCTCGGCCACCGCTCCATCGTATGCGTGTCGGACTCACGGACCTATGACGGCCGTCTCCGCGCCGACCGCTACGAGCGATACATGCACGCACACGGCGCCGGGGATCTCGTCCAGATCCACATCACCGATCAGGAACCCGACCAAGCCTTTGAACTCGGCTCCAAGATCCTCCCCGGGATGGGCATTGGCCGAGATGTCACCGCCATCTACGCCACATCAGACACGACGGCGATAGGCCTGATGCGTGCCGCCTACGGGATAGGAGCCTCGATACCCGCCAACGTGTCGATAGTCGGGTACGACGACATAGACATGGCGGCCTACACCATCCCGCCGCTCACCACGATCAGCCAAACCGGCGTCGAGATGGGCAGAGCCGCCGCCCGGCTCCTTTTCAAAATGCTCACCGACGAAACCACGGGCAGCGAAGTGCCCGATGTGATCCTCGACCCCGAGCTGGTCATCCGTGAGAGCACAGCCCCGGTGGCAGACGGTTGAGCCGGACACGTCTTGGAATCTTGCTGTGGAGCCAGTCGGCGAACTGGCCACAGTTCGAACAGGCGGCGCGGCGCGTCGACAGGCTCGGGTACGACCATCTATGGACTTGGGATCATCTATATGCGATATTCGGTGATCCCTACCAGCCGATCTTCGAAGGTTGGACCGCCATCGCCGGATGCGCCCAGGTGACCTCCAGGGTGCGGCTCGGGCTCATGGTGGGCGCCAATACATTCCGCAACCCTGCCATCGTCACCAAGAGCGCAGCCACCCTCGACCACATGAGCGGGGGGCGCGCCATCCTCGGATTAGGCGGTGCCTGGCATCAACTCGAGCACGAGGCCCACGGAATCGACTTCGGACGCAGCGCCGGCGAACGTCTCGACTGGCTCGACGAAGCAGTCAGCGTCGCCCGCCGCCTCCTCGACGGCGACACAGTCGACCACAACGGGTCTCACTACACGTTCCAACAGTTGCGCCACGAGCCACGACCCATCCAGCGCCACCTTCCTATCGCCATCGGAGGTTCTGGAGAAAAGAAGACACTTCGCACCGTCGCCCGGTACGCCGACATCTGGAACGCATTCGGCGACGTGGACACCCTGAAACACAAAGCCGAGATCCTGAAGAAGCACTGCGGCGATGTCGGCCGGGATCCCGACCACATCGAATTCACCGTCGGCTGCAAACCCCTCATCCGAGACACCGAAGCCGAAGCGAAAGCCATCTGGCAGTCCCTGATGGACGCCAACCGGACACCAATGAGTGATGTCGCCGATGACCCATCCTTCTGGGTCGGTACGCCAACACAACTGGCCGAGAAGATCGGAGCGTTCAAAGCGATAGGCTTCGATACCGTCATCTCCGAAATGGCCGCCCCATACGACTCCGAGACACTGGAGCGACTGATCGGTGAAGTGAGGCCGATGGTCGATGGATGACCGACAGCTCACCCAAGTCCCCGGCACCCCGGCCGCCTCCGAATCGCAAACGCGGACGGCTGTGCTCGAAGTCCGAAACCTCACCAAGAGCTTCGACGCTGTCAAAGCAGCGAGGGGAGTCAGCTTCGACCTCTACCCCGGCGAAGTCCTCGGGCTGCTGGGAGACAACGGCGCCGGCAAGTCAACCATCGTCAGCTGTATCGCCGGAAGCCTCCTCCCCGACTCAGGTGTCATCAGAGTCGACGGGCGCGAAGTGACCATCGACAGCCCTCAGTCGGCGAGAGAACTCGGAATCGAAACCGTTTTCCAGGACCTGGCCCTCGTGGACAGTCTCGACGTGACCACCAACATGTTTCTCAACCGAGAGGTGATTCGCCCAGGCGCCGCACGCTGGCTGCGTTGGATGGACCGAAAGACGATGCACCAGGAGTCACGAGACATCCTGGACCGACTCCACATTCGGATCGACTCCGTCAAACAGCACATGAGTCAACTATCCGGTGGGCAACGACAATCAGTCGCCGTGGGACGAGCCGTTGCCTGGGGGCACCACATCGTGTTGCTCGACGAGCCGGCAGCCGCGCTCGGCGTCGAACAGACAGCGCTCGTGCTCGCGCTGATTCAAACCCTGCGAAGTGAGGGAGTTGGCGTGCTGTTGATCAGTCACAACATGCACGACGTACTCGAAGTCTGCGATAGAGCAGTCGTCCTTCGACACGGCCTCAAAGTCGCCCAACTCGACGACCTCAGCGGAGTCACCACGAGGGACCTCGTTGACCTAATCACCGGTGTGTCCCTCGGCGACGGTGATGTCGCTCGCCACTCAGAAGCCTGAGCGGGGACGTCTGAGCCAAGCAGCAAACCTCGGAATCGATGTCGGAGGCACCTCGATCAAAGCCGCCGTTGTCGGGCAGGACGGTCTGCTTCTCTCGCAGCGTCTGGAGGTGCCTACCCCACAACCGGCCACACCAGAAACCGTCGGGCGGACACTTCAGCGGCTCGTGTCCCCCATCGACACTGACGGCAGAGTTGGCATCGCGCTACCAGCGCCAATCGTCAACTCGACCGTGCTGAGCCCAGCGAACATCGACGCCCAATGGATCGGGATTAACGGCGTCGACTTCCTCGAGGGCGTGCTCCATCGCCCAGTGACTCTCATCAACGACGCCGACGCCGCAGGCGTAGCCGAATCACAGCTGGGCGCAGCTCGCGGACTCGACGGTCTCGTCCTGCTGCTCACACTTGGCACCGGGATCGGAAGCGCACTTCTTCACAAAGGTCAGCTGATACCCAACACGGAACTCGGGATGACACCGTTTCGAGGAGGAGACACCATCGAGCACTACGCCGCGCCAAGCGCCATGAAGCGGGACGGCATCTCTGAGCCCGAATGGGCTAGGCGATTCAACGAAGTCATCGCCCGCCTCCAACTCCTGCTTCACCCAGACCTGATCATCCTCTCCGGCAGCATCACCGTTCGTTGGTCAGAGCTAGCGCACTTCATTGAACCCGATGCCCACGTCGTGCCAGGCCAGTTCCGTGGTGACGGCGGGATCGTCGGAGCAAGCATGGCCGCCCGACGTCAGGGAGTCGGATTGTCCCCTCAACGTGGATTCTTGACCTAACACCCGAGCTCGGGTCGAGCCTGCTTTCTAGTTGACTGTGGGTTGGCGTCTTCCCATCTACGAGGAGACGATCTCGCCGTCTGGACCGACACGTCTTTCTCACGGTACCTCACGACCCGTTGCGTCGCTCGCTCCACAGGCGCCTACAGACCCACGGATGCGCGCAGTTTCCCCTGGTCAGAGGGGTTTGACCGCATCTTTCGCAACGAGGGGGTCAGGGGTTCAAATCCCCCCAGCTCCACCAAACAGCCCGGTCAGGATGATTTCTGATCGCGTGTCAGCTGGATCGACTTGTGGTTTTGGGTGGCTCTCGCTCCACAGACGGCCCACAGATTCAGTCGTGACCCCCTCGTTCCCTGCGAGGAGGTCAGCCCGGGATCGGATCGGAACGGATGGGGGTGACAAGGGCCTGGGTGCCCGTCGTCTAGCTTGTGACTCGCGTGGTGTTGTGACGTCTTGTCTGGCCGGCTCCACAACCCCCCACAGACACGCAAACTGAGTGCGTTTCACCGTCGAGGAATACAGGCGGGAAATGACCGGAGAGTCCCGCCCTGAATCGCGTGGCTCCACTCGGTAGGGTCGTTTGTCATGTCGGCATCCCGCATTGTGCGCTCACTGATCGTGTTGCTGGCGGCCGCACTGATGCTGGTGGCATCCCCAGCTGAATCTGCTCGCGCCGGGGGTACCGTAGGGACCGGGACCGCGGCGAGCTGCACCGAGGCGGCTTTCGAAGCTGCGCTGGCTGGCGGCGGGTTCGTGTCATTCGACTGTGGTGCTGGCGAAGCCACGATCACGGTGACGACTCGCAAGACGATCTCCGACGACACTCATATCGATGGCGATGGGTTCGTGACGATAAGTGGCGGCAACTCGACCGGCATCTTCACCGTCGACGAGGACGTCAGTCTGACTCTCGAAGACCTGGGCGTCGCACACGGGTACGTCGAGACACGCGGTGGGGCGGTATACAACGACGGAGGGTTCGTCTCGATCTCGGGTGGCACGCTGAGCTCCAACGCTGCTTGGCAGGACTTCGGAGGGGCCATCTACAACACGAATCATGGCGTGGTGTCCGTTGCCGACACGACGATTAGCGACTCCTTCAGCAATGGAGGCGGCGCGATATACAACGACACCGGCA
>DASPGH010000059.1:0-5192 GCA_035620735.1 Acidimicrobiia bacterium | reverse complement strand
GTAGCGAGCGGAGGGGGGTTGCTCCTGCTCATGGGTTCACGAGCGGAGCGAGTGCGGGGGGTAGCGAGCGTAGCGAGCGGAGGGGGGTCGTCCCCCCTCAATTCTTACTGGGCATCGCAGACGGGCCTTTTGCGGCGCGGTGGGCAGCGGCGACTGCTCAGCCCGGTGAGCCACTGATCGTCGATGACACCATCACCTTTCTCTCCCGTCTCGATCTGGGGACGTTGCGGGAGTCCATGGGTGGCGACGAGATGATCGAGACATTCCGCTGGCTCGGGATTGCCACCCTGGGAGACGTGGCGAGACTTCCACGGGAGACGCTCGCCTCCCGTTTCGGGAACCACGGGTTGATCGCCCATCGTCTTGCCAGTGGTGAGGATCGGATGGTCGATCCCCGTTCCATCCCTGTCGAGCTCGGTGTCGAGATGTCGTTCGAGGACCCGCTGCAGAATCTGGATGCGGTGGCATTCGCCGGCCGCAATCTCTCCGAGAAGCTCCTCAGAAAGCTCAGACCCGCCGGGGTGGCTCCACACACGGTCACCATCACGGCCAAATCCGCGGCCGGAAAGACCCGTAGTCGGGTGTGGCGATCGGCCGACCCGCTCACAGAGAGGGCGATCAGCGACCGGGTGTGGTGGCAGTTGCGCGCCTGGGTGGAGACCTCCGGTGTGCCCGGGGGGATCGTCTTGCTGAGCATCGAGCCCGCCGATCTGTCCGGGGAGGGTCGTCAGCTCAATCTGCTCGCCGATGAGTCGACACTCGTGGAGACGGAGAGAGCCCTTGCCCGGACACAGGCGTTGCTCGGTCCTGACGGTGTTCTGCAGGGAAGAGCACAGGGGGGACGTCTGCCCGCTGAGAGGGTCGCATGGTCACGGTGGGGTGAGCCGGAGTCTGCTGCGGATCGGGACGACACGGCGCCCTGGCCGGGAGACACTCCTGCGCCGGCGCCTGCCCTGGTGCCGCCAGAGCTCGATCCGATCGAGGTGGAGTGGGACCAGGGGATGCCCTCCCGGGTCAGGCTCGGGTCGCGGTGGGAGCCGGTGCTCACCTGGAGCGGTCCGTGGCGTCTCAGTGGGCGATGGTGGGCGGGGGAGCGGGACGCCGATCGCTATCAGTTGGTCACCTCGGTCGGCGCCTTCCTCTGCGTCGTGGCGGAGGGTCGGACCTACCTGGCTGCGGTTTACGACTGAGGGCTCGCTTCGCTCGCAGTATTTGGCGTCTGGTCTCTGGTACGGACCGAGTCCGATTGCATCGGACTCGAACGTGATCTCATCACGCTCGAACCTGATTGCATCAGGCGCCAACCGGACCGCCCAGGTCACTGACACGTTTGGCGATGATCTCCCTGACCCGGTCGCGGAGGGCGTCCGCATCGGCCTGGGTCATGCCCGTAGTGGGGATGGCCTCGTCGATGATTGCGGTCACCGGCCCACCGTGGAACCAGGGTTTCCCGGGCACCGCAGCTTCGTAGGTGCCATGGATCGAGAGTGGGAGGATCGGGAGCTGACTGGCGATGGCCATGGTGAAAGCCCCCTTCTTGAACGGCTTCATGACACCGTCGCGGGGTCGGGTCCCCTCTGCGTAGATGATCAGGCTTCGGTTGTGCTCGATCAGCTCCTTGGCCTGCCGGTTGACCGAGGTGTGAATGGCACCGCGCGCCGCCCGGTCGACTTCGATGATCCCGACTGATCTCATCGCCTGAGCCAGGAGGGGTATGCGAAATAGCTCCTTTTTCGCCAGGTATCTGATGGGCAAGGGCACCGCGAGGAAACACACCATGATGTCGAGGGTCGAGAGATGGTTGGCCACCACCACATAGGACTGTTCCGGGTCGATGTTCTCCGCGCCTTCGATGGTGAGATGACTGCCCGACGCCATCAGCCAAACACGGCTCCACCAGTGGATCACCGATTCGATTCTCGGTGATGTCGGGTTGACGAACGCCAGGACCATGACCGATATGGCTCCGACGATGGTGGCGAACACTCCGGCCACCCAGGTGAGGAAGGTGCGATAGATGGTTGTCGGCCACTGCATCGCCGGTGAGGCTAGTGCTGGGTTTAGCCTCCGATCATGGACAAGATCAGTCTGCGGGCATTGGTGAGATCTCAGAGCCCTGTGTCTGACGAGGTGAGCGACACGGTTGCCAACAGTGTGTTTGGCTGGCTTTCCTCACGTCTGCCGGGAACGAGCTCGGCTTTTCTCGCCATGGTTGGGGAGGTCGACGTTTCATCGCTATTCGAGAGACTTCCTGGGTGGCGTTGGGTGCTGCCTCGCGTCGAGTCTGATCGGACCATGACCTTTCGCGATCGCGACATTCCTCGAGAAGTCCATCGATTCGGGATGGAGCAACCCATCGACGCAGGACCGGTCATCCCAGTCCACGAGATCGATGTCTTCCTGACCCCCGGGCTGGCCTTCGACCTGAGCGGGGGAAGGCTGGGCAACGGTGCGGGTTTCTACGACAGGATCCTCTCGAAGAGGCGCGCCGACTCACAAGCGGTTGGCATCACCGTGGATTCGAGGGTCTTCGATGCGGTTCCCATGGACGAGCTCGACGAGCGTGTGGACTGGGTCGCCACCGAGTCGGGGGTCAGGGAGTGCTTTCCCAGGAGCTGACCCGGTCCTGGGTGATCGCGATCACTGGGCCCTCCGGTGCCCGATCCGAGTACTGGGCGTACTTGGCGACGAGGGCGACGATGCCCGACTCGTGGATCTCGTCGCCGTGGTGGACCGAAGCCGCTCCGTCGATGCGAACCCACCAAAGACGACTCCAGTCCTCGTCGTAGTGATCCACGAGCAACGAGCCACGTCCGTTCGCTTCGACATTCGCCAGCCTTTGCAGACGAGTGGTGCTCTTCGGCTTGTGATCGATGGCGGTCACCACGTGATTTGCGAGGAGGGCGAACGTCACCACTACAACATGGGGCGTTCCGTCCGGGCGCACCGTTGCCAGATGCCCGGAACGGGCGGATGCGACGCGTGCCAGCGCCTCAGCCTGCCGCACTGGAACCGTTGATGAGAGGGCTCAACGTGCGCCAGGTGGTCTCGGCCCAGCGTGCGTGGCCCGATGCGCTGACGTGAAAGTCGTCTGCTGCCCAAAGCGACCTGTCGCGATGCCAGAGGTCGGTGTCGTCGCTGCGATGATCGACCACCCAAGTGCCGTACCTGGCGGCCACGCGTCGGTGAGCTCGATCGAATCTGATCGCCTGACCGGACATCATGGTGCTCAGCGGTGGATAGAGACGGGGGATGGTGCCCATGACACCGACACCGCTCTGGATGATGGTGGCGCCGGTCTCCACCAACCGGCCGATGAGATAGTCGAGGTTCTTCTCGAACACCCGCACCGGAATGCCTCTGAGTGCATCGTTTGCCCCCACGGACACGAAGATGAGATCGGGCTCGAAGTCGATGGCGTCCTCCATCTGCTCTGCGACGAGGTTGTGCGCCATCGAGCCTCCGACGGCGAAAGACTTCAGGACTATGTGGTGGGTCTCGGCCAGCCGTGAGCACACGAGCGAGACCCAGATCTCCTCGGGGCCGGCGACTCCCGGTGCGGTGACGGAGGAGTCTCCGAGCACGACGACCCGGAGGGTGGGCGCATCCGGATCACCGAACTCACCCGAAGGGTCGAAGGATGCCAGCTCGGGCGACCGTTTCAGCAAGGCGAATGCCGCCTCGGCACCGATCACGGCAAGACCCAGAGTCGTGGCGCGTTTCAGCAGGCTCCTGACCATCCCCCCATTTTGCCAGCGGCTTCGGGCAGTGCTACCCGTTGGCCGCCCGCTCGATCCGGCGTCGCAGGCCGAAACGGCCTTTGGACTCGCTCAGATCGATGATTGCCCCAATGGCGTCGGAGAACGTCGATGGATCGTCCGGATAGAAGTCGAAGTGCTCGCCTTCTATGTCGAGTGTGAACTTGTAGATGGAGGTTCGCTCTGCGGTGATCCTCTCCAAAGCCCACGAGCCGAGCTGCAACCGGCCAGCGGATACACGGAACCGACCATCCCCGATGTCGATCAGCACAGTGCTGGGCTCGAGTTTGGGACCTTGCAGTCTCCCTGTGAATTGAGCCATCCCACCGATCAATCTAGTCCCGTGAGAGTCGATGTGAGGAGTGCTAATGACAGCCATCGCCTCCTGACTAGACACTTTCGTCTCCAGACCGGTTCTCGATACGGTCTCCGGCAATGGCCCGGATCGGGTCGAGGAGATCGATCAGCTGCTCGATCTGGGCATCATCGAGCCCGGTTGATTCGAAAACGCGGTTCACCGCTGCGGTGGCCGGCTCCAGCACACGTCTCCCGGCGGGCAGAAGTGAGGCGAGAACGACCCGGCTGTCGAGTTCGTCGGACCTCCGGTCTATCAGGCCTTCTCGCTCGAGACGCTTCACAGCGCTCGTCACACTGGCCGGATGGATCTGGAGGCGATCGGAGATCTTGCCCATGGGGAGTTGCCCGGATCGTGTGAAGCCGAGAAGACGGAGAATCTCGAATCGGGCGAAAGTCAGGCCATAGGGGGTCAAGGCGTCCTCGACTCGCGCCTCCAGGATCTGTTGGGCGCGGGTGATGGTCGTCACCGCTGCCATCCCGGGTGCGGCGTCCTCCCAACCGTGGGCGACCCACTGGCGACGAGCCTCGGCGATGGGATCGAGGGCTCTCGTGGTGGCAATTTCCTTTGACATCAAAATATCGCGTTCGTAATCTATAGGAAGCGATGTCCGAATATCAAGCAGCGAACCGGATCCGGTTCGTTACGGCGACGACCCTGTTCGACGGGCACGACGCCTCGATCAACATCTTCCGGCGGATCCTCCAGTCCTACGGCGCCGAGGTGATCCATCTCGGGCACAACCGCAGCGGGCTCGACATCGTGGAGGCCGCCGTCCAGGAGGGCGCCCACGCCATCGCCGTGACCTCCTATCAGGGCGGGCACATGGAGTTCTACCGCTACATGCGCGATCTGCTGGTGGAGCGGGACGCCACCCACATCCGTCTCTTCGGTGGCGGGGGCGGGACCATCCTCCCCTCCGAGGGTGAGGAGCTCGCCGCGTACGGCGTCACCCGGATCTACTCACCCGACGACGGCCGGGAGCTGGGTTTGACCGGGATGGTCACCGACATGCTCACCAAGTCGGACTACCCGATCGGCGAGCTGGGCGAGGACTTCGATCTCGACACGCTCTCCAC
>DASPGH010000058.1:0-16585 GCA_035620735.1 Acidimicrobiia bacterium | reverse complement strand
AGCTCCTCACCGGTCTCGGCGTGAAACGTCATGGCGCCGTTGACCAGATCCACGTTGACGCCGTCGGGTTTGGTCGAACTGCTCATAGACCACATCCGGGACATCTCCCCGGCCTCGACCTGATAGGAGCCGGTGGAATAGTCGATGGTGAGGGTGGCCCCGCCGTCGTCGAGGACGACGGGTTCGCCTGGTTGAGCGAATGTCGAGCTCGACCAGCCTTGCAAGGTGGCAGCTATGCCTCCCCGACCGCTCGCCATGGCTCCGATGCTCCACCCGAGCTGGTAGGGCAAGTAGTCCCCTGGCCCGATGCTCTCCCACCTGGCGCCATCGACCGAGGTCACGATGTCGACCACACCAGATTGCCGCGCGCCGATGAGGATTCCGTTCCAGACTTCGAGTTGGTCGGGCTCCCCCAACGAGTTGGTCTGCTCCCAGTTGAACCCATCGGTCGTGGACCAGACTCGGTTGCTCTGGTTGTCCCAACCTATGGCCAGGATCTTCCCACCTGGGGTGGCCGTGATCGAGTTGATCCAGGAAGCTTCCGGAAGCTCACCTTGGTGCCACTGCCCGGGCTCTGCCGACACCCAGGATTCCAGACCCGATTCGGAGCCGGACCAGGAATCTTCGAGGGCTTTCTGCTCCTCGTCGGTGAGACCCAGCTCCTCACCGGTGACCTCGACGATCGGGAAACCCAATGGACCCCAGACGGAGACCGAGAGCTCGTCGCCGTTGAACTCAGGGCCCCAGCCAAGACGGTTCATGTCGACGTCGTCTCCCAGCACGTCGGCGAGCTTGCCCTCCAGCTGGCCGAGAATGTCGACGCTGTTCGACGCCGTGACGACGAGGAGGTGGTCGTTGCCTCCGATGGCCTGGCTGTAGCGGGTGGTGTTGGCATTGGCGTCTCCGGTGACGACCACCTCGCTCGACCATTCGATGCCGTTGCTGGAGCGCCACAGGGTGAGGGCTCCGCCGATCCCGGCCTCGATGGCGACCAATCCCTGTTCCGTCGCTTCGATGTTGTTCACGACGTGGTCGGCGTCGATCACATGGCCCAGCTGTTCCCACGAGACTCCGTCGCTCGATCGCCATGCTTGAAGGCCACCTTGGTCGGGGATGACGTAAGCCGGTGCCTCGGTGGCGAATAAGTAGATCCAGCCTCCGTGTTCGAACAGAGCCAGCGGGAATCCGTCGCTCACCACACGGGCTTGGCTCCAGTCGAGCTGCGTTCCCCTCTCGATCTCGGCGACGGTGAAGTTCTCGAAGTCGATCGGCTGGTCGAGATTGTCGGTCGTCGAGGTCGTTGTGGTCTCAGGTGCCGCTTCCGGGGGAGGGGCGGTGAGAGAGCCCAGCACGATCGCCCCCATGGCGAGGGCGAGGCCCCCGATGGCGAAAACGATCCGGCGACTCTGACGTCGCGGCCGCTCTCGCTCCGGGGTTCCTTCGGGTAGTACCACGATCAGAAAACGTAACGGGGAACGCGAGCTGTTCCCGCCGAGGCCGAAATCAGCTGGAGCCTCTGGGCTCCATCCTCACAGGAGTGTCATTCGTGGTCGGGTTTGTCTGTCCCTGTGGGTAGCAGCGGAGCGAGCAATCCGCTGACAAAGACTCCGACGGCGACTGCCGATGCCACCTGCATCTGGATTCCGACCAGAACTCTGAGGAATGACATCGGGAAGCTCACGACCTGTCCGATCCACAAATGGAAGGCGAGCACAATGGCCAACGGCACGGCCACCCAGAGAAGCGATAGGGCGGGGATGCGTTTACGCCATCCAGAGCCCGACGCCACGGCGAGTCCGAAACAGATTCCAACTGCAATCAGGGTGATCGACCAGAGCAACCAGAGGGTGGTCGGCTGTTCGATGGTGGCAGCAGCCTGTTGCTGAATCGACTCCTGTTGGATCTGTGCCCACCACAACCCCATCATCCCCGCAATGGTGAAGATGCCGGTGATCAGCCAACTGAGGCCGACTCTGTCCCGACCCATTTTGGAGTCTTCGTTGGAGACCATCAGGTGAGAGTAGGAGGGGTTGCACACCGGGGCGTGACTTGTCACTCGGCTGCTCGAACAGCGGCCATGACCATTCTGGTCGCCCCTTCGACGTCCAATCCGGACACGAAAACCCGTTTCTCCCTGGATCGTGTCCCCGACACGAGCGAAACGTCACCGGGTCTCACTCCGAGCAGGGCTGCAATGGCCTCAACAGTCGCCGAGTTGGCCCTTCCGTTTTCTGGTGGCTCGCTGACCGCGATCTTCAGACGCTGATTGTGGACGCCCCTCACCCCTGTCCTGCGGGCGCGGGGTCGAACGTGCACATCGATGTAGACCCCATCCGCTCCCGGGCTGATCACAATGGCCAGGATATTTGGACGGATGCCGGAAGGCTCTCTTGATCGTGGCTGCTGACCACCCGGATCACGGATCCTGGGATCCACTATCCGTCCATGAACTCGCCCATGTGTTCTCACGGGCGCCCTTCCGGTGGTGGGTCGCCGGCGGCCTGGCTCTGGAGCTCCACATCGGGACGCGGTGGCGAGTCCATGCCGACGCAGACGTGGGGTTGGTTCGCACAGATGCGCCCCTGGCGCACGAGTATCTCGGGGAATGGAAGCTGTGGGTGGCCACGGCAGGTCATTTACGTCCCTGGCGTGGCGAGCCCCTGCGCGCCGAACTCAACGAGAACAACGTCTGGGCACATCAGGTAGGTGAGGAGCACTGGGCTTTCGATCTTGCGGTGGGGAGCGGCACGGCGCATCACTGGGCCTACCGAAGAGACGAGTCTGTCCGGCGCCCCTGGGATCGGGCGATTCTGACCACAGAAGAGGGGATCCCCTATCTCGCTCCGGATCTGCAGTTGCTGTTCAAGAGCAAGAACCCACGTCCAAAGGACGACCAAGACGCCCGCGTGGTCGCTTCGGGTCTGACCACCGAGGAGCATCTCTTTCTCGACTCGCACCTCTCCCCGGGGCACCCATGGCGTGCCCTGTTGGTCACCCCGCCAGGGTCGTCTCGATGATGTCGATGGCGTGGTCGAGATGGGCGACGGTCGTGCGACGGTTCAGCACCGCGAACCGGAGGATGAACCGGCCATTGATGATGGTTGGGCTGAGGTGCACCCGTCGGTCGGCGTTCACGGCCTCCCAGGCTCGTCTGCCCGCCTCATCGTCATCGAATCCAAAGGCCACGATCGAAAGGTCCGGCTTCCACCGAGCATCGACTCCCGGCACCTGCCGGACCCGGTCATAACCATGCTGCGCAACATCGAGGGTCGTGTCCAACGCGTCCCGGAACGGGGCGACGCCGTGCAGCTGCAGGGGCAGCCACACCGAGAGAGCCCGGAATGGCCGGCTCAGCTCGGGGCCGAGGGAGGCGATGTCGCGGATTCCCTCGTGGCTGTCCTCGTCCTTCAGGTATGCGCCACGGCCGAGGTGGGCATCCACGAGATGTGATTCCTCCCTGGCGATGAGGGCACCCACCCCAAACGGGATGGAAAGACCTTTGTGGGGGTCCAGCGCGATGGTGTCTGCTCTCTCGATGCCCCGCAAGGTCTCCCGGCCTCGCTCGGTCAGTTGGTAGAACCCGCCATAGGCGGCGTCGACATGGAGCCACACCTGCTGCGAGGCGGCCACATCGGCGATGTCGGGTAGTGGATCCACCGTGCCCGTATCGGTGGTGCCTGCGGACGCCACCACCAAGAACGGCTTTCGCCCGGACGCACGGTCCTCGGCTACCCGTCGTGTCAGGTCGTCGACCGACATCCGCAGGTCGTCGTCGACTTCGACCGTCACCACCTGATCGCTGCGGAAGCCGGCAAGACGGGCCGCCTTCGCCGCCGAATGGTGGGTGTGCGGTGTGACGTACATCACCCCGGTGTCGAAGTGGTCGCCGAGCACGGCGGTGCGGGCGGTGACGATCCCTGTGAAGTTGGCCATCGATCCCCCGGAAAGGAGGAGGCCGGAGGCCTCATCACCGATATCGAAGATCGAGCAGAGCCAGTCGACCACACCGTGCTCGATGGCGACGAAGCCCGGCGCCGCGGTGGCCACGCCCGTATAACGGTTGAGACCGGTCGCCAGGAAATCGGCCAGGGCCGCCGTGTACAGCCCGGCGTTGGGGATGTACGACAGATGCCCGCCCGAGGGGTGATATATGCCATCGACCCCGGCGTGGTCGAGGACTTCGAGGACCTCCTTGAGCTCACGTCCATGCTCCGCCGGAGGGTCGCGGAAGGACTGGAGAGCCTCCGAGTCCAGGGACGTGCCGGACGCCTCCATGGAGGAAGCGGCGTCGAACCAATCGTTCAGGTAGGCGAGGACCTCTTCAGCGAGTTGTGTCCTGAGCTCGCGATCCGGCTCCAGTGGATGGGCCATCGATCGACAAGGTAATACCGCTGCAGGCAAAGCGTGGCACCACGGGGAGCGTGATCTCCCTCTACGATCACACCCCGTGTCAATCGAATTCGACCGACTCAGGCTCCTTTGGCCTGATCATCTCGGACTTGCCCGGGGTAAGTACCTGACCCCAGAGAAAGCTGATTCGGGAACCGCACATTGCATATCGCTGTTCACGCTCGGCTACGACCGTGAGATGTACGACCACCAGTACGGGTTGATGACCAAGGGCTTGCCCGATTGTGATGCCACATACGCCACCGATGACATCCGCCCTGGTTGGCAACCCGACACCGCCGTTGTGGTTCCTGACATAACAAGGGGTGGTCGCCCCGTTCCGCTCACCCCGAGGAACGTGCTCAAAGACGCCATCGACATGTGGCGCGGCCACGGGCTCGAGCCAATGGTCGGCATCGAACTGGAGGCATACCTGTTCGAGCCGGACGGTGATCGCGGCTGGCGTCCGATCGGTACGCCCGGTCACTATGTGTACGGAACCGGTGCCGCCGTCGACCCGAGCGGAACCATCGATGAGATCATGGCAACGGCCGCGAAGGCAGGGATCCCGCTGGAGTCGGTCAACAGCGAGTACGACAACGGCCAGTTCGAGCTGACTCTGGCGTACAAGAACGCCCTCGCCGCCGCCGACGACGCCTTCCTGTTCCGGGTCATGGCACGCGAGGTCGCCGCCCGGAACGGGATGATGCTCACGTTCATGGGCAAGCCGATCAGCGACCGAGGCGGGTCTGGAACCCACGTGAACCTGTCATTCACCGACGAGAATGGGGTCAACGTCCTCTCCGACGAATCGGCAGAGGACGGTCTCAGCGACACTGCCCGTTCGGTAATCGCCGGCATGCTCCATCACCACGTTGGCATGGCTGCTCTTCTCGCACCCACGGTCAACTCCTACAAGCGGCTGCGTCCGGCATCGTTGACCGGTTACTGGGCCAACTGGGGTTACGACCACAGAGGTGTCACAGTGCGTGTGCCACCGGCTCGGGGAGCCGGGACCCGACTCGAGCACCGAACCGGCGACGGTTCGGTGAACCCTCATCAGGCGGTTGCCGCGGTCCTCACCGCGGCCCGGCTCGGTTACGAGAAGGGATACGAGCTCCCCCCTGTCGAGACTCTCGACTGTCTCGAGAACGCATCGACCGATGTGATCGTGCCTTCGTCACTGGATGCAGCGCTCGGTGCGCTGGAATCCGACACAGACTTCGTCGAGGCGTTCAGCCCTGCCTATGTCGAGGGCTTCGTCACCGTCAAACGGGCCGAATGGGCGCGCTTTTCAGCTGCCACCACCGATTGGGAGATGTCCGAATACCTCCCGTTCCATTGATGGGAGCCTTTCTCTTTCCGCAGACCCCGAGCGGCCGATCCTCCCTGCTGCCGCCCCCGCCCTGGCACTACTCGGGTGAGATGATCACGGTCGAATACCGCACCGACCCCGAAATGGTTTCCCAGCTCCTCCCCAACGGGGCCACCCTCGCCGCCGAGGATCCCGGAGCCGTGGCCCTGATCTGGGCCGACTGGCAGAGCTGCGGTGACGACTTCACCGAGATCCTCGACCCCGTCCGCGCTCAGTACAAGGAAGCCTTTGCCGTGATCCGGTGCCAATGGGATGAGAAGACGTGGAGCAGGAGCCCTTTCATCTGGGTGGACAAAGACTTCGCCATGGTGCGGGGGTACCACCAGGGCTACCCCAAGAAGTTGGGCGACATCTGGATGACTCGACCTGTCACCGTCGGCAAGGCGGGGCCTCGCCTGCAACCAGGAGCCAGACTCGGTGCCACCCTCAGCGCCAACGGCTATCGAGTGGCCAACGCTCTGATCGAGCTGACTGAACCCGTCGACTCACCCGGATTCGTCAACGCCCATCCCATGCTTCACAACCGGTTCTGGCCCGCGATCGAGTCGGACGGGACTGCATCGATGAACGAGCTGGTGACCATGCGCGGCTATGACGGCGAGATCGCCGATGTCTGGAGCGCCGATGCCGACCTCAGTCTGTTCGACACACCAACCGAAGAGCTGGCGTCGCTACTCGAGCCAAAGGAGATCATCGCAGGCTTCTACCACCGTGTAGGAGTCTCCTGGAAGGGTGGTACGACCATGCGCGATGAGCGCTGACGCCGTCCTCGTCGTCGGCGCCGGTGCGCTCCTGGTCGTTGCCTCGCTATCCGGAGTCTTGGAGCGACTCTGGATATCCGAGCCGATGCTCGCCACGTTACTCGGGGCCATCCTCGGCTACACGTTTGTCGACTCGATCTCGATGGAGAGCCCGATCATCCTCACAGTCCTCGAGGTCACCTTGGCCCTGGTGCTGTTCAGCGACGCCTCCCGAATCGACCTCGGTCATTTGCGGGACGGCTACTCGTGGCCCCTGCGGATGCTGCTGATCGGGCTGCCGCTGGTGGTCGTACTCGGCGCCACAGTTGCCGGCTGGTACCTCGGGTTGGGGTTCGGGTTAGCGCTGTTGTTGGGTGTGGTTCTCGCTCCCACCGACGCAGCATTGGCCGAGCCGGTCCTCGAATCGGATCTTGTCCCGGCCCGGGTCAGACAGGCCATCAACGTCGAGTCAGGTCTCAACGACGGGTTGGCCGTGCCACTCCTCTTGATTGCCGTGGGCCTTGTCGGTTCCGAGGAAGGCGTCATGGGTGGAGGCGCGGCGGTAGTGCTCGTGGTGCGCCAACTCGGCATCGGGATCGCAGGAGGGATCGTGCTCGGCTGGGCTGGAGCGAAGATCATCGGCAAGGGGACCGCCTTGGGATGGATGAACCCCCTCCACCAGAAGATGGCCGCCCTGGCTCTGGCCGTGGCGGGGTTTGGAGCGGTGCAGCTGCTCGGAGGGTCGGGTTTCGTCGCCACGTTCATCGCCGGCGGTCTGATGGGCCATTTGATAAGGCCCCGACCGCAGAATCTGTACGACTTCGCCGAGATCGAGGGTCACTCGCTCGTCCTCGTCGCCTTCTTCGTCATCGGGGCGGGCACCGTGGTCGACGTCATCAGAGAGGGCGTTCCGATGAAGGCGATCATCATGGCTCTGCTGTCGTTGTTCGTGCTTCGACCGGTGGCGATATGGCTCTCGTTGCTGGGTCAGAACCTGCGTCGACGCACGATCGTCTTCCTCGGTTGGTTCGGGCCCCGGGGTCTGGCAACAGTGGTCTTCGTTCTCGTGGCGATAGAGGAGCTGGGAACGCTCGACCAGATGGTCCTGGATACCCTGACGATCGCGGTGCTTCTCTCTATCGTCTTGCACGGGGTGACGGCGGTCCCGATGGCGCGCTGGTTGGTGGCGGTGCCGATGGCGGATGACATGCCCGAGATGGGAGAGGCTTACGCCCATCCGATGCGACGAGGCTGACCCGGGTCAGTCCACGCTGCCCTGAGAGATCTGCAGCGTCTTCAGCTCGGAGTGGAAGTCGAGTGCGTAATCGCCGCCCTCACGACCGATTCCGGAGATGCGACAGCCACCGAATGGGGCTGTCAGGTCACGCACCAGGAACGTGTTCACCCAGACAGTCCCGGCCCGCACCGCCGAGCCCACCCGATGGGCTCGTTCCTCCGAACCCGTGTAGACGATCCCCGAGAGCCCGTACTCGGTCGAGTTGGCCAATGCGATCGCTTCTTCTTCGCTCCCGAAAGTCTGGAAGGTGAGAACCGGGCCGAATATCTCCCGTTGCACCACTTCGGAGTAGTTGTCCTTGGGCTCTATGAGCGTCGGCTCGTACCAGAGGCCATCATCCTTCCAACGATCGCCACCCCGCACGATGCGGTCGCCGTTCTCCCGTGCCCGGGTCACGAACCCCTCGACTCTGGCCAGATGATCGGGGTGGATCATCGGTGAGATCGTCGTGGTGGGATTGCGGCTGTCTCCCAGAACGTGCTTGTCGGTGTAAGCGTTGAAGAGGTCCATGAACTCGTTGGCGACCGATTCCTCGACGAGGAGGCGGGTCCCGGCGAGACACACCTGGCCGGAGTCGTCGTACTGACCGGCAGCCTTCTTGGCCGCGGCGTCGAGGTCGGAGTCGGCGAACACCATCAGGGGGCCTTTCCCACCCAGTTCCGCCGTGAAGGGGACGAGGTTGCGGGCGGCCGCGACACCGATGTGGCGCCCCGTCTCAGGAGAGCCAGTGAATGAGATCCGCCGCACGCGACGGTCCCGAACCAATGCGGCGCCAACCTCTTCGCCGATGCCCTGGACGATGTTGAGCACGCCGGGTGGCAGTCCTGCCTCCTGGGCCAGGTCGGCCAGCAGCGACGCAGACAAGGGGGCCCACTCGGCGGGTTTGAGGATCACCGTGTTCCCGGCGGCCAGCGCCGGCGCGATCTTCCATGTCGACAACAGCCATGGGGCGTTCCAGGGGGTGATGATCACTGCAGGACCGGCGGGCATACGCTGCACGAAATTGTCGGTCCCCTTCGAGGACCACGTCCGTCCCCGGTATCCGGAGGCGAGATCGGCGTAGTTGCGGAAGTTCTCTGCGCCACGGTGGATGACCCTCGCCTGCAGGCTTTCCAGCAGCATCGCCATGTCGATGCACTCGATCGTCGCCAGGTCCTCCATGTTGGCATCGATGAGGTCGGCGAGCCGGTGGAGGTGGGCGGCCCTGTCTTGTGGCTCGAGGGCGCCCCAGGCGGGGAAGGCATCGACTGCCGCTGTTACGGCCTTGTCGGCGGTGAGGGAGTCGCCCCGGGCGACGTCGGCGAGTTTCCAATCCCAGTCCAGAGGCGACCTGACCTCGAACGTGGACTGCGACGAGACTCGCTTGCCACCGATGAAATGGTCGGGGGACACGGCTACGTCTGATATCTCGGCTCGGGATGAGGGCATGGTTATGGTGGGAGGGTCCTCGGTGTCGAAGGATAAGCCCTCGCCTGCGATCAACGTCTTCCGGCGTCATCCGACGGCGGTTGGAAGGTCTGAGTCCGTGACACCGGATCGCATCCCGGTCGTGCCACAATCGCCCCAGTGGCCGCACTGAGAGACTTGACCCGACTCGGCGACGACCTCGATCGATTGGCGGGCGCAATCGAGGATCTCGATCTTGCACCCGAACTCACGTATCCGCGGGCCGAGCGCGTGCGTCTCAGCCGCACCATCCGCGATTATCTGATACCGCGGACCCGTGATCCCGAGACACCGCTGACCGTCGCCTTCGCCGGCCCGACTGGATCCGGCAAGTCGACGTTGATCAACTCGTTGACCGGTCACGTCTTGTCGGCCGCGGGGCCGCTTCGTCCGACCACCACCGGCCCGGTGGTCCTGGCTCATGAGAGCCGGGCACCCGGGCTCGGCACCATTGCAGGAATCCCCTGTCAGGTCGTGGCGGGGACGGCACCCGTTCTGGAGACCATGATCCTCGTCGACACTCCGGATATCGACTCGACATCGACCGAGCATCGCGAAATCGCGGAGGCCCTCGTAGACAGTGCGGATGTGGTTGTGTTCGTGACGTCGGCGCTCCGCTATGCGGATGCAACTCCCTGGCAGGTCCTGAGACGTGCCGAATCCCGTGGGGCCGATGTGATCCACGTCCTCAACAGGGTTGGGTCGGCCACAAGAGGTGCCCTCGTCGATTTCCAGGCTCGGCTTCGTCAAGCCGGTCTGCCCGACGAGGTTGTCACAGTCTCCGAGTACCGAATAGTCGATCCGGTGCTTCCGCCAGCTGCAGTGAGGCCCCTTCGACACCAGCTCCTTCTGCTCACCGCCGACCGCGCCGCGACGACCGAGCGTGTCTTCGATCGGGTGCTTCGCGTCACGGTCCAACAGATCGGTGCCCTAATGGGAGAGTTGCGCGATGAGGCCGTCTCTCGTCGCTCCCTTCACGCGGAGAAGGTCGCTGCCCTGTCCGCGCGCGTCGGCGCGCTCGACCTCGCCGGAGTTGCAGATGGCTTGGTAACGCAGCCGGCGGGGGACAGTCCTCGGGAGGCCAAACGATGGGCGCGTCGAGCGCGGCGGGGTCTTCTCACCAAAGAGGAAGTCGATCGAGTGGTCGTTTCGATCGAGGCGCGTCTGACGCGCGATCTGCGGATCTGGCTGGTTGACGTGTCAGATTCAGTGGCCCTGCCCGAGCCGGGTCGAATTCTTGCCGGTTTGGCCCCTGTGGCCACACTTGCCCTGGAGGGCTGGATCGACTTCGTGAGGCGAATCGCCCGTGAGGAGACTGGTGGGCGGCGCACCGGGCTCGCCGAGTCGGTGCTGGTGTCGTCGGCGACCGACCCCTCGGACACGCTATCAGCGCGGCTCCTGTTCGATGATCGTGCCCACGACGTGATCGATCGGGCACGTCGTGAGCTGACCGGCCGTATCGAGGTCATCTACGAGCAGACGGCTGCCCGGGTAACCGAGCTGCTGGAGCTGCAAAGCGTCGTTGTCGATGTCACGGAGTTGAGAGCGGCCCTCGCCACCGTGACTTCGACCCTCGCTCTGGTCGATGCGTGAGCGGCTGATAGGTCTGGTCGAGAAGGCGGAGCTCGCCGTGGCTTCCTCCTCCGGCGTGATGTCCGACGAGGCGCTCGAGCCGATCATCGACCTGGTGAGGACGCTCAGGGTGAGGCTGTCCTACCCCGAGGAGGTTCTCGTCGTGGCCCTCGCCGGAGGCACCGGTTCGGGCAAGTCATCGCTGTTCAACGCCCTCGTCGGCGAGGAACTCGTCGACGTAGGGGGCGTCCGCCCCACCACCAGCCAACCGGCGGCATCTGTGCCGGTGAGCGCGGGTTCTCGTTTCGATGGGTTTCTCGATCACATTGGTGTACACGAGCGACACACACACGAAGACCTACCTCTATGTCTGATCGACCTACCCGACACCGACAGTGTGGAGATCGCCCATCGTCAGCGCGTCGATCAACTTCTTCCACTCGTCGACGCCGTGGTGTGGGTCACCGATCCGGAGAAGTACCGTGACGCCCGACTCCACCACGACTACCTCGCCCCTCTCTCCGATCACGCCAGTCGATTCCTGGTCGTCCTCAACCAGGTGGATCGGCTCTCCTCCGACGAACTCGGAGTCGTGCTCACCGACCTCGGCTCGGCCCTCGAGGCCGATGGGATGGCGAAGGAGCTGATACTGCCGATTTCAGCCTCTCCTCCGGCGGGGCCTCCGATCGGAGTTGACCAATTGGTCGATCGTCTGAAGACGCTGGGCAATGGTCGTGACCTGGTTGCGACGAAGCTCGTGGCCGACCTGGCCACTGCGACACGGGCGTTGGCGGCTGGGGCGGGCCAGTCGCTCGAATTCGACTCGAGGGCGGTCGCCGCGGTGAGTGAAGCGGTAGAGAGGCTCGGATCAGAGGATCGGATCGGCGCCACCTCGAGACTCACCGAATTCCTCGACGCGATCTCCGCCGAGGTCGACGGCCCGACCCGCCATCACATTGCCCGTCTTGCAGCCGACGTGCCGGCTCACCTGGCCCGGATCGACTCAGAGCTCCGATCCGATAGGGGCAACCGCCGTTGGTTTCTCGTCCGGCGCCGAAGCTTCGACAATGAAAGCGCCCGCACAAAACTGAACGAGTCGGTCATACGCCCGGCGCGCTCGATCCTGGCCAAACGCGCGGTGGCGTTGGCCTCGATTGCGGACCTCGCCGTCGATGTCGAGAGTTTGGGTAGAGAGCTGGCTCGTTAACCTCATCGGTCGATGTCCTTCCTCGCTCAGGAGCTGAACGACCTCTCCGCCGACAACCCGCTCGTATCGAGCCTGATAATCATCGTGATCTTCGCGGTTCTCTATTGGGCGGCGAAGATGGCCGGATCGCGGTATCTGACGCGGATGCACAAGAAGGGTCAGGAGACCGGGGCCCGGGCCGACACGTTGTGGCTGGTCCTGCGTCGCGTCATCCTTCTCGTCCTCGTATTCCTGGCCATCCTCTTCATCTTCCTCGCCTGGGGTTGGAGCATCGCCCCCTTCCTGGGCCTGGGAACCGTCCTGGCCGCCGCAATCGGCTTTGGGGCTCAGGACGTGGTCAAGGACTTCCTCTCCGGCTTCTTCATCCTCATGGAGGACCAGTTCCATGTCGGTGATGTCATCACGATCGCCGGCATCAACGGAACGGCCACGACAGGGACCGTCGAGGACATCCAGCTGAGAGTGACGGTGCTCCGCGACGTCGAGGGGAACGTCCACTTCGTGCCAAACGGCCAGATGGCAGTGGTCTCCAACTTCACCTCGAAGTACGCCCAGCCCGTGCTCGACATCGGTGTTGCCTACGAGACCGATCTCGATCACGCCCTCGAAGTCATGCGTGATGAGCTGGAGACATTGGCTGCCGATCCCGCATACCGCGACATCATCGAAGGAGAGCCCGAGATTCTCGGCGTCAACGAGTTGGGTGACTCCTCGGTGGTGCTGCGCGGACGTTTGACAACCGTCGCCGACGAGCGGTGGGCCATTCGTCGCGAAGCGTTGCGACGAATCAAGAAGCGCTTCGACGCCGAAGGGATAAGTATCCCGTTCCCGCAGGTGACCATCAACCAGAAGATCATCGCCCCGACGGACGAGTAGACGCCATGTTGCCGGTCTAGTTGCCCGCCAGCACTTTGAGGCTGTCGCCTTCCCAGGTCAGCTTGGCACCATCCACCATTCCCAGATTCTCACCGTCGGCTTGGGCCGCCACCGGGGGGTCGGCAACGAGGTCGAAGGTCTTGATGTCCTTCCACACCTGGAACCCGGCGATGGCATCGAGGTCGCGGTGGGTCAGGGCGTCGAAGAAGATCCGGGGAATGTGGCGACGTCTGAGTCGCTCGAGGATCAAAGCAGACATCGGCTCCGGCTTCTCGTCGCCGAAACGGAGTGCGATCTTCCCGAAGTAGGTGTACACCGAGCGGAATTGAATCAGTGCGCTGGTGCCTCTGGCCTCGTGTCCGTCCGACGTGAAGACGATGTGTGGTTTCACCGAGGGGAAGTCTCTGAAGCCGACTCCGAGAGCGGAGCGGGCGTAGTGGAGCGACCCGAAGCGGTATTTGCGATATGGATCGGCGTCGGCGACCTGGACGACCCTGGCGTCCAGCCCGAAACCGCATGCAAAGACCGCGTGATGCACCGTCTCGGTGTCTCCTCGCTGCAAGTTCATCCGAACCGTTCCGAACGACCTGGGCTCTTCTGCCCTGGCTATCAAACGCACTGCTCGGGAGTGGCGGGAGGGGATGTGCAGCAGTCGGGCGACGACATTGGTGGTGCCGGCCGGGATGATTCCCAGTGCGCTGTCGGTGCCGACCAATGCCTGGGCCACATGGTGCACCATCCCGTCGCCACCCATCGCCACCACGACCGCGGCTCCGTCGGCCACCGCCATCCGAGCTTGCTCGCTGGCTTCGGATGCAGACCCCGGCCACAGCGCCTCCACCTCGTGTGTCTTGGCCAACGCGGCCATGACATCCCGATGGGAGCCCCCGGTGAATTGGGAGGCAACGGGGTTGGCGATGACGACGACACGTTCCATTGCGATCGGACGCTACCGGGGTACGCTGAACTAATCGCCACCCGTCCTGACTAGCCCCCATGCCCGAGCTCGTCGACAAGCCAACCAAGCCGTCGTCGGAGGCCCTCTACACGGTCGTTGCCGGCGAGGGTGATGGGTTCATGCTCGGTCTCGCCGCCGGCGACACGGCAGGGGGCGTCTGGGAGCTGGGCTACTCGGCGACGACCGAACAGGCCACTGTGGTCGCCTACGAGCTCATAGCAAACCGGTCACTCGACCTCGACCGTGTCGTTTCGTCCCTCCTCGAGATGGACGGGGCCAACCAGGAGGAGCCCGTTCTCCGAGCCGAGAGTCACGAGCTGCGGATGTGGCTCGATCGAGCCCACGGCGGGGCGCCCGTGCCTGGTGAAGAGCGCTCGCTCGACGCTGCAGCACGAGCCGTTGTCCTCGGGGTCGCCTTCAGACGCGAGCCGGATCGTCTCGTCGCCGAGGCCGTGAGACTGGGCAGGCTGTTCCATCGGGACGCATCCACGGTGGCATCCGGGGTGGCCGCTGCGGCCGCGGTGGCCGCCTCCTGTTTCGCCCAGTCCGGCATGGATCTCATCGCTGGAGTGTCGGAGTCCATGGCGAGAGCAAGCGACCTCCTCGGCGACCTCGATCGGGCGGATCGCATCTCGACAATTCCAACTCAGGTCGCGGGGCTGGTGTCTGCCGTCGGCGTCGTATCCGGGGATGAGGCACTCGAGCTCGTTGGCGGGCAACGTGACGATCCGATGCAGATGATCCTGGCCGGGACACTTCTCGCCGCGCCCGTGGCGCACCGACACCACGTCCCAATCGAGCAGGCTGCCCGGCTCGGTGGCAGTCGTCTCGGAGCAGTGGTCGGGGCGATCGTGGGGGCGAGGGTCGGCATTCGAGCCTGGCCTTGGGCTTTCGCCAACGACACCTGGTTCGCCGAGATCGGCCGGAGGTTGGTGCGTGGCCCCGACGAGGTGCGCGATCTTCCCATTCCCTACGCCGTCGAGCAGCACCTGATGTCAGGTGGGCGCCCCGGCTTTCACTAGCGACCGCCCGCTAGCCGGGTATTGGCCTCGGCATCAGCTGGTCATCTGCCGGCCATTGCCGCAGCGAGTCGTCGACCCTGCGGAGAATCGACCATCCGATGGCGATGAACGCGATCAACGCTCCCATGGCGGCGGTTCGAGGCAGGTCGAGCACGTCCACGATCACCGCCCAAACCAGCGGCCCCAGGATCGTGGCGAAGCGCCCGACAGTGGCGTAGAGCCCGTAGAACTCTCCGAGTCTTCTTGGTGGTGACACCCGGATCATGACCACCCGGTCGGCCGACCAGGTGGCTCCGAGTGCCAATCCGCCGACCGGGCCGATGACCCAGGCGATGTCGGTGAAGCCGGTGACGGCGGCGACGATGCCGGAGGCGATCGCCACCATCCACATCACTAGAACGAACCGGAGCACACGTAGCGGTCCGTGGGTCTCGATGAAACGGCCCGACCCGAGACCGCCGATCACGGCTGCGGTGATGGCGACACCGAGCAGCACCATGAAGAAGCTGCGGTCGAGCCCCAACTCGTCGATGACGAAGATGGCCAAGAATCCTCCAATGAGCGTGTTGATCGCATCGGTGTAGAAGAACCTGCCAACCAGGAATCGGACGACGCCGTCGTAGTCGCCCGCCGCTCTCCAGGAACGGGCGAGACGCATCACCAGATCACCCATGGTCGGCAGTTCGGCGTCGGCGACTCCCGGACGCTCGTGCACGAAGAAGAACGCGGGCAGAGCGAAAACGAGGAATGCTCCTGCAATCAACCGGAAGGCTCCTGGGTATCCCCAGTCGAGGACGTCCAGGGCGAGAAAGCCGAGGCCGAGCCCGATGAACGAGCCCAGATATCCGACGCCAACTCCGTAACCGGAGATCTTGCCCCGGGTTCGCTCGGTGCTGACGTCTACCAGGAGGGCGTCGTAGACCACCGAGCCTGTATTCACGGCGACGACCGCCGACCAGAGCATGAACAGCGTCAGCCACACAGGCCCGGTGGCGAGCACTGCGGTCGCGGCCACCGCGATCAGAGTCGTGGCCACCAGCGTCGGGACCCGTCTGCCGAGCACGTCGCTGCGGGCACCGGCCCATGGCGCAAGGAAGATCACGACTGCGGCCGCGGCAGCTTGCACCAGCGCGAGATAGCTGTCCGGATGATTCTCGGAGACGAGCCAGTCGGAGAAGTAGAGTCCGACGACGCCGAGGGCGAAGATCGTGTTGGCCAGGTCGTATATGACCCAGGAGGCAGTGGCCAGGCGGCCGGGTCTCCCGGCGTCTTCCACGGTCTAGAACGTGACTGCTACGGAGATGAGCTCTTCGCGGCCCAGCAGTCCCGCCGCGGCCTGGAGAGCGCGAGGTGTCTCGGACAACGGGAATTGGTGAGAGACGAGATCGTCGATTCGGGGGTCGGTCTCGAGCTGATTGGTCGCCCACTGGTAGCCGACCGTGGTGGCTCCCACCGCGCCGCGCAAAGTGAGCTGCTTGGCGACGATGACGTCGGAGAGAAAGTGAAACGCCCGATTTCCTTTTGTGGAGGCGAGAATCACCCGACCACCACTGCGCACCAGGTCGAGGGCGGTGAAGACCGCCTCCGGGTCGTCCGAGGTGACATCGATTACCACGTCGGGCCGTCGTCCCAGGGCGTCGGCGAGCTCCTGGGCGACGTCGGTGCGCTCGACGTCGACGATGGTGTCGGCACCGAGCCTCTTG
>DASPGH010000057.1:0-2231 GCA_035620735.1 Acidimicrobiia bacterium | reverse complement strand
TACACCAACGACGCCGGGAGGATCATCCACCATCCCGCGCTCAGAACGGCGGAGTTGGCCCCGAGGACGATTATGGGGACGATCGTCGCTGGGGCCACGAAGCTCGCCACCGCCAGACCCGTGACGATCTGACCGTGGCTGATTGGAAGGCTGGCCAGCTGCTGCGGGTCCAGGTTCTCGTCCAGCGGGAAGATGATCACCGGGAGGGTGACCCACCCCGCGAAGAACAGGAGCGATGCCCAGAGCATGAAGTTGACGAGTGCTTCGCCAGTGAGGCCTTCGGCCGTGGCGACGAGTCGCGTGGCCAGGAACCAACCGGCCCATCCGAGCAGGATCGTGGCGATGGGGAACCCAAATCGACGCTGGACGTCGTGCTTGACGCCGTTCCAGGTCAGTCTGGCTTTCAGTCCGACGAGTTCTCGTACCACGACAGCTGGTCAACGTTCTCCCCGCCGACTGCGGCGATGAACGCGTCCTCGACGGTGTCTTTGCCGGTCACCCGGCACAGTCCTTGTGGGGTCTCCTCGATCGTCAGACGGCCGTCCACCATGATCCCGATGCGGGTGCACAGTTTCTCTACGAGGTGCATCTCGTGGGAGGAGAAGACGATGGTCGTTCCGCCTGCCGCCGCCTGTTGGAGGAGGTTTCTGATGAGTCTCGCCGAGACGGCGTCGACCCCCTCGAAGGGCTCATCGAGGAAGAGCACCGGCGGCCGATGGATGATGGCGGCACCCAACGCCACCTTCTTTCGCATGCCGCGCGAGTAGTCGCCGATGAGCTTGCCGCCGGCGTTGGAGAGGTCGAGCATCTCGAGCAGTTCGTTTCTTCGACTCAGTGCCTCCTTGCGCTCCAGCCCATGCATCGCAGCCGTGAAGTCGAGGAGCTCGGCTCCGGTGAGCCGCTCGTAGAGGTTGAACTCTTCGGGGAGGACTCCGATCCGGGCCTTCACCTCGGTAGGTGACCGCCATGTGTCGAACTCGCCGATCCCCACGGTTCCTTGCGACGGGCGAAGCAGACCGACGATGCATTTGATCGTGGTGGTCTTTCCCGCACCGTTCTGACCGAGAAGGCCGTAGAACTCACCAGGGGCGATGCTCAGGTCGACACCGTCCACAGCTGCGGTCTTTCCGAAACGTCTGACCAGCCCGCGAGCCCACACCGCGTGCTGCGTGGGGACGTCGTCGACGAGGGGTTGGTCGGCGATTGACTGAGTCACTGACCGAAGTATCGACGCGAAGGCGGGGTAAATAAACCTCTGATGGGTGCGAGACCGGATGAATCGGTCACCGGCTGGCTGTACGGTGGGGTCGTCTTGCAGTACCAGGCTCTCTATAGAAAGTACCGCCCGCAGACCTTCGACGACGTGATCGGTCAGGGTCACGTCACCACCACCCTGTCCCGAGAGGTCGCCGATGGTCGCGTGGCCCACGCTTATCTCTTCACCGGTCCCCGTGGAACCGGGAAGACGACCACAGCCCGCATCCTGGCCAAGGCCCTCAACTGTCAGAACCGGGGCAGTGATGGTTCACCCTGCAACGAGTGCCTGAGCTGTCAGTCCATAACCGAGGGCAACAGTCTCGACGTGATGGAGCTCGACGCCGCGTCCCACAACTCCGTGGACGACATTCGAGACATCAAGCTCAGCGTGACGACCGTTGCCTCGGCTGCCACGTCGAAGCGGGTGTTCGTCCTCGACGAGGCCCACATGTTGTCCAAGGCCGCCGGCAACGCTCTCCTGAAGACACTGGAGGAGCCCCCGGAGCACGTCCACTTCGTTCTGGCCACGACTGAGCCGTACAAGCTCCTCGACACCATCAGGAGTCGGACCCAGCGATTCGACTTCCACCCCGTTCCGATCGAGGAGCTTGCCGGCTATCTCTCGACGATCGCCGACCGCGAGGGCTACAAGACCGACCCGGCTGCCCTCATAGCGATCGGCCGGCACGCCGGCGGTTCGGTGCGCGACTCTCTCTCGCTCCTCGAGCAGGTGGCAGCCCTCGGGGCGGGGACGGCGGACGTACCCGGAGTCAGACGGGCCCTGGGGATGGCCGACTCCGAGGCGTACTCGCGTGTCGCCCATGCCATTGCCGCCAACGACGCCCGTTCGGCCCTCGAGTTGGTCGCCGAGCTCGCCGCCTCGGGAGTGGACCTACGTCGGTTCGTCTCGGAGAGCATCGGGTTCTTCAGGGGCGTCTTCCTCGCCCACTACGCCCCCAATCTCGCCGAGATCT